>NZ_QYCP01000088.1 GCF_025506275.1 Brevibacterium permense
GGGCAGAGGCATCCGTCGCTTCGGCGTCGGGGGCCTGGTAGCGCGCAGCGTCGGCCTGTTCCCGGGCGGCGCGTTCAGCGGCTTCGCGTTGCAGCCGCAGTTCGCGGCGGGTGATCACATGTCCCTCCGATAGAAATTGAGGTGCGAACGGGAAGCGGTCGGGCCGCGCTGGCCCTGGTAGCGGTTGCCCGTGGCTTGGGAACCGTAGGGGTTCTCCGCCGCCGAGCTGAGTCGGAAGAAGCAGAGCTGGCCGATCTTCATCCCCGGCCACAGCGCGATCGGCAGCGTCGCGACGTTCGACAGCTCCAGGGTGACGTGGCCGCTGAAGCCGGGGTCGATGAATCCGGCGGTCGAGTGGGTCAGGAGACCGAGACGTCCGAGCGAGGACTTGCCCTCGAGCCGAGCCGCGACATCGACGGGCAGAGTCACGAGCTCATGAGTGGATGCGAGGACGAACTCCCCCGGGTGGAGGACGAAGGGCTCCCCCGGAGCGGCTTCGACGAAACGGGTGAGCTCGGGCTGCTCGAGGCTCGGGTCGATGACCGCGTACTTGTGGTTGTCGAAGAGTCGGAAGTAGCGGTCGAGACACACGTCGACGCTGGCCGGCTGGATCAGCGACGGGTCGTAGGGGTCGAGGGCGATGCGTCCGGAGTCGAGCTCGGCGCGGATGTCGCGGTCGGAAAGGAGAGTCACGCTTCCGATGGTAGTCGCTGCGAGCCCCGTACGCTTGAGCTTCCTCTCCTCTCCCCTCCGCCGAACCAGGGGTCGAGCACGCATCACCGGCCGGCAAAATCTACCGACACGCCGAAACTATGTCACAACACGGTAACGATTCTCGGGAATTCTCCTGATTTTTACCCGTGTGTCTCCCCATAGCGGCGGATGAATGCTTTAGGGTAATGAGCTGTACGGACCCGCGCACGATGGTGCCTTCCCCTTCTTAAGCCAAGGAATGCCGGGAGTCCATCGTCTTTCGTGGGTAGACAACAATCGAAAGGCATTACTGTGAAGACCTCGCGTCTTGTGCTTGCCCCCGCAGTAGCCGTTGCATTGACAGGTCTTGCTGGCGCCCCGGCGTTCGCAGCGACAGAGTCCACCGCTTCGGTCCCTCAGCAACCGCTGTGCGCCCAGGGTGATCAGCAGTCATCGAGCAGCTCCGAATCGGATTCTTCGGTTCCCGACGAGTCGGACCCGCAGGCGACCCTTGCGCAGGCGCAGGTGACCCGCGCCGACATCGCTGACGACAAAAAGGGAATCGGCTTCTCCGGCACCGGATTCAGCCCGGACCAGAAGGCCACGGTGACCGTCGTCGGCACCGATGGCACCGAATACTCGCCGGACAAGAAGCTCACGGTCGACGAAGACGGAAAGGTCTCCGGCACCTACTTCTTCACCGTCACCGACGGTGCCCAGGTGCCTGTCGGCGAGTACTCGCTCTACCTCACCGATCTCAAGTCCGAGAAGAAGTCTTCGAAGGTGACTTTCGAGGTCGTATCCAAGGCCTCCGAGGTCGACGAACCGGGCAAGGGCGACGACGACAAGTGCGATTCGGCCACCGGTCCCATCAAGACTCCGGACGAGACTCCCAGCGAAACGAAGTCCCCGGAGCCCTCGGAGACGAAGACCGAGGAACCCACCACCGAGGCGCCCAAGCCTTCGGAGACCAAGACCGAGGATCCGACCACGAAGGCTCCCGAGCCGTCGGAGACCAAGACCGAAGAGCCCACCACCGAGGCACCGAAGCCCAGTCCGTCGGAAACCGCCAAGGGCGAGGACAAGGACGACAAGGCTCCCGCTGATGGTGTGAAGCCGGGACCGGCCGAGGGCCCGAGGGACGAAGCGCCGAAGTCCGACGAACCGACCGGCCAGCCGTCGGAGTCCGAAGACGCGACCGAAGACGACAAGAAGGCCGAGGACGAGACTCCCGAGTCCACCGGTCCGGCCAGCCCCGGCACCGAGGACAAGAAGCCTGCCGCAACTGCTCAGGCCTCCATGTTCATCAACCCGACCGAGGTCAGCTCCGAGGACTTCCTCGACGACGGCATCAAGATCGGCGTCAGCGGAGCTCAGCCCGGCGAGAAGGTCTCGATCACGGTCGAGCATGCCCAGGGCAAGGTCGACCGCTACACGATGTCCAAGGAAGCCGATTCCGAAGGCAATGTCACGTTCGGTGTCCAGGCCAAGGTCAAGGCCGTGCTCGGCACCTACAACGTGCGCGCCCAGGCCGAGAGCTTCGATGAGCCCCAGGGCGGAAGCTTCACCGTGCTCACCAACGGCACCGCCGTCGACGAGGGCGGAAACGGGGCCGGGAACGGCAGCGGCTCGAACGATTCGGGCAGCGACCTGCCGCGCACCGGTGCCGAGATGACCGGACTGGCACTCGGTGTCGGTCTGCTCGCAGTCGGTGCAGCAGCTGTCATCATCACCCGTCGGCGGATGAACGCCTCCGACGATCCCGCGGAGTTCTAAACCGCATTGAACGATGAATTGTCCCTCGCGGGGCTGCAGCTCGACGGACGCGAGATCGACCTCGGACGTCTGCGAGCAGGGACAATGCTCGGACTCATGGGCAGCCCGGACAGCACCACCTCGGTGGTGCTGTCCGCGGCGGCCCTGCCCCACGTCGCACCACCACCACGCTTCCCGACCGGTCGCCGGTCGGGCCGCTTGCGTGTGCGCAGCTGGATGAAGAGCTATCTTCGCGAAGCCGATGCCGGATCTGGGGAGGCGGCATCGGCAGCGGATCCATCGGCTGCATTGACATCATTCGGACTGCGTCCCGATGTTCTGCGCAGTCGTCTCGGCGACCTCGACGCGACCGATCGTGCCCGCCTCGCCCTGGCCGCGGCCTGGGCGAGCGGCGCGAAGTGGCTGGCTCTCATCGACCCGTTCGGTTCGGTCCCCGGCCATCTGCGCACCGGGCTGCGGGGTCGCTTCGCCGAACTCGTCGCCCAAGAGGGTCGCGGTGTCGTCTTCAGCTCGAATTCGCTGACCGACCACACCATCGCCGAGGCGGGGGTGGCCGATATCGAAAAGGACCAACTCGTCGCGCTCGGCTCCTTGGAGCAGATCGTCACCGAACCGCGCGGTTCGCTGCCGGCCGAGCTCAGCGGCGTCAATGTCTATTCCGGGCTGGCCCGGAAGGGGTGGCTGTCCATCGGCCACTCAGCCGTGCGCGCCCGCACCGAACTCGACGGGAAGGTGTTCGTCACCCTCGGGTGGCGTGCCGCCCTCCTGTCACTGGACGAACACGACCCGGCGTTCACCTCGGCGACGGTGTTCGAAGCCATCGTCACGGGACTGCGCGATCGCGGTTCCTGTCTGCAGGCGAAGCTCTCACCGGTCGACACGGAGATGGGACTCGCCCTCGACGTCGACCTCGCCGACCTCGCCGGAGTGCCGAGAACGCAGCCGGATCCGACCATCGGTTTCGGGGTCCTGCACCCGGGACTCGGCGCGACGATCTCCGAACTGCGCACCAACGTCAAGGTCGGAACGCACGTCTTCGTCGAGGTCGACACCTCTGCCCTGCATGCCTACCCGGTCGAGTGAACCGCGGAAGATAGACTGAGAACTGCCCAGCCCCCTCAAGTCCCCAACCGAATCAGGAGCGCCATGCGAACGTCGCGCAGACTTCTGATCTCAGCACTGACGGTCGTCGTCCTCACAGTGGCAGCGGTCCCCCTCCTCAACTTCACCGTCTACACGCCCGCGCGAGCCGCCGAATCCTATATCTCGGCGATCGAACGCGGCGATGCGCAGAGTGCCTTCTCCTACCTGTCCACGCCGACTCCGACATCGACCTTGGCGCTCAGTGACGAGGTGCTCTCCGCAGCTCCCGACCTGCCGCGCGAGCCCGAGGCCGAGACCGTTTCCGTCGACGGCGATCATGCGAAGGTCCGCCTCAGCTACGACCTGTCCTCGCGGGAGCAGACCGCCGATCTCACCATGGTCCGCCTGCCTGCCAGCGCGGGACTCTTCAACCGCTGGGCCATCGAACAGGAAGAATGGCCGACCTTGACCCTGGACGTCTCCGGTTCGTCGACGGCGACGGTCAACGGATACGGTGTCAGCACAGGGAGTGTGCCCGTGCTGTTCCCGGCGAGCTACCTTGTCGGTTTCGATGCGACGTATCTGAAGTCGCGATCCCAACGCACCGAGGTGACCGCCCCCGGCGACTCCCCCACCGTGAAGCTCTCGCCCGAGCCCACGGCCAAGCTCGAGCAGACCGTGGAGGAGCAGGTCACCGAACATCTGCAGGACTGCATGAAGTCGAAGACGCTCATGCCGGCTGGCTGCGTCTTCGGCTACGACACAGACAACGAGATCATCGGCGATGTCTCCTGGTCGCTCGAGCGCAGTCCGCAGATCGGGCTGACCTCGTCCGGCAGTGATCTCGAACTCACTCCCTCGACGGTCGAGGTGCGGGTCAAGGGACGCTACCGGGACATCGTCACCGCCGCCGAACACGACTTCGACGAGAAGCTCGCCTTCGTCCTCGGCGGCTCTGTGGTCGTCAAGTCCTCACAGGTGAGCTTCGAACCGCGCCGCCTCGGCGACGTCACCATCGCCTGAGGGACGCTCCTCCTGCTGGGGGCCCAGTCCGGCTCCACAGGCCCGTGTCCGGACCTCCGACGGATGCGCCTCTCGCGGTTCTCCTTGCCACAGTGATTGTTGGGTCGATCTACGGCGTTCAGAACGCCGAAACCACCGTAGATCGACCCACCAATCTCCGTGTATGGGCTTTCAACGATGACTGCCCGCCTGATCGACATCGGCCCTCGTTCCGGTGGCCGAGCGCTCAGGCGCCGCGGAGGTCGAGGGTGAGTGCGTTCGGAGCCGAATCCACGAGTTCGACGGGGATGCCCCAGTCCTGCTGGTAGAGGTGGCAGGCCGCGTGCAGCGGGATCTCTCCCCCGGGCTCACCGTCGCAGGCTGCAGCACGCGCTGTCACGTGCAGCACTCCCTCGGTGAACTCGGGATTGATGACGATATCTCGGCTGAGCCCCTCGGCTCCGCCTTCTCCGGACGAGATGAGTTCCGGCGGCGTCGCGGACACCTGCAGGAACGTGGGATCACCCCACCGGTCGTCGAGCTTCTGACCAGCCGGGACAGTGAAGCTCACGGTCAGCGACACCGGACCGGAGGCGATCTCCGTCGAAGGGCGCTTCGTCGTCAATACGCCTTCGTCGACCTTCTGGGCGTCCTTGGGCAGCTTCACCCGGGTGAGTGCGTGTGCGGCGGACTCGACGACGATGAGTTCCGCGTCATCGGGGGTGCCTTCGTTGTCGATGAGGACGATGTCCGAGGGTTCGCGCAGGCCGCGCGCCAGGGTCGTGACTTCCTCGGTCCTCGGGTCGAAGCGACGGATCGCGCCGTTGTAGGTGTCGGCGATCGCGACCGACCCGTCAGGCAGGCTGCGCACTCCCAGGGGGTGCTGCAGGCGGGCTTCGGCGGCCGGTCCGTCGCGGAAGCCGAAGTCGAAGAGTCCGACGCCCACCAGCGAGGACACCTTACCTGTGGCGGGGTCGAGGCGGCGGATCGCCGAGGTCTCGGAGTCGGCGACGAACACCTCGCCCGCTGACCCGAGGTCGAGACCGGAGGATTGGGCGAACCAGGCTGACTCGCCGTCGCCGTCGACCAGGCCCTCGTTCATCGTGCCCGAGAGGATGCGGATCGTGCCGTCCTTCGGATCGAAAGACCAGATGGTGTGGTTGCCTGCCATCGCCACGACCACCTCGGCGGTGGAGGGGACGAAGAGGACATCCCACGGCGACGACAGCTTCACATCACGCGCGGGTCCATCGTATCGTCCCAGCTCACCGGGCTTGCCGCGGACGTTGTCGATGGCTCCGACCATGTGCTGCTCACCGGTGCCGGCGATGGTCGTGACTGTTTCGTTCGTCAGGTCGATCCCGCGCAGGGCGTGGTTGACGGTGTCGGCGACGACGAGATCGTAGCCGACTTCGGCCGCCAGATCGGCGGGCAGGACGGTGATGCCGCCGGGTTCGCTGAAGCTCGCCGAGTCGAAGTCACCGTCGTCCGCGCCGCGCTCACCGGTGCCGATACGGCGGATGATCGTGGCTGCATCGTCGTCGTATTCGACGAGGCTGTGGTGTCCGGAATCGGCAACGATGAGGTGGCCCGAGGGCAGGCGGGTGGCCTTTCCGGGGTAGAACAGGTCTGTCTCCGGGGCCGGGGGCGGAACGTAGGGTCCGTCGCCGGAGTGGAGGGTGCCCTTGGCCGAGTGTTCCTCGATGAGGCCCTCGATGATCTCGGTGAGACCGGCCGCGTGACCTTCACCGGACATGGTCGCTACAAGGTAGCCCTCGGGGTCGATGACGGCCAAGGTCGGCCAGGCGCGGGCGGTGTAGGCCTGCCAGGTGACGAGGTCGGGGTCGTCGAGGACGAGGTGCTCGACCTGGTACCGTTCCACGGCCTGGTCGACGGCTTCGACGGTGCGTTCGAACTCGAATTTCGGCGAGTGCACGCCGATGATGACGAGCTCTTTGGAGTACTTCTCCTCCAACGGGCGCAGTTCGTCGAGGACGTGGAGGCAATTGATGCAGCAGAAGGTCCAGAAGTCGAGGAGGACGACCTTTCCGCGCAGGTCGGCCAGGGTCAGATCCTTGCCGCCGGAGTTCATCCACCGGCGGCCGACGAGTTCGGGCGCACGGACCTTGACGTCCCGTGCCGACGAGGTGGCTGACGCGGAGAATTCTGGACTGCTGTTCATGGTTCCATGATCGCAGATCCCCCACCGAGGCGGCCTCCCCGGTGTCATTGTGTGACAGTTCCGCTCGCGCCCGGCCCGGCATTGGCTCTGTCCGCAGGCAGACCGGTGCCGGTTCCGACTGCGATCGGCCCGGCGTTGGTTTCGGCCGCTGCCGATCAGCGGAGGGAGGGACTGTCGTTCAGGAGTAGTCGCGGGCGCCGAAGATGCTCGAGCCGACTCGGACGATCGTGGCGCCTTCGGTGATGGCGAGTTCGAAGTCGTTGCTCATACCCATCGACAGCTCGGTCGCCTCGGCGGGCATGACCCCGGCCCCGCGCAGCTTCTCGCTGAGTTCGCTCAGGTCGGAGTAGCTGGGGCGGATCTCTTCGGGACTGCTGCCGGGCAGGCCGATCGTCATGAGTCCGCGCAGCCGCATCCGGCCGAGCTCCCGGGTCGCGGTGATGAGCTCCTCGGCGTCTTCGGGCGCGACACCGAACTTCGAGTCTTCGCGGGAGGTGTTGACCTGGATGAAGTAGTCGATGGTCTCATCGAGGACGTCGAGACGGTTGTTGATCTTCTCGGCCAGCGGGAGGTTGTCGACGGACTGGATGCAGTGAGCGTGCCGCAGGGTGTGATTGACCTTGTTCTTCTGCAGGGGTCCGATGAGGTGGGTTTCGGGGTTGAGGTCGGCGAGAGCTTCGGCCTTGCCGGTGATCTCCTGCACCTTATTTTCGCCGATGAGGGTGAACCCGTGCTCGAGGGCAACGCGGATCTTCTCTGCAGGCTGCGTCTTCGTCGCCAGCAGCACGCGCACGTCGTCACCGCTGCGACCGCTCGACTCGGCGGCGGCGCGGGCACGATCGGCCACCTCGTCGAGGTTGCCGGTGATGGCTGCGATGTCGTCGGCGGACAGTGAGGGGGAATCAGGCGTACTCATGTCTCCAGTCTTTCATGAGCCGCGCGAAGTTTCAGGTCGCCGAGGATGCCCGGCCGGGAAACGAAATGCGGACGATCCAGGTCGAAATCATCGTGATTCCTCGACTTGGATCGTCCGCAGCCCAGTGCCGCCGTTGTGAGCGGGCAGTGCTTGTCCAACCGCCTCGACGTCGGTTGAGTGCTTACTTCGGCAGACCCTCGGCGTTCGGGTCGATGTTCCTGATTAGCGCGGAGGTGTCGAGACCGCCGAGGTCTTCGTCCATGAGCTTCTGCAGCTGGGCATGGACGAGGCTGGCCGCCGGGAGGTCGACACCTTGGGTCTCGGCGCCGGCGAGGGCCAGGCCGACGTCCTTGTGCATGAGTGCGGTGGCGAAGCCGGGCTTGAACTCGTTGTTCGCCGCGGCCGTGGTGGTCACGCCGGGCACCGGGTACCAGGTCCGCAGCGGCCAGGAGTCGCCGGAGGACACCTTCGCAATATCGTGGAAGACCTTCGGATCGAGGCCGAAGCGATCGGCCAGCACAGCGCCTTCGACGACACCCTGAAGGCTGATCGAGAGCATCATGTTGTTGACGATCTTCGCGGCCTGACCTGCGGCGTCACCGCCGGCGTGGAAGATGTTCCCGGCCATTGCCTCGATGACGGGTCGGGCCTCTTCGATGTCGGCGTCGTCGCCGCCGAGCATGAACGTCAAGGTGCCGGCCTCGGCACCGGTGACGCCGCCGGAGACGGGACCGTCGATGAGGCGGAAGCCTGCCTTCTTCGCCTCAGAGTGGAGGAGGCGGGCCGAATCGAAGTCGATCGTCGAGGAATCGATGAGGAGGGTCTTCTGGTCTGCGTTGGCCAGGACGCCGTCAGGCTCGAGGTAGGCGGTGCGCGCGTGCTCGCCTTTGGGCAGCATCGTGAAGACGATATCGGCACCGGCGACCGCCTCGGCGATGGAATTCACGGGGTTCACCCCGCTCTTCGCGGCTGCGTCCACCGCCTCGGGGACGAGATCGAAACCATTGACGGTGTGACCGGCCTTGACCAGATTCGCAGTCATCGGGCGGCCCATGTTTCCCAGGCCGACCCATCCAATCGTCGACATAATATGCCTCCTCGCATCATGTTCAGCAACTCTTACGTGTTCCCTCTCACAGTACGCCAGTCGATCGCCGGAAACCCGGCGGGGAGCCTCACCTCTTCCGCACCGGTTATGTGCGCGTACGCAGATAGAATGGGTTCACTATGGCTTCCTATGCACCTGGCAGTTCCGGTCCGCAGATCGCCCCCGAGGATCTGCTGACTCTGCTCGCCGTCGCCCGGCTGGGGAAGTTCACGGCCGCGGCACACAGCCTCGGCCTCAACCACACGACCGTGTCCAGGCGCATCGCCGCGCTTGAGAAGGCATACGGCGATCGCGTGCTCGTGGCCTCGCCCGACGGGTGGGAGCTCAGCGCTGCCGGGCGTCAGCTGCTGCCGATCGCCGAGGACATCGAGGCCGCTCTGGGGCGCATCGATGCGCACTCGAACTCTGCTCTGTCAGGGACGATCCGGCTGGCCTGCCCGCAGGCTTTCGCTCTTGAGTACGCCGTTCCGGCTCTCACCGCACTGCAGGGGCAGCATCCGGGACTGCAGATCGAACTGATCACCGCCACGCAGCGGGCCCGGCAATATCGGTCGGGCGTCGATATCGAGATCGTCGTCGGTCGTCCTGATGCCCCGCGCTCGATCGCCAAGCACATCCGCGACTACCGGCTCCAGCTCTACGCTTCGCAGGATTACATCGCCTCTCATCCGGTGCCGCAGACGCTGGACGATCTGGCCGACCACCGGATGGTCTACTACATCGAGAATTCGCTGCGGGTCGATGATCTCGACGAGGCGGCCGACGCGCTTCCGCGCGGGAAGGGATTCTTCCGGTCGACTTCAGTGCATGCGCATGTGCTCGCGACCTCACACGGGGCCGGGATCGGCATCCTGCCTGACTTCCTCGCCCACGGCAATTCCCGCTTGGTGCAGGTTCTGCCCGAGCTGTTCTCCAAGCAGGTGTCGTATTGGGCCTCGGTCCGTCACGAGTCCCTGCGCAACTCCGGAGTCCGCAAAGTCCTAGAATCCCTCTAATTGCTACCTGACGGCGGCCCAGCAACCTCGCGCGAGGTAGCTGGGCCGCCGTCAGGTAGTGCTGGGAGGGGAGCGAGGAGCTGGACAGTTCAGGCGGCCACCCAGCCGCCGTCGATGCTGTGCGCGCTGCCGTTGATGACCGCGGCACGGTCCCCGGCCAGGAAGGTCGCGATCGCCGCGACATCCTCGGGTTCGGCGAGCTTGGGCACCGCGGAATGGCCGAGGAAGACCTGCTCGAGGACCTCGTCCTCGCTGATGCCGTGAGTCTTCGCCTGATCGGCGATCTGCCCCTTGACCAGTGGCGTGAGCACGTAGCCGGGATTGATCGCATTGCACGTCACTCCGTGCGGGCCGGCTTCGAGCGCGGTCGTCTTCGTCAGCCCCATGAGACCGTGCTTGGCCGCGACGTACGCGGACTTGTTCGCTGAGGCGCGCAGACCGTGGACGGAGGAGAGGTTGATGATGCGTCCCCAGCCGCGTTCGTACATCTTCGGCAGCACCGCCTTGGTGAGCACGAACGGCGCTTCGAGCATGAGCGTATTGATCAGCCGCCAGTCCTCGAGCGGAAATTCCGTGATCGGGTGGATCCGCTGGATGCCGGCGTTATTGACGAGGATGTCGACGTCGAGCTCGGTGCCGTCCAGCGCCGAGGTGTCCGTCAGGTTGACTGCCCACGCTTCGCCGCCGATCTCCTCGGCGACGGCCTGTGCAGAGTCAGCGTCGACATCGGCGACGATGACAGATGCTCCGGCCCGTGCGAACGACTGAGCGATCGCTTTTCCGAGCCCGGATGCTCCGCCGGTGACGAGGGCGCGTTTGCCGGTGAGGTCTCCCATGAAATGTGCCTTTCGTGGTTCGGGTCTGTGGTGCGTATCCATCTTCCACCCCGAGGAGGCCGAGGATTCATCGAGGTGGGCGCCGAGGCGGCTGCCGCGAGCAGGTTGCACTCCGACAGGCGAGCTCGGTGCCAGGCAGACGGGCGGTGCCGACTTTCACCGACACCGCCCCGTCACCTGGTCACCATCCGGCCTCAGTTGGCGGTGGCGACTCCGCGGCGCACCTTGTCTGCGTGGTCGAGCGAGCGCAGGTCGATGCCCTTGGTCTCGCGGGTGAACATGAGTGCGATGAACGAGATGATCGCAGCGGCCAGCAGGTAGAGCGCGATCGGCACCGAGGAGCCGAAGGCGTCGAGCAGTGCGGTGGCGATGATCGGCGCGAAGGATCCAGCGACGATGGCCGTCACCTGGTAGCCGGTCGAGACGCCCGAGTTGCGCATGCGGGTCGGGAACATCTCGGACATGATCGCCGGCTGGCCCGCGTACATCAGTGCGTGGAAGACGAGACCGATGAGGAGGGCGAGGAAGATCATGCCGGCACTGCCGGTGTCGTACATCGGGAAGGCGAAGAAGCCCCAGGTTGCGGTCAGGATGATGCCCACGGCGTAGGGCATCTTGCGTCCGATCCGGTCGGTGGCGGCACCGACGAGCGGAACGAGGACTGCGTGGATCGCGTGGGCGCCGAGGAGGAGACCGAGGATCTCGGAGGATTCGATCTTCACCTGCGTAGCGAGGTAGGTGATCGAGAAGGTCACCACGAGGTAGTAGTGGATGTTCTCGACGAAGCGCAGGCCCATCGCGGCGAAGACCTCCCGCGGGTAGCGCTTGAATACGGCCTTGATGCCGTAGTCGACGCCTTCCTCGATCTCCTCGGCCTGAACCTCGTCGAAGATCGGCGCGTCGGAGACTCGGGTGCGGATGTAGTAGCCGATGAGGACGATGACGGCCGAGAGCCAGAACGAAATGCGCCAGCCCCACGACAGGAAGTGCTCTTCGGTCAGCGTTGCAGTGAGAACGAAGAGAACCGCGGTGGCCAGCAGGTTGCCCAAGGGCACGCCGGACTGCGGGAATGAAGCCCAGAAGCCGCGCTCCTTGTTCGGAGCGTGCTCGGCTACGAGGAGGACAGCTCCGCCCCATTCGCCGCCGACCGCGAAGCCCTGGACCACGCGCAGCAGCACGAGCAGGATCGGAGCAAGGTAGCCGATCTGGTCGAAGGTCGGCAGACAGCCCATGAGGAACGTGGCCACACCGACGAGGACGATCGAGAGCTGCAGCAGCTTCTTGCGTCCGTACTTGTCGCCGAAGTGACCGAAGACGATGCCGCCGACGGGGCGGGCGATGAATCCGACGGCGTAGGTGGCGAAGCCTGCCAGGATCGGTGTCAGCGGATTGTCTGAAGGTGGGAACAGAATGTGGTTGAACACCAGCGTGGCGGCCGAACCGTAGAGGAAGAACTCGTACCATTCGACGACCGTTCCGGCCATCGAGGCAGCGACGACCTTGCGCAGCTGAGCGCGGATCGACTTCCTCTCAGCATTGTTCTGAGAACTCATGGGACTCCTTCGTTTCCACAATCCGCGTCACCGTTGAATGCGCGAATAGGCTTGTTCTGGCGCCGACCGGCTGACAGTCCGGGACCCGAACCGCATCGGCGCGGCCGGCGAACCCCTGCCTCAGCGCAGTGTTTCGGGCGCTTGGATATTTCTCATCCAAGGATCAGTGTGCGCCACGTTACGGAATTTTTGGTAACGACCTGGCCATAATCCGAGAATTTCCGGTGCACATTCGTGCACAGCAGATGTGCAACAGTCAGCCGTGACTGCTGCGAGCGAGCAAGGCCCATTGCGGCGCGAATCGTCCCTGCGCGTCAGGCCAGCACCCCCGCGTCTAATCACCACGCCAGCCATCGAGGTACCACCGCAGTCAGCGCAGCGAGCACAACCCCGAACCTCACCGTCGGCGCGGAGGCGCCTTCGCATCGCGTTCGGCCATCGAGGCGAGCATCGCATTGTAGGCGCGCAGCTCGGCGTCGTTCGTGCGGTCTTCGCTGCGGTCGATGCGCTTGGCTTCCCGGTCCGAGGACTTCGCCCATTGGACGCAGACCATGATCGCGATGAACAGGGTCGGGAACTCACCGATGCCCCACGCGATGGAACCGCCGAGCTGCTGGTCGTCGATCGCCGTGTAGCCCCATCCTGCGCCGACGTTGCCGAACCAGTCTCCGGCGATCAGCACGTTCGAACTCATGATCGAGATGCCGAAGAATGCGTGGAAGGCCATCGTCACCAGCAGCATCACGAGCCGCATCGGGAAGACAGGGCGCTTGACGCCCGGATCGATGCCGATGAGGGCTTGGGCGAACAGGTACCCGGCGCCGAGGAAGTGCGCGATCATCAGTTCGTGCCCGATATGAGTATCGAGCGCGTAGTACATGATTCCCGAGTAGTAGAAGACGACCAGCGAACCCGCGAAGTTCACGCTCGCCACGATCGGGTGCGCGAAGAAGCGCAGGTACGGAGTATGGACGAGCCAGAGCACCCATTCGCGCAGGCCGGCGGACCCGTCCGTGCGCGCCTTCGTTCCGCGCATGAGCATCGTGATCGGTGCTCCGAGCACGAGCGGCAGGGGCACGACCATGACCAGGAGCATGTGCTCGATCATGTGCGCGGAGAACTGGACCTCGCCGTAGACCCGGGGTCCTCCCGAGGTGACGTAGACGAGGAAGACCATGCCCACCAGCCAGCTGATGAGTCGCAGTACCGGCCACTTGTCGCCTCGGCGGCGGAGGTTGATGAACGCCACGACGTAGGCGATGGAGGCGCCCGCTGCGATCGCGATCCACAGCGGATCCATCGACCATTCGCTGAAGTAGCGGGACAGGTTCGGCTTCGGCGGCAGCGGATCACCGGTGAGGATCTCGGCCGGGGTGGGGTCGCCGACAGGCTCCTGCGGCACGGGCGGCTGCGACCGGGCCAAGGCCACGGCCATTCCCATCGTGACCCCGAAGAGGATGAATTCGACGGTGATGAGGCGCCAGAATTCCACCGTCGCCGAGGCGGCTGTGCCCAAGCGTGAAATGACGAACTGACGGTGCCAGAATCCGATCAGACCGAGCAGGACCGTCGCGAACGCCTTTGCGAGGATGACCTGCCCGTACGTGGTCATGAGGTCGTCGAAGCCCTGCACGCGCAGGAGCGAGTTGACGACTCCGGAGAAGACGATGAGGCCGAAGGCGATGAGGGCGATCGTCGAATACCGTTCGACGATCGGCTTGAGGTTCTTCGAAGCGGCCAGACGCGTGCCCAGCAGGGCGATGACGAAGAGCCCACCGAGCCAGAGGACCGCGCCGAGGATGTGCAGACCGAGGCTGTTGACGGCCTGCGTGTGCCCGGAGGCCTCTGCGGAGTGGCCCATCAGAGCCAAGGGGAGGATCACGGCGACGCTGAGCACTCCGGCGGCGGCGATGCCGATATGGGAGCGGGTGCCGAAGCTCAGGGTCGAGGCGACGGCGATGAGGACGACGATGAGCACCCACAGCTGCCCGTAGGCGATCTGAGTGACGAACACGCCGAGTTGGTTCGAGAAGTCGAGATAGGCCTGGGCGCCCACAGTATCGACGAACGAGAAGACGAGCACGGCGACCGCGGACAGCGTCCACACTACCGAGGAGTATTCGGCGATCTGAATGGCCTTCGTCCACAGCGGGTCGAGAGGCACGTCCTCGTCCGTGTCCTTGTGCCGGCGGGCGCGACCACCGGCCGTGCGCGGGAGGATGAGGACGGCGAACATGAGGGCGCCGACGGTCAGCGACATCGCAATATTGAAGACGAACTTCGCTGTGGGAAGACCGAAACGGACGACGGAGCCGGGGTCGTTGAGCAGAGTCGGGTTGGCTGCTCCGGTGAAGAAGAGTGCGGCCAGACCGGCGATCACCCCGACGAAGACGACGATGGGGACCGCGGCACGTTGCACGAACCGTGTGATCGGTTCGATTCTTGGAGAACTCACTGCGCGCGGACCGCCCCTTCTGACATGACCCAAGGATATCGTTCGGCGTCGCCGCACTGCCAACCGGGAGATCTCTTCGTGGCCGAGATCTCGGGGAGCCGCCTCGGCGAGGATGGGGTCAGTCGTACGGGACGACGATTCTCCACATTGGAAGGCAGTCTGAGACGCTTGAAGACGCTCAGAGACAGCAAATGGCCCGGATCAAACGATCCGGGCCATTCGACGCTGCTGCGTTGATCAGTTCGGGCTGCCAGCGGCACCCTTCAGCTTCGAACCAGCGGACAGCTTCACGGAGTAGCCGGCCTTGATCTGGATCTCTTCACCGGTCTGCGGGTTGCGACCCTTGCGAGCGGCACGCTCGGTGCGCTCAACGGAGAGCCAGCCGGGGATGGTGAGCTTTTCGCCCTTGGCCACGACGTCGGAGAAGACATCGAAGACACCATCGAGCACGTCCGAGACCTGCTTCTGGGTCAGGCCGGACTTCTCGGCAACTTCTGCAACGAGCTCACTGCGGTTCTTAGCCATAAAAGTGTCCTCCTTAGGACAAGTCGGTAGGTCACCGGTCCGTTTTTCCGATGACGAACTTCCTCGAGATTACCAGCTCGACTTGGTAACGCCGGGCAACTCGCCGTTGTGTGCCATTTCGCGGAAGCGAACTCGCGAGAGTCCGAACTTCCGGAGGTAGCCACGCGGACGACCATCCACCTGGTCGCGGTTGCGAACGCGAACCGGCGAAGCATCGCGGGGAAGCTTCTGCAGTGCGAGGCGTGCTTCCTCGCGCTGCTCATCGGTGGAATCGGGGTGGGTCAGCTGACGCTTGAGAGTCGCGCGGCGCTCTGCATAGCGTTCAACGATGACGCGACGCTGCTTGTCTTTTGCGATCTTTGACTTCTTAGCCATGTGCGCTCAGCGCTCCTCTCGGAAATCGACGTGCTTGCGGACTACGGGATCGTACTTCTTGAGCACGATGCGGTCCGGGGTGTTGCGGCGGTTCTTGCGGGTCACGTAGGTGAACCCGGTGCCGGCCGTCGACTTGAGCTTGATGATGGGACGAACATCCTGTGCCTTAGCCATCAGAGCTTCACTCCCTTGGCGATGAGTTCGTTGACCACAGCGTCGATTCCGCGAGCGTCGATGACCTTGATGCCCTTAGCAGACAGGGTCAGAGTGACGTTGCGGCGCAGCGACGGAACGTAGTAGCGCTTTTTCTGAATGTTCGGGTTGAAGCGGCGCTTCGTGCGGCGCTTCGAGTGGGACACGTTGTGTCCGAAACCGGGGACTGCCCCGGTTACCTGGCAGGTTGCTGCCATGTCTCTCCTCCAGTTCACAAGTTACCGACTCTCGAAACAAGCCCCTGCGGGATTGCACTTGCGCGCTCTCTCCGCTTGCTTGCGCCGATGTCGGAAGACATCAACAAATTTTCTCGACTGTCACCGTGAAAATTGTGTACGCCAAAACAGGTCTGCCCGTTCGGGCGAGATGTCTCACCAGCGCTGAAGCCGTAGCCTGTGAGAGATGGCCGAAGCTGGAGTGCAGCGGTGGGTGAGCACCATGCGTGTCCTAGCAGATCGATCGGTGACCTGCCTGCTACGACACAACAAGAATCAATCTTAGTGAGATTGCGGGCCAGAGGGCAAATTCATCCTGGTTTCTGCGGTGGGGCCTTCGTCACTGACATCGTCCGCGTGGAAGGGCTCGTACGGTCGCCATCGATGCTCGGAGGGACCTTCGTCGACGCCCGGAGGGACTTTCACAGCTGGAGCCAAGCCAACTCGGTGATTTCCGCAGTAGGCTTTCGACGGCAACGCGTCCTGTCGGCGATCCTGTTGAACGACTGCTCGACTCGTGCCAAGGTAAGTAGATGATTGCCACCACATCTGGCATTCAGGAGGACTGATGAGCGACGTTCCACAGAGGCCGCGCATTCGTCCGGCGACTAGCGACGACTGGCACAAGGGTTCAGGTGAATCCGCTGGTCAGACCCCGTCGTACGGGAATGAGGCGGACCGTTCGTCTGCCGTTTTCGACAACTCGACCTACTACGAGTACCTCGAACGGCACACGGGGGAACAGTCGATCTCGAAAGCTCGCAGCGGCAATGTCTTCGCCCCTGCCGGAGGCTCACCCTTCGATGACGCTCACTCTGCCGGTTCCCACCAGTATGCGAATTCTCAGCAGTCCCAGCAGCCTGCCGGCGGTGGTGCCGGCAATGGCGTCGGCGGGCCGGCACAGAATGGAGCCCAGGCTCCTCCTCCCCCGCAGTTTCCGCCCGCCGTCCAAAACGATTCTTCCTCGCGCAGTGGTCTGAAGATCGCCGTTGTCATGATCGCCATCCTCATGGTTCTGGCCTTGGTGGGATTCTTCGGCATCCGGTGGCTCGCGCCGTCGTCGGGAACCGTCCCTGTCGATGTCGGGTCCAGCGAGCCGGCGAGTCCGTCGCCCAGCCCTTCGGATGACCTTGTCCAACCGACGAAGAGCCCGGAAGACCAGCTCGACGCCTATACCGAAGAAGGCACCGAGAAAGCCGCTGACCTCGAAGGTGAGTGGGTGACTCAGGTGAGCGCGAAGAACGTCGGCCTCAAGGCCGACGGCAAGACCTGGTCAGCGCAGGACATCCTCAACGAATACGAGGCCAACAAGGTCAAGTATCCGGGCGCGATCCTCATCCACAGCGGCGACTGGGCCTCGTACAAGGACGGCAGCTACTGGGTCACGGTCGTCGACACCGGCTACAGCAATCCGGAGCAGGCACTCGACCAGTGCCGCTCGTGGGGTCTCGACCGCAACCACTGCATCGCCAAGCGACTCGTCAAAGACGGCAGTCCCAAGGACAACAGCGCCTACCTCGATCAATAGGGCGGACAGCCGCGCCGGCCGGAGCACATGCAGGTCTGCCCGTCGACGAGCATCCCGCTCAGTGCTCCAACTGCATCGTCAGCAGGTGGTAGCTCAGCGTCTTCCCATGTCCGTCGAGGTGGCTGACTCCCGTGACACCGCCGCCCAGCATTCCCTTGAGTTCGAAACTCATGGCATTGAGCCGCGGCAACAGGCAGCGGCGGACTCGCGCGACCGGCAGCCCGAAGTGATTCGCCACCGCCTCCTCGGTGACGGCGCGACTCAGCTCGGAGAATTGGGCCCCTTCACGGACGACGACGCCGAGGATGAGCGTATCCCCTTTGTCTCCGGTCCTGACTGTGGCCAGGTCATCGACGGTGAGCATCTGCTCAGACTTCGCGGTCATGGGACACCTCCTCATGGTCAATGAGTTCGTCGGCGTGAATGACGGAGACCTTCGTGAGTGCACGCGGCAGCGAACATGACTTGACGCTGAGGCTCTCCCGAACGGATGTCCTTGCGCCGCCTCCTCCCGCTGGTCCGTTGGTATAGAGCGCCTCGACCTCGGCTCCGATCGCGGAGGCACGTCTGCGGCTCTGAGCAGCCCCTGCCACCCGCAGTCGCACTTCGGGCGGATCCGACACATCGCTGAGGCCCCTGAAGCTGGCTCCGGCGCCGATGAACTCTACCGAGAGTTCGGATTCCTCATATCCGTGTATGCGCTCCAAACGACGAACGACGATGTCTGCAGCGAGCTGAGCGCGCAGCAGGGCCCGCGGGCCGGCATAGGTGATCTGTCCTTCTGCTTCCCACCCGCCGAGGTAGCCCAATGTCACCTTGAGATCGACTGGTGCGGCAACTCCTTTTCCACCCGTGACAGCGATCCGATCGGTCCCGTCCTCTCGGAGCACCGTTCCAGTGAAGTCTGCGACCACGTCAGGGGTGATATAGGCGCCTGGGTCGGCCACCTCGTAGACCAGCTGCTCCGTACAGGTCCGGACGGTGACGGCTCCCCCGGTACCCGCAAGCTTCCCGATCACGGCGTCGCCGTTGCGTGAGACATCGGCGTAGGGGAACCCTAGACGATCCAACCCTGCCACGGGCTTCGTCATCGGGTCGGCGAAGTATCCACCGGTGACCTGGCCTCCGCATTCGAGGAGGTGGCCGATGACCGTGGCTTGCCCGATGAGGTCGGCGTCGTCGTCCGACCAGGAGAAACTGTGGCTCAGCGGCCCGACATACAGCGAGGGGTCGGCGACTCTGCCGGTGATGACGATGCGGGCACCTTCGTCGAGCGCACGTCGGATTCCGGATGCGCCGAGGTAGGCGTTGGCAGAAGCGAGCCGGGGCTCCGAGCTGGCAGCCGGTTGGGAATCTTCCCACGTAAGGGGATTCGTCGCAAGCACTTGGTTGAGCACATCGTCACCGATGACAACTGCCACCGGCATGTCAATGCCCATGTCGTCGAGAAGCCCAGCGACGGCGCGCCCTGCCGCAAGCGGATTGGCTGCTCCGCCATTGGTGATGATGCGAGTTCCGTTAGCCGCGCAGGGCGGTGCGGTGAGCCGAATCCTATCGAGCAGGGTCGGATCGTAGCCCGCAGACGGGTCATTCAGCCGGGCTTTCTGAGCGTTCGCGACAGTCCGTTCACCGAGGAGCTCGAAGACGAGGAAGTCGAGATGCCCAAGCTGCGCGAGTTCGAGGGCCGGGTCGAGACGGTCGCCGGCGAACCCTGCTCCCGATCCCATGCGAACTGTCCCAGGTTCTGGCGGATCAGCTTCTCTGGCCGTTGAGCCCAGATCCTGTGCTTTTACGATACCCACAGCGGAATCACTCCTAGTGCGATGGCGACGATGGTGACGACGATGCTGACCAGCCACAGCCAGCCGGTGGCGCGGATGATGTGCTTGCCGATCGGGACCCCGGCTAAGCCGACAAGCAGATAGAAGGAGCCGGTCAACGGGCTGATGGGGAAGCCCAATGTCTCCTGCCCGATGATCGATGCATGGCCGAGGACGACCGGATCGATGCCGTAGGTGCTGCCGACGCTCGCCAGCACGGGTAAGAGCCCGAAATAGTATGCGTCCGGGCCGAACAGCAGACTCATAGGCACGCCGAGCACAGCGACGATGATCGGCAACACCGGCATGAGGCCGGCGGGAAGCACAGCGGTCGCCGACTTGGCCATCGCCTCGATCATTCCGCTTTCGTCGAGCACTCCCAAGAGCACACCGGCTGCCAACAGAGTGCTGGCCATGAGCATGCATGATTTGGCGTTGAGGTCGAACTGTTCGGACTGACCCGCCATTCCGCGATGGTTGATCAGCAGAGCGAGGATCGTTGCAACCATAAAGGTCAGTGCGGGTGAGATCACGCCAGTCATCATCGTCGCCAGGGCAGCGACGAGCACGACGCCGTTGAGGATGAGCGACAGCACCGTCGGACCAGCCTCCGCTGGACCACGAATGGAGTCCGAATCACCCTCAACATCGGTTCCGTCGGGTGAGCCCGAAACCGCCGTCCGGTCGGTTCCGGCCGGTTCCTCCGAACCCGGTGCTGATCGGATTGTGCTGGATGCCTCCGCCGAACGGCCGGCTTCTGCGGCCGACGTCGCTGCGACCATCACCGAATCGGCAGACTCGTCAGCAGGCAATCGGTCGAGCCGCTTTGCTTCACGATGCCCGAGGTACCAAGCCACTGCCAGCGCCGCAATGATCCCAGCGATCTGAGCCGGGATGAGAGGGACCCACAAATCGTTCGCATCGACCTTGATCGTTGCCGCCGCACGGGCAGTCGGCCCTCCCCAGGGCAGCATGTTCATGACGCCGGCGCCCAGCGCCACGCACGTCGACAGCGTCAACCGGCTCATCCCGAGACGTTGGTAGAGCGGCAGCATGGCTGGGATCGTGACCAGGAACGTCGTCGCACCTGCACCGTCGAGATGAACGACACATGCCAGAAGTGTGGTCGCAACGGCTACATTGCGCGGTGAGGATCCGCCGAACCTGATGATCCGGTCGATGATCGGGTCGAAGAACTTCGCATTGCGCAGGATTCCGAAGAAGACGATGGCGAAGATGAACATGACGACGACGTCTGCGACTCCAGCGATTCCGGCTGAGACGAATTCACTGATGTCGGTCGGCGACTGTCCGGCGATCAGCGCCGCGACGAGCGGCACTCCGGCCAATGCGACGACCGGAGAGACCTTCTGCGTGAGCAACAACGCCAGAATGATGAGCATGGTGACATAGCCGATAAGTGAAAGCACCTTTGATTCCCTTCTCGATGAACGTATTCATCCTTGTTGAGCATGAGTAGGGCCGTCCAATATCCATTGCGGCTAGACTCATAATTCATGGTTATCAATCTGTCATTGCACCACCTGCGAGCAATCGAAGCGGTGCAGCGCACGGAGAGTTTCACCCGTGCGGCCGAGGAGATCGAGGTCAGCCAGCCGGCTCTCAGCCGTACCGTTGCGGAGGCAGAACGACGCATCGGCACACAACTGTTCGAGCGCACCACCCGCAAGGTCACCGCAACGGTTACCGGCACCGAAGTGGCACTGTACGCCGCACACGCAGTTCGCTCGTTCGACTCGGCACTGGAACGGATCTCCGGCTTCGTCACCGGCAGTTCGGGGCAGGTGAGAATCGCCTGCCTGCCATCGTTGGCAGCAACTGGCCTGCCCGAGGTCGTTCACGCGTTTCGCCGGGAGTTCCCGGAGGTCGAACTCGTCATCCGTGATGCGGCTCAGGATCAGGTCGTGCCGATGGTGACCGAAGGGACGGTGGACATCGGCCTCGTCGCCTTCACGGATTCTCTCCCTGCCGATCTGGCAGTGACTCCATTCCTGTCCGACCCCTTCGTCGCAATCGTTCCACGCGGTCATCGATTGGCTGCGCGCGCATCGGTGCGGTGGGAGGACTTCCACGGCGAAGAGTTCGTCGGCTTCAATTCCGTGACGAGCATCGCGCCGATGGTGCGGCGAGCTCTGCTCAAGGCAGCAGCAGAACCCCATGAAGTGCAGACGGCGGATACGATTCCCGCGGTCGGCGGCATGGTGGCAGCAGGTATGGGCATCACCGCAGTGCCGAGGTTGGTCGTCCCGCTGATGAATTTCAGCGATCTCGTCAGCATTCCGATCACGCCCGCGACCGAACGCAGGCTGGTATTGACCTATCTTGCCGAGGCTCCGCTTCCTCGCCCGGTCTGCAATTTCAAACAGCGGCTGATTGCCGCAGCCGCCCACTGACCGGCGAAATGCTCGAGCACCCCGCGTCCGCTGTCAGGCCCAGTCCTTCCATGCGCTCACGGCCCCGTCTGAGTCAGATAGCCCAGATTCGAACATGTGCTGTCTGACTCGAACTGGGCCGCGACCATCTAAGAGAACAGAACGCCCCAGCCTCGCACTATGCGAAACCGGGGCGCTCAAGCTCCCAGAGCCGGCTAAGAGCCGACGTCAGGATGAGAATCAGGCCAACATCAGGGTCGGGTCCTCCAGACCCCGTCCGACGTCGGCGAGGAACTTCGAGATGATCTCGCCGTCGACGACACGATGGTCGGCGCTGACCGACAGCGTGGTGATCTCGCGCGGAACGATCTCGTCGTCCACCACCCACGGCTTCTTCCTGACCTGTCCGAACGCGAGGATCGCAGCCTCACCAGGATTGATGATCGGCGTACCGGCATCGACTCCGAAGACGCCGACATTCGTGATCGTGATCGTGCCCCCGGCCTGATCAGCCGGCGGCGTCTTGCCCGACCGCGCCAGAGCGGTGAGATCCTGAATGCCCTGCGCCAGTTCGCCCAGCCCCATGGCCTGCGCGTTCTTGATGTTCGGCACGATCAGTCCGCGCGGAGTGGCGGCCGCGATGCCGAGGTTGACGTACTTCTTCACGACGATCTCGTCACCTTCGAGGCACGAGTTGATCCGCGGGTTGCGTCCCACGGCCCACGCCACTGCCTTGGCGACGATGAGCAGCGGTGAGACCTTGACGTCCTCGCCCAGGAACTTCGTCGATTTCAGCCGGCGGACCATCGCCATCGTCTCGGTGACGTCGACGTCGAGGAACTCGGTGACGTGCGGCATCGTGAATGCCGAATCGACCATGGCCTTCGCCATCATCTTCGTCACGCCCTTGAACGGGATCCGCTCTTCGAGCGCTCCCTGATCACTCGCCGAGGCGGCCGCCGGTGCCGTCGCACCCGACGAGGGAGCGGCGGCCCGGTTGGCGGCGGCGTGCACATCGTCGCGCGTGACGTCCCCGCGGGGCCCGGTCGGTGTCACCTGGGAGAGGTCGACCCCCAGATCCTTCGCGAGCTTCCGCACAGGCGGCTTCGCCAGCGGCTTGCTCGGTGAAGCGGGAGCCGAAGCGGACTGCGACTGCACTGCCGGAGCAGGTGCCGACGCCGACTGTGCTTGAGCTGCCGGAGCCGCGGCCAGTGCAGGCGCGGCCGCCTCCGCAGCCGGGGCAGCCGACGCTGCGGGATCGGCGCCAGCGGCGGGAGCGGGGACGGAAGCACCCTTGCGTGGACGCCGCTTCGACGACGTCTCCTTCGCTCCATAACCGACGA
Source organism: Brevibacterium permense (assembly GCF_025506275.1). GTDB lineage: Bacteria > Actinomycetota > Actinomycetes > Actinomycetales > Brevibacteriaceae > Brevibacterium > Brevibacterium permense_A. The sequence continues at coordinate 23,012 of NZ_QYCP01000088.1, forward strand.
GAGTGGCTCCGCCGTCGGCATCACCGGAGGCATCGGCCGACTGCTCAGCCGGACCGGAAGCCGGCGCATCAGCGGAGGCGGGGGCCGCCTCGGTGTTGGAATCATCTCCGCCGAACCGGATGATCGGGGTGCCGACCTCGATGGTCTGGCCCTCCTCGACAAGGAGCGCACCGACGGTGCCTGCCTGCGGACTGGGCAGCTCGACGAGCGATTTCGCGGTCTCGATCTCGACGAGGATCTGGTTGACGGTGACAGTGTCGCCGGGGGCGACCTTCCATGCGACGATGTCGGCCTCGGTCAGGCCCTCACCGACGTCGGGAAGAGGAAATTCGAATGACATTCTTGACTCTCCTCGAAATCAGTAGGACAGGGCCCGATCGACACCATCGAAGATGCGATCGAGGTCGGGCAGGTAGTGCTCTTCCATCCGCGAACCGGGGTACGGGGTATGGTAGCCGCCGACCCGGATGACCGGGGCTTCGAGGTTGAAGAAGCAGCGTTCGGTGATGCGCGCGGCGATCTCCGAACCCAGTCCCAGGAAGGTCGGTGCCTCGTGGGCGACGACCAGTCGGCCGGTCTTCGTCACGGACTTCTCGACCGCGGTGAAGTCGATCGGATTGAGGCTGCGCAGGTCGATGAGTTCGACGCTCTTGCCCTCCTCGGCAGCCGCGGTGACCACGTCCTGCGCCGTCGGCACCAGCGGCCCGTAGGCGACGAGCGTGACATCGGTGCCTTCGGACACGACGCGTGCGTCGTGCATGCCCAGCTCGCCTCGGGCCGACGTGTCGACGTCCCCGCGCATCCAATAGCGACGCTTGGGTTCGAAGAACATCACCGGGTCCTCGCTCTTGATCGCGTCCTGGATCATCCAGTACGCGTCATGAGCGTTCGACGGGGAGATGAGCCGCAGTCCCGCGTGGTGGGCGAACACGGTCTCGGGGCTCTCCGAATGGTGCTCGGGCGAGCCGATGCCGCCGCCGTAGGGCACGCGGATGACCAACGGGATGTTCTCTTTGCCCAGGGTGCGGTTGTACAGCTTCGCCACCTGGGTGACGATCTGGTCGTAGGCCGGGAAGATGAACGCGTCGAACTGTATCTCGATGACGGGACGGTAGCCGCGGATGGCCATGCCGATCGAGGTGCCGACGATGCCGGACTCGGCCAAAGGGGCATCGATGACGCGCTGCGGGCCGAAGTCCTTCTGCAGACCCTCGGTGACGCGGAAGACGCCGCCAAGTTTGCCGATGTCCTCACCGATGAGGACGACCTTCGGGTCGTCCTCCATGGCCCTGCGCATTCCGGCGGTGATCGCCTTCGAGAGGGGAAGTTTCTCCATCAGGCCTCACCCGCATCGGCGAACGAGGCCTGGTATGCCAGGAATTCGGCACGTTCCTCGTCGACGAGGGAGTGGGGTTCCGCGGTGACATGGGCGAACATCTCGACGCCATCGGGGTTCTCCATGGTCATGCAGTTGTGGCGGATGCGGGCGGCGAGGGTGTCGGCCTCGGCATCCACCTCAGCAAAGAATTCGTCGCTGGTCTCGGTGTGCTTGTCCAGGTAGGCCTTGAGGCGGGTGATCGGGTCGCGGTCCTCCCAGATCTCCTCTTCGGCTTTGTCGCGATACTTCGTCGGATCATCGGCCGTGGTGTGGGCGCCGCGACGGTAGGTGAAGGCTTCGATGAGCATCGGGCCGTGGCCGGCGCGCACGGAGTCGAGGCTGGCGCGGGCGACGGAGTACATCGCGATGATGTCGTTGCCGTCGACGCGGATGCCGGGGACTCCGAATCCTTCTCCGCGGGTCGACAGCGGGGCTGCGGTCTGGACGTGAGTAGGTTCGGAGATGGCCCACTGGTTGTTCTGGCAGAAGAACAGGACCGGGGCGTGGAAGGCTCCGGCGAAGGTCAGCGCCTCGGAGACATCGCCCTGCGAGGTCGCGCCGTCGCCGAAGCAGGCGATGGCGACCGTGTCGCGTTCGATGTCGCCGGTGCCGACGTCGCCGTCCAAGGAGATGCCCATGGCGTAGCCGGTGGCATGCAGGGTCTGCGAGCCGATGACGATGGTGTAGGTGTGGAACCGGTGCTCCTGCGGATCCCAGCCGCCGTGGTTCTGACCGCGGAAGATGCTGAGCAGGGTTTCGGGTTCGACACCGCGGGTATAGGCGAGGCCGTGTTCGCGGTAGGTGGGGAAGACGAAGTCTTGGGGGCGAGCGGCCCGACCCATGCCGATCTGGGCTGCTTCCTGTCCGAACAGAGGTGCCCACAGGCCCAACTGTCCCTGACGCTGCAGAGCAGCTCCTTCTGCGTCGATGCGGCGGACCAGGACCATATCCCGGTACAAGCCGCGCAGATCCTCATCGGTGAGTTCTGCTGCGAAGGCATCGTACTCACCGGATTCGACGCGGTTTCCGTCTTCGGTGAGCATCTGGATCATTCTGGGCTCCGAGGACTGACTGTGGGCAGCGCCGGTTCCCACTGAAATGTTGGAGGTCATTTCAGTTCTCCTTTGTTCGAGGTCCATCTTCACCGGAGGTGACCAGTGGTGGACCGTGTCCGTCGGGCAGGCCCTCGGATGTGAGAACTCGCCCTCGAGTGATCTGATTCACAGGTGATATCACAATACCGAATCCACTCACTGCTTGCCACTCTCCCCATGCGGTTCGAGTATCAAAAGTGCAGGTCAGGAACAGACTATGGCCCGAGCTCGACACATGTGGCCGAGTTCCAAAGCGTTCCGTGGACAATTGTCGATCACGGCAGAGATGCTCCATCGTCCGACCAATGCACATCCGAGCACCGAGGCGGCCCATCTCCGAGAGGTCGTGTGCAGGATTCGCACGATCCCATATCGCGCCGAGGCGGCCCATCTTCGGGAGATCGAGGCAGGTTCCATGAGGTCCGTTGGTGCGCCGAGGCGGACCATCTTGTCGATGCCGAGTGCCGTACCGCGAGTCCGAGTTCAATGGCGTCTGCGCTTGCCCTGGTAGTCGCGCGTCTTCCCGAGGTCACCGGTGAAGAACCCTGAGTTCTTCGAGGTGAAGCGGTCGATTGCGGAATTCCCGCCCTTCAGCAGCAGACCGATCGAGGCCGCATAGGCGACGGAGGAGTGCGCCGCCCCGGCCGAGGCGAACATCTCATCGAGTTCGGCATCGGTCTTGTCCGCCAGTTCGGGGACCTTGCGCAGTTCGTCGGGGTCGTAGTCGACGGTGATCGTCGACCAGTTCTTCGTCGCCGGGTTCTCGTTGCCGTCGAGATCGGGCACGAGGTCCTGTTCGTGTTCGATCGAAAGCACGTCGATTCCCGAATCGATGGCGAAGTCGGAGACCGGAGCACCGACCGTCATCAGGGCAGTGACGTTGACATCGTCGAGGAACGCCAGGTCCGCGGCGAGAGAGCCTGCGGTGATTCCTCCCTGTGAATATCCGACGAGCATGACCTCGGCGCCGCGGCCGATCCCGGCATCGGCGATCGCCTGGCGCACCATTTCGCGCATCACGGTGTCGTTGCCGGCCATGCCCTGCACGTTCGTCGTCAGGTCCGTCGTATTGTCACCTGACTTCGGAGACCAGTCGGTGGTGGCGGGGACGTAGACGATATAGCGGGTCGTCCCATCGGGTCCGACGACCTCCTCGATGCGGACCTGTCCGGAATCGGCTCCGCGGTGGCAGTTCGCTTCGCGGGAGAAGAGGTCTTCGACGTCACGCGGCGGTTCTTTGTGCGGAGCAGTCAGGCCATTCGCCCTCCATACCTCGACATCGGAGGGCAGCAGCAGTCCGAACGCGTTCGCACCTGCCAGGACCCAGATCGTCATCGAGGTCGAGTCGTGCGGCCAGAACGCGTGATCGCCTTCGGAATCGAGGATGAACGGAGGCAGCCCGAAGAATCCGACGACGAAGCCCGGCAGCACATGCTCGATGACGGCCCCGGTGACGTCGGACTGTTCGAACGCGAACGTGATCAGCGCTTCCTTCGCTTTCGCCTTCGTCTTGCTCAGGTCGATGCCGAACTGCTTGGTGATGACATCGTCGAGTCCGGTGACGTCGAGGATCTTCGTGACCACGACGACCTGGGCGCCTACGACGAGAGCGACGGGAATGATGACGGGCAGGCTGAGCGCGATGATGCGGCCGGTCGCGTAGCCGAGAGCGTCGAGCAGTCCGCCGAAGACTTCGCTGATGCCCTTCTCCGCCTGCCGGTAGGCGAAGGCAGCGGCTCGAACGGCGAGCAGTGTGGCCTCGAGTTCGAGCACCGAGACGGTCAGTTGGGCGTGGAACTGGATCCGGCAGGCATCGAGGTTGAGCGCCGTCACCGGGGCGGGGACCTGGGTGAGCAGGGTCGCGAGATCGAAGTCTCCGACAGCGGCGTCGATGGACAGATCGCCGATCTCGGCGATGACGGTCTGCAGTGCGTCTCCGCTGCCGTCGGCACGTTCATCGACGGTGATCCGTCCGCCTCCGCGGGTCGTCGAACAGATCATCGCGGGTCTCCTCTCATGTCTCGCTCCCGACCGATCTCAGTCCTGAGTCCCCGCCGGCTTCGGAGGCCACGAGTTCCCAGCGGTCAGAGGCTGCCGGCGTCAACTCGGAGCTCCTGCCGTCAGCGTCCGCGTGAGCACGGCGCTCAGCAGCATTCGCACCGCCGATTCGCCGGCGTCGACGTCATCGTCGACGGTGACGGAATCGCCGGCGCGCTCGATGACCGGCCGGAACCATGTCCCGCCCTCTCGGCGGAGGAATTCCAGCCCTGTCGCACCCCGTCCGGACGCCCAGCTGAGCGTGAGCACACAGTCCTGGTCGACGAGCTCGGTGAGATCCTCGACGACGTGCCCGATTCGTCCCGGCTCGATCCGGCGCAGCAGTTGGTGCCGCGCGAAGTCCTCGAACCCCTCCCCCTGCAACGCGAGGATCGCATGCGCGATGCCCGGCCCCAGGCACAGTGTCAGGTGGACGGTTTCGACTCCCGATGACACGACGACGCTGATGCGCGTGCGCGCCCTATTGAGTTCGGAGGCGAAGCCGCGCAGCCATGCGGTGAGCACATGGAGGTCCCGTCTCGCGCCCCCACTGCCCTCGCCCATTCCCGACGTTCCGGCACCAGTCCCCGAACCTGCGGCCGCAGTCCCTGCGGTTGCATTGGATCTTTCCTCCTCCGCCGAGGCGGCTCGGGAGTCCCGGTCGACCCGGCGAGGGAGCAGATCGGGCGGCCAGAGACGACGGAGCCGTTCGGGCAGTCTGCTGATCCGGTCGAGGTCGACGACGATCCAACTGTCGATGCCGGCGCCCTCACGTTCGGCGGGGTGAGTGTTCACAGCTGGATCCGTCCGCCCACGGACACGACCTGCAGGTGGAGGTCATACGCCTCGGCGAGCTTCTCCGCCCTCTCGCCCAACTTGTCGATCGATTCTGCGCACGAGGCCACCCGGTCATCGAGCAGCCCTCCCGCCGGGGAATCCCATCCGTCGATCTGGCGGCAGCTCTGCGCCAGGGAGTGCAGCACCTCCGCTCGCCGTCTCCACTGCTCGCGATTGCGCTCCAATTCGTCAGTGATCATGCCCCAGTCCTCCCACCTGCCTGTTCGGCATCCGAGCCCGAATCACTCGACCGTAGGCGGCAGCGGCTCGAACAGAGAAGCTTCGATTCCAAGGCTGGGGAAGAGGCTTGAGCGTCCACAGGGCACAGGCGTCGAAGTCACCACCGAATCCACAAGGGGCGATGCTCGAGTCCCGTGGTCCCGCCGGCCCCTGGCGATCGGTCGGCGCGGACAGGTGCCGCTCCGCTTCGCCGCTCATGAGAAAATGAGAGCATGCCGACTGTTTCCCTTGCCGAAATCTCGCCCGCCATCGCTCTCGGACCGCTTGATGGTCGCTACCGCAAAGACACCGCTGACCTCGTCGATCATCTCTCCGAGGCGGCGCTCAATCGCAACCGCATCATCGTTGAGATCGAATGGTTCATCCATCTCGCACAGAACTCGGTGATCGAGGGCGTTCGCACCCTCACCCCCGATGAGATCGACGCACTGCGTGCCTTCGCCGCCGACTTCGACGCCGACACCATCGCCACGCTGGCCGCTCATGAAGCCGTCACCGTCCATGACGTCAAGGCCGTCGAATACACAATCAAAGAAGCCCTAGTGACGATCGGCGCCGAGGACCTCGGCGAGCTCGTCCACTTCTGCTGCACGTCCGAAGACATCAACAACCTGTCCTGGGCGCTGGGCATCAAGGGTGCCACCGAACAGGTGTGGCTGCCGAGAGCGAAGGCCCTCATCGACGCTCTCGCCGAGTCCGCCGCGGAACTGGCCGAAGTTCCGATGCTCGCCCACACCCACGGACAGCCGGCCACTCCGACGACGATGGGCAAGGAGCTCGCCGTCTTCATCCACCGCCTGCGCCGTCAGTACGAACGCATCGCCGCCACCGAGTTCCTCGGCAAGATCAACGGCGCCACGGGCACCTATTCGGCCCATCTGGCCGCTGTGCCGGGAGCGGATTGGCCGCAGATCGCCCGCACCTTCGTCGAAGACCGTCTCGGGCTGACCTTCAACTCGCTGACCACGCAGATCGAATCCCACGACTGGAACTCCGAGCTGTTCGCCGATATCGCTCGGTTCAACCGGATCGCACACAACCTGGCCACCGATATGTGGACCTACATCTCGATGAACTACTTCAAGCAGATCCCCGTCGCGGGTGCGACCGGTTCGTCGACGATGCCGCACAAGGTCAACCCGATCCGCTTCGAGAACGCCGAAGCCAACCTCGAACTCTCCTGCGCCCTGCTCGATTCCCTCGGCTCGACGCTGATCACCTCGCGGATGCAGCGCGACCTCACCGACTCGACCTCGCAGCGCAATATCGGTGTCGCCTACGGCCACTCGGTGCTTGCGCTCAACAACCTGGTCAAGGGCCTCGGTGCGCTTGCCATCAACGAGGATGCTCTGGCCGCCGACCTCGACGGCAACTGGGAGGTCCTCGGTGAAGCCGTCCAGTCGGTCATGCGTGCCGCCGGGCTGCAGGGCGTGCCGGGAATGGACAACCCGTACGAAACGCTCAAGGAACTCACTCGCGGCAAGCGCATCAACCAAGCCGATCTGCAGGCGTTCGTCGACGGTCTCGGACTGCCCGAGGAGCGTGCCGAACTGCTCAAGGCCCTCACGCCTGCCACCTACACCGGTGTCGCGGCTCAGCTCGCCGAGTCCGAGGTCTCGGACTGGCAGGCCTTCAGCGAAGGCTGATCTCAGGCCCTGACAACGCGTCGAGGCCGGTCTCCGAATTCGGAGATCGGCCTCGAGGCGCATTTCGCTGGTCGGCGGACGCCGCCCTGCCTCATGCTTGGCGGGTCGCAGCCACATGACTCACGGTTCGCAGCCGCCGCCCTCGCGAGTCGGCCTCGAAAGTCAGACGGAGGGGACGTCGAAGGTCGTCGTGAACTCCGGGACCTTCTCGTCGGTTCCCAGCACCTTGCCGGGTCCGCGTTCGTAGCGGATCGTGTAGGCGTCCTGCTTCTCGTTCGGAACATAGGCGAGCCAGCCCTGGTGGGTTCCGCCGTCTCGGCGTCTGACGTCTTCGAAGGGTTCATAGCCGGCAGCTCGCATTTCGGCTTCGAGGCCGTCGGTCTGGTCGTATCGGTAGTCCGCCCCGCCGTCTTCGGAGATCTTGAATGCTCCGGACTGGATGAGTCCGCTGTATTTCTGCCCTGGGGTGATCTTGACTTCGAGGAGGACGACTTCGCCCCCGAGTTCGATCGCCGATGCCCTCTTGGACGACTCGAAGTTCCGCACCGCAGAGAGCACCTCGATCTTGTCCTGCATCTCCGGATCCTCGAAGTTTTCGCCGATGCTGACCTGCCCCTGGCTGCCGGACGACGCTCCCGAGTCCGAACCGGTGGACCCGTCAGCCGCCGAGGTCGATGACGAGGCGTTCGAGGTCGACTGATCGGAACTCGAGTCCTGACCACCGGTCTGGTCCTGTCCGGTCTGATCCTGGCCGTTCTGGTCGGCATTCGACTCCTGGCCGTTCTGGTCGCCCTGATCCTGACCGTTCTGATCCTGGCCGCCCTGATCCTGAGCGTCGGTGTTCGACTGTTCTCCGGTCTGGCCCTGTTCGGGCTGGACGGCCTGGCTGATGAGCGAGCAGCCCGAGAAGGCGAGTGTGCAGCTGAACAGGGCGGCAGCGGTGAAGGTGGCACGCTTCATGCGTTTCATGATGACTCCTTGATCGGTCTCTCACACCCGGGAGTCGTTCGCCCGAATGCGTGTTCTGAAACCAACCTATGAGCTCATCGAGCGCGAGATGTGCGCAGAGTGTGGCAGAACGGCAACGCCTGTCACCGATCCGCCGCAGCCCCCGGCCACGCTCTCAAGCAGGGACGAGATGTTTGTCCGCGTCCACCTCGGCGAGGGTCTTCTTGCCCATGCTGCGGGCGAGGATGAGGGTCGGGACTCCGGCGACGACGATGACCACGGTGGCATAGATCGCCGGCGCCAGAGTGATGCCCGTCGACGACATGAGTGCCGTGGCGATGAGCGGGGAGAGACCGCCGAAGAGCACGGTGGCGACGTTGTAGCCGATCGCCATGCCGGAGAAGCGGCTCGTGCCGGTGAACTGCTCGGGCACCATGGCAGCGGCCACCGCGCTCCACCCGGCCGCGGGAATTGCGAGGAACGCCGACCCTGCGATTGCGATGCCCGCAGACTGGTTGGACAGCAGCACGTACGCGGGAATCGTCGTGAAGACGAAGACAGCCATGAGTGCTGCCAGCGTGATTTTGCGTCCGAACCTGTCCGAGGCGAGGCCGAAGAACGGGGTGACGACGATGGCGACGACGGCCGCGACCGTGCCCAGTGCCAGGGAGCCGGAGTTCGGGATCTTCGCCACCTCTTCGATGTACGTGGGCACATAGGTGATGTTGAGGAAGTAGCTGACCGAGCCGATCGAGGAGATGAGGAACGCCACGAGGATCGCCCGCGGCTGTTCGAGGATCGCAGTGATGAGCGGGGAGCGCTCGAGGGCCGTATCTTTCGTGCCCTTATTCTCCTTCTCTGCCTGCTGCAGCCGTTTGAAGGTCTCGGTCTCCTCCATCATCGACCGCAGCGGAACCATGAGGATGGCGAGCACAGCACCGAGGACGAACAGCAGCCGCCAACCCCAGGAATCCATCGCCTCGGGACTGAGCGTATTCGCCAGCAGCGCACCGGATCCCACCGCCAGGAGCGCACCGACCTCGCTGTTGGCCGCAGCCCAGCTGGCCGCCAATCCGCGCTTTCCCGGTCCCGCCGATTCCATGAGGAAGACCATGATTCCCGTGTATTCCGCGCCGACGGAGAATCCGGACAGGCAGCGCAGGGCGACCATGAGGACGCCGGCCCAGATGCCGATCGTGTCGTAGTTCGGGATCACCGCGATCCCGAGCATGGAGATCGCCATGAGGACCGCGGAGATGATGAGCGTCGATCGTCGTCCGATCCGATCACCGAGGTGGCCGAAGACCATCGCGCCCAAGGGCCGAAAGAGGAATCCCGCCGCACCGACCCCGAGGGTCAGCAGCAGAGAATCCGTCTGATCGCCGAAGAACTCCTTGGTCAGGGTCGTGGCGACATAGAAGAAGATCGAGAAGTCGTACCATTCGACGACGGTGCCGAATGCGGCGACGAACATCGACCTGCGCCGGCCTCTCTCCCGCTCGCGGCTGGTCGCCCGGCTGGGAGATGCGGGATGGTTCCGATCCGACGCGGTCATTCTCTGAGCGTACCAGCAGGCTCGGACATGGGATCCCGCGAAGGAGTTCGGTGAATTCCTGCCGAGGATTGCGGCGGGGACGGGCCGGGGGCTGCAGCGGGAGGGTACCGAACACGCCGGCACGGATGGCAACGCCAAGAATTATATTACCGACTAGTAGTGCCCTGGCGTCACGGTGATTACGCTGAAGGATATGGACTCACTTCTCAAGCAGGACGTACGCATCCCGGTGCCGAGCCGGTACGGATCCAGCGACCTCGAGGGGCATCTCTTCCTCCCCACGGCCGACCCCCGTGCGGTGCTGACGATCCACCCGGCGACCGCGACTCCGGAACGCTTCTACTTCTCCTTCGCCGAGGCGGCCGCCGCGAGAGGGTTCGCCGTGATCACCTACGGCTTCCGCGGCGTCGGCGATCGAACGGAAGCTCGCGCACATCGCCACATCCGCATGCGCGACTGGATCTCCGAAGATGTGGCGGCAGCGGGAGCCTGGGCGGAGGAGAGATTCCCTGATCTGCCGCATACGGCGTTGGGCCACAGCGTCGGCGGGCACGCTCTGCTCCTGGGATACGGCGGTCAGCGTCTGAGTGGAATCGCCACGGTCGCCACAGCGATGGTGGCGGCGCGCCAAATCGCACCCCGCAGCGAGCGCTTCCGAGTGGAATTCGGCCTCGGGGTCTGCGGCAGAGCGATTACTCGGGTGTTCGGGTACATGCCCGGCAGCCGAGTAGGACTCGGTGAGGACATTCCCGCTGCCGCTCTCTACGAGTGGACGAAATGGCTGCGCCGCCCCCACTTCTTCTTCGATGACCCGAGCTTCGACGCCGAGGCGCGAGCCTCCCGACTGCGCACACCTGTGCTCGCCATCGGCACCTCAGACGATCCGTGGGCGACACAGGCGTTCATCGATGCGATCACCGACCGGCTGCGACTGGCCCCGGTGACTCGTCGCACTTTCGCCCCGGAGGAGCTCGGGGTGACGAGCATCGGACATCACGGCCTGATGCGCAGATCGACCGCCGAGGCGGCCTGGCCGGAGATCCTCGACTGGCTCGGCGCGCGAGCAGCCGAAGAATAGGTCACTGCCGGAGACTTTCCGCGCCCAGGAGTATCCGTTTGCGACCACTTGTCGACTGACCTCCCCTCAGCCGCCGACGACGCTGACCTCCCCTCAGCAGCGGGTGACGCTGACCTCCCCTCAGCCGCGGGTGACGCCGAACAGCGAGTCGGTGAAGCGGTTGCCGAACATAGCCTCCGGATCCAGTCGAGTCCGCAGGTCGCAGAAGTCCGCGAATCGCGGATAGAGCTCGTGCAGGTCAGCGGCGGTACGAGTGTGGATCTTGCCCCAGTGCGGGCGGCCGCCGTGCCGGCACAGGATCTCCTCGACGACGCGGAAGTACTCGGCGAAGTCCTCTTTGATGAAGCGGTGGACGGCGATGTACATCGTCTCCCGCCCGGATGCCGTCGACAGCGGCACATCATCGGCGGCGGCGCACCGAACCTCGAGGGGGAATGAGATCGCCCACCCCTTGGCCCCGATGACGTCTCTGATCTCCCGCATCGCCTCGGGCCCGGAGTCGAAGGGCAGCGCGTACTCCATCTCGTTGAACCGCACCCGCCGCGGGGTGACGAACACATCGTGACCCGGCGCCCGGTACGTCCGGTCCGCCACGACTGACTGAGCGATCCGATTGATCGACGGCACCACGGCCGGGACTTTGGCACCGAGCTCGACGGCCAGCCGCAGCGCCCCGTTCTCCACCACCTCTTTGTCGAGGAGGTTGAGCCACCGATTGCGCACCCCCGCCTCGGCGAGGTGACCCGGCCCGGCCTGTCCCGGCTCCACTCGGGTGTTCGTCTTCGTCAGCACCGAATCGGTGTGCGGGAACCAGTAGAACTCGAAATGGTCTGCCCCGCGCATCCGCTCGGTCAGCTCGTCGAGGAGCTCGTCGAATCCGGCGACCTTCTCCTCGGCGATGAGGTCGAAGGCCGGCACGCACTGGAGTTCGACCTCGGTGATGACTCCGAGGACGCCGAGGCTGACCCGTGCGAGGTCGAAGATCTCCGGTTGCGCCTCGGCCGACAGTTCCCGTACTTCACCGTCGGGGCCCATGAGGCTCAGTCCGGTGACGGTCCCGGCGAACCCGGTGTACCCGATCCCGGTGCCGTGTGTGCTCGTCGAGATCGCACCGGCAAGGGCCTGCGGATTGACGTCACCCTGGTTCTCCAGGGCCAGGCCGAAGGGTGCGAGGAGGGCGGGAATGTCCCGCAGTCGGGTGCCGGCGTGGAAGCGGACCCGGCCGGCCGCCTCGTCGACGGCGACGATCCCCGACAGTCCGTCGAGGCTGACCATGACGTCACCGCCGGCGGCCACGGGAGTGAAGGAATGCCCGGCCCCGACCACCCGCAGACGGTCCCCGGCCACTGCAGCGGCCGTGACGATTCCCGCTAGCTCCTCCGCCGAGGCGGGGCCCGAGAAGGTGTGCGGATGTGCGTGGACGTGCCCGGCCCAGTTCCGGAACGCTCGTCGCTGCGCGGTCCGAGCGCGCGTTTGCGTGCTTCGGCCTCTGTTCATCGTGCTCACAGCACCAGTCCCTCTCCCCTGTATGTCGACCAGGTGTCGATGATCGTCGATCCCGAGACGACGAGGAATTCGTTGAAATGTTCGGCCAGTTCGCCTGCTTTCGCATGCCTGAACCACACGAGATCCCCGATGCGCAGCACTTCCGTGCCGGGCCCGGTCAGCGGAGTCTGCACCTCGCCGGGACCCTCGAGCCCGGAGTACTCGAGGCCCGCAGGCCAGGCGATGGTCGGCAGACGGTCGGAACCAGGAACTCCCGAGGCGATGAATCCGCCTTTGAAGACCGTCACCCAGCCGGGGCCGGGTCTGCGCACGACGGGTGTGACGAAGTACGCGGCCGGCCGATGCCGAAAGTGCGTATAGCCGTCGAAGAGGCCTGGGGAGAAGAGGCCGGATCCGGCGGCGAGTTCGGTCAGAGTGCCTTCGACGGAGCTGGATTCGAAAGAGCCGGTCCCCCCGCCGTTGACGAATTCGAGGTCGGCAACCTCGCGGACTGCGGCGATGACGGCTGCTCGTCGTTCGGCGAGTTCGACGACCGAGGCCTTCTGCATGGCGCGCACGATCGCCTGCCGCACCGTTCGTCCGGCATCGGCGGTGCCGGCGATCTGCCCCTCGTAGAACATCATCCCGACGAGGTCGAAACCTGGCCTGGCCGCAACCTGCCTGGCGAGCGCAATGGCCGCTCGCCCGTCACGGATCGGCGAGCGCCTGGCCCCGATATGGACGCGGTCGCCCAACCAGGATTCGGCGGGTCGATAGGAGGAGTCGACGTCGATGCACACCCGCACCGAGGCGGCTCCCGCCTCGGCGAGGTCCTTCCCCTCCCCTGTGGGACCGGTCCCGTCCGAGGAGGACGTCCGCCCCGCCTCGGCGAGGTTCTCTCGGACGTCGTCGATGATGTCGAGGTGGTCCACGGAATCGATCATCAGGGTGATGTTCGTGCACGCTCCCGCCTCGGCGAACATCCGACTCAGGGAGGCTCGGTCGAGGCTGGGATAGCCGATGACGATATCGCGGACGCCGCGGGCATGGAGGAACAGCGCCTCGGGGACGGAAAAGGCGAGCACCCCGGAAAATGCGGGGTGGGCGAGCGCCCGGTCGATGGCGGCGGGCACGCGCAGGGACTTCGTGGCCAGGCGGATCGGCAGTCCGCGAGCCCGCTCGGCAAGGGCATCGAGGTTCGCGTCGAAGGCGTCGAGATCGAGGACGGCGGTGGGTGCGCCGGTCCCCTTCAGCGCCCTCCGCAGATCACTCGAAACCATATTCGGTAGTCTAGCCTGCGATGACCTACGTCACAGAAAGAGGAAGCCGATGAGTACAGAGACCACCGCACGCACCTCCGAAGCAGACACTGCCGGGACCCCCTCCGCGCATGTCACCGCGGCGCTGCGGGACTTCCTCGACACCGAACCGTATGCTGACGCCTCCGGCTCGGGCGAGGTGATGCGCGGAGTCGAGCCGTTCACCGGCCAGGAGGTCGACCGGTTCGCCCGGAACACTCCCGACGATATCGAGGCCGCCTACGCCACCGCGCGCATTGCCGGCGAGGCATGGGCCGCTCAGTCGGTCGAGCATCGAGCGAAGGTGCTCACCCGTCTGCATTCCGCACTGGCCCGGAATGAGGATCTGCTCCTCGACATCATCCAGTACGAGACCGGCAAGGCCCGCATCCACGCCTATGACGAGATCCTCGATACCTTCAATGTGCTCCGCCACTACGGGGTGATGGCCGCCCGCTATCTGCGCCCCGAACGTCGGCGCGGGGCGATCCCCGTGCTCACCCGCACCGAGGTCACCCGCACCCCGTTGGGCGTGATCGGGTTCATCACACCGTGGAACTACCCGCTGACCCTGGGGGCGACCGACCTGTTCGCGGCCCTGACGGCCGGCAATGCCGTCGTCCACAAACCCGATTCGACGACGACGCTGACCTCGGTGTTCATGCGCAGGCTGGCGATCGCCGCCGGCCTGCCCGCCGAGGTATGGCAGCTTGTGCCCGGGCCCTCCGCCGAGGTCGGACCCGCGCTCATGGCCGGCGCCGACGGAATCTCGTTCACCGGGTCGACGGCCGCTGGGCGGTCGATCGCCGCCGAGGCGGGGCAGCGTCTGCTCCCTGCCGCGCTCGAGCTCGGAGGCAAGAATCCCCTGATCGTGGCCGCCGATGCGGATCTGGAGAAGGCCGTCGAGGGTGCCGTGCGCGGATCGTTCTCGTCGGCCGGGCAGCTGTGCATCTCCATCGAGCGCATCTACGTCCACGAGGACCTCTATGAGACCTTCTGCGCCCACTTCGCCGAGGCGGCCCGTGCCTACCGTCTCGGTGCCGCGTTCGAGTACGGCCCGGACATGGGCACCTTGGCGGGACCGAAGCAGCTCGAGACGATCACCAACCATGTCGAGCAGGCGCGCAGCGCCGGTGCCACGGTTCTCGCCGGCGGACACCCGGTGCCCGATCTCGGCCCCTACTTCTACGCACCGACCGTGCTCACGGATGTTCCTCCTGAGGCGGAGCTGCATCGGGAGGAGACATTCGGTCCCGTCGTCTCCGTCTATTCGGTGCCGTCGGATGCCGCGGCGATCGCTGCGGCCAATGACAGCGACTACGGACTCTCGGCATCGGTGTACTCGCGCTCCCACGGGCGTGAGATCGCGCGGCAGGTCGAGGCCGGAATGGTCAACGTCAATGAGGTCTACCCGGCCAGCTGGGGATCCATCGACGCTCCGGCGGGCGGAGTCAAGGCCTCGGGAATGGGCCACCGGCACGGCCCTGAGGGCCTCTTTCAGTTCATGCACTCGCACACGATCGCCGAACAGCGCCTCCACCCGATCGCACCGGCCGGCCCCCTCGATCAGGCGAAGTTCGCAAAGGCCATGACCGGGGCGCTGCAGGCCATGCGGTCCCTGCGCATGAAGTAGGCCGACGAATACAGGTCACCATCGGATACTTCTGGCGCCGAAGAGTATCCGATGGCGACCTATGTTTCGGGCTGATGGTCCGATTGTGACCTATTCTCCTGCCCGGGCCGAGTTGGGGAGGAGATCCTGCGGCGTCAGGCAAAGCTCCGCCGATGAGTGGGGCTCAGAATCTCAGCGGGACTCAGCACTCGGTGGCGTTCAACGCCTCGGTGGAGTCAGTTGACGTTGTCGAAGAATTCGTGCGCCACCGGCACGGCCGCCTCGGCGCCGAATCCGCCGTCTTCGACGAGCACGGCCACGGCCAGGTCGCCCTGGAATCCGGCGAACCACGAATGGGTGCGCGGCGGGGAGTCATTGCCGTATTCGGCCGTTCCGGTCTTGCCGTGGACGGGATCGCCGGGAACGTCCTTGAGATCGGTGGCGGTGCCCTCGGTGACGACCGCTCGCATCATCTCCGAGATCCCCTTCGCCGCTTGGCCATCAAGGGCCGGAGGATCGTCAGCCCCTTCCGCGCCCGACTCGTCGACGCCTGCATCGTCGAGGGCATCACCGAGCACGAGCTGCGGGTCCACGGTCTCCCCTGCCTGCACCGAGGCGGCCATCGTCGCCACGGACAGCGGGCTCGCCTGCACCTTGCCCTGACCGATCATCTGCGCAGCATGCGTGACCTCGTCGTCGGCCGGCACCGAGGCGGTCTTCGCTCCGATGCCCAATGTCGCAGCCGTCATGCCCAGCTGCTCGGCTGCTGCGGTCAGGTCGTCCCCGGTGACCTCGTCCCCGGAGGAGACGAAAGCGGTGTTGCACGAGTGTGCGAAGTCGTCGGCGAAGCTGACGTCGCCGAGCACTTCATCTTCGGCGTTCTTGAACCTCTTGCCACCGACCGTGACTGTCTGCGGGCAGTCGATCGTGTCGTCCGGCTTCACTCCGGATTCGAGGAGCGCGAGGCCCGAAGCGATCTTGAACACCGAGCCGGGAGCGTACTGACCGCTCAGCGCTCGGTCCCAGGCCGCTCCTTCCGGGTCGTAGTTGGCCACGGCAAGGACGTGACCGTCGCTCGGTCGGATGGCGACGAGAGCTGTCGGTTTCCTGCCGATCGCAGCCGCCTTGTCCGCGGCTTCTTGGATCCGTACGTCAAGGGTGGTCTCGAGATTCTCGCCGTCTTCGGCTGTGAAGGCATGGAGACTCGTCAGCTTCGTCGTTCCGCCTCTGTCATCGCTCGCGTCGCCTTTCGCGAAGACTTCGACGCCGCCAGGTCCGCTCAGCCGATTGTTGAATGTCTTCTGCAGGCCCGTGCGGCCGATGATCTCGCCGGGGATGATCGCAGCCTGGGATTTCTCGATGTCGTCGGCGCTGGCCTGCCCCACGGAACCGAGGGTGGCCTGGGCGAACCCGCGGGACCGGGTCAGGGTCTGGGTATCCTCGGTGAACAGCACTCCCGGCAGATCGTGGATGGCGTCCTTGACCGACTTGTAGTCGTCTTCGCGCAGCGTCACGACGGGGACGAGCTGGTTGCCTTCGGCGTCATCGACGGACTTCTCGAGATCATCGGCATCGAGGTCGAGGGCGTCGACACCGTCGTTGAGTCCGCTGACGAGTCGGCCGATGGTGTCGGGTTCGAGTCGATTCGGGTGGACGCCGATGTCGACGACCTCCCCCTCCTCCATGAGCACTTCATCATCGGCGCCGAGGATGTTCCCCCTCCTTCCCTGGTTCGCGCGCAGAGCGAAGCGACCGCCCTTGCCGAGCTTCGGGTGGATGGCCTTCTCAGTGAGATCTGCCCACCAGAAGAGCCCGTTCTTCTCCAGGGGCAGCTGAGAACTGTACTCCCAGGACTCTCCGTCGTTGTTCGCCCACGTCCAATCGAGTGTGGCCACGTCCCGACCGTCGGCCTCGGTGATGTCGTCGACGGTGACCGACCGCAGGGCCACTCTCGTGCCCAATGCCTTCGTGACGCGATCGAACAGGCCCTGGGCGAGGTCCTTCTCATGCCAGATGTCCGAGCGCAGCTGCTCCTCGGCGAGGTCGTGGGCGGCCGCCTCTGCGGCGGAGGACTTCGTCATCGGCAACCGGAAGAGGGCGAAGACTCCGGCTCCGGCGAGCAGCACGAGGATGAGGGCGACGGCCAGCCAGACCCGGGACTTCTTCGACATGGGCCCATCCTCTACCGAGGGTCGCCCGATGTCCATTGCTCTGCGGCGAGACCGGCGCAACGTCGGCCCCACGACCGATTGTTGGGTCGATCCACGGCGGTTTCGGCGCGTTCAGAACGCCGTGGATCGAGCCAACAATGCTTGCGGCGTTGGTCACGGGCGCAGTGCCAGAGCGATCAGCCCGCGGCGTCGGTCACGGTGGGCTGCTCGCGCACGTAGTCCGCGGTCAGCCTGCGTCGGGGACGACGGTGTATTCGAGGACGGGACGACCGGCCGAACCGTATCGGGGACGGCGTTCGAGCATACCGGCGTCGGCCATGGATTCGAGATAGCGACGAGCGGTGACTCGCGAGACGCCGAGGCCTTCGGCCAGCTCTGCTGCGGACTGTCCGGGATTCTCATTGAGCAGGCTCTTGACCTCGGACTGGACCGCATCGGGCACGCCCTTCGCGGTCGCCGCCACGGTGTGCGTGCGCAGGGCCGAGATCGCTTTGTCGACCTCGGTCTGGGTGACCTCGCCGTCGTTCGAATCCCCGCCGAGGCGGTTGCGGAAGGACGAATACGCCTCGAGTTTGGATTTGAAGACGGGGAAGGTGAACGGCTTGATGATGTACTGGGCGACGCCGTAGGACAGAGCTTCCTGCACGATCTGCATATCCCGGGCAGCGGTGACCGCGATGATGTCGACGTCGACGCGTTGGCCGCGGATAGCGCGGCAGACCTGCAGCCCGTGCCCGTCGGGCAGATTCATATCGAGGAGGACGAGATGGACGCCGGAGGGATCGAGGCCGTAGATCTGACCTGTGAGAGCAGCCATCGCCTGAGTGGCGTTCTTCGCCACTCCGGCGACGTGATAGCCGTCGATGCGGTCGATGTACTTCGCGTGAGCACGGGCGGCGACCACCTCATCCTCGACGACGAGCACACCGATGCTCGATTCAGGCGCAGTTGTGTCCGACATGCCGCCAGTCTATCTTCACCCGTTTGACAGCGTCCCGGATCGTGTTGCAGTCCCGTCACATCCGGTTCCGGCCCACCTGAGCGGTTGCGGCCCACCTGAGCGGTGCCGGCATCACCGGCGATCGCCCGCCCCTATCCGACCTGCCCGTCGCCGGACTGTCCGGAACCCGACTGGCCTGCCGCGGTCTGACCCGCATTCCCCGGGTCGGGCAGCCACACCGTGAGCACTGCGCCCTTGAATCGGTCACAGTCCTCCCCGTGGCCCTGCACATCGACGGCGCCCCCGAGGCGGCGGATCGCCTGCACGACCAGGGACAGCCCGACCCCGCGGGTGCCCGTCTGCTGGCGACCCTGTCCCTGGTCGGTCTCGACGCCATCGTGCTTCGTCGACCAGCCGCGCTCGAAGATCGCGTCGAGGTATTCCTCGTCGATTCCCGGGCCGTCATCGCTGACCTCGATCGTGAATCCGCCGGGACCGCCGGAACCGGAGAGCTCGACATGGACTCTCTTGTCTTCGGACAGAACATCCTGCCTGCTCAGGGCGTCGAAGGCATTGTCGACGAGGTTGCCGAGGATCGTTGCGAGGTCGCGATCATCCCCGCCGAGGTTGCCCGTGAGGTCCGCGGTGTCCACCGTCATCTCGATGCCCGCCTCGGCGGCTTGGGCGATCTTCGACAGCAGCAGGGCCGAGAGGACCGGGTGGTCGAAGGTCATCGATCCGTCCCCGTTCACCCGGTTGAGGTCATCGATGTCCTTGGCCGCGAAGTCGATGGCCTCATCGACGTGCCCGGTCTCGAGCAGGGACACGACCATGTGCAGACGGTTCGCGTACTCGTGGGTCTGCGCGCGCAGGGAGTCGGAGAAGGACCGCACGGAGACGAGCTCGCCGGAGAGCTCGGCCAACTCCGTGTGATCGCGCATGGTCACGACCCACGTGTCGCTTTCCGCCTCGGTGGGCTGCTGATTGACGACGAGGACGCGGTCGTCGGTGTAGTGGATCTCGTCGCGGGCCCATCGGCCGGAGGCGAGCAGATCATGCAGCGCCTCGGGCAGTTCGAGTTCACGCAGCGGCATCTCCTCCGCCGAGGTGGGGCCTTGGTCTGCATCGTCGCTGGCGGGCGGCATGCCCAGCAGTTCCCGGGCCTCAGCGTTGATGAGCACGATCCCGCGGGCTCGGTCGACGAGCAGCAGACCTTCGGAGACGGCTGTGAGAACGGAGGAGTAGAAGTCGAGCATGCTGCGCAGCTCGTCGGCACCGTAGTCACCGGTGACCCGGCGCAGTCCCCGCGATGTCACCCAGGACGAGCCGATGCCGAGGACAAGGGTGAGGGCGGCGATGCCGATGAGCCATTTGCCCTGCGCCAGGAAGCCTTCGCGGACCGAATCGGCGGAGCTGCCGACGATGACGGCGCCGACCACGGTGTCCGATCTCAGTCCGTCGAGGCCGACGTGTTCGGCGTAGACGGGGGTGACGACGTACATGGTGCCGTCGGCCGGGCCGCCGTCGTTGATGAAGCGCACGGTCGACCTGCCATTCTGCAGGGCCTGTCCGTCGACGGCCTGGGCCAGCTGGTCGATGGAGTCCTCTGGAATCTTCCCGGAATCCGCCGAGGCGGTCTTCGCCTCCAGCGCCTGCTGGCGTCCGGGTGAGCCCAGGGTCGGCGGGGTGAGGAGGAAGTCGATGGGCACGACCGCGGCGATGTCGAAGCCGTATTGGCTGATGACGTTGTCCAGCAGCGTCTGAACGTCGTCGCGGGATTCGGAGTCGAGATAGTCGTCCTGACCGACGTCACCGGTGCCGATGAGGCCCAGCGACATCGAGATGTTGTCCGCGGCCGACCGCAGCAGGTCCTGTTCGCGCTTCGTGTTCAGTTGGGAGAGCTGGAGGTAGAGCAGACTCGTCGTGAGCACCATGATGCCCACGAGCATGATCGAGTTCGCGAACATGATCCGCCCGGCCGCGGAGAGGCGGACCCACCGACTCAGGCGACCGACCGGTCCGGCGGGCCCCTTCGACAGCACGGTGCGCTTCTTCTTCGGCATGGAATCCATTGTGCCACCCGCCCAGCCGCTGTCTGCCTGATCGGGCCGGCAGCTCATTCGGCCGGTTCGGAGGGCCTGCTGGGTCAGTCTGCCTGGTCGGTCAGCCGGGCCATTCCGGCCGGTCAGCCTGCCGGGTTCAGAGCGCCAGACTGATGGGTCCGGCGGGGACCGCGGAGCACACGAGCACCTCGTCGCTCTCGACGCGGGCGGCAGGTTCGATCGGATAGAGCACGGACCCGGCGGCCAGGGACACCGAACAGGTTCCGCAGGATCCGCCTCGGCAGGAGCTGGGCGAGCGGAATCCGCGCGCTTCCAAGGATTCGAGCAGGGTGCCTTCCTGCGGCTGCCAGACGAAGCTCGTGCCCGATTCCTCCAGTGTCACCTCGGCGGGCGAGCATGCGGCGATGGCCTCGCTCATCCCCGTGTTCGGAGAGGCGAAGGTCTCCTGGTGGACGGCGGGAACGCCGGCCTCGTCCGCGGCGGCGAGCACGGCCGCCGTGAAGTCGCGGGGTCCGCAGACCATGACGTTGTCGCAACCGGCCACCCAATCCACGAGTTCCCGGTGGCCGGGTCGACCGGCCGTCGCGGTGTCGCGGTGGTGGGTCTCGACGGGCACGGCACCCGAGTGGGCACGATCCTGCAGCCGGTTCCACAGACAGGCGGTGCGGTGATCGCGGTCGACGTGGACGAGTCGGATCCGGTCGGTGGCGGGCAGGTCGGCCAGCCCATCGCTGCGCAGCAGTCCGAGGCTCGGGGTGATGCCGATTCCCGCGGTGATCAGGGCCGTTGTGCCGCCGAAGACGCGGGAGGCGGTCATGGTTCCGTGCGGGCCGGAGGTGAGGATCCGCTGTCCTTCGTCCAGCGAAGCCACGGCGCGGGAGCCCTTGCCTTGCGTGCGCACGGCGATGCGGACGATGTCGTCGTCGACGTCGGTGATCGTATAGGTTCGCCAGAACGGTGCGCCCAAGTCGAGATGGACGCGCAGGTTCGTGCCCGGTTCGTCGAATTCGCGGATCCAGCCGAGGTCGTCGCGCAGGGCCACCTCGACGATGTCGTTGCAGATCTGCCGGCGGCCGACGACGGTCATGAACCGCGGAGTTCGTGCGACCTTGACCAGTTCGCGTGGGGCCGGGCCTTCGACGGTGATCTCGTCGCCGGCCGCGACATCGCCGGTCTCGAGGATCTGCCCGTAGATTCCGCAGTGCAGATGCCCGCAGGCGGAGTTGAGCAGCCGCGGCACGTTGACGTCGACCTCGGTGGTCGTCGGGTTGACGGTCGTAGCCGGGCAGCGTTCGATCGTCGAACGGATCGCCAGGCGCACGCCGCCGAGGCGGATGATCGAACCGATGAGCGCGAACTCCTCGAACGGTGCGAGTCCATCGACGAGGATGTTGCCGCGGAACCGCAGCGGGTCGAGCTCGGCTGTGGGAGTGGCCGGGTCGTCCGTGTCCGCCGGGCCGACCGCCGTACGACCAGCAGCTTCCGCGCTCAGGCCGAGGGCCGCGCGGGCCTCGTCGGTATCGGCGATCGCGGCGACCGTGGCGGGGTTGATGAGCGAGATTCCGGAGCGCTGCGAGTCGAACATCCCCTGGTCGGCGACGGCCAGGCAGCGC
Source organism: Brevibacterium permense (assembly GCF_025506275.1). Classification (GTDB taxonomy): domain Bacteria; phylum Actinomycetota; class Actinomycetes; order Actinomycetales; family Brevibacteriaceae; genus Brevibacterium; species Brevibacterium permense_A. Next base: position 45,007 of record NZ_QYCP01000088.1, read on the forward strand.
GGGAATGCACCCTGAGGGGGTATCCGCTCGGAGAGGAACATCGCCGAGGCGGCCCTGCCCTCTTCGTCATCCGTGGAGAAAGTCGTCGACTCCCCCGTCGGGGCTGTGAGGGTCACGGTCGCGGAGATATCGTCGACCGCCTCGGCGGTGGCGCTCCGGCCATCCGGTTCAGGCGCGGTCACGGATTCGGTGCCGACCGCCTCGGGGAGGGTCGCTGCGACCCGCCATTTCTGCAGGTCGGTATCGTTCTTGAGCACGGTGAAGGCGGAGTACGAGTGCCAGGCGTCGGCGGGGACGTCGAGGCTGCCGTTCGTGAACGCCGCGATCCGGTCGCCGCGGATTCCGCGGTCCTTGACCACTCGGGCCTCGGTGAGCTCCTCGGCGGGGAATCCCTTGACCGGGAACCGGAACAGTCTGGCAGCACGCATGATTCGATTGTAGGAGCCGGAGAACACGTCAGGGTCAGGGTGAGAGCAAACGCACAGTCGCCTCGGCGAGGATCGGTCTTGATTTATACCCTATAGGGGTATACGGTGTGATTATGACTGAGCAACATGGATACACCCCGCAGAAGGACGCTCTCGCACGGAGGATGAAGCGGATCGAAGGTCAGGTCCGCGGAATCGGGAAGATGATCGATGAGGACAAGTACTGCATCGACATCCTCACCCAGGTCTCCGCCGCGACAGCCGCGCTGCACGCGGTCTCCATCAACCTCCTCGAAGAGCACATCGCTCACTGCGTGGTCGACGCCGCCTCGTCGGGCGACGACGAAGAAGCGCGGAAGAAGGTCGAAGAGGCATCAGCCGCCATCTCCCGACTCATCAAGAGCTGAGTGGAGGGCCGCGTCCGCCCGATCGGGGTGCGACGACGCCTGAGGCTCTGACATCGGGAAACACTCACAGCTGATAGGAGAGCACAATGACGACCACCACCATCACCGTTTCGGGAATGACCTGCGGACACTGCGAAGCCGCTGTCAAGGAAGAGCTCGGCGCACTTGCGGGCGTCTCGGACGTCGCAGTCGACCTCATTGCCGGGGGCGATTCCCCGGTCACGATCACCTCGTCGGCCGCACTCGACGACACGGCGATCCGTGCCGCCGTCGATGAGGCCGGTTATGAGGTGAAGTGATGCCTCGCGAGCTCGAGCTCGACATCACGGGCATGACCTGCGCGTCGTGCTCGGCGCGGATCGAGAAGAAGCTCACCCGCCTCGACGGGGTCACGGCGGAGGTCAACCTGCCGCTGGAGACCGCGCATGTGGTCATCGACTCCGAACTCAGTGACGACGACATCACCGCCGCCGTCGAGAAGGCCGGCTACGGCGCCACGGTGCGCAGCCCCGGCGCGGGCGGTGCCGGTCCGGAGATCGTCGACTACGATCCCCGCCACCTGCGACCGCGCTTCATCGGCTCGCTCATCCTGGCCGTGCCGATCGTCGCGATCTCGATGATCATGAGCTGGCACTTCACCGGGTGGCAGTGGATCGTCGCGCTCCTCGCCCTGCCGGTCGTCACCTGGGGTGCGTGGCCGTTCCACTCGGCGGCGTACAAGGCCGCCCGCGGTGGCTCGACGACCATGGACACCCTGGTCAGCGTCGGTATCACCGTTGCGAGCCTGTACTCGTACTTCACACTGGGTCGGGCCGTCGCCGACGGTCACGGCTGGGCGATTCCCGCCGAGTATCACGTGTGGTTCGAGGCGGCCGCGGCGATCACGGTGTTTCTGCTCATCGGCAAGCTCACCGAGGACCGGGCGAAGAGCCGAGCGACGGCTGCGCTCAAGGCGCTGCTCGATCTCGGCGCGAAGTCCGCGACCGTACTGCGCGAGGGAGCCGCCGCGGACAGTGGGGCCGCTTCGGGCGAGGCTGCCGCGAATGGCGGCCGTGTCGAAGTGCAGGTGCCGATCGACGAGCTGACCGTCAATGATGTCTTCCTCGTCCGTCCCGGCGAGAAGATCGCCACCGACGGCGAGGTGCTGACCGGTCATTCGGCCATCGACGAGGCGATGCTCACCGGCGAATCCGTGCCGGTCGAGGTCGGCCCCGGAGATTCCGTCACCGGAGCCACGATCAACACCTCCGGTGTGCTCGAGGTCCGCGCCACCCGAGTGGGTGCGGATACGACGCTGGCGGCGATGGCCGATCTCGTCTCTCGTGCGCAGAACGGGAAGCCTGCCGTGCAGCGACTGGCCGATCGGATCTCGGCGGTGTTCGTGCCGATCGTCTTCGGCGTCGCCATCCTCACCCTGCTCATCTGGGGCTTCGTCACCGGTGACTGGGCGGCGGGACTGCATGCCGCGCTCACCGTACTCATCATCGCCTGCCCCTGTGCCCTGGGTCTGGCCACGCCGACGGCTCTGGCGGTCTCGTCTGGACGCGGATCCCAGCTGGGCATCCTCGTCTCCGGGCCCGAAGCGTTGGAGTCGACGCGGTCGATCGATACGGTCGTCCTCGACAAGACCGGCACCCTGACCACCGGCGTGATGCGCCTGACCGGAACCGAACTCTCACCCGCGGACTTCGATGTCCTGTCCCGATTGGAATCGCGCAGCGAACACCCGATCGCCCGCGCCATCGTCGACGCCGCAGCCGAGATCGCCGGGACGGGCTCAGCGGGAGCTGCCTCGACCGGGACTGTCTCGACCGGATCTGTCTCGTCTGTGCCCGATTCGATGGGATCGACCGAGGAGTCGGCCAGGGCCGCCTCGGCGAGGTCGGTCGAAACCGCGGCCGGGCCATCGGTCACGGATTTCGAGAACATCGCCGGCGGCGGACTGCGGGCCACGGTCGACGGCGCCGAGGTGCTCGCCGGTCGCCCTGATCTGCTCCGGGAGCGCGGAATCGCGGTCGACTGCCCGACCGATTCGATTCCGCGTGGGGCCACGATCGTCGCACTGGCGATCGACGGTCAGTTCCGTGGGTTGAGCTTCGTCTCCGATGAGGCCAAACCGACGGCCGAGGCGGCGATCGACGAACTGCATTCGCTGGGACTGAGCACCGTGCTGCTGACCGGGGACAATGCTCAAGCCGCCGAGGTGGTCGCCGAGGCCCTCGGGATCACCGAGGTCCGCGCGGATGTCCGCCCGGAAGGCAAGGTCTCCGTGGTCAGCGAACTGCAGGGGCAGGGCCGGGCCGTGGCCATGGTGGGCGACGGGGTCAACGACGCCGCCGCACTGGCCGGTGCCGATCTCGGCATCGCTATGGGGTCGGGCACGGACGCGGCGATGGCGGCTTCGGATGTCACCATGGTCAGGTCCGATCCGCAGCAGATCCCGCAGGCGATCCGACTCTCGCGCCGAACCTTGGGACTCATCAAGGGCAACCTGTTCTGGGCCTTCGCCTACAACACGGCAGCGATCCCGATCGCGGCGTTCGGCCTGCTCGACCCGATGATCGCCGGTGCAGCGATGGCGTTCTCGTCGGTGTTCGTCATCCTCAACAGCCTGCGCCTGCTGCGCTTCAAGTAAGCGGGGAGGGGCGGACCGCGACCGAGCTGCGGGCAAACGTCGGCCGCACAGCGGTGACCGACAAGCAGCCTCTTCCCGGACTGCGAGCATCCCCCACTGAAAGCGCCATAACGCCCTGCAGGAGCAGGGCGTTATGGCGCTTTCGGTGTCTGATGCCTCAGCAGCTGTAGGAAATGACAGCCATGCGAGAGTGTGCCGCAGGAGACGAAGACGGCGTCCGGCGTCTCAGCGCAGGACCGGGGCGTCTTACCGCATGACCGGGTAGGACTGGTTCTGGTTCTGCGTATCCTTGCGCATCACCCAGTTGAGGTAGCTCGTGAAGCCCGACACCAGGACAAATGCTGCTCCGGCGTAGATGAATGCGTAGCCGAAGGCGCGGCCGTCCTGCCAAGCTCGGGTGACGATGATCGCGAGGACGAGAGTGACGATTCCGCAGACGGCGCCGACTTTGATCGCGTCCTTGTAGGACACCGTGCTGGTGGGCTTGCCGCCTGTGGACTTCTTCTTCGGGGTGTGCGTGGGCGCCATGCCCCTCATTCTACCGGTCCGACCTGAGAGCCGACTCGCCTCGGTGCCCGAGATCCCTCCGGCACCGAGGCGGGCCCCGCCAACCGTCCATCCCAGGCACCGAGGTGGCCACAAGACGCCTTGAACCCGGCGGAAGACACGAACGCGGGCGGATCCGACTACGGCACCGAGCTCCCTGCGCCGATGATCAGGTGGACTACAGGCTCGGAACAGGCAAAAATGAGGATGTGCCCGTCACTGTCAGACGCGCCTCCGGGGAGGCGCTGTGCTCGTTTCACTCCAGCCAGGCCCCGCCTGGCCGTGAGCCGTGCGCGGGCGCCGTGTCATGCGCAGACGCCGCTGCCCCGAAGGCCATCAGTCGCACCGTCCGCACGGTCACCGCTCTCCTCCTTGCAGCGGTCATGACTCTCACCTTCACAGCATGCGGCCCCGATCGCGGCCTCAAGGTCTCCCCCGAGGGCAACCCCTCCCCCTCTCTCTTCGCGCCCAACACCGAGGCCGCCGGCCAGGCGAACGAACCGTTCTCGCTCGACGAGGTCCGCAAGGCCATCGAATCGTCCTCGGGAATCGCCGTCACCGGCAGCGCCTCGGAGACCGCCGAGGTCGTCGCCGACTGCAAGGACTGCCTGAAGTTCGCGTCGCCGTTCCTCAGCGGCAAACAGAAGTTCCAGCTGGTCACGGTGGCCAACCCCAAACAGCGGAATGAGATCATCGCCGGCGCTGTCATCAGCGAACAGAAGGGCGAACCCCGCCTCGAGCTCATCGCCACAGGCAATCAGCTCAAGGTCAGTCCCGGCAGAAATGGGACACTGGTGGTGCAGGAGGCCATGTTCGCCGACGGGGACAAAGCATGCTGCCCCTCCGGCTGGTCGGTGCAGGTGTTCCGCCTGCACGACGGTAGGTTTGAACCAGGTCAACGCTTCACGCGGCTTAATGGAGAAACGTAATGCACATAGTTCTGGTCGAGGATGACGAGGTCATCCGCGAAACGACGCAGATCGGACTCGAACGCTTCGATTACACGGTCTCGGCATTTGCCGACGGCCGCGAGGGCTACGAGTTCGTCTCCGCCAACGGCGCCGACGTCCTGCTTCTGGATCTCATGCTGCCAACGATGAACGGCGCGTCCATCTGCCGTGCCGTGCGCGAGCGTTCGACGATCCCGATCATCATCATCTCCGCCCGCTCCGATGCCATCGACATCGTCCAGGCGCTCGAGGCAGGAGCCGACGACTACCTCACCAAACCCTTCGACATGCAGGTGCTCAACGCCCGCATCCGCGCGGTCGTCCGCCGATTCATCACCACCGGCACAGACCGGTTCGGCTATTCTCCCGCCCCCGAGGCGGATGAGCATCATGAAACCGTCATCGGTCCCGGCGGCTTGGTCACGGGCGACGGCATCCCCGAGGTCCTCGGCGCCAGCCCCGGAATGGACACCCGGGATCGGTTGCGAGCACAGCTCGAATCCGATGACACCTACCTCGGTGCCGGTGGGAAATTCACCACTGCCCCCGAAGCGGATGACGACGAAGAGCCGATCGGCGGCACCGGGGTCCCGCCCCGCCCGAGCGGATCGCCCACGGTGGCCCAGGAGTCGTCCGACTCCGACGCCGGGATGGGTCCGTTCCGCACACGACTGGGATCCCTCGTCCTCGACACCGGCCGGCTGACCGTCGAGGTCGACGGAGAGGAGGTCCACCTCACCCCGACCGAGCTGCGCGTCCTTCTGCTGCTGACCGAGCAGCCCGAACATGTGTACTCCCGGGAGAAGATCGCGTTCACGGTATGGGGATACGAATGGGCCGGCGATTCGCGCGTCGTCGACGTCCACATCCAGCGCCTGCGGAAGAAGATCGGGGCGAACATGATCGAAACCGTTCGCGGATTCGGTTACCGCTTCGCAGGCTGATCGCATGTCGCTGCGCTGGAAGATCTCTCTGCTCATCGTCGCCTCGGTGATCATCGCCGTGCTGTCGTGCTCGATCGTGCTGCGCCAATCCGCGGCACGGGCCGAGGACGACAGGATGCGCTCGACCGTGACGGAGCAGCTGACGAATGCAACGGCCATCTTCTCCGAAACCGGAGTGCTCACACTCAACGCCCGCATCGATGATCCCGAGCTGCCCAGGGAAGCGCGCAAGTCCGCCCTCAATGGTCAGAGAGTGACGATCCGGTCCGAGGTCGACGGCGAGGAGATCGTGTGGGCCGCCGCCCCGATCGAGGTCGGCTCGCACACCCAGGTGATTTCAGTGCGCGCCTCGACGAAGGACAGCCAGGAGCTCATCGGCCGCATCGACCAAGCACTGCTGGTGGGCATGATCGGCTCCGCCCTCGTCGTCGGCGGTGTGGGATCGATCGTCGCCGGCCGCATCTCCCGCAGGCTCACCCTCGGTGCTCAGGCCGCCAGGAAGATCGCCGCCGGTGACACGACCACGCGCATCGCCGACGTCATCGACGAATCCGATCAGGAAGTGTGGGCCTTCGCGACGGCCGTCGACACCGCGGTGGCCCGCCTGACCGAACGCATCGACTCCGAGCAGCGCTTCACCGCAGATCTCGCCCACGAGATGCGCACCCCGCTGACCGGTCTGGTCAACGCCGCCAACCTGCTCGAAGAGGATTCCCGCCCCGCTGAACTCGTCAAGGACCGGGTCGTGCGCATGCAGGTCCTCGTCGAAGATCTCCTCGAGATCTCCCGCCTCGACGCCGGCCGCGCCAACCCGGAGTTCACCCGCGTCGACGTCGATCAGGCGATCCGTTCCCTGCTGGGCACGATGGAAGCCTCGGGCGCCCTGGCCGGTCATCAGATCGACACCCATCTGGCGGCGCTGAATTCGACGCTGGTCACCGATGTCCGCCGTTTCGAGCGCATCGTCTCGAACCTGCTCGTCAACGCGATCAAGCACGGCGGAGATCCCATCCGCCTGGAGACGAGCACGCGCAGCATCGTCATCACCGATTCCGGTTCCGGCTATCCGCCGGACATCGTCAACACCGGCCCGACCCGCTTCGTCTCCGCCGGCGGCGGCGGAATGGGCCTCGGTCTCGTCATCGCGCAGGGGCAGGCTCGCCTGCTCGGAATCAAGCTGATCTTCAGTAACGACCCCGTAACGGGAGGCGCGCGAACCGAGGTGATCTTCCCCGACGAAGAAGCCCAGGAACGTGCGCTCCGATAGTGCATCGAGAGCCGATCCGAATGATTTCGCCGAGGCGGCCCTCAACGCCCTTCAGGGCGATGACCTGGCCTGATACCGGGCTTCCGGGGTTTCGCTGAACCCGGCCTGAACATCGGCTGACCGCCCGTGAGTGCGACTCGTCACCAAAATATGACAGGTTCTATATATTCCCGTTACACTTTTGTGATGTTGTATTGAAGTCGTCGAAACCTCGGCGGACTTCGACGAGTCACAGTCACACGGAGAGTTATGTCAGAGTCATCATCGGCCACAGAACCAACGGTGCGTCGACGGGATCTGCACAGGCGCCGCTCATCGTCCCCGTTCTCACGCGCACGCACCTCGTCGCACAGCACCGGGGCGCCGACCGCGCCTGCACCCACTGACTCTTCAGCAGAGTCTCTGTCGCCCAGGCGCGCAGCAATGGCCGCCGAGGCGCGGGCCGCTCAGACGTCTCCGCGTCGTGCCGCAATGGCGCGTGAAGCAGCCGCGGTCCCCACGACCTTCGGCTCACCGTCTGCCTCATCTGCCCGTCGGGTCAGCGCAGGAGCCGCCGAGAGCCGCGGGTCCGATGGTGCGCTGCTCAAGTCCGTGCGAAAGAAGAAAGTGCGGACCGTTTCGACCCTGGCTGCCGTCTCAGTGGCGGGTGCCGCCACCGCAGTGACCATGCTGGTCAACAACCTCAGCGGAGGTGCCGAGGTCAAGACCGACCCGACCGCCGCCGGTGAGCCCGCCGCCATCAACGCGGAGAAGGTCAACGCCGACGTCCCTGAAGTCAAGGGAAAGTCCTCGATGGAGATCGGCGTGCCGAGCGCCGAGCAGAAGAAGGTCGAAGCCGCGTCCCGCGCTGTTGAGAAGAGCGCCCTGCCCGGCTGCGATGCGAAGCAGAACTTCGATCAGTCCGCCGGCAACGGCGAGCTGCCCGATGAGTGGCTGTGCGACCTCGGCAAGGAAGACCATCGACTCCGCGCGGACGCCGCTGTCTCCTTCGCGAAGATGAACGCCGCGTACAAGAAGGACACCGGCAAGGAGCTCGAGATCACGGACTCCTACCGCGACATGGCCGGACAGCTCTCTGTCGCCGGCAGGAAGCCGGGACTGGCCGCCAAGCCGGGCACCTCACTGCACGGTTGGGGCATCGCCCTCGACCTCGGCGGCGGAGTCGCCAACAAGACCGGAGCCTGGAACTGGCTCGTCGAGCACGGAGACGAATACGGCTGGGAGAACCCGGACTGGGCCAAGGCGAGCATGTACGAGCCGTGGCACTGGGAATACACTCCCGCCCGCGACTCGATTCCCGGCAAGTGACCGATCAGCTGCGCAGTGCCCGTCCGTAGCGCCGGCGGCAGATGATCTGAGCGAGCCGGACGAACGGTTCGCCGAGTCTCCAGATGCCCAGCCCCGCCCGCGAGACCGATCGCAGGACGAGGAAGACCCGGTCATCGGCGGTGCGGATGAGGATGAATGACTCCTCTCCGGTGATCGGATGTCCCGGCTTCGTGCCATAGGTGAAGCCGCATCGGGCCTCCGTTTCGAAGACGTCGATGACTCGTGAGGGCTCAGGCAGGCGGAAGGGCCCGAGGCGCACGCGGATCGTCGGCTCCTGGCCCGGCTCCACTCGAGGCGGCAGGCCAGAGCCCACTCCGTCCGTGCGAGCGTCGACATCGGCCGTCGACTCCGCTCCAGCCGCTCGACTGACCGTGTCCGCACTTCCGACGAGGACGTCGTCGACGTCCACCTCGATGTCGAACCCGCTGCGGATCTTGACCTCCCAGTGCAGGAGCTCCTCGGCGCAGCGCTCGAACGTGTCTCTCCCGTGGCCGACGAAGTACGCGGATTCGAAGTGACGGTAGCCGTTGGGACGCTCCAGCCACCTCGGCGAGAGAGGATTCGTCAGTGTCTCCGGGCGCTCCTGTGATTGTTCGGCTATGCCTCCAACCTAACGGACTCGAACCGTCAACCTAACGGACTCGGACCGTGGGACTCACAGTCCGGACGGCTGTGTGGCGTCAACCGGACGGCCACGTATGATGCCAAGAACAGCGGACCTCAATCGAATGTCCGCTCAGCATCTGAGCCAGGATCAAAGGAGAACCACGTGCGCACAATCAACGGCATCGACGAGATCGAATCACTCATCGGCCAGGGGCTCGGCTCCTCCGAGTGGATGACGATGGATCAGGACGCCATCAACACCTTCGCCGACGTCACCGGCGACCACCAGTGGATCCACGTCGACGAAGCGCGCGCGGCCGAGGGGCCATACGGCGCGACGATCGTCCACGGATTCTTCACCCTATCCCTCATCCCGAAGTTCTCCACGGAGGTCTTCACGATCGAAGGCGTCTCGATCCGCGTCAACTACGGGCTCAACAAGGTCCGCTTCCTCCAGCCCGTCGTCGTCGGCTCCCGACTGCGCGCAACCATCAGCGTCAAGGACGTCATCCGCGGCGACAAGGGCACGCAGGTCATCCTCGAACACACGATCGAGATCGAGGGTCAGGATCGCCCCGCATGCGTCGCCGAGGTGGTCACCCTCCTCGTCGAGTGAGCTGATCGCGACAGGACTGCTGGCACTACTGAGTATCCGCCGTCTGACAGCAGGATAAGTGTGCGCAGATTGCCCATTTCCAGCTCGGAGTTGGCAATCTGCGCACACTTATCTCTCGCCGAGCGGCCCTGCGGCCGCGCCGCGCGCAGGCCAGTCGGCAGAAACGGCGCGGCGCATACTCAGATCAGGCCACCGGCACGCAGGTGGTGACCGATCAGACGGCAGGTCTCCGCCATATCCGAGTCTTTCGAGACTCGGATGACCGTCCACCCTTCAGCCTGAAGTGCCGAGATGCGCCGATTGTCCTCGGCGAATTGGGCTGGTGAGCTGCGATGGTGATCGCCTTCGTACTCGATGGCGAGCCTGATGGACGGATAGCCCATGTCCGGGTGGAGCAGCGCGCCGATGAGTGAGCACATGACAGCCGGATGGACCACAGGTTCAGGCAGTCCTTCGTCGATGAGCCGAAGCCGCAGCCTCGTCTCCGGCGGAGAGTCCACATTCTCCCGCACCAAGTCGAGCGCACGCTCTGCGGTGAGGCGTCCATTCACTCGGCGACGGGCGGCAAGCTCAGAGCGGATCTCGTCGATCGTCGTCAGCGGCCCTCCGTGCCATCGGCCGACGGCGGCGTCACCGAGCTCCACCAACTGTCTCACCGTCAGCACCCGCGCAAGTTCGATGAACAGATGTGCCGCCGTGATGAGCGGCAGGCCGAAGAAGATCTCCGACCGAAGCCATTCGTACCGATGGAAGGCAACATTCTTTCGGCGCTTTGGCCAGCCCTTGTCCTCGCGGGCCACATGCACCCGCGCGTCGGCGTTCCACGGCACCGGCAATCCATACAACCGCGCCGCAGTGACGTTGCAGGCGACTACATCAGGATCGATGCACACCAGGCCCGTCAGCTTCACTCGCTCGTCGATCCACTCAGAATCCGCCCAGGTCGGAGCGACGACCCGAGTGGTGGGAGCGGTCTCGACCCACACGCCGTATTCGAGCTGCTGATACCGCTTCTCATCGTCCAGCGCGCGACGGGTGATTCCCCGCGACATGGCCTGTGCCCTTGTGAACGGAATCGCGGCGGTCATGAGCTGGCGGGGTTTCTCAGTCCAGGAGCGAACCCGCAGCTTCCGCGGATTGGCGCGCTGAGCAGCGCCGAGAGACTGCTGCGCTGAAGCCTGATTGTTCATAGGCAGAGACTGCCCGGCCGCGGCGAAGAAGGCCAGTGGTGATCTCACGCTTGTGGACAGAGCCTAGTTATCCACAGACCAACTACGTATGAGTCGCCGCACCCTAGCTGCGCAGACCGCTCTCAGCGCTGATCGCACGCTGAGCCGGTCGCGCGCTGTAGGAAAGCGGAGAAAAGTGTGCGCAGATTGCACAGATCCGCGTTGAAAATGGCAATCTGCGCACACTTATCGCGTCGCGCGGACAGGGTCCGCCGCGGCAGGCAGCGTTGCCTCAGCTCGGGCGGTGGGCGTCGAGCTGCTGGGCGACGCGGATGTAGCCGAGGTGTGAGTACGCCTGCGGGTGGTTGCCCAGGTGCATCTCGGCAACGGGGTCGTATTCCTCCGACAGCAGCCCGGTGGGGCCGAGCAGGTTGTCGATCTGCCGGAACAGATCCCAGGCATCATCGATGCGGCCGACCTTGATGAAGGCTTCGATGAGCCACGTCGTGCAGATGTGGAATCCGCCCTCGAGCCCGGGCAGCCCGTCATCGTAGCGGTAGCGGAACACCGTGGGGCCGACCCGCAGTTCGCGTTCGATCGCGTCGACGGTGGACACGAACCGCGGATCGTCGGCGTCGAGCAGCCCCGAGAGTCCGACGAACAGAGCCGCCGAATCCAGATCCGTCTCACCGTAGGCGACGGTGAATGCTCCTATTTCCTCGTTGTAGCCATGCGTGAGCACGTCGTGGGCGATCTCCTCGCGCAGCTGCCGCCACGCACCGGGCGGCTCCCGATCGAACCGGTCTGCGATCCGCAGCGCCCGATCGACCGTCACCCAGCACATCACCCGCGTGTACACATTGTGCTTCGGCGGACGCCTGGCCTCCCAGATCCCGTGATCGGGTTCGAACCATCGCTTGCTCACGGCCTCGACCATCTGACAGGTGAGCGTCCAATAGTCCTCCGGCAGCTCGCCGAGGTGGTCGCTGAGTTCGTCGAGGAGCTCCGTGACCGGGCCGAACACGTCGAGTTGGACCTGATGTTCGGCGGCGTTGCCGACTCGCACCGGCCGTGATCCGGCGTATCCGGGCAGGTGGTTGAGCACCGCCTCGGTGGTCAGGGCCGAGCCGTCGACGGCGTAGAGCGGATGCAGCTGTTCGGGCGAGACCGTGCGCGCGAGGATGCCGGAGAGCCAGGCGAGGAACCCCTCGGCCTCACCGGTGGAACCGAGGGCGAGCAGGGCGCGGACGGTCATCGATCCGTCGCGCAGCCAGGTATAGCGGTAGTCCCAGTTGCGGACGCCGCCGATGCCCTCGGGCAGGGAGGTCGTGGGGGCGGCGAGGACTCCGCCGGTGGGTTCGTGGCACAGAGCGCGTAGGGTGATCGCGGAGCGGATGACCTCTTCGCGGTGGTGACCGGGCAGAGTCAGCGATTCGACCCAGTTCGTCCAGAAGTTCAGGGCACGTTCGCGCACATGATGCTCGCCGCCGGTGGCCATGTATCCGGCGTCGCCCGTGCCCGTCCCACAGGCGAGAACGAGGACGACGGATCCGCCGGGCTGCTGCGAGGGGACGACGGTCGCCTCGGCGGTGTGGGAGTCGCCGTTCTCGACGATGTCGAAGTCGACTCCGGGGGCGTGGAGTTCGATCGGCTCCGCGGTGCCGAGCACCGCCACACCGTCATCGGTCCTGGTCATGCGGGTGGGAACCGTGGCGTAGTCGAGCCTGGGTGCGAAGCGGATGCGGGTCGGGGTGTCGCCGGTGAGCACGCGGACGACGATCGTGTCGTCGCTGTGCCCGTCGACGGGAGCGAGGTAATCGACACAGCTCAGTCCGGCCCACCGGGTCTCGAACAGGGTCGAGTTCCCGAGGTAGCGCTGGGTCAGCGGTGCGGCCCCGTTGGCCGGGGCGACTGCGAAGAATCCGGCCGCCTCGGAGCCGAGGATCTCGGAGAACATCGACGCCGAGTGCGGCAGTGGGTGCGGCATCCAGCAGATGCTGCCGGTGGGATCGATGAGCGCGGTCGACTGTCCGTTGCCGATGAGGCTGTGCCGCTGGATCGGGGTGGCACGACGCCCGAAGAGCCAGGACTTGCGCAGTTCGAACAGGGCGCTGAGGACGGTGGAGACCTCGGCCGGCGAGTCCAGTCGGAAGTCGGCGTGAGTAGGCGCGGTCTGAGTTCCGACCTTGAGTCCGAGGTCGTCGGCGCCGAGGGTTTCGAGAGCGACTTCGTCGGCGGTGTCATCGCCGATGAAGACGACGGCTTCCGCCCCTGTCTGGCCGCGCAGTCGGGTCAGCGCGTCGGACTTCGAGGAGGGCACGACGGAAAGGTCGATGACCTGTTTGCCGCGAGTGGGGTGGATCGGGTGGGCACCGGCGAGCTTCTCGACGGCGGCTTCGATCTCCCGCCTGTCGGTCTCGTCGAGTCCGCGCAGGTGCACGGCCGCGCCGGTGGTCTTGTGCTCGATGACATCGCGCGGCAGGGCGCGGGTGAGGTCGGCGCGGAAGTCGGCGAGGACCGCCCGCTGCGTCTCGGTGAGGGTGTCGACGGTGAATGTGTCGGTCTCACCGCCGTGAGATCCGAAGAGGTGGACCTCGCGGGGCAGGCGCGACATCGCCGCGAGGTCACGCAGGCTGCGACCGGAGATCACCCCCGCCGAGGTGGACGGCAGCAAGGCGAGCGCGCGCAGTGAGTCGACCGAGCTCTCCAAGGGAAAGGCTTGGCTGGGCACGTCGACGATGGGGGCGATCGTCCCGTCGTAGTCGGTCGCCACCAGCAGCGATGGGGCACGGGAGAGCGCGAAGAGTCGCCGGAAGAGATCGGGGTCGAGGGCTCGGCTGGCTTCGGCCAGGTCGCCCAATAATTCGGAGGACCTCACCGAGGCGGCAATGGTGGCCAATCGGGATTCGGTTGCGCTCTCGTGCTCGACAGTGCTCATCTCACCTCGGGTGTCTCGGTCGGCTCGGGTACCGGTCAGGGCTCTTTCGTCACTGGGGTGCCGGTGTCCGGATCGTCCGGATCACCGGAATCGGCGGCGTCGGCTTCGCCGGCAGCATCGGCTGAGTCGGACGTGTCCGCGGCCTCGGACGGGTTCGCATCGCCGGCGGCGTCAGCGGAACCCGAGGGGGCAGCATCAGCGGACCCGACCGCCTCGGCGGGGGTGTCGATCTGTTCGGGCAGGGCACCGAGCTTCGCCAACTGGCGGCCCTTACTCAGGCGGGAGTAGCCGCCGATGATGAAGATCACGCCGGCGATGAGGGTCGCCGCTCCCGTGAAGCCGAGGATCGACAGCGCCTCCATGCCGTCGCCGAAGACGAGGATGATGCCGAGCAGGACGTGGACTCCGGAGGCGATGAGGAAGTCCGAGGCCATGGGCTGGGACCGCAGCTGCCGGTAGGCCCAGAATTCGAGGGCGCCGTGCAGCAGGGCCCAGATGCTCAGGGCCGCGCGCAGTTCGGCGGGCTGGTCGGCCAGGAAGAGGAAGACGATGGCCGGGATCGCGATGACGGCCTGTCCGAAGATCGCGGTGCGCACGTTCAACGGCGAGCGCACAGCCTGGAAGACCACGGCCACGGCGAAGAGGATGAGGTAGCTGATCGCGAGGTGGTCGACGACCTCGGTCGGCAGGCTCAGCTGCAGCGGATTGCTCGAATCGCGGGGCCAGAAGACGGTGACGATGCCGAAGGCGACGCCGAGGATTCCGCGTACGATCATCGGCCAGCCGAGTCGACTCGCTGCGGCAATGGCCTGCGGGGCGGCTTCGTTGCGCGGGGCTGTGGATTCGGTGCGCGGATCTTCGGTACTCATCACGGCACCAGTCTAGGTCGCCTGCCTGAGTCTGTCCGATCAGCGTCGGTTCAGGGTCGGGTGAGAGGCGCTTCTCTGCTTTTCATGTATTTACGTAATTACGTACTTCCTGTATTGTCGAAGCATGGAACCAACACCGTCGGCAGAAGATCGCCTCTCCGCTCTCGAACAGCGAGTCGCCGAGCTCGAGGCTGCTGCTAATGGGCCGAAGCGGACTGCAGCGACTCAGAAGGACGTGGGCGAAACGTCGTCGGCTGGAACGGAGTCGCCAGCATCGTCCGGCACTGCGGGCTCGCCTGCAGAGCCCAGCGAAACGGGATCCGCCCTGCCGGGCGACAACGAGACGTTCTGGGCGCTGCATGGGCTCGTCGACCACCTCGGCGAGGACGGAGGAGTGACCTACACCGGGTACACCACTCCCCCGGGCGGCACCGGACCCGTGGCGTGGCAGATGGGTCTGAGCAGCGCAGGGCTGGCGCAGATCGATTTCGCCGAGGCAGCCGGATCCCTGGCAGCCCTCGGTCACCCGGTCCGCCTGCAGCTGCTCCAGGAGATCTATGAGGGCACGTGCACCGTGGCCGAACTCGGCAAGGACGAACGTTTCGGCACGTCCGGGCAGATCTATCACCATGTGCATGCTCTCGCCGGGGCCGGCTGGTTGGAGAGCGCGCGCCGCGGACACTGGCGTGTGCCTGCTCAGCGGGTCGTTCCGCTGCTCACCCTCGTCCTCATCGGAACGCACTGACAGAACCTCTCGCCGGCGGGCAGCTCGCCCACCGCACGCCCCAGTCCCGACCACCACACTTTCCACCCCTGCTGACCAGGAGGAACGATGACCGCCTTCGACAATCACCGCATATCGGCGGCTGCGGGACGGCCGCCTCGGCGAGTGTTGATTGCCGTGATCGCGGCAACCATCACGGCTGCTGTGCTCGCGGCGATCACTCCGTGGCCGCGCGGCTTCCAGGGCACGCCGACAGGGGACGCCGAGCTCATGACCGAACTCGAAGGCGCACTCGGCAGCCAGCATTGGCAGCACGTGTCCGCGGCTCGCATCGACGGCGACGGAGTGACCTTCGCGGGAACCGGAGCCGATGAGCATACCGAATTCGAGGTCGGCTCGATCACGAAGACATTCACGGCAGCGCTCTTCGCCGAGGCGATCGACCGGGGCGAGGTGAAGGCGGACACCCGCCTCGGCGAGGTGTGGCCGAACCTGGAGGGGAAGGTCGCCGAGGTGACGCTCGAGTCGATTGCGATGCAGCGGTCGGGGCTGCCCTCCCAGGAACCCGCTCCGAGCTTCAGCGACGGAGTGATGAGCGTGCTGTCGAACTACCTGCACACCGACCCGTACCGCGGGGACCCCGGGGACATCGTGGCGAGCCTCAACGACGTGGACGTGGGCGAGCCGGAACCCGAGTATTCGAACTACGGGTTCGCCGTCCTCGGCCAAGCCCTCGCCGAGGTGGCCGGAAAGGACTATTCCGAGCTCGTTCGCGACCGCCTCACCGAACCCTTGGGAATGAAGGAGACGTTCGTTCCCGACTCCGCCGACGGCCTGTCCCACGGGTTCACGGCATCGGGGCTGCCGGCCGCTCCGTGGACTCTCGGCGGCTCGGCGCCTGCCGGCGCGATTCGATCGACGACCCATGACCTGTCGATCTGGCTGCGAGCCGTGAGCGACGGAACCGCGCCCGGCGCCGAGGCGGCCGAACCTCGGGCCGACTTCGAGGACGACCGCATCGGCTGGGCGTGGTTCACGACGACGCACGACGGATCGACCATCACGTGGCACAACGGGGGCACCGGCGGCTTTCGGTCGTACCTCGGATTCGACAGGGAGACCGGTGACGGCATCGTCGTCCTGAACGACTCAGCCAACGACGTCGATGCTGCCGCGACGCTCATCGGTACAGCATCCGCGGACGAAGGCTCAACGAAGGGAGAAAGCTCATGAGTCCCGAACTCGTCTCAACAGTCATCGGGGCCCTCATCGTGGCGTGGGGTGCATTCACCTCGTGGCGAGCTCCCCGTGCGGCTTCCCGAATCGGGCTGCTCTCGGGGATGGTCACGGCGGTCGTATTCGTGCTGCTCATCCGCCTCATCACACCGTTCGGAGGCTGGGAGAGCTGGTTCATCTATGTCTGGTTGGCCGGAATGTTCGTCATCGCCGTCTCCGTCTTCCGGGGTGCGCTCGTCTGGGCGGACCTGCCGTGGCGATCCGACGATGCGAAGGCACGCCGGAACGAAGCGAGTGGGCTCGGCTTCTCCGCCCTGCTCGCGCTCCTCATCGCCGGCGCCCTCGTCCTCCCCGGGCTCTTCCTCTGACGGAGTGTGCCCGACTCCGCGAACGGCCGACCACGGCGGGCTGCGTAGGACGGCGGCGGCTTGAGTCGGTCCCTACGTGCCCTACTGCCCCTTGACGGTCAGTGTGCCGCCGCTTTCGGAGACCTCGTACTTCGGCAGCGGTTCCTCGGCCGGACCGGAGATCACCTCTCCGGTCGTCACCGAGAAGTTCGAGGAATGGCACGGGCAGATGATGGCCTCCTCGGTGATGCGAGTGACCTGGCAGCCCTGGTGGGTGCACACCGATGAGAACGCGAAGAACTCGCCTTCCTTCGGCTGAGTGATCACGTAGGTGTCCTCGATGACGGTGCCGGAACCGACGGGAACGTCGGAGGCCGACAGGCTCGAGTCCTTCGTCGGCTCCGCATCCTCGTCGGACGAACACGCCGAAGTGGCCGCCACCGAGCCGCCGATGACCGCCACCGTTCCGGCCACGCCCGCTGTCTTCATCACACGACGTCGGGTCGGATCCGCTGGCGCGGCCGGGACGGTGTCGACGGGGCTGTTCGGAGTCGTCGTCATCGGAATCTGCTCCTTCTCGCGGGTGCGCACAATCCGCCATGCCGCCAACAGGCATGGACTCGTAAGTTCCAGCGTACAATCGCAATCGGTTCACCGCCTGCAGGCACCTGTCAGGATCGAATGGCACCGGACCGGTCCTCGGACGATCGGGGCGATGGGTGCGGTGGGCCACCTCGGCGAGGGACGATCTCAGACGGAAAAGGGGTGCGGCAGTGGCCGACGAAACGGCGGCAGCACACCGGCGACATCCGGAACCGCGCGTCGCGACGGGATGGGGATTGGCCGCCTCGGTGTACGTATTCACCGTCGTCATGATGGGCACCACCCTGCCGACGCCCCTCTATCCACTCTATGAGGAGCGGTTCGGGTTCGGCACCGCATTCACCACTCAGCTCTTCGCGATCTACGCGGTCGGGGTCATCGGCGCGCTCATCGTCTTCGGTCGGCTCTCCGACGGACTGGGGCGTCGGCCGGTGCTCAGCCTCGGGGTGATCTTCTCGATCAGCTCGGCGGTGCTCTTCCTCATCGGGTCCCACATCGGCCTGCTGCTGACCGGCCGGGTCCTGTCCGGGCTGGCCGCGGGGATCTTCACGTCCACCGCCACCGTCACCGTGCTCGAGAATGCGCCGGCCGGTCGCGAGCGGCTCGCCGGATCCTTGGCGACGGCGGCGAATATGGGCGGGCTGGGACTCGGGATCCTGTCCTCCGGGCTGCTCGCCCGCTTCGCTCCGGCTCCCCTGCTCACGCCGTTCCTCGTCAACGCGCTCATGCTCGTCATCGCAGGCTTGGCGCTCATCCTCGTGCGGGACCGAACGCGGGGCGGGGCGACGGCTGTGCGGTTGCAGCTGCCGGGGATTCCCGCCTCGGCGAAGCGCATGTTCCTGGCCGCCTCACCTGGGGCGATCACCGGCTTCGCGGTGTGCGGGCTGTATTCGGCGATCGCGCCGAGCTTCATCGGGCAGACCCTGCACCTGACGTCGACCGCGGTCACGGGAGCCGTCGTTTTCCTCCTCTTCGGTGCCTCGGCGACTGCGCAGGTGCTGCTGCGCGGGTTGAACGACCGTCGGCTCATCGTCGGCGGGACCGTGACCATGATCGTGAGCATGGGTGCGCTCGTCTTCGCACTCGTGGCGGGGTCGCTGCCGGTGCTCATCGTCTCCGCGGCGTTGGCCGGGGCCGGGCAGGGGCTCGTGTTCATGACCGGGATGCGCGCGATCACCGCGGTGACCGCGCCCGAGCACCGCACCGAGGCGACCACCTCATACTTCATCCTCGCCTACGTGTTCATGTCGGTGCCGGCGATCGGTGCCGGATTCCTCGCCGCCGAGGTGGGACTGGCGAATGCGACCGTCGTCTTCGCCGTCGCGGTGGCCGTGGTGTGCGTGTTGGGACTCGTGGCGGCACGGAGGTTCGCGGGCCGTTAAGTATGGGATTGCCAGGTCGCTGGGCCGTCGAGACCAGGTCGCTGTGGTGACGGGGCCAGGTCGCTGTGGTGTCGGGTGGTGGGTAACTGGACTGTCGAGGCCGTTGGGGCCGTTGGGGCCGGGTTCGCACGGAACCGCGCGGCGGACGTCGGCCAGAGGCCTGATTTCCGGAGATCTGCCTCCCGGCTCCCGATTAATGGTCACTTTCGGATACTTTCCGGAAAATGTAGGTCACCATCGGATATTTTCCGCGCTTCGAAGCATCCGATGGTGACCCATATTTCTCGGCAGGTCCCATCTCCACTCTCTCCCACACCTCGACTTGTCGCATCGGGACCTCGGTTTGTTTCCTCCGAGGTCTCAAACCACTCCTCCGTAGTCTCGTCTCCGATGGAGGTTCGGGTCAGTGACGTGAACTAGGGTGGGAGCCATGACCTCCGCAGCCACGACCTCCGCCCTCGATGTCCTTCACGATGTCTTCGGCTATGAGGAGTTCCGGGGTCAGCAGGCGGCCATCGTCGACCAGGTCGTCGGCGGTGAGGATGCGGTCGTGCTCATGCCCACCGGCGGCGGCAAATCCCTGTGTTATCAGATTCCTGCCCTGGTCAGAACCGGTACGGGTGTCGTCATCTCCCCGCTCATCGCGCTCATGGCCGATCAGGTCGCGGCACTGGAGAACCTCGGTGTGCGGGCCGCCTATCTCAACTCGTCCCTCGACTTCGAGACCGCCCAGCAGGTCGAACAGCAGCTGCTCGCCGGAGAGATCGACCTGCTCTACCTCGCGCCCGAGCGTCTCGTCCTGCCGCGGACGATGCGACTGCTCGAGCAGGCACAGATCTCCCTGTTCGCCATCGACGAAGCCCACTGCGTGTCCCAATGGGGACATGACTTCCGCAGCGACTACCTGGGACTCGGCGTCTTGGCCGAAAGATTCCCCGATATCCCGCGCATCGCCCTGACGGCCACGGCCACGCCGGCCACCCACGCTGAACTCACCGAACGACTCCACCTCCAGGATGCCGAGCACTTCGTCGCGAGCTTCGACCGACCCAACATCACCTACCGGATCGAGCCGAAGGCCTCGGCGAGATCGCAGCTGCTGAGCTTCATCACCACCGAACACCCCGGGGATTCGGGCATCGTCTACTGTCTGTCCCGGCGCGGGGTCGATCAGCTGGCCGAAGCACTCGTCGCCCGCGGCCTCACAGCCCTGCCGTACCACGCAGGGCTGCCCTCCGAGGTGCGCGCGGAGAACCAGGCGAGGTTCCTCCGGGAGGACGGCATCGTCATGGTTGCCACCATCGCCTTCGGTATGGGCATCGACAAACCCGATGTCCGCTTCGTCGCCCACCTCGATCTGCCCCGCTCGGTCGAGGGCTACTATCAGGAGACCGGTCGCGCCGGCCGTGACGGACTGCCCGCAGACGCGTGGATGGTCTACGGCCTCGGCGATGTCGTCTCCCAACGCCGGCTCATCGAATCCGGCGAAGGCGACCAGGTGTTCAAACGCCGCCAGATGAGCCACCTCGATTCGATGCTCGCGCTCTGCGAGACCGTCGACTGCCGACGTGTGCAGCTGCTGCGGTACTTCGATGAGGTATCCGCACCGTGCGGCAACTGCGATACCTGCATGACACCCCCGGTGACCTGGGACGCGACCGTGGCCGTGCAGAAGCTGCTGTCGGCCGTCATCCGACTCGACCGAGAACGCGGGCAGCGTTTCGGTTCGGGCCAAGTCATCGATGTGCTGCGCGGCAATGACAACGACCGGTCCCGGGCCTCGGACCATGAGAGCTTGAGCGTCTGGGGCGTCGGCGAGGACCTGTCCGAGAGCCAGTGGAAGACCGTCATCCGGCAGGTGCTCGCCCGCGGCCTCCTCGAATCCCATGGTGACTACGGTGTGCTTGTGGTCGGCGAGAACGCCGGCCCCGTACTGCGCGGAGAAGAGGAGATCTCACTGCGTGTCGACCCGGTGAAGAAAGCCGGAGCGAAGAGGGCCGGATCAAGTCGCCGAGGCGGCCCCGAAGTCGAGCTCGACCCGGCCGAAGCCTCCCTGTTCGAGGCTCTGCGCTCCTGGCGCGGAGAGCAGGCGAAGGAGCAGGGCGTGCCCGCCTACGTCGTGTTCCCCGATGCTACGCTCTACGGCATCGTCGAGGTCAAACCGACGACGATCAGCGAACTCGGTCAAGTCAGCGGCGTGGGTCTGAAGAAGCTCGACCGCTACGGCGATTCCGTGCTCGAAGTCCTCGCCGCGCACGCAGGCTGAACCGCCTCGGCCCCCTCAATCACCCCTATTACTACCTGACGGCGGCCCAGCAACCTGGCGCCAGGTTGCTGGGCCGCCGTCGGGTAGTTCGGCGTCCCGGCCGGCCCCAAATCGGTTTCGGGCTGATCAGGCTCAGTTCTGCTCGAAGGCCTCGGGACCTTGCTCGGCTGCCGCCGGGTCCATCCACATGAACTCGAGGATGTTGCCGTCGGGGTCGGTCATGCTGATGCCGTACATGAACCCGAGGTCCTGCGGTTCTTTGTTCTCCCCGCCGCCGGCGTCGAGGATCGAGGCGCGCATCGCATCGACCTCGTCGCGGGATTCGCGGCTCATCGCAGTCAGCGCCTGAGCCGCGGTGTGCGGGTCGACGATCGGTTTGTCCGTGAACGTGGCGAGATAGTCCCGGGTGAGGACCATGAAGAAGATATCATCGGTCCATTTGATGCACGACGCGTTGTCATCGGTGAACTCGGGCACCACCTCGGCGCCGATGGCTTGGTAGAACGACTTAGCGCGCTCGAGGTCGGTGGTCGGAAGGTTGACGAAGATCTGGGTCATAACTGCTCCCTTGCAGTGACGGCGACGGATCGGGAGACGCGACACCGGACGGTCCACGACAGCTGGATGGCTGGACGGTGGGAATTCGATTCTTACCGCGCCCAGGCCCCCTGTCAACACCCATTTGCTACCTGACGGGTGCTCAGCAACCTGGCGCGAGGTTGCTGGGCCGCCGTCGGGTAGTCCTGGGAGGTCAGTTGGTCTTCGTGACGGTGACGTCGATCGGGGTCGGGTTGGTGAAGATGTCGAAGACGGGGCAATGAGCGTCCACGGTCTCCTGCAGCTTCTGGTAGTCCTCGTTGCTGTCGGGTCCGGCGATGTTGACGCTCACGCGCACGGACGAGAATCCGGGGCGCACTGTCTCATCGGCGCCGAAGAGTCCCCGCACATCCAGGTCGCCTTCAGCGCTGACATCGAGTTCGTCGATGGTCAGTCCGAGGTTCTGGGCGTAGAGGCGGTAGACGACGACCTGGCAGGAGATCAATGCGCCGAGGGCGTATTCGACGGGGTTCGGGGCGGCGTCGTCGCCGGCCAGCGGGGTCGGTTCGTCGACAGTGAAGGTGTGGCGGCCGGCGGTGATGACCGAGGACACCGAACCGCGAGCGGTGCCCGAGGCCGAGAACGTCAGCTGCCCGTTCTTCGCCGAGGCGGCCAGTCGTTCGTTCCATGCGTTTCCGGCTGTGGTCAGCCGCGTGGCGCGTTCTTCGTCGCTGATGGCGATGGTGGTGTCGAACTCGGTGGTGGCTGCAGTCATGATGGTGGGCTCCTGATCGAGTGGGCGAGCGTGCGGTCGAGATCATGCGGGTCGGTGCTGATCTCAGACTAGAAACGATCGCCTGGCGGTGTCCTCCGCACCGTCGGCTGCCGTCGTCTGGCGTCATGAGCAGGACTTAGATCGTAATCAGCCGACGCACGGTAGCCTGGAAGGCAGACGAACCCACAGGTCCCCCCACCACGTGGAAGGCGACGATGACGACCTCTGACCGGACAGCCACCTCGGCGAACTCAACTGGCTCCCCGACTGCAATCACCCGCGCGGACTGCGAACAACGCGATGCGAACGATCCCCTGCACGGCTTCCGCGAAGAGTTCCTGCTCCCGGAAGGCACGATCTACCTCGACGGGAACTCTCTCGGCCCGCGCACAAAGGGAGCCGCAGACCGCGCCCAGGAAGTCATCACCGACGAATGGGGCACCGGCCTCATCGGGTCATGGAACACCGCCGGCTGGTGGGATCTGCCGGCAAAGCTGGGTGAGAAGGTCGCCGGGCTCGTCGGCGGCGGGGCCGGGTCGACCGTCGTCACAGACACCACGTCGATCAATCTGTTCAAGGCTGCCTCGGCCGCGCTGAAGATGCAGGCCGAGGACAACCCGAACCGGCGCGTCATCCTCACCCAGCGGGAGAACTTTCCCTCCGATATCTACATGCTCGAAGGATTGGCCGAGCAGCTCGGCGACGGCTACGAAGTCCGCCTCGTCGACGATGAGGAAGTCACAGCAGGGTTCCCGACCACGATGTCCGACGAGGTGGCCCTCGTCGTCCTCACCCATGTGAACTACCGGACGGGTCGGCTCTTCGAAATGGGCACGACCACCTCGGCGATCCATTCCGGCGGCGCCATGGTCATCTGGGACCTGTGCCATTCGGCCGGTGCTCTGCCCATCGATCTGGCCGGAACCGGTGCGGACATGGCGATCGGCTGCACGTACAAGTTCCTCAACGGCGGTCCCGGCTCTCCTGCGTTCATCTGGGTCGCCGAGGCGCTGCAGAACCGATTCAGCCAACCTCTGTCGGGGTGGTGGTCGCATGCGCAGCCCTTCGATATGGCCCCGGACTACCGGCCCGCCAACGGCATCCGCCGCTACCTCACCGGAACGCAGGGAATCCTGTCGATGTCCGTGGCGGAGCTCGGCCTCGACATCCACTCGCGGGTGGACATGGAACAGGTCCGGGAGAAGTCCCTGGCATTGTCGGACCTGTTCATCGATCTCGTCGATGAGCGTTTGGCCGATCACCCGGTCGAGGTCGTCACTCCACGTGAGCACGCTCATCGCGGTTCCCAGGTCTCGATCCGGCATCCGGAGGGATTTGCGGTGATGAGCGCGCTCATCGAGCGCAGAATCATCGGCGACTACCGTGAGCCGGAGGTGCTGCGGTTCGGATTGACCCCGCTCTACATCGGGTTCACCGAGGTGTGGGACACCGTCGAGGCCCTGCGCGACATCCTCGACAACCGACTCTGGGACACCCCGGCGCACAAGATCCGCGGCGCCGTCACCTAATTGCTACCCGACGGCGGCGCAGCAACCTGGCGCCAGGTATCTGGGCCGCCGTCACCTGCGTTGGGACGTCGCCGCTCAGGTGTCCGGAGCAGCAGAGGTTTCGATGATCTCGGCATTGACTCCGAAGTACGGTTCACCCGCCTCATTTCGCGGGCGGCTGGCGGCAAGCGTCTTGAGCAGATTGCTGCCCCGCTCCCCAGTGATCGGGTCGAGATCGAGGATGGCGCACCGCGCAATCGGACTCCCGATCCGCACACGCAGCGCGCCGATGCCCGGCACGTTCACCGTCACATCCCGGCCTCGCCAGGTCTCTTCGATGAAGGGTTCGTCCGTGTCGAGGACGAGGGTGGCACGAAAGCGGGCAGCCTCATCAAGCAGCTCATGATGACCCGACCGATCGGCGAGTTCCCTCATCGAAGCAGTAGTGACGATCGACAGGCCAGCTCCGTAGACCACGTCTCCACGATGTGCGCGGGCCAGCCGAACCGGCTTTCCCAGCCACTCGGAGGCGAGTTCCGAATGCGGACCGTCAGTGAGTTCGAGTTCGACCGGTCGCTTCCAGTAGCAGCAGATCAGGTGCTCGCCCGAGCCGACTGGCACCCCAGATGCAGAGCGCCCGTCGGGCAGGGTGATCGTCAGCGTGCCGTCGGCGAGTGAGGTGGTCATGCGGATGAGCCGAGGATTCTGCACGGTTTTGAGCACCTGCCGTCGTTCGACATCGACGAAGCAGAACTCACGATCGCCGACCGGACCATGAGCGTCGACGACTGCTCCCGGCCGAGCCTCATGCCGTGTGCCTTTGACGTGGGCGAACCCGAGCGATGGCACCCTGAATCCCCGCGCAGAAGCAGGTGACGGCGGCCCAGATACCTGGCGCCAGGTTGCTGCGCCCCCGTCAGGTAGCAATTGGGGCATGGGGGTTGCGCCTTCCTGTGATGGCGTAAGTGCCGATGGCCACCGCTCCGATGGCCAGGACCGTGCCGCCGATGATGACGGCTCCGGGGATCGTGGCGATCGTGCCGAGCACTCCCACGGTGACTCCGGAGAAGGTCTGCATCCCCGGCCCGAACGTCGCATAGGAGCCGATGACGCGGCCGCGGATCTCCGGCGGCGCTTCGAGTTGGATGATCGCCATCTCGGTCGACTCGGCGGTGATCTTCGAGACTCCGGCAATGACGAGCATGATGACGGCCAGCCACAGGTGCGAGGTCAGGGCGAAGAACAGAGAGCTGATGCCCATCGCCGCGGCGGCCAGTGCCGCGGCAGCCGGGACGGCCTTGATCCACCCGGTCGCCTCGAGCCCGAAGCCCCCGAGCACCCCGCCTGCACCCATGGCGAAGAGCAGCACGCCATAGGTGAAGTCGCTGTCCCCGCCGACCGGGTTGAGAATGTCGCCGAACACCGGCATCGCCGTCTGCAGCACCGCCCCGATCGTCGTCGAGGCGAGCGCGGCCAGCAATAGCATGCCGACGATTGCGCGATTGTGGCGGACGTCGATGAGCACCCGCAGCGACTGGATGAGAGTCGTCCGCGCAGTGCGCACTCCTCCGCTGCGCAGATGTCCGGTGAAGGGGGTGCGGATGAGGAAGATCGTCAGCGGCAGATAGAAGACGATGTTGATGAAGATGCCCCATGTGGCACCGACCCCGAGCAGCAGAGCGGAACCGACGACGGGACCGAAGAGGATGCCGAGGCTGCGGAACGTCGCATTGAGCCGGACAGCGCTCGGCAGCTCCTTCCGATCGACGAAGTCATGGAGCATCATCTGCTCGGCCGGACCCCACAGGCATCCGGCCAGGCCATGGATGACGAGCAGCACGCAGGCCTGCCACAGCTGCAGAGAGTCCGTGAGGAAGAGGATCCCCCAACACAGGGACACGACCATGAACATGATCTGTCCGATCTGGATGAGGCGGCGGCAGTCGAAGCGTTCGGCCAGTGACCCGGCATAGACGGACAGGAGCAGGAAGGGCAGCCAGTGGCTGATGAGCTGGAATCCGACGAGTGCCGGGGATTCGAACTTCTGCCACAGCACCCAATAGGTGATGACGTGCTCGATGTTGTCGCCCATCATCGCCGTGCCCGATCCGATCAGATAGGGCGCCGTCTTCCAGCTGCGCAGCACGCTGAACCGGCGCGGACCGGCGGCACCGCCGTTGTCCTGAGAGAAATCGCTCACTCCCCCATTCTCACACTCGCGGAACCGACCGGCACCGACCTCTTGTCTGCTGGGATCGAGGCGAGGACAATGATCCTTGATCAAGGAGGATCATATGTCCACATCCCAACCGCCGACGTCCACCCGCCCGAACTCCGCCCTCGTCGTCATCGATGTCCAGAACGGGGTGATGCAGGCCAGTTGGAACTCCGAATCGGTCATCTCCACGATCTCCGATCTCGTCGACCGTGCCCGGGACACCGGCACCGAGGTGGTCTGGGTCCGGCACAGCTCCGGTGAGCTGCCGATCGATTCCCCGCAATGGCAGATCGTCGACACGCTCTCCCCGGCCGACGGCGAATCCATCGTCGAGAAGACCCACGGCAATACCTTCGAGGACACGGACTTCGAGGAAGTGCTCGCCGGAAAGGACGTCGGCCACCTCGTCGTGACCGGTGCCCAATCGGATGCCTGCGTGCGCTCGACGATCCACGGCGGCTTCGCCCGCGGCTACGACGTCACCCTCGTCACCGACGCCCACACCACCGAGGATCTCACCGAGTGGGGTGCTCCCCCACCGGAGCAGGTCGTCTCCCACACAAACCTGTATTGGCAGTTCGAATCCGGTCCCGGCCGGCAGGCTCGTGTGCAGGAATCGAGCGAGGTCGACTTCACCAAACCCTGATCGTTCCAGCTCCTGCCACCCTGGAGTCTGCCATCATTAGTCCATGAGTGAAGACATCCGCAGCATCGAACTGACCCGCATCGCCGAAAACCACTACCGCGCCACCGCCCCCAGTGGAGCGAGCATCGAATTCGGCCGCGGCGAGGGCCTCATGACCCCCGTCGAACTGCTCCTGGCCGCCGTCGCCGGCTGCTCGTCGATCGATGTCGATACCGTGACCAGCCGTCACACCGAACCGACGAAGTTCGACGTCTCCGCGACCGCAGACAAGATCGACGAGGACGGGGCCTCCCGTGTGGACAACGTCCACCTCGATTTCGACCTCGCATTTCCCGACGACGAGCAGGGCCGGAGGGCCGATGCCCGCATCGAACGTCTCGTCGGGCTCTCTCACGACAAATACTGCACGGTCTCCCGCACCGTCGAACACCCCACGAAGGTCGACTTCAGCATCCGTCGCGACTGAGAACCTCAGCTCTCGACGAGCCGTTTCTTCTCGACCTCCACGTTGAAATCGGCGGCGGGCCACTGCGGGTCGATGTCGACCAGGACATCGAGCAGCAGCCGCTGCACAGCCAAGCGTGCGTACCATTTCCGGTTCGCGGGCACGACGAACCACGGTGCCGCCTCGGTGGAGGTGCGGTCGAAGACGGCCTGGTAGGCGTCCATGTAATCCGGCCACAGGAGTCGTTCGTCGACGTCTCCGGGGTTGTATTTCCAGTACTTGTCCGGCCGGTCGAGGCGTTCGGCCAGGCGCTTCTTCTGCTCGTCCGGAGAGATGTGGAGCATGACCTTGACGATCCGCACTCCCGCCGCGACCAGTTCGGCTTCGAAGTCGTTGATGACTGAGTAGCGGAGCTCGATCTCGGCCTCGTCGGCGAGTTCGCGAACGCGGCCGATGAGCACATCCTCGTAGTGTGAGCGGTCGAAGACTCCGATCATTCCCGGCCCGGGCACGCGCGGGCGGATGCGCCAAAGGAAGTCGTGGGCGAGCTCTTCATCAGTCGGTTTCTTGAAGGCGGCGAGCTCGACGCCCTGCGGATCGACGGCGCCGACGACATGGCGGACGATTCCGCCTTTGCCGGCTGTGTCCATGGCTTGCAGGACGAGGAGGACAGCGGGGCCGGAGTCCTCGTCATGGTGAGCAGCGAAGAAGCGCTCCTGCAGGTCATTGAGTTCAGCAGACAGCGCCTCGAGATCCTTCTTGCCACTCTTTTTGTCCCCGTCGTAGCCGGGAGTGGATTCGGGATCGACCTCGCCGAGGCGGAATCCCTCCCCGGCGCGAAGAAGTGGGGCGGGATCGGTCGTCCAGTTGCTCGTCGGCTCACTCATGCGTTCATCTTTCCAGGTGGGAATGGCCGCGTCTATACCGATGAGTCACCGGTGAACGCTCACCGCCTGGGGCCTTGTGGAGGCCGATGACGGGGATGAGGAGGACGCTCCTGGACCGGCGGACCGGGCCGCTGACCTGGAGCAGGACCCGGCTGGTTCCTCTGCGGCGGCTGAGGTCCGTCGATGCCCGGCAGCGGGTTCTCGTTCGTCAGTCCACGCCGACGCCTATCATCCACGTATCTCTGGTGGGCCACATCGCGTTCCGCCGCGGTCATCTGGGCCTTCGGCTTGTCGATGACATTCCGCAGTGCCGCCAGCACGGTCAGCACCGCCAGACCGGACAATGCCACGGCCAGCCAGATCATCGTGGCGAGCAGGCTCGGCGGATTATCGAAAACCCTCACACCGGCGAAGCAGATGAGGAAGACGAATCCGAGATATGGCAGCAGCAGCCACAGTGCCACCTTGTATCCGCCGATCATCATCGGCATCATCATGCACATACTCCACGCCATGCCGCCGATGAAGAAGAGCAGGACGAGGAAGAAGCTCGCCGGATCGGCGTTGAGTTCCGCTGCAACCGTTCCGGGAACGGCCCGCTCGCCGAGGAAGAACGGCCAGACCAGCGCCGCCAACGTGACGATGACTGCGGAGGCGACGACGCTGAAGAGAGCCAGCGGGATGAGACCCTCACGCCGGAACCCGTCGTCCGGGCGCTTGTGCTTCATGAACAGGAATGGGAAGAAGAAGGCCAAAATTCCGGCGCAGATCCCCATCCAGACTGCGTCCGCTTCGATGACTTCAAAGTTCTGCTGCAACATCAGCTCGGTCGAGGCGAACCAGATGAGGAAGGAGAAGAACAGTGCCCCAGACAACGAGACCCCGAGGACGCGCAGGAAGTCACGCGTCCATGTCGGGACCTGCTCCACCTCGTGCAGCGGAAGCGGTCCGAGAGGGGGCGGTCCGGCCGGTGTCTCACTCATGATTTCATCGTCGCATAGGTCACGACGGCCGGTACCCGCAGCGATGTGTCAGCCTCGACACCGCGGACTGCAACGAAGCGAGACTCCGACACCCCCTCAGTCCGGTTTCCGGAACACCGACGGCAGCTTCTTCTTCACGCGCTGTCCGGTGTCCCGGTACGACCATTGCCGCATCGGCTGCGGCACCCGCCACTGCAGCTTCCAGGCGAGCATGCGGAAGCCGAAGGCGGCGGCTGCGATGATGAGTGAGGCGATGGCACCCAACAGTCCGGTCACCTCGGCGAGGATCGTCAGCCCCGAACCGAACAGGGCGGGGATGAGGTAGAGGTCGGTGCCGCGGAAGATCGCCGGATCCTCACTGGCCACGGCATCGCGCATGAGTCCGCCGCCGCACGCGGTCAGCGCACCCATGAGCAGCGCCGCCGGATAGTTCGTCCCGGCGGCGAGCGCGATCGTCGTGCCGGTGACGCTGAAGAGGCCGAGGCCCATCGCGTCGAAGGCGACGATCCAGATCCGTGCCCGGGAGATGTGGGAGCCGATGATGTAGATGAGCAGGGTCGCAATCACCGGCGGGGCGAGGTAGATCGGTTGGCCGATGGCGTTGGGCACCCGGTCGAGGAGCACATCGCGGATCATGCCTCCGCCGATGCCCGTCATCGTGCCCAGCACCAACCCGCCGGTGATGTCGAAATTGCGTCGCGCGGCCAGCAGCACTCCGGAGACTGCGAAGACGAAGGTGCCGGTGAGGTCGAGGGCGAGGAACAGGAACTCCTGCAAGTTCATCTCCACCTCGGCTCCTCTCGTCGCTCCGTGCCCGGCCCGGTGCCAAGCGACCTACCAGCCACTGTAATCCGCTTCGGCATCCAGTGAGCCATTTGTCTGGTGTTCCGTTCCCATCGCCGAGGCGGGCGCTAGGCTGAGGAGATGACGCAGCCGACGTTCATCCTCGTCCACGGCGCTTTCGCCACTTCCTTCTCCTTCGCCCCGCTGCAGGCCGAACTCGCCTTCCACGGAGTGCGCTCGGCTGCGGTCGACCTGCCGGGTCACGGTTTCGCCGCCACCTTCCCGCTCGGGTATCAGGCGCCTCAGGACGTCGCCCAGTTCACCTCGGAGCCGGGATCGATCAGGGGTGTGACCGTCGACGACAATGTCCAGGCTCTCACCGAGGCGGCCACCCGTGCCGAGGAGCACGGACCGGTGGTCATCGTCGCCCACAGCCGCGGCGGGGCCACATTGACCGCCTTGGCGAACGAGCATCCGGAGCTCATCGACCACATGGTCTATGTCTCCGCATGGGCACCGGTGGACCTCCCGGCCGCCGAATACAATGTCGAACCGGAGATGGCCGACGTCGACAATGCGGCTCTCGCCCGGGCCCTGGCCGGTGATCCCGGGCAGTTGGGACTGCTGCGCTGCAATTTCCGCCAGGCCGACCCGGAGGTCCTCGACGGCCTGAAAGCACTCTTCTGCGCCGACGTCAGCGATGACGAATTCCGCATCTTCCTGAACTCACTGCAGCCGGATGAGAACCTCGACGCGGGAGGCCCCGAACACCGAGCGCAGGCGGGCACGTGGGGGACGATTCCGCGTACGTTCGTCCGCCTCGGCGAGGATCGGAGCGTGCCGACCGCGATGCAGGATCGCCTTATCCGCGAAGGTGATGCGCTCACCCCGGACAATCCCTACCGGGTGCGCACACTCGCGTCGTCCCACGTGGGATGGCTGATCCGCCCCGCCGAGGCGGCCGTGCACTTGGCGCAGATCGCCGCCGACGTTGCCGCGGAGTCCGACAGGTAAAGCGCAGGCGCCGACGGAAGAGGCCCCGACCGTGACAGTCGGGGCCTCTCGTTGTCTGCTCAGCCGGTTCAGCTGAGCTGGAAGTCGTCCGGGTTCTTGTAGGGTTCGATCTCGACGACCGGGGTGCCCTTGCCCATGAGCAGTTTGGAGATGGGGCAGCGAGCGTGGGCGCGGGCAGCGTACTTCTCGGCGTCGGTGTCCGAGACTCCTTCGATGGAGATGAACGCCTTCGGGGCGAAGTAGAAGCCGTTGCCGGAGGGTTCGTTGTGCAGCTCGACCTCGACGCGCACGCGTGAGAGCGCCTCGATCTCATTGACCGCGAGGACGACCTTGAGCGTCTCGCCGAGGCAGGTCGACCAGGCCATGGCGAGGAACTGTTCCGGGTTGTTGCCCTCTTCGACTCGTGAGGTCGGGGCGGTGGGCAAGGTCTGGCCGTCTTCGACGCGCACCTCACCCGAGGTGCCGCCGAGGTTCTCGACCTTCGCGGTGTAGATCGGCGCACTCGGGCTCTTCGGCTCATCCGCATCTCCGGTCGGAGCCTGCGGCTGGGCGTATCCGGGTTTCTCAGTCATTGCACCATGCTACGACAGGCACGCAACAAGGTCACTGGCGTTTCAGTGAATGGTCAGTAACAAAACCCGCAGACCCATCCGCTGTCCCGGCGGCTCCGAATGATCACTATGAATCGGAAAACCCGTGCAACCCACCGTTTCCGCGGCGTCGTGGCAGGCATCGTCGCCACAGTCATGATGTTCGGTCTCGCGGACCTCATCGCGCGTGCCTTCACCCCGAGCGCGGCACCCCTGCTCACCCTCGGTCAGGCGATCATCCCACTGGCTCCCCCGGCGGCGATCAAACCCGTCATCGCCCTGTTCGGCGACAACGACAAACTCGTCCTCGTCCTCTCCACCGGCCTCGGTGCGATCGTCCTCGCCGGTCTCATCGGAGCCCTGGCCGTCTCCAGCCGGTGTCTGGCCACGACGCTGTTGGTCGTCGCCGGGCTCGTCCCAATCATCGTCATCATCATCCGCCCCGAGGCGGGTGCCATCGACGTCACTCCCACGCTCATCGGCATCGCCGTGGGCATCGCGGTCTTCCTACTTCTGCTGCGCTTCGGAGCACCGGCAACCCTTGCCGAGGCGACCGACAGTTCCGATGTCGCGCGCGGTTCGCGAACCTCGGAACCCTTGAGCCGCCGCCGTTTCTTCGGCCTGGCCGGGGCCGTCGGCGCCATCGGGGCCGTCACCATCGCCGCCGGCCAGACCCTCGTCTCTCTCACACAGGAAGCCGGAGCAGCGGTGGCCAAGCTGGTACTGCCCGACCCTGCGAAGAAGGCGGCAGCGATCCCCGCCGCCGCGAGCACCGACCTCGACGGCACGGTCCCCTTCGTCACCGAGGCGAAGGACTTCTACCGCATCGACACGGTGCTCTCACCACCGGTCATCGACCCGGAACAGTGGTCCCTGCACATCCACGGCATGGTCGAGAACGAGGTGACCCTGACGATGGACGACGTCCTCGACCTGCCGCTCGAAGAACACCACATCACGCTGACCTGCGTATCCAATCCCGTCGGTGGGGATCTCGTCGGCAATGCGACTTGGCTCGGCTATCCCGTGCGCGAGCTTCTCGCCCGAGCCCGCCCCAGCTCGCGAGCGGATATGGTCCTCTCTCACTCGTTCGACGGATTCACCGCCTCGACCCCGATCGGTGCACTGACCGATGACCGTGCCGCCCTCCTGGCGGTGGGAATGAACGGCCAACCGCTCACCCCGATCCACGGCTTCCCTGCCCGTCTCGTCGTTTCCGGACTCTACGGTTTCGTCTCCGCGACGAAATGGGTGACCGAACTCGAGGTCACCCGCTTCGATGTGAAGACCGCCTACTGGACCGACCGCGGGTGGGATGCCAAGGCCCCCATCCTCGTCGCTTCGCGCATCGAGGTGCCAAGGCCGTTGGCCAAGGTCCCTGCCGGGGACCTCCGGGTCGGCGGCACCGCCTGGGCGCAGCGTTCAGGGATCGACCGCGTCGAGGTCAAGCTCGACGACGGCGAATGGACGCAGGCGGATCTGGCCGAGGAGGTCACGATCGACACCTGGCGACAGTGGCGGGCGGAATTCGCCGAGGTGGCCGCGGGGTCACATACCCTCACCGTGCGTGCCACGGACAAGGACGGCACAGTGCAGACAGCGAAACGTCGGGATTCGATCCCGAATTCGGCCACCGGGCACCACCACATCCAATTCCGCGTCGAATGAGCCCGCAGCCGCCTCGGCGAAGAGATTCTCAAGATTTCTTCCCCATCCACCCATCCGAACCGAGCACCGCACCGAATACCCAGTACACAGCGAGCAATGGAGATCACTTCACAGCTGTGCGCGAATACGCATCACTGTTGATTAGGAGAAGAACAATGAAGACACTGCTTCGCACACGCACCGCCACCATCCTCTCGGCCGGTGCCATCGGCCTGTTGGCTCTGAGCGGCTGCGGAATGGATTCCAGTTCCGGCGGGGAGGAGTCCGGTTCGGAATCGGGCAGCTCCGAATCTCAGCCCGCTGACTCGGGCGAGTCCGAGATGCCCGGCGAGTCCGGCGACTCCTCCATGGCCGATTCCGACCTCGTCGGCAAGGGCTGCTCGGCTTACGCGGAGGCGAACCCGGACGGGGCCGGTTCTGTCGATGGCATGGGCCAGGACCCGGTGGCCACTGCCGCCTCGAACAACCCGATGCTCACGACCCTGACCAAGGCTGTCTCGGGCAAGCTCAACCCCGATGTCGACCTCGTCGACACCCTCAACGGCGACGAGTTCACGGTCATCGCCCCAGTCGACGATGCCTTCGCCGATGTGCCGAAGGACGACCTCGACGCCCTGGCCAAGGACTCGGACCAGCTGACGAAGGTGCTGACCTACCACGTCATCCCCGGACAGCTCTCCCCCGATGAGATCGCCGGTGAACACGAGACCGTCGAAGGTTCGAAGGTGAAGATCTCCGGTGAGGGCGAGGACATGAAGTTCGACGATGCCGGACTGGTCTGCGGCGGCGTCAAGACCGCCAACGCCACGGTCTACATGGTCGATGCCGTGATGATGCCGAAGAAGTGACCGCAGAGTCCACAGCGAGAGAACATCACGATGCAGGGGCCGGGAACCGATCAGCAGCAACAGGATCGGCTCCCGGCCGCCTCGCTCCCCTGCGAAGGGCGCGGTCGGTTTCTGCATGCATGGCATGATTGGGCAATGAGTTCTGATCACCAGTCGGCGGATTCCGCCGATCCCGGCGGTGCCCTGCTGATCCGCATCGCCGAGGGTGACCAGTCCGCATTCGAAGAACTGTTCACCACTCACTCCCGCATCCTCATGGCCGTCATCCTGCGAATCGTCAAGAGCCGAACACTGGCCGAGGAGGTCCTCCAGGACTGCTTCACCGAGGTCTGGACCCGGTGTGCGGGATTCGACCCGGGGCGCGGCAGCGGACGGGCGTGGCTGATCACCCTGTGCCGCAGGCGAGCCATCGACTGTGTGCGCAGCGTCCAGGCTCAGCAGGACAGAGACTACGCGGACGGGCTCCGCACCACCGCCGAAGCAGTCGACCAGGTGGAGCAGACCGTCATCGCCCGTGCAGAGTCGGACCGGACCGTCTCGGCTCTGCGGATCCTCCCGGATGAGCAGGCCGAACCGATCGTCATGGCCTTCTACCAAGGCATGACCCACACCCAGATCTCTGAGAATCTCCAGGTGCCCCTGGGTACCATCAAGTCACGGATCAGGGACGGAATGAAGAAGCTGCGAGAAGAGTTGGAGGCAAGCCGATGAGCGCAGATCGTGACTATCTGGCTGCCGGGCTGGCCCTCGGCGGGCTCAGCGACTCTGAACTCACGAAGGCTCAGGCGCTGGCCGATGCCGACGCCGACTTCCGCGCCGAAGTCGCCGCCTATGCCGACGTGACGGCCGAAGCGGCCGAATCCGATGAACCGGTTGAAGTCAGCTCGGCGACTCGAGAGGCGATTCTGTCGATCCCCGAGAACTACCGCCAGGAGTCGGCACCGGAGACCTCACCCGCTGTCGAGCCTGAGACTTCGTCGGTCGCCGAGGCGGAAGGTGCATCGGTCGCGCCTGCCGCCACCGATGCACCATCTGCACCGCTTGCACCGACATTGCTCACCGAACATCGGGAGACACGCCGATCCGTTAACCGCGATGGGGGCCGAGGTGAGCCGCAGTCCGGCCGCATTTCCTGGCTGCCCTGGGCGGCAGCTGCGGCGGCGATCGTCGTCGCCGCAGGACTCGGCGCCACCGTCTGGCAGCAGAATCAGCGACAGAATTCCTTGGAAGAGGACCTGGCCGCGACCCAACAGCAGTTGGATGATTCCGCTCGCCTCATGGAGGCCGGCGACCTGAAGACGAGCACCGCAGATATGCCGGAGGGCGGAACCGTCACTGTGATCTCCTCTGAGAGTGAGCAGCTCATCCGCCTCAGTCCAAAAGACATCGGGCGGCCACCGGTCGGAAAGTCTATGCAGATGTGGGTCATCGGTGCCGACGGACCGGAGAGTGCCGGACTGATGTCGGATCAGCCGGTGACCATCGCCGGCGAGAGGTTCTCCTCGGGCAGCGTCTTCGGCATCACCGTCGAACCCGAGGGCGGCTCGAGGCAGCCGACCACGGATCCGATCGTTGCCATCGACCTCTAGGTGCTGCGGGGCGTAGGCTCGGTCGCATCGACGGCTAAGGAGCTGAGATGTCCGATTTCGAGTGGGACCCGGAGACCTACCGGTCACTCATGGCCGAGGAGATTCCCGATTATCCGCGGCTGCAGACCGAGGTGGCCGCTGCGGCAGCCACTGGAGCACCGACGTCGATCCTCGATCTGGGCATCGGCAGCGGGCTGACCGCACAGCGCGTTCTCGAAGCTCTTCCGGAGGCGAAACTGCTGGGCGTCGACGCGAGTTCCGAGATGCTCGCCGCCGCCGAGGCGACCCTTGACCCTGACCGGACCCAACTGCAGCTGGGTCGCCTCGAAGAACCGCTGCCGCAGGGGCCATTCGATCTGGTCATGTCCATGCTCGCCGTCCATCACCTCGACGGCCCCGGCAAGGCCGGCCTCTTCGCCCGCATCGCCGGT
Source organism: Brevibacterium permense (assembly GCF_025506275.1). GTDB lineage: Bacteria > Actinomycetota > Actinomycetes > Actinomycetales > Brevibacteriaceae > Brevibacterium > Brevibacterium permense_A. The sequence goes on from NZ_QYCP01000088.1 coordinate 81,191, forward strand.
GTGCTCGACCCCGGAGGGCGGTTCGTCCTCGGTGACCTCGTCGTGCCCGCAGACCCGTCTGATGTCGTCACACCGATCGACTGGATCGATGACACCCCCAGCTCCTTAGATGACCAGCTGTCCTGGCTCGCCGAGGCGGGGCTGACCACTCGTGTGCACTGGCAGCACCGGGACCTGGCCGTAATCGTCGCGCAGAAGGAGCAATAGGCTCCCCAGCTTCCCCTTCCTCCGCCTCCGGCGGGAGAAGCACATCGCGATTTCCCCACTGCGGCGGATACCGGCGGGGCACGGCACTGTCTAAGCTGGAAAGATGACGGCCGACGAGTCACCCACGCGAACCACCAGGGGCGATGTCTATATCGTCGTGGCTCTGGCAGTGTCCTCAGTGCTCTTTGCCGTGCTCTACAGCGCCTCCAGCATTGAGATCCTCAATGCACCTCTGTGGGCGAGCGCGCTTGCATCAGTTCTTCTCACGGCCCCTCTGCTCTATCGCCGCCGCTATCCGAGCCAGAGCGCTTTCGTCATCTGCCTCGTCTATTCAGTGGCTCTGGTCAACAGTGCCATGGAGATCGGCGTCTCGCAGATCATCCTGTTCTTAGGCATCTATTCGATCGGACCGTGGCAGCGCAGCCGACGAGTGGCATTCTGGTCGCGACTGCTGCTGTGCATCGGCATGGCGGTCCTCTTCACGGTGTCGCTGACTGTCCAATTCCGGGCTCTCGGGGACTTCACTGTTCTTCAGTTCGCGGCATCGGGCGGGGTGTCCTTCTTGACGAATGTCGCCTTCTTCGGGGGAGCATGGGTCTTCGGCAACAGGGCATGGAAACAGCGGAAGCTCATGGCCGACCTCCGAGCCGCCAATGACGAGGTCCGCGAACAGGAACAGCAATTGGCTCGGCAGGCCGTCGACCTCGAACGGGTGCGCATCGCGCGGGAACTCCACGACGGAGTCGCCCACCACATCGCCGGGGTCGGCATCCACGCCGCTGCTGCTCGGCGCAGCCTCGAGAGGAACCCCGACAAAGCGAAGGAATCGCTCCAGGTCATCGAATCCTCGACCCGCGAGACCGTCGACGAACTCCGAGCCCTCGTCTACACGCTGCGCGACACGGACTCATCGACCGAGGAGACCTCCGCCACGGACGACACAGCCAAGTCCGGCGACCGCGCGGCTGAAGCGCCGAACGACAACGCAACGGCGGCATCGACGAAAGGCAACCCCAGCCTCGGCGACCTTCCGGAACTCATCGAATCGGCCCGACGATTCGACCAAACAGTCGAGTACGCGACGATCGGGGATCCGCGCCCTCTCACTCCGATCACCGAGATGTCGATCTACCGTGTGATTCAGGAATCCTTAACCAACTGTTCTCGATATGCGGGCGCCGGCGCCGAGGTGGATGTGCGTCTGCGCTACGGCAGCACCGGCCTTGAGGTAGAGGTCAGCGATACGCGCTCCGCCGGGCGGCCGTCAACAGGGTCCAACAGCGTCCGATCGGACTCTGGGCCTCGTTCCAAGAGCGAAGGGCTCGGCCTCGGCATCGTCGGCATGAGAGAACGTATGAATGCTCTCGGCGGCAACCTCGAGGCAGGGCCGAAGTCCCGCGGCGGCTGGATCGTGCGTGCCCGCATCCCCTACCCTCGCAGCACCGCAGAACGCTCGTCCCCCGATACTCCAGCGAAGGCATCCACATGATCCGAGTCCTCCTCGTCGACGACCAGTCCATGGTCCGCACCGGCTTTCGCACGATCCTCGAATCCGAAGATGACATCACTGTTGTCGGCGAGGCCGAGAATGGGCAGATCGCCATCGATAAGGCACTTGAGCTCGCCCCGGACGTCATCTGCATGGATGTGCAGATGCCGGTCATGGACGGGCTCCAGGCGACGGAGGAGATCGTCCGCCGCGGGGCAGCCGGGGCCGTTCTCATGCTCACGACCTTCGACCGCGACGACTTCCTGTTCCGCGCGCTCGATGCCGGTGCCAGCGGATTTCTGCTCAAAACCGCCGAAGCAGAACAGCTCATTGACGCAGTGACCGCTTTGGCGGCAGGCGACGGTCTGCTCTCCCCCGAGGTCACCCGCCGAGTCATCGAACGGTCCGTGTCGACCCCGGAACCGGCGGCACCAAGCGCGCCTGAACTCGAGTACCTCACCGACCGTGAGCTCGAGGTGCTGCGGCTGGTGGCTACCGGGGCCAGCAATTCCGAGATCGCAGGGAAGCTCTTCGTCGGTGAGGCGACGGTGAAGACGCACGTGTCGAACCTGCTGTCGAAACTGGGAATCCGAGACCGCATCCACGCGGTCATCTGGGCGTATGAGAACGGAGTCATAGCCATCGGTCAACAGGAACGAATGCGATGAGGTGGTCTGAGTCAGCCGCCTCGACGAGGGGATCGTCCCTTTCGCCGGAGGTAGCGCATAACAATTTCGGGCAAAGAATACTCACCATCGACAACGGGAGTAATGTTGTTCGCGTCGAGTCCCGAAAAGCGACTCGGCCCTCCCCACGGATACCCACCATCCCATTCACGGTCACCCCCGGCGAACAGGACTGCGGCCCGCACGGCTGCTCGGCCACCGGAACACGAACCGATGACGCGCAACAAGAAGTCAGTCGCCGACGCTGCGGTCGATCATCTCGCGCACGATGTCCGCGTGTCCCGCGTGCCGGCTGGTCTCCAGGATCACGTGAAGGTACACCCACCGCAACGTCAGCTCCCCGCCTGGTGGTACGCAGTCGAGGCTGTGCTGGGCGGCGATCTCTCGGGAGCGGTCGCACTCCGCGTGGTAGGCACCGATGACATCGTCCAGCTTCTCGTCCGGCTCCAGCCGCAAGTCGGCCTCCGGGTCTGCGTCGGTCCACGGCGGCGTGGGTAGCTCCGCGGCGGGGATCTGCCCGATCTGCTCGGCGAACGCTCCCAATTCCACCCACCGCAGGTGTTTGATCAATCCGCCGAGGCTGGTGCCGCTCGACACTGGGCTGCGCCGAGCATCCTCCTCTGACACGCCGCGAACTTTGCGCACGACGGCGTCGCGCAGATAGTCCAGGAACGTGTCGGGCTGCTCGCGCTCGCTGGCGGCGACTACGCTGCCGAGGATCTCACTCGGTCTCGTCATGGGCTGAATGATACTCGCGTGCCGACCCACGCAACAGGGGATATTCGGACTCTTCGCAGGCGCCAACCGGCCCCGATTGCACCTTCGATTGCGAAGAGCCGCGATCCCCCGCAGGCAGGGTACGGAATTCACCCTCAAGACTGATCCGCTCACGCCGATCTCCGCATAGCGTTGAAGCATGATCACCTTGGAGAACATCAACCGCAGCTTCGGCGACAAGCAGGTGCTGCACGATCTCAGCTTCGACATCGGCGACGGCCGGATGACCGGATTCGTCGGTTCGAACGGGTCCGGCAAGACCACGACCATGCGGATCCTCCTCGGCGTCCTTGCCGCCGATTCCGGACGCATCCTCGTCGACGGTGAACCGATCACCGCGAACCATCGCAGCGCGATCGGCTACATGCCCGAAGAGCGAGGTCTCTACCCCAAAATGCCGATCATCGATCAGCTCGTCTACCTCGCCCGCTTCCACGGACTCACCCGCCAAGCGGCGAAGAAGCGCGGTCTCGAGCTCCTCGAGCAGCTCGACCTCAAGGGCGAACCCACCGACACCCTCGAATCGGTCAGCCTCGGCAACCAGCAGAAGGTCCAGATCGCCGCGGCCCTCATCCACGACCCGCAGGCACTCGTTCTCGACGAACCGTTCTCCGGCCTCGACCCCGTAGCCGTCGAACGCACGCTCGGCGTCCTCACTGCTTTCGCCTCCTCCGGTGCCCCGGTACTCTTCTCCAGTCACCAGCTCGACCTCGTCGAACGCCTCGTCGACGACCTCGTCATCATCAATGACGGCCACCTCGTCGCAGCCGGCACCACCACGGAACTGCGACGGCAGCGCAGCCTGCCCGAGTGGACGCTGCAGACGGATGCGGACCTCGGCTGGGTGCGCGGTCTGCCCGATATCTCCGTCATCGAACTCGACGGCAATTGGGCCCGGTTCACAGCCCCGAACGCCGATTCCGCCGAGGCGGTCCTGCGCAAAGCGCTCACCGTCTCATCGGTGTCATCCTTCGCTCCGCACGAAGTCGCCCTCAACCGTCTCTTCCAGGAAGTCACGCAGGCATGAGCACCACCGACACGACCACCGCAGCCGACAGCACCCGCAAGGCTCCAGTCAGCACGAACCGAGCCGGATTCACCACCGCGATCGGGCTCGTCATCGAACGCGAGATCATGGTGCGAATCAAGTCGAAAGCGTTCATGGTTTCGACGATCCTGAGCATAGTACTCTTCGGCGTCCTCGTCGGGGTCTCCGGAGCGCTGCCCTCACTGTTCTCCTCCACGGACAAGGTGGCGGTCACCTCGGCGGGAGCGAAAGCCGTCGAGGGGATCGACGATATCGAGACCGTCCAAGTCGATGACGTCGTCGAGGCAAAAGCCCTGATCACCTCCGAGAAGGTCGAATCCGCCGTCGTCGAATCGCAGGATTCGCCGACCGGGGTCTCGGTGCTGTCCCTGCGCTCGGCACCGGAATCACTCATCGGGGCACTCAGCCTCACTCCCGAGGTCGAACTCCTCGATCCCGATGCCCCGGACCCAGCGCTCACCTACTTCATCGGCCTCGGCCTCGGCCTGGTGTTCTTCATGGCGGCGATGACGTTCGGGAACACGATCGCCTCATCCGTGGTGGAGGAGAAGCAGTCGCGGATCGTGGAGATCCTGCTCGCGTCCACCTCGGCGCGGGTGCTCATGTTCGGCAAGGTCATCGCCTGCACGATCCTCGCTTTCGCACAGATCGGACTCACCGCGATTGCGGTCCTCGCGGGCGCCGCCATCAGCGGAAACGACCTGGTGCTGGGCAAGGTCGCCGAACCGATCGCCTGGTTCGTCCCGCTCTTCATCGTCGGCTTCGTCATGGTCGCCGCCCTCTACGCGGCGGCGGCATCGATGGTCTCGCGCACCGAGGACCTGCCGTCGACGAGCACGCCGATCATGATGCTCATCTTCCTGCCCTACATGGGCGTCATCATCTTCTCGTCGAATGAGACGGTCATGGCGGTGCTGTCCTATATTCCGTTCTCCGCGGCGGTGGCAGTGCCGATGCGTGTCTTCCTCGGCACCGTCGAATGGTGGGAGCCGCTCGTCTCGCTGCTCATCCTCATCGTCACCACTGTGTTGGCACTGCTGCTGGCGACGAGGATCTTCGAGAACTCGATCCTCAAGTCGGGACCGAAGCTGACGTGGGGGCAGGCGCTGAAGAAGTGACGATCTCCATGGCGAAAAGTTCGGTCGAGTTCTTCTGGCTGGCCTGCTGAGCCCCGCTTCCGGCATCGTTCTTTGTCTCCACAGGTCGACCTGGCAGAGTAGGCACATGGAACCCATCGAACTTCCGCTGACCACCGACCGACTGCGGCTGCGCACCTACGTCGAATCCGACGTCGAGGAGCAGCTGCGGATCTTCTCCCGCGAGGACGTCTCCCGGTTCCTCCTCGAAGATCCCTGGACCGCCGAGGTGGCCCGGACCAAGGTCTCAGAACGCATGCAGCGCACGGGGCTCGAGACAGAATCCCGTGCCCTGGCCCTGGTCATCGAGACGGCCGACGGTCTCGATTCTCTTGAAGGTTCGCACGTCATCGGGGACATCGCTATCTGGCTCGACAACGACAGTGATGAGAAGGCCGAGATCGGCTGGATCCTCGATCCGGCCGCCAGCGGCCACGGCTTCGCCACCGAAGCGGCCATCGCGGTCCTCAACGTCGCCTTCGACCGCTACGGTCTCCACCGGGTGTTCGCGCAGATGGATTCCCGGAATACCGCCTCGGCGAAATTGGCGCGCAGGATCGGGATGCGGGAAGAGGCGCACCTGCGCAAGGACTGGTGGTCGAAGGGCGAATGGACCGACACCCTCATCTTCGGGATGCTTTCCAGCGATCGGCAGACAGCCTGACTCTCGGCCGGCGGTCCGACCCGAATTTCTGAGATCTCGGACTCTTTGTGCCAACTTCCGTATTCGCCCGCCGCCTCGGTGTGAGAATCTGAGGTGGCCGTGGAGCCGGGTCCGTCGATCGCATCGGGGCCGAGGCGGCCACGGTCAGTCGAGAGAAGAGGACAGCAGACACCGATGGCTCCAGCCGACAAGGACCGCAACGAGGCGCTCCCCAGCGACGCAAACACTGACGGACATGAAGAGAACGCCGGCCTGAAAAGGGGCCTGACCGCCCGACATATCCGCTTCATGGCCCTCGGCTCCGCCATCGGCACCGGCCTCTTCATGGGATCTTCGGAGTCGATCCAAGCCGCAGGACCGGCAGTGCTGCTCGCTTATATCATCGGCGGTGCCGCCGTCTTCATGGTCATGCGCGCCCTCGGCGAACTCGTCGTCCGCCACCCCGTCTCCGGCTCCTTCGGCCAGTATGCCTCCCGCTACATCCACCCCTTCGCCGGCTTCCTCGTCGGCTGGACCTTCGCCTTCGAGATGGTTCTCGTCGCCGTCTTCGACGCCACTGCGATCGGCGTGTATATGGGCTTCTGGTTCCCGGGAGTCCCCCGCTGGATCTGGGTGCTCGCCGTCGTCTTCTTCATCGCCGCGATCAACATGATCGGCGTCAAGGTCTTCGGTGAGCTCGAATTCTGGTTCGCTCTCATCAAGATCGTTGCGATCATCGCCCTCATCGCCGCCGGGGTGGCCATCATCATCTTCGGCTTCGGCATCGCCGACCACGATCAGATGGGCCCGCAGGCTCTGTTCGACCACGGCGGCTTCTTCCCCAACGGGTTCTGGGGTCTGCTCTCATCGTTCACCATCGTGATGTTCGCCTTCGGCGGCATCGAGATCATCGGCGTCACCGCCGGAGAAGCACAGAATCCGAAGCAGGTGCTGCCGGCCGCCATCAACTCGGTGCCGGTGCGCATCCTCCTCTTCTACGTCCTCACCCTCGGCGTGATCATGTGCATTCTGCCGTGGAACCAGATCACCTCCGAGATCAGCCCCTTCGTCGCGATCTTCGACTCGGTCGGCTTCAGTGCAGCGGCCGCCATCCTCCAGGTCGTCCTCATCACGGCAGCTCTGTCAGCCATCAACGCCGACATCTTCGGCGCCGGCAGGATGCTCCACGGCTTGGCCGAACAGGGGCAGGCCCCGCGATCGTTCGCTCGCACCTCACGCAACGGCGTGCCCGTGATGACCGTGGTCACGATGATCGTCGCGCTCCTCGCAGGCGTCGTCCTCAACTACCTCTACCCTGATCAGGCCCTGTTCCTCCTCGGAGCGCTGGCAACCTTCGCCACGGTGCTCGTGTGGCTGATCATCCTCGCTTCCCATATCCGGATGAAGAAGGTGATCGCCGAGGAGGCTCGCCTTCCCAGCGAATTCCCCATGCCGCTGTGGCCGGTGGGATCGTGGATCACCGTCGCGTTCATCGTCTTCGTCGTCGTCATGGTCGGCATAGTCCCCGACTCGCGACCGGCTCTGTGGGTCGGTCTGCTGTGGGTCGTCGCGCTGTGGCTGTGCTATTTCGCCTTCGTCCGAGGTCAGGGCCGCCGGCCGTACGCGCTCACCGACCGCACCGAACCCATGGGGTCCGGAAAGAACTGACGACCCTGCTCGCAACTGTCCGCGCCGTCGCGATGCCTCACGGCGTCCGGCGACGCAGGGTCAGCGAGCCGACGATGATGGCTCCGACGATCCAGCAGGCGATGAAGAGCACCCGCAGCCAGATATAGGCGTCATCCTCGTGGCCGGTCGACACGGCATCCAGCGCATCGATCGCGTGCGAGAGCGGCAGCCAGTCGCCGATCACCTGGAGGACATCCGGCAGCTGATCACGGGGCAAGAAGATCCCTCCGAGCAGGATCTGCGGGAACACGAACACAGGCATGAACTGCACGACCTGGAACTCCGTGCGGGCGAAGGCGCTGGCCAGCAGGCCCAACGCCGTGCCGAGCAGGGCGTCGGCGATCGCGACGACGAAGAGCAGCCCGACGGATCCCTCGATTTCCAGACCGCACACCAGAGTCGCGTAGCCGACGGCCACGGCCGTCTGCACCACGGCGAGCAGCCCGAATGCCAGGGTGTATCCGAGGATGAAGTCGCCGCGCCCCAACGGCATCGACAGCAGTCGCTCCAGGGTTCCGCTGCGACGTTCGCGCAGGGTCGCGATGCTCGTGACGAGGAACATGACGATGAACGGGAAGAGCGCGAGCATCGCCGGACCGATATCGGCGAACACCTCGGTCTCGTCGAAGATCCACGCCACCAGGCCGATCAACAGGCTGGGCACGATGAGCAGCAGGGCGATGGTGCGCGGATCGTTGCGGATCTGGACGAGGACACGCCCCGTCGTGGCCAGGGTGCGCAACGGGTTCATCGCCGACCTCCCTTCTTCGTCCCGTGGCCCCGCCGATCATGGCTTGGCCGACCCTTGCCGTTCACGTCCCGGGAGAGCAGATGGGTCCCCGACTGCCGCCCGTGCCCGGCGGGCCTTTCACCTGCCGTGTCCTTCTCGATGATGTCGAGGAACGCCTCCTCCGCCGAGGCGGCCCCCGTGCCTGCGAGCAGATCGTGCGGTGTCGTGTCCGCGATGATCGCGCCCTCCCGCATGAGCAGCAGCCGGTCACAGCGTGTGGCCTCATCCATGACGTGACTCGAGACGAGCAGCGTGGTCCCCTCCTCGGCGAGCCCACGGAAGAGATCCCACAGATCATTGCGCAGAACTGGGTCGAGTCCCACCGTCGGCTCGTCGAGGACGAGCAGATCCGGGGAACCGAGCATCGCTGCGGCCAGCGACACCCGGTTGGCCTGACCGCCAGAGAGCGTCCGGGCCAGCTGATCGGCCTGCCCGATGAGATCCGTGCGTTCGAGCACACGGTCGACATCGGCCTTCGGAGCCCCTTGCACCCGTGCGAAGTAGCGCAGATTCGCCCGCACGCTGAGGTCCTCGTAGATGCTCGCCGACTGGGTCATATAGCCGACCCGATGCCGCAGATCCGCCGATCCGGCAGGCCGGCCGAGCACCTGCACACGTCCGCCGGCCACGATCTGCACGCCGACGATCGCGCGCATCAGCGTCGTCTTCCCGCTGCCGCTGGGACCCAGCAGACCGACGATCGCGCCCCTGGGCACATCTAGATCCAATGAGTCGATGACGGTCCGCCGACCTCTGCGGATCGTCAGCGCTCGTGCTTCCACCGACTTATTCATCATGTGCTGAATATGACATCTGAGGGGGCTCCGGTCAAGGGTTCTCACGGAGAGATTTCATAACTGCCGTCCAGTCCCCGATGAGCGGTACCTGCACGGCCGCCGTTCGGGCTCACATCGAGTCGCCGACTCCATCGAGATGGCCCTGCACCGCCGGCGCCAGGCGCGCAGTCAGGTCGTCGACCGGCATCGATGCCAGCGGTTCGAGTTCGAGGACATGGCGAAACATGAGCGCACCCGCCATCTGCGTGAGGACGAGCGTGGCCCGCAGATCTGCTTCAGTGCGGTCGACTCCTCCGTCCGCGATCCTTCCCGCCACTGCTCCTTTGAGCTCGCGCAGGAGAAATTGCCTGATCAGTCGGCCGGCTGCCGAATCGCTCACCGCAGAACGCAGAACGGTCACCCCGATCGACTTCACGCTTGTCTGCTCCCAGGCGCTGAGCACCGTGCGCACGAGGGACTCGCCGAGGCGGTCGTCCGATACGTCCAAGGCCGCGCGGACGATGCGGTCCGGCCGAACGGGAAGCCTGACGACCTCGGCGAAGAGACCCGCCTTCGACTCGAAGTAGTGGTGGACGAGCGCGGAGTCGACCTGGGCTCTGCGAGCGATGCTGCGCAGAGACGCCTTGTCGTAGCCCTTCTCCGCGAATTCGACCGAGGCGGCATCCGTGATCGCCGATCTCGCATCGCTGCTGCTCGCCTTGCGCGGGCGCCCCCTCCGGCGGGGCCCCGGGTTCACATCCGCCATGTGTCCCAGAGTAGCGCGGCGGACTTTCCGATACTGCAGTCGGGGCGATATAGTTCCAACATGGAAGTAACTGATTCTGTGTGGAGAATCGTCAGGTCCCTCGATGCGATCGCATCGCTCCAACGCCGCGTCTCTGCCGATTCGGAGCTCGGGTCGGCAGCACTCGGAGTGCTCAATCTCGCCGCCCAGTCACCGATCACCCCGTCCGAAGCCGCCGACACCCTCCACGTGCGCCCGCAGTCGATCACCCGAGCCGTGACCGATCTGCTCTCTCGCGATCTGGTCACCCGCACAGCGCTCGACGGCGACGGACGCTCCTACTCGATCGCATTGACTGCCCGAGGCAGGCGGGCACGAATCCGCTTCCGCCGCACACTCACCGACGACTTCCTCCGCCATCTCTCGGACTGGTCCGACGAGGAGATCCACGATTTCGCGTCGCACCTCGCCCGACTGTCGAACTCGCTGAGTGTCGGGCCGCGAACTCCGGAGTCGTCCGAGGCGGGAAGTGGGCGCACGAGCGCCGGCGCGGCCCCAGCCACCAGAGGTGCCCGTCGCCCCAACCCGTGGAATCGTTCATGATGCCGAATCGGATTCCCGGAAGGCTCCGTACCGAAAACCACGACGCCGGCCGCGACGCCGGCGACGGCTGCTTCGTCGATGCCCTCGTCGTCGGAGGCGGGCTCGTCGGCCTCGCCGCGGCCGCGTTCCTCGCCCAGCAGGGGGTATCGGTCGTCCTCGCGGAGCGGCACCGATCCACCTCGCTGCATCCCAAGGCGCGACTGGTCACCGTCCGATCGATGGAGATCTACCGCAGCCTCGGCGTCGAGGACGAGATTCGCAGCGCCGGAGAGCCCAACGGTGGGTTCGCCGTCGGCGATTCACTCGCGGACGAGCACGAGTCCTGGATCCCTCCGGCGGGTGGCGGCGCACCGGCCGTCCGCCTCAGTCCCGTCGATCCGTATTCGTGCGATCAGCAGAGGATCGAGCCGATCCTCTGCAACCGTGCCGAGGAGCTCGGTGCTCGACTGCTGTTCGGCACCGAGGTCGTCGATGTCGACGAGGACGCCCACGGTGTCAGCGCTCGACTCAGCAGGGACGGGGCGGACTCCGGACTGCGGGCACGCTTCGTCATCGCCGCCGACGGCGCCCACAGCCAAATCAGGCGGCTCGCGGGCATCGAGCTGATCGGCCGCCCCGTGCCGGGAACGGCGGTCAGCGCACTGTTCCGGGCGGATCTCGACCCCGCCCTGAGGGGTCGGCATGTCGATGGGTTCATGGCACGCAGCGCCGAGGCCTTCCTTTTCGCCCGCGGCAACGTCGACGATCGCCTGTGGCAGCTCGGCACCCACATCAGACCCGAGTGGAGGCTGCCGGACGACGGAGAAGGACGGATCGAGGAGTCCGCCCTGATGAGCCGCCTCGGCGATGTCATCCGCGCGGCGACGGGTCTGCCGGAGATCGAACCGAGGATCGAGGACGTCCTCACCTGGTCGACGGGAGCTTGGATCGCATCGAAGGTGCGTCGGGGCAGGATCCTCTTCGTCGGCGATGCGGCTCATCAGATGCCGCCCTACGGCGGATTCGGCGGGAACACCGGCGTCCACGACGCCCACAATCTCGCGTGGAAGATCGCAGCGGTGTGCCGAGGCGAGGCGTCACCGGGTCTTCTCGACACGTATGAGACGGAACGGATCCCGATCATGCGGCTGATGATCGCACAAACGCTGCTGCGGTCGGCGAAGACTCCTGGACAGCCGGCACCGCCCGACCAGGTCGATTCGACCACCCTGTCACTCGGATTCGTCTACCCCGGCGACGCGGATTCCCCCGACACCGCATCCGACGATGCCACTCCCATCGATCCCCGGGTCGAGGATCCGGCGACACCGAGCGGCCGTCCCGGCACTCGCGCCCCTCATGTGGAGCTCACCTGCTCCGGGTCCGAGGACCGACTCCGGACCGTCAGCACCCTCGATCTCCTCGACCCGACCGGCTTCACTCTGGTCACAGCGACCGGCAGCGTCATCGCCGAGGCACTGAGACGAGACCCGGTCCCCGGCATCACGCTGCAGGTCGTCGACGAGGTCGCGGACGGCTCTCAGGGGATCTGGGAGAGTGCCTACTCGGGCTCGGGCCGCCAAGCGCTGCTCATCCGTCCTGATCAGGTCATCGTCGACAGCGTTCCGACCGGCGCCGCCGATCCGAGAGCGCGCGTGTCGGCGGCACGAGATCGTGCGCTCCGGTCCTGATCGGGAGCGTGCGCACGCGGCAGGTCACAAAAGGTATGCACAACGATCCGCCGAGGCCGTCAAAGGTCCGCGAAACGGGCCTCTGTTTGGTCACGACCGCCTCGGCGAGGATCATAGCGTGGAGATAGCGGAAGTCCGACGGAAAGGTTTCACGGTTCACATGTTCAGGCAGTCGTCGAAGTTGGCCAATGTCCTCTATGACATTCGAGGCCCCGTCCTCGAAGAGGCCCAGGCGATGGAGGCCGCCGGGCACACGATCCTCAAGCTCAACATCGGCAACCCAGCCCCCTTCGGATTCGAAGCCCCCGAGGCGATCGTCCAGGACATCTCCGCGAACCTGCCCGTGACGCAGGGCTACTCCGACTCGCGGGGAATCCTCTCCGCTCGCCGCGCCGTCGTCCAGTACTACGAGACCCGCGGCATCCACAATCTCGGCACCGACGAGGTCTTCCTCGGCAACGGAGTCAGCGAGCTCATCACGCTCAGCCTGCAGGCCCTGTGCAACCCCGGTGACGAGATCCTCGTGCCCGGACCCGACTATCCGCTGTGGACCGCCTCGGTGGCGCTGTCCGGCGGCACCCCCGTCCACTACCGCTGCGCGGAAGAGGACGCCTGGCAGCCGGACCTGGACGACCTCGAATCCCGGATCACCGAACGCACCCGCGGAATCGTCGTCATCAACCCGAACAACCCGACCGGTGCGGTGTACTCGAAGGAGACGCTGCAGAAGATCGCCGACATCGCCCGCCGTCACGGCCTCATCGTCTTCTCCGACGAGATCTACGAGAAGATCACCTACAACGGCGTCGAACTGGTCAACATGGCCACACTCACCGGCGACGACGTTCTGTGCCTGACCTTCTCCGGACTGTCGAAGGCCTACCGGGTCGCCGGCTACCGTTCCGGCTGGCTGGCGATCACCGGACCGCTGGACGAGGCGCACAGCTACCTCGAGGGCATCAAGCTGCTCGCGAATATGCGCATGTGCTCGAACGTTCCGGCCCAGCACGCCATCCAAGCGGCTCTGGGCGGGAAGCAGTCGATCGACGACCTCATTCTGCCGACCGGCCGCCTCGGCCAACAGATGCAGGTCGCCTACGAGGGGCTCAACTCGATCGACGGCGTCTCGGCCCACCGGGCCGACGGTGCGCTGTACATGTTCGCGAAGCTCGATGTCGAGAAGTTCGGCATCACCGATGACGAGCAGTTCGCCCTCGACCTGCTGCGCGAACAGAAGATCCTCGTCTCCCACGGCACGGCCTTCAACTGGCCCAGGCCCGACCACTTCCGACTCGTCACCCTGCCCTCCGTCGAGGTGCTCACCGAGGCGATCGAACGCCTCGACACCTTCCTCTCCGGCTACCGGCAGGTCGCTCCGACGACGTGCGAGCTGCCCGTGGTGCGCGAGCATGAGGTACGCGGAGCCGCAGCTGCCGGCTGACGGCGACGACCGCTCGGACGAAGCACGCGTCCGATGCCGGGAGCGGCACAGACGCCGAGCCCCTGCGACACTGGTCTCATGACAGAGATCGATGATGAGTCGGGGACCGTGTCCGCGGCCGCCGTGACCGAGATCGTCGGAGCTCTCTCCCGCGGGGTCGATCTGGACCGCGCTTCCCTGGCCCGCGGTCTTGAGCACCACCCCGACCTCATCGACTCCTTCTCCGATCTCTCGGCGACCATGACCCGGTGGAAGCAAAAAGATCGCGAGCGTTCGGCCCTCCTGGAAAGCGCCTCGGAGCTCATCCGTGTGCGAGACACCGAGAAGCTTCTGCAGAAGCTCGTCGAGCGTGCCCGAACACTCATCGGGTGCGACATCGCCTACCTCTCCCAGTACTATCCGGAGACCGACGACCTGCGCGTGCAAGCAAGCCACGGAGCGATCTCGGCGAAACTGAAGGTGCTGCGGGTACCTCCCGGGGTCGGACTGGCAGGACAGGTCGTGCGCGATCGCGCCGCGCAGTGGACATCGAACTACGATCTGACCAGTCTGCCTCACGAAAGACGCGTCGACTCCGCGGTGAAGGCCGAGCGGATGGAATCGCTCCTCGGAGTGCCGATGGTCGTCGACGGCGAAGTCCTCGGAGCGCTCTTCGCCGCCAACCGCTATCCACATGAGTTCACCACCGACGAGATCACGCTGCTGTCAGCCCTGGCCGACCACGCTTCCGTGGTGCTGAAGACTGCGCAGCTGATGGGAGATCTCGCTGAGGCGGCTCAGACGTCCGCGGAGGCCGAGGAGACGGCAGCCGCGCAGGCCAGCACGCTCCAGCGGCTTGTCGAAGTCGAGGAACAATTGACGCAGCTCGTCCTACAGGGTCAGGGGGTCCCGGCAGTTCTCGACGCCATCTCCGAACTGCTCGAGGCCGACGTGATCATCGTCGACAGCGGTCGCCTCGACTCTCCGAGCTTTCCTGCCGATGAGGAGTTCTTCGAAGGCATCACGGTCGACAATGCCGACGTCCGAGCGGCGCTGAGTCACAGCCGAGCGACGGGCCGAAGCGCACAGGTCGCCGGTGCCCAGCACCTGTACGTCGCCTCGGTGGCGTCCCACCGACGACAGCACAGCGGACTGTTCGTGCGTTTCAACGACGAACCGGCGGACGGCGACGCGAACATCGTCGCCCAGGCGGCGCAGACGCTCGCGCTCATCCGAATGAACGAACAGGCCCGGGCCGATGCCGAGAACCGGGTCCGCGGAGAACTCGCAGTCGACATCATTGCCGGCACGCGTGATCTCAGTGAGCTCGAGGCCCGCTCCCGAACCGGCAGCTTCAGTCTCTCCGGCCCGTGGAGACTGATGACGATTCAGGGCGACATCGAAAACGATGACCGCATCGGCGCTCGCCTGGTCCGCGTCGAGCCGCGTATTCTCATGACTCAGCGATCTCCCGGAATCACAGTGCTCATTCCCAGCGCCGTGACCCGCGACAGGCCCTCCTTGGACACCCTGTTCGATGAGTCCGGGGCCCTCGACAATTCGCTGGTGATCATCTCCGAGACAGATTTCGACAGGACGCAGCTGCGCACCGCTGAGGACGAGATGTGGTCGTGCATCCGCATCCTCAATTCGCTCGGCATCAGCGAAGGGATCTTTCCCACGGAGGACTTCGCACCTTATACCGCGATGTTCGGCACTGCGCCGGAGCAGGTGGAGCGATTCATGGAACGGATGCTCGAGCCCCTGCGCCGATGGGACCGAACTCATTCGGCCGAACTGCTCTCGACGCTGCGGGAGTATTTCGAGTCCGGTATGAACATCCGCAGAACCGCGACTCAGATGTCAGTGCATGTCAACACCGTCAAGCAACGGCTGGAGAGAGCCGATCTCGTGCTCGGCGAGGAGTGGAGGTCACCCGAGCGGGCGTTCCGTCTTCAGGTCGCTCTCCGTCTGGACAAGCTGAAGCCATCCCTCTAGACCTCTATGTCCGGAACGGCTATGACCACCGTGTTTTCGTGTCCGAAAAAGACATGGAACATTCGTGCGCACATTGTTTGACTGTCTCTGCGGAGGAACTCCGACTGAAGGCCGATGCCGGCCGAAGACGACCTGACTGGAGACTTACGATGGCAGAGAACAGCCGAATTGCCGACTTCCGAAACATGTCGGTCGATGACCGCAGGGAAGCCGTCGCGGCTTCGACCGGTCTCGACGCCGAACTGTTCAGCCAGATCGATGCCGACGCCTTCGGCCCCGAGGATGCCGCGAACCTCAGCGAGAACATCTTCGGAGTGTTCTCGCTCCCTCTCGGCGCAGCAACCAACTTCACGATCAACGGCACCGACGTCCTCGTTCCGATGGCGACCGAAGAAGCCTCCGTCATCGCCGCCGCCAGCAACGCAGCACGGATGGCACGTCCGCACGGCGGATTCTTCACAAGTTCGACCGAGCCCATCATGCAGGCACAGATTCAGCTGATCAATGTGGCGGATCCGCAGGCCGCTCGGATACGTGTCCTCGAACGGCAAGCCGAGATCATCGACCTGGCCAATGCGCAGGACCCCAAGCTCGTCGAGGTCGGCGGCGGAGTCAAGGGTCTCGAGGTCCGCCTCGTCGAAGCGCGGACGACGACGTATGTTCTCGTCCATCTCCTCGTCGATGTCCGAGACGCAATGGGGGCGAATGCGGTCAACACGATGGCTGAGGCGGTCTCCGGATCTGTGGCAGCCATTGCCGGAGGCGACGCACTCCTGCGCATCCTCACCAACAAGGCGGACCGTCGACTGTCTCGGGCACGGGCAGTCTTCGATAGGGATCTGCTCGGCGGGAATGAGGTCATCGACAACATCCTCCATGCCTACGACCTCGCCGCAGCCGACCCCTATCGAGCGGCCACTCACAACAAGGGCATCATGAACGGCATCTCCGCGGTCGTCCTTGCAACCGGGAACGACACCCGTGCAGTAGAGGCCGGAGCGCATTCCCATGCGCTCGTCGACGGCCGATACTCTTCTCTCTCGACGTTCGAGAGGAATGCCGACGGAGACCTGGTCGGCACCCTCGAGATGCCCATGCCCGTCGGCCTCGTCGGGGGCGCCACCAAGGTCCATCCCGCCGCGCGCACTGCTCTGCAGATCGCCGAGGTGGCGACCGCACAGGATCTCGCCGAGATGATCGTCGCCGCCGGCTTGGCGCAGAACCTCGCGGCACTGCGAGTTCTCGCCACCGAGGGCGTGCAGCGCGGACACATGTCTCTGCATGCGAAGAACCTCGCTGCCTCTGCCGGAGCGAACGCCGAAGAGACCGCGATCATCGTGGGCCGCCTCATCGAGGAGAAGGCATTCCGGTTCGACAGGGTCCAGTCGATCCTCGACGAACTCCGCTCCGGTGCATCGCGATGACGGCACAGCTCCCACAGCAGTTCGTGCCGTCGAACCTGCCGACCGAGGTCAGCGTCTGCGAAGTCAGCGCTCGAGATGGTCTGCAGTCGCAAGCACGCACACTTCCTATCTCAACCCGGCTCGAACTGATCCGGCGGCTTTCCGGAGCCGGCCTGAAGACCATCGAAGCCGGAAGCTTCGTCTCTCCGCAGGCTGTTCCGCAGATGGCCGACACCCGATCGGTGCTCGCAGGGCTCGACCTGGACTCCGATATCGCCTTCCCCGTCCTCGTCCCGAACCGACGGGGCCTCGATGATGCCGTTGCGGCGGGGACGAAAGATGCCTCGATCTTCATCAGCGTCACCGAATCGTTCGCGCAGGCCAACCTCGGCGGTTCCCTCAAACACACCACAGACCGCAGCCTGGACGCGGCACGCGCAGCGACCGCTGCGGGGCTGCGGGTGCGCGGCTATCTGTCGATGGTCTTCGGGGATCCTTGGGAAGGCGCAGTCGACCCCGAACGCGTCGCGACGGCTGCGCGTCGCCTCCTCGACGCCGGGTGCCTGACGATCTCGCTCGGCGATACCATCGGGACCGCGACTCCCGGTCATGTGACCGCTGTTCTTGATAGCCTGGTCCGCGCCGGGATTCCGATTGATCGGATCGCCCTGCACACCCACAACACCTATGGCCAGGCGCTTGCGAATGTCTACTCCGCGCTTCAAGCAGGTGTCAGTCAGTTCGACGCATCGGCAGGAGGGATCGGTGGCTGTCCCTTCGCTCGCACCGCCTCCGGAAACCTGGCTACAGAGGATCTTCTCTGGATGCTGCAGGGCCTGGGCATCTCGACCGGCGTCGACATCGACGCTGTGGCTGCGGTCAGCCAGTGGCTGGGCGAGCAGCTGGGCATCCCGCTTCCATCCGCAACATCCTCGGCCATCCTCGGCCGGTAGTTCCATCGTTCACGTTCCCGACAGTCGTCGGCCGACAGAAGGCAGGCAATGATGCCGCAATTGCTCGAGGTGTGGAATGACACCGTCGACCCCAAACATCTCATCGGCGGTATCGCCATAGCCGTCGGGACAGCAGTCCCGGCCTACCTCATCGCCGATCATCTCTTCGCCGCCGGAGGAGATGAAGCGCTGGGTCACTCCTATGCGCTCCTCGTCGGCATCGTCGGCTGCATCGTCGGCGCCGTGATCTCCGGGTTTCTGTTCAAACCCAAGAGAGTGATCACCACCTCGGCGGCCGACACCCGCAACCGGCAGGAGATCATCGACGAAGTCGTCGAGGAATACGGGGATCTCGGCGACCCCCGCGACCTCGGTCCGGCGGTTCAGGCAGAAGTCCGAGCCCTCGGTCTCTTCGACGCCCTCGTCGACAACCATGAGGCTCGCGCCCGCGAGAAGGGTGGGCACCAGTGACCGCGGAACTCATCGAACCAGTACTGTGGGCCGTCGGGATGGCGCTTCTCTCCGGGGTGCTCTTCACCGGAATCGGACTGATCTCGGGCACGGACGAGACGGCGATCGTGGCACCGCTGGCGTTGCTTGTCATCCTCATCGGGGTGCCTCCTGCCGGAGTGCTCGCGTTCTTCCTCGCCGCGATCATTTCCAAACACATCTCCCACGCCGTGCCGACGACTCTCCTCGGAATCCCCGGTGACACCACGGCGGTGCCGATGCTGCGTGAGGCGCAGCTGCTGAGGTCTCTCGGAATCCCGCATATCGCACTTCAGAAGGCGATCTCCGGAGGAGTCGTCTCAGTTGCCATTGCCATTCCGCTGTCGATCGTGTTCGCCCTCGTACTCACCCCTTTCGCCGAGGCGATCGGCGCTGCCGCTCCCTGGATCTTCATCGCTGCGGCCGTTCTCGTCGCCTACACCTCGAAGGGCAAGCTCGCTGCGGTTGCGGGGCTCGTCCCGTTCGTCCTGCTCATCGTCGGCCTGCAGGCCTTCATCATGGAGCAGAAGGAAGCGACCTTCACCACTTCGTTCTTCCTAGGCATCGCCACCGGGCCGCTCATCTTCGACCTGTTCGCTGCGCTCTCCCCCGCCGGACGCCGCTCGATGCAGCAGTCGGGCAAGCGGGAGTTCAATCTTGCTCCCGACGTCCGGCCCGCAGGGGGATCGAGGATGCCGAACCCCTTCAAGGTGCTGACCGGAAAGCAACTGGCATACACGGGCGGTTCGGCGGCGATCACCAGCGCGACCTTCGTCTTCTCCCCCGTGGCCATGGCTGTGCTCATGGGCGAGATCGTCGGAAGCCGGGTCAAGAACGGGTATGAACGACTCACCACCGTCATCACTGTCCGCAACGGAACCACCGAGTCGACCTACATTGCTGAGACTCTCATCCCGCTCATCGCAATCGGCCTGCCGCTGTCACCGATGGCGGCCGGTCCCGCAGGGCCGCTGTTCAACGCTCCGCCCGTCTACACCCTCGATGCCGAAGCGGGAACGACGAACAATCTTCACGACCTGCTCACGACTGGTCAGTTCGCTCTCTTCTCCGTCATCGCGGCGATCATCGCCGTCGCCATCGCCTACCCCTTCGTCATGACGAACGCCCATCGGGCGGCGACCTGGGTGATGAAGTCGGTCTCCCACGAGGCGATCATCGCCGGCTTCGCCGCCCTCATCTGTGTCATCTGCCTCTACGAAGGAGGGCTGCTGGCCCTGGGTGTGACGCTCACCGTCGGCCTCGTCGGGGGACTCTTCAACCGGTTCATCGGCATGCATGCCGGCGTCCAGTTCATGGGCTACTACGTCGCGGTGCTCACGGTGCCCGCGATCCTCGCGCTGTGAGGCGCGTTCTGACCGCCGCTCTGAAACCGCGGCTCACCGCCACTGCCGCGTGACGGTGCGGACGTCGGCGACCACCTCGGCGATGGCGGAATTGTGCGCATCGACGATCGGATCGAGACGGGCGCGCCCCTGTGGTCGCGAGGACCGGGAGACGAGCAGGACGTCACGGCGGCAGTCGCTGAGCGGCATCGGGATTACGGTGATGTCCGGGTCGGTCGACAGTGATGATTCGGGGATCATCGCCACCGCCAAGCCGGCCGAGATCATCCGGTTGATGGCCGCATAGTCATCCATCCGCATCCCCACGCGGGGTTCGAACCCAGCACTCAGACAGAAGGAGCGGACCACCTCGTCGATGGCGTCGCCGGGGTCGATGCTGAACGCCCAGGTCTGCGACACGAGCACGGCGAGGTCGGGCATGCCGTGGGAATCGCGCTCGATCGGCCCGATCGAGCGCGGCACGCACAGGAACAGCCGCTCCGAATACAGGTGGGCGGCGGTCAGCGTCGCAGGGATCCACGTCCGGTCGAGATCGGTCGACACGAGCAGCGCGAGGTCGAGGTCCCCGGACTCGAGCCGGGAGACGAGCTTCGCGTGCTCGTCCATCGTCACATCCAGGGCCGCGGTGAGCACGTCGGTCCGGTCGCCGGCAACCGCCTCGTCACGGGTCTGCCACCTCGGGCGAGCCTGCAGCTGATCGTGGAGGCGCGGGATGACGCGAGCACCGACGGTGGGCACGGCCCCGATGCGCACCGGCACGGCCTGAGATTCCCGCCAGAGAGTCACCTCGGCGCCGAGGCGCTGGCACAGTCCGAGGATCTCCACGGCTCGGGTCACCACGAGGCTGCCCACGGTCGTCGGCTGTGATCCGCGCGGTGTGCGATCGAGCAGAGTCGCGCCGAGGGCCCGTTCGAGATTGCGCAGATGATGATTGACCGTCGGCTGGCTCCACTGCAACTGGGCGGCGGCCGCGGCGACGGATCCGGTCTCCGCGACGGCATGCAGAGCGGTGAGGCCGCGGGTATCGAGTGGTTCCATTGATCTCCCCCATTGAGTTCAATACTGACTATAGAGCAACAGAGGAAAGTTGCTATTCTCTCGTACCTGCTCGCCTCCTTAATCTGGACGCATGACCGTGCACCAGGACTCCCCCATGCCCCCAGCCCCGCACTCCTCCTCGGGGTCGCCGATGCATCCTGCCCTCACGCAGTCACGCGCGCCCTATGCCGAAGCTCTGGCGCACGCGGCCGACCGCAATTCGCTGTTCCTGTCCACCCCCGGACACGGAGGCACAACCGAGGGCATCTCCGCAGGTCAAGCCGAATTCTTCGGCGAGCACACCCTCTCCCTGGACATCCCCCCGCTCTTCGACGGAATCGACCTCGGTGTCGACACCCCCAAGGACGAAGCCCTGCAATTAGCCGCCGAGGCCTGGGGCGCCCGCCGCACCTGGTTCCTCACCAACGGCTCGTCGCAGGGCAATCGCATGGCCGCCCTGGCCATCGGCACCCTCGGGTCCGGCGTCGTCGCCCAGCGCAGCGCGCATTCGAGCTTCATCGACGGCATCGTGCTGGCCGGGCTCAACCCCGGCTTCGTCTACCCCAACGTCGACGAAGTCAACGGCATCGCCCACGGCGTCACCCCCGATGCCCTGCGCCGGGCCATCCGCAGCCATCCCGAACCGGTGACCGCCGTCTACCTCGTGACCCCGAGCTACTTCGGTGCTGTGGCCGACGTCGAAGCCCTCGCCGAGGCGGCCCACGAAGCAGGTGCGGCACTGATCGTCGACGCCGCCTGGGGTGCCCACTTCGGCTTCCACCCTGACCTGCCGGCCTCCCCCGTCACCCAGGGCGCCGACATCGTCATCATGAGCACGCACAAACTCGCGGGCTCGCTCACCCAGTCCGCACTGCTCCACCTCGGCGACACCGAATTCGCCGATCGCCTCGAACCGGCTCTGGCCCGGGCCTTCATGATGACCGCCTCGACGAGCGAGAATGCCCATCTCATGGCCTCGATCGACCTCGCCCGCCGCGCACTCATGACGTCGACCGAGGCGATCACGGATTCGCTCGAGAACATCCGCCACATCCGCGCGCAGATCGAAGCCACCGACCGCTACCACCTGCTGTCCGGCGAGTTCCTCGGCCATGCCGACGTCGTCGACATCGACCCGTTCCGCCTGCCCATCGACATCACAGCCACCGGACTCGACGGCCACACGGTGCGCAAACGCCTGGCCGAGGAGTTCGATATCTTCCCCGAGATGTCGACAGCGACCACCCTCGTCGCCCTCATCGGCATCGGAAAATCCCCGGACATCGGCCGCCTCATCGACGGCCTTGAGACTCTGCGCCTCGAAACCGCGGACTCCGCCACGGCGACGAGCCCGGCAGCCGCCCTTCCGCCGCTGCCAACGGCCGGTCGACTGGCGATGACCCCGCGTGAGGCGTACTTCGCCGATTCCGAACTCGTCACCGCCGCCGAGGCGGTCGGACGAGTGAGCGTGAGCTCGCTGGCCGCGTACCCGCCCGGGATCCCCAATGTCCTGCCCGGCGAGGAGATCACCGCCGAAACCATCGACTTCCTCCAGGCCGTGGCCGCGAGCCCGTCCGGCCACGTCCGCGGCGCCGTCGCCCCCGGCCTCGCGACCTATCGCGTCGTTCGGAGCTGAGGGCTCGCTTCAGCACTCTGTGCATGCTTCCTCCGACACTGCGTCGCTTCCATCTGCGACTTCCCACGACCTCGCAGCACTTAGATTGATGACTGCATCATGACCCATTCCTGACTCACTGAGTGATTCAGAATGCGAAATTCCGATCAATACGCTACGGTCCTCGGTGTGGACGTCTTCAAGCCCGTCCGACCTGCATTCGAGCGATCTTCCCCCTCGCTGTCGAACCGACACAATGCGGGCAGCCGATCGACTCCCAGTGACACAGGACACGATGGACAAGAACGAACATCTCCCTGGAGACTCTCTCGCCGATTTCACGGAAGAGGAGCTCTTCTCCCTCATCGACGCGGGGACCACCGGAGCTTTCTCAGAACTCTATCGTCGCCACATCGCCTCCGCTGCGGCTCTGACCGCCGCAGATACGCCGAACCCGCGCCTTCGGGCCGACGCAGCCTTCCTTGCGATCCTGAAATCGCTGCTTGACGGCACCGCCGATAGGACCTCGGGCTTTGCCGCCCTCATCCGTGACGAGATCGGCTGGAAAGCCGACGAGGACTCCGCCGCGTCATCGCCCGAGTTCGCCGAAGCAGAACCGGAAAATCTCTCCTCCCGTGCCCTCATCGCCTCCGCGTTTTCATCGCTGCCCGACAATTGGCAGCGGATCCTCTGGCTGCGAGAAGTCGAGGGCCAGTCGGCACAGTCGGCCGCCGAATTGCTCGGCATCACCTCAGCCACAGCAGAGCGACTCACCGCTCGGGCCCACGAGGAGCTTGAGAACACCTGGGCGCAGACTCGTCCCGCTGACGGGCCGCGTTCGATCGCCGACCGCGCCGAGCTCGTTCCTGCAGTACTCACTTCGCCGATACTCATCGAACGCCTCTCCGACACCTTCGTCGCGGTGCCCCAGGCCGGTCTCGACACCGAGGCGGCAGCCGCAGGCTCGGCCGACACCGATGAACTCCCCGCTGCAGCCGAACCACCGGACTCCGCATACTCCGGAGAGGCCAGCGCCGACGCCTCAGCGACCTCCGCTGCCACGCCCGCCCCCGAAGCTCCACAGGCAACCGGCGAGCCTTCGACAGAGACCATTGACGAACCGACCACGGCCGCAGCGGCAGCTCTGCAGACGACGGCAGCGCCTTCGGCTTCAGCGCACTCGGCAAACCACCCTTCGGCCGCGCCCGATGGCCCGACCGACCACGACGAGAACGCGAAGTTCACGCTGCCCAAGCCGGTGCTCATTCCTCTGATTGCCGCGTGCCTCGGCCTACTCTGCACTCTTCTCGGGTTCGCGATCCTGCCGCACGAGGCTTCCGAACCGGGCCCTCGCACAAACAGCGTCACAGATGCAGGCACCGGCTCAGCACCTGACCCGACGAGCACCGCCGGCGCAAGCGACACAACGAGAGCCTCAACCGGGCCTGCCGGTTCCGCATCCCCTGACGCGGCGCACAGAGACGATACACCGAGTCGGCGCGGCGAGAGCCGCGATGCGGATACCGGCAAGACGAGCAGGGCCGGAGACCGGTCCGCCGAATCACCCGAGAACTCCCCCGGCTCGACCACTTCCGATTCCCCGTCGAGCCCCTCCGACTCCGATGACCCCACGACCCCGGAGGAGCCGTCGACACCGGATGAGCCGGAGTCGCCCGATACGCCTTCCCAGCCGGAGCCCACCGACGATCCCGGGACGCCGTCCGAGCCCGGCACTCCCTCCGAGCCCGAGACGCCGACCGACCCCGGCTCTCCCTCCGACCCGGAACCCAGCGACGACCCTGGCCCGCCGTCCGAGCCCGAAACCCCCAGTGCACCTTAGGGATCGTCTACATCCATCTGCGCCGTGCCCGTCAGCCTCAACCGACAACATCACTGGACAAGTGACACTGAGAATTAACCAACATCTATTTTGCGTATTTTCGTGACCGATTGACGAAATTCAACGAAGGCAACTACCCCCGGGCGCATTCGGCGTGAACTGTGTCACAATTTTTATTGACACTCCCTGAGTACCAAGCAAGGATGTTCTGCATTGTCGAAATTCGACAGCAACTGCCGCGCAGAGTTCGCACCATTCCGGCGACTCGGCCCTGCAACTTGCCTAGCAGCAGCTGAAACGAGGAACCACTGATGTCAGAAGGCCACGACAGACCCGCGCAGAAAGACAAGAAGCCGACCCGCAAGGAACGGCGTGCAATAAAGAAACAGAAGCGGTTCGAGGCCGATGACTGCATCGTCGTCGAAACCAAATCGATCCGCACCGCCATCGGCGGCACCACCGTCGGCAATTTCATGGAATGGTTCGACTTCGGTGTCTACGGCTACCTGGCCGTGACGATGACCTCCGTCTTCACCGAAGGCATGGACCGACAGATGGGTCTGCTCGTGACCCTCCTCGGCTTCGCCGTGTCCTTCCTCGTCCGCCCGCTCGGCGGCATGGTGCTCGGACCGCTGGGTGACAAGATCGGCCGCCAGAAGGTCCTGTTCTTCACGATGGCCACGATGGCCACCGCCACCGCCCTCATCGGCGTCCTGCCCACCGCGGCCCAGGTCGGCCTGTGGGTGATCGTCCCCCTCTACCTGCTCAAGATGATCCAGGGCTTCTCCACCGGCGGCGAGTACGCCGGTGCCACCACCTATGTCTCGGAGTTCGCTCCGGACAAGTCCCGCGGCTACTGGGCCTCGTGGCTCGATGTCGGCTCTTACCTGGGCTTCGCCGCCGGTGCCGGAACTGTGGCTCTCACGACCGTGATCACCACGTCCATCAACGGCGAGAACGCCATGCTCGACGGCGGCTGGAGGATCCCGTTCCTCATCGCCATCCCGCTCGGCGCCGTCGCCATCTGGTTCCGCCTGAAGATCCCGGAGACCCCGAGCTTCGAATCGAGCGAAGAAGCCGGCCGCGACGTCAAGGTCAAGGACGACAAGTACGCCCGCCACGGCCTCATCGGCGTCATCCGCCACTTCTGGAAAGAGATCCTCATCGGCATCGCCGTCGTCGCAGGCTCCCAGACGGTCGGCTACGCGCTGACGAGCTTCATGCCCACCTACCTGGAGGAGACCGTCAAGGTCTCGAACGTCCAGGCGGCCGTGGCCACGATCCCGGTCCTCGTCATCATGTCGCTGTGCCTGCCGCTCATCGGCAAGCTCTCCGACAGGCTGGGCCGCAAGTTCGTCTTCCTGGCAGCAGCCATCATGACGATCGTCCTCATCGTTCCCGCCTTCGCCGTCATGCAGATCGGTGAGATGTGGGCAGTGATGGTGGCTCTGTTCATGGTCGCCCTGCCCGCCGGGTTCTACATCGCCTGCCTGGCCTCGACCCTGCCGGCTCTGTTCCCGACCGCGTCGCGCTACGGTGCGATGGGTCTGACGTTCAACCTCGGCGTCTCTCTGTTCGGAGGCACCACACCGCTGTTCGCCCAGGCGCTCATCGATGTCACCGGCAACTCGTACATGCCCGCGTTCTACATCATGTTCTTCTCGGTCGTCGCACTCGTCGCGGTGCTGCTCATGAAGGAATCGGCGCACCGGCCGCTGCCGGGCTCGTTCCCGACGGTGAACACCCACGAGGAGGCCGAAGAGCTGGCCCGCACCCAGGCCGACAACCCGGACATGGACATCGAGTCCATGCCGATCGTCGACATCGACCCCGACAAGGCACCCGCCTGAGCGAGGTGAGAACCTGATCGGCTGCGATGCCTGATCGAGTGCAACGACGCTGGGCCGTCCCGTTACAGGGCGGCCCAGCGTCGTTTCGTCGTTTCTCGGTGCGGTTCGTGGGCGTGGGCAGGCAGCCAAGGGTCTTTTGGCACTGTCTTCTCTGAACTGCTCACGTTCCTCCCTGTGCAGTTGAGAAGAAGGTGTACCGATTCGCCAGGTCGCATTGATGCAACGGCGCCGCAATCGCCTCGTTCAAGCCGCAGCGCGTCTGTCGAAAGGTGCAAAGCTCGACAGTGACGAATCAGCCTTCGCCGTCCGCCGTGGCCGGGACGCGTTTGAAGAAGTAGAGGTTCGACGTGACGAGGTCGGCCGCCTCGGCGGCGTCCCCGGACTCGATGAGGTCGACGATCCTCGGCAGCTCGCGAGCGGAATCGACAGCGATGGCCCCGATCTGATCCTGGTGTCGGTAGAGGCGCGACTGATCGCGCAGGCGCAGGCTGATCGCGGCGGCACGCCCGCCGAGGCCGTGCTCGAGCAGAGCCTCATGGAACCTGCGGTCCTGCGTATAGAACTCGGCAAATTCGCCGGCCTCGGCCGCGTCCACGGTCGCCTCGGCGAGACTGCGCAGTCGGGTGACCGCGTCGGCCTTGGTCGTGGCCTCGCCGGTCTCGGTCACCGACCCGTCCGTCACCGCCTGCACGCCGTCAGCATTCAGGCCGCGACCGACGATGTCATCGCTGCCGGCCTCGGCCAGGCTGCGGGCGGCGGGGACCGCGAGGAGAACGCGGATCGCGATGATCTCCTCGAGGTCCGCCTCGGTGATGGTGACCAGGCGGAAGCCGCGATTGGGCACGGCTTCGACAGTCCCCTCGGTGACGAGCGCCATCATCGCCTCACGCACCGGGCTGAGTGAGATGCCGAGCTGCTTGGCCAGGCCCGCGGCCGAATAGATGCGATCCTCGGCGAGCTCACCTGAGGTGATGGCATCGCGGATGATGCCCAATGCCTGCTCGCGCAGAGATTCGGCTTGCGGTCTCACGCGCTCCATCGCACACTCCCCTTCGAATCCTGGTCGCCGACTATTGACAGCATAACCGCGAGATCGCACCATTGAACTAAGTAGTCGGTAACCGATTACCCATCCGGACTCCCCACGGAGTCGTATCCACAATGACGTTCCTGCAATGAAGGAGGAACCCATGACCGCCGACCCCGCAACCGGCACCCCCGCACCGACCACGTCTGCGACCGATGTGTCCGCCGATCCGCTGCTCCAATCCTTCGAACTCGGCAGACTCACGCTTCGCAACCGCATCGTCTCGACCTCGCACGAGCCCGCGTACACCGAACTCGGCATGCCGAAGGACCGCTACCGCCTCTATCACCGGGAGAAGGCCCGCGGCGGCGTCGGACTGACGATGATCGGCGGTTCGGCCATCGTGTCGAAGGATTCACCGGCCGCGTTCGGCAATATCGACCTGTCCACCGACGAGGTGGTTCCGTGGCTGTCCGCGATCGCTGGAGACTGCCACGACGAGGGCGCGGCGATCATGATCCAGGCGACCCACCTGGGCCACCGATCCTCGAACTTCGCCGGCGACTGGCTGCCCCTGGTCTCGGCCTCTCGGACCCGGGAGGCGGCGCACCGGTCGTTCACCAAGGCGCTCGAGGACTTCGATATGGATCGCATCGTCGCGGACTTCACCTCCGCCGCCGAACGCGTAGCAGCCGCCGGATTCGACGGACTCGAGGTCATGCACGCCGGTCACCTGCTCGACGCCTTCCTCGCCCCGTGGCTCAACGACCGCGACGACGAATTCTCCGGCGAACTGGAGAATCTCATCAAGTTCCCTATGCGCATCATCGACGCCGTACGCGCGGCCGTACCCGACGATTTCGTCCTCGGCATCCGCATGGCAGTCGACGAGCGCCGCGAAGACGGCATGGACGAAGCGAGGGCCACTGAGATCCTCCGGACCTACACCGATCACGGCATCGACTTCCTCAACCTCAACGTCGGGATGATCAACTCCGACCGTCAGCTCGCCGAGGCGATCCCCGGCATGGGCACCCCCTCGGCGCCCTGGCTCGAGACCTGCCGCCGCATCCGCGAGGCCATCGACATCCCCGTCCTCCACGCCGCACGCATCTCCGATGCCGCGACCGCACGGTTCGCGATCGCCGATGGCTGCCTCGACCTCGTCGGGATGACTCGGGCGCAGCTGGCCGACCCGCACCTGGCGCGCAAGGTGGCCGAAGGCCGTGAGGACGATATTCGCCCCTGCGTGGGCGCGAACATGTGCCTCGACTCGATCTACACCTCCGGTTCGGCCACCTGCATCCACAATCCCGCCACCGGGAGGGAGGCCGACCTGCCGCAGGAAGTTCCCCATGACGTCACCACCGGACCCAAGCATGTCGTCATCATCGGTGCCGGTCCGGCCGGGCTCGAGGCCGCACGTGTCGCTGCCGTGCGCGGGCACCGGGTGACCCTGCTCGAGGCCGAGGACGCCCCCGGCGGGCAGGTCCGCATCGCCGCCCGCTCGCAGCGCCGCCGCGACCTCATCGGCATCATCGACTGGCGTGTCCAGCAGTGCAGGAAGCACGGTGTCGACCTGCGACTGAACACCTTCGCCGAGGCGGACGACATCCTCGCACTCGCCCCCGACGTCGTCATCGTCGCCACCGGAGGGGTTCCCGATGCGGGGTATCCCTTCCGTGAGCAGGGCCCGAGCTTCGACGTCTGGGACGTCATGGACGACCGGCTCAAGTCGAAGCAGCGGGTGCTCGTCTTCGACGATCATGGGTTCTACCCGGCGCTCGACGCCGTCGAACGCTTGGCTCGGGCCGGTCAGCAGGTCACCTATGTCAGCCCAGAACGCACGATCGGCATCGATGTGGGGTCGATGAACTCTCCCGCCTATCTTCAGGTGTTCTCCGAATTCGGTGTCGAGGTCCGCCTCGGCGAGCGTTTGGCGAGGAAGCCGCGGATCGAAGGGAAGGAGATCGTGGCGATGCTGCGCAACGACTATTCGGATCGGGAGACGGAGGTCGTCACCGATGCGGTGGTCGTCGATTTCGGGACGACGCCCAATGATGAGGTCTATTTCGAACTCAAGTTGCGGTCGGCTAACCACGGGGCGACGGACCTCGAGGCGTGGGTCCACGGACGCCCGCAGCCGGAATACGTCGGTGTGACGAGCACTCACCCAGGTGCGACGGCAGTCGCGGAACCGACGACCACCTCCGCCACCACCTCCGCCGAGGCGGGGCCGACGTTCGCGCTGTATCGGATCGGTGATGCCGTCGCCTCCCGCAATGTGCATGCGGCGGTGCTGGAAGGGCTGAGAGTGGGAATGGGGCTGTGACGGAGACTGTGACGACGACCTGCACGAGTGTCGACTTCCATACCGCCGGCGAACCGTTCCGGATCGTCGCCGAACCCCCGCTCGAGATACCCGGTCGCAGTGTGGCAGAACGACGGGAACTGGCTGTACCCGGGTCGGCGGCCGATGATCTGCGCAGGCTGCTGTGCTTCGAGCCGCGCGGTCATGCGGACATGTACGGCGGTTTCATCACCGAACCCGATGACGACGGGGCCGAATTCGGGGTGCTGTTCTGGCACAAGGACGGCTTCTCCACGGCCTGCGGCCACGGGACGATGGCGCTCGGCGCATGGGCGGTGTCAGCCGGGATCGTCGCCGTCGACCCGTCCGGGACCACGGAGGTCATGATCGACGTGCCCTCGGGGCGGGTGCGCGCGCAGGTGCACACCGACGCGCAGGGGCGGGCCACCTCGGTGGACTTCGTCAACGTGCCCAGCCGGCTCGTCGCCTCGGGACTCACAGTGGAGACGAGCCTGGGCCCGGTGGCGGTCGACCTCGCATGGGGCGGGGCGATCTATGCGCTCGTCGACGTCGCTCAGTTGGGTGCTGCCGCCGGTTCCTCTCAGGCCGGCGAGGTGGGCCGCCTCGGTGAGCTGAGTCGTGAAGTCGTGCCCGAGAATCTCACCGGGCTCATCGCCTTGGGCAGGGAGGTCAAGGCGGGTCTCGCCGATCATCCGGACACCGTTCACCCCGAGGATGACAGGCTCTCCGGTGTCTACGGCACGATCTTCGTCGACCGGTTCGGCACTCTGCCGAGCGGCGAACTGCATCAGCGCAATGTCACGGTCTTCGCCGACGGTCAGGTCGACCGATCGCCGTGCGGATCGGGAACGGCGGCTCGAGTCGCCGCTCTGCACGCCGCCGGTGAGCTTCGCCCGGGGCGGACGCTCGTCCATGAGTCGATCGTCGGCACTCGATTCCGGGCGCGAGTGCTCGAAGAGACCGCCGACGGCGTCATCCCGGTCGTCACCGGCAGCGCCCACCGGGTGGCCACCTCGACGTTCGAGGTCGACCCGCTCGATGATCTCGTGCCCGGGTTCGTGCTGCGGTGAGTCTCTGCTCCTCCTCGATCAGTGTTCGAGGATGATCTTTCCGGTCGTCGCCCGGGATTCGAGCGCTGTGAAGGCGGCGGCCACCTCGGTGAGGGGGAATCGGTCCCCGATGTGAACGGTGAGGTCTCCGCTGCGGATCCATTCGAAGATCTCGTCGGTGCGCGAGCGCAGCTCCTCAGGCGTTCTGACGTGGTCGACGACGGTCGGTCGGGTGAGGAAGAGGGAGCCGGAGGCGCTGAGGGTGTTGACGTCGACGGCGGGAACGGGGCCGCTGGCATTGCCGACTACGACGAGGGTCCCGCGAGTGCGCAGGGCCTTGAGGTCGCCCTCGAAGGTCGTCGCGCCGACGCCATCGAAGATCACCGAGGCTCCTTCTCCGTCTGAGACCTCCCGGACCTTCTCAGCGAAGTCGTCGTAGCCGAAGACGTGGGCGGCGCCATTGGCTCGGGCGATCTCGGCCTTCTCTTCGGTCGAGGTCGTGCCGATCACGGTGGCTCCCTTGGCCGCGGCGATCTGCGTGAGCATCTGCCCGAGCCCGCCGGCCGCGGCGTGGATGACCACGACGTCGCCGGCCGAGATGGGGAAGGTGCTCGTGGTCAGGTAGTGGGCGGTGATGCCCTGCATGAGAGCGGCAACCGCGGTCTCGTCATCGATATCGTCCGGCAGTGGAACGGCTTTGTCCGTCCTGACGAGGGCAGTGGATGAGAAGCTGCCCTGTCCACCGGTCATCCAGCCGACGCGTTCGCCGACGGAGAAGCCGTCGACTCCGGCACCCACGGCGGTGACCGTGCCGACCCCTTCGACTCCCGGGGCGAACGGTGCCGTGACCGGTGTTCCTCCGCGGCGCTGGACGACGTCGAGGAAATTCACCCCGGCCAGACTCAGGCCGACCTGCAGCTGACCATCGGCCGGCGCAGCAGCACCCGCTGGTGAGTCGTCGGTGACCTCGTACTTTTCGGGTCCCCCGTGTTCGTTGACGATGATCGATGTCATTGCTGCCTCCTCGAAGTCGATTCCGATCCGGACTATAGTCCGTATATGGACGACATTAACGGACCGCAGT
Organism: Brevibacterium permense; assembly: GCF_025506275.1. Lineage (GTDB taxonomy): Bacteria > Actinomycetota > Actinomycetes > Actinomycetales > Brevibacteriaceae > Brevibacterium > Brevibacterium permense_A. The sequence goes on from NZ_QYCP01000088.1 coordinate 112,912, forward strand.
CCGATTATGGAAGAGGGAACGGGAAATTTCTCCCGCTGGTTCCCGCGCAGGCTCCTCTGCGCGCCGATGCGCAGCGCAATCGTCGGAAGATCCTCGATGCCGCGACCGACCTCCTGGCCGACAAGGGAGTGGACGGGCTGACGATGGATGAGCTGGCCCGGCGAGCGGGGGTCGGCAAGGGCACTCTCTACCGCAACTTCACCGACAAACCTGGGATTGCCTCGGCTCTGCTCGACGACCGGGTCCGGGACATGCACTCCCGCATGCTCCAGGGCCCTCCTCCTCTGGGCCCGGGTGCTCCAGGGGGCGAGCGCCTCACCGCTTTCGTCGATGCGTACCTGCGGCACATCGCCGGCAACCTCGACCTCGTCCTCCTCACCGAGAGCAGCTCGCCGAAAGGCCGGTTCGACCGGCAGAGCTACCCCTTCTGGCGACGCCACGTGGAGATCCTCATCGCCGAGATGTGGACGGCCACGGCTCCCGAGGCGTCGGATGCGAATCCGTCCGATCCGGTCCGGACCCGCGCCGAGGCGGTCATGGCAGTCCTGTCCGCCGCGCAGCTCGATCAGTGGCTGAACAGGCAGGGCCGCACCCTCGAGGAGCTCATTCCGCAGATCCAGACGATCGTCTCCGCCATCGCCGCTGCATAGAGGTCGACACGCCGATTCCCGCATCGCAACGACAAGATCTGTTGCGAATAGAATGACAAGTGTAATCCCGGTCACACTGCGAAGGGGTGGGTGTGGGCAAGTACATCCTCCGGCGTGTGCTGCTGATGATTCCGATCGTCCTCGGTGTCGCCACGCTGTCCTTCATCCTCATGAAACTGGCACCCGGCGATCCGGCCGCCGCATATCTCGGCGACAAAGCCACACCGGAGAATGTTGCTCAGCTTCGTCAGGCCTGGGGTCTCGACGAACCGATGATCATCCAATACCTCCAGTTCCTCGCAGGCCTCCTCGTCGGTGACTTCGGGCAGTCGTTCATCTTCCAGACCTCAGTCCTCGAGCTGCTGACGCTGCGGATGCCGGCCACTTTGCTGCTCATGCTCGTGTCTCTGGTGTTCGCCGTCGTCATCTCCGTCCCGCTCTCCCTATGGGTGGCCGCGAAGCGATCAGCCGCCTCGGCGATCGTGTCGAGGGTCTTCGCCGCCACCGTCCAAGGCATGCCGGCGTTCTTCGTCGGCACCCTGCTGATCCTCGTCCTCGGTGTGAACCTGGGCATCTTCCCCGTCGGCGGCTACGGCAGCAACTTCGGTGAGCACCTCTATTCCCTCGTCCTGCCCGGCCTCGCTGTCGCACTGACGATCTGCCCCGTCCTCATCCGCAGCCTCACGGCGGCACTGAACGATTCGATGTCAGCCGAGTACACGAACTTCGCTCTGTCGAAGGGGCTGAGCAGGAAGCGGACTGTCATCGACTATGCCTTCCGCAACGCCGGAATCACGGGTGTTTCGATCCTCGGCATCCAGGTCGGCCACCTTGTCGGCGGTGCGCTCGTCGTCGAGAACGTCTTCGCGATCCCCGGAGTCGGCTCACTCCTCATGGAAGCGGTCCTCGCCCGCGACTACGACGTCGTGCAGGCTCTGACCGTGATCTTCGGTGTCCTCGTCGTCCTCGTCTATCTGCTCACCGACGTCGTCTACAGCCTCGTCGATCCACGCGTGCGGCTGGGGGCCTGATGACCGAACCGATAACCTCATCACCTGCCGACACAGGCGCCGGCGGCGCCGGCGGAAAGCCGCCGCGGACTCGCGGTGGCACCGCGTCCCGAGCGACGCCGACCGCGCGATTCACGCTTCCCCTGCCGGCGTTCCTGCGACGGCACAATCTGCAGCTGTGGATCGGCGCGGTCATCCTCGGTGCGATGGTCCTGCTGCTCGCCATCGGACCGCTCTTCGTCACCGGCGACCCCAATCGGCAGGACCTGCTCAATACCTTCGCCCCGTCTTCGATCGCGCACCCGTTGGGCACCGATCAGCTCGGGCGAGACGTCCTCTCCCGCTTCCTTCACGGCGGTCGCGTCGACCTCATCGTCGCCGTCGTCGCCGTCATCGTGCCCTTCATCCTCGGCACGATCCTCGGTTCGCTGGCCGGGTACTTCGGCCGCTGGGTCGACATCGTCATCATGCGTCTGGCCGATATCGTCTCGGCCTTCCCCTTCTACGTCCTGGTCATCGTGCTCGTCTTCGTCATGGGCAACGGAATGGGCAGCATCTTCGTCGCCATCAGCGCCGTGTCCTGGGTGGCATACGCCCGCATAGTCCGCGGCGAGGTGCTCGTGCTCAGAGAGCAGGAGTTCATCTCCGCCTGCCGTGCCTCGGGTCTGAGCACTCCCCGGATCCTCACCCGCCACATCATTCCGAACACCGTCAGCCAGGGCGTCATCTATGCGATGAGTGACATCGTGCTCAACATCGGCGTCGTCGTCACCCTCAGCTACTTCGGCATGGGCATCGTCCCACCGACCGCCGACTGGGGTCAGATGATGAACGACGGCCAGCAGTACATGGGCACCGGCAACTACGGCCTCATCCTGTGGCCGGGGTTCGCCGTCGTCATCGTGTCATTCGCGCTGGCGCTCATCGGCGACGGGTTGACGAACACACTGAAGCCGAAGAGGTGATCATGCCCATCCTCGAAGTGGACTCCCTCACCGTCGACGTCGACGGAGAGGCCGGACGGCGCCGGATCCTCGACAACGTGTCGATCAGCCTCGAGGCCGGTGAGCCGATGGGTCTCGTCGGCGAATCGGGATCGGGCAAGTCGATGACGCTGCGCAGCATTCTCGGAATGCTCCCGCCCGGCGCCTCCGTCGTCGACGGAGAGATCCGGTTCGACGGTCGCAATATCCTCACATCCGGTCCGGGCGGACGATTCGATCAGCGCATCCGCGGCACCGGCATCTCGATGGTGTTCCAAGAACCGGCCATCGCACTCAACCCGGTGATGAAGGTCGGCCGGCAGATCACCGATGCCATCGCCGAGCGCAGAGGACTGTCGAAGAAGCAGGCTCACGACCTCGCCGTTGAGCTCATGGACCGTGTCGGCATCACCGACCCCGACCGCAGAGCCAGGCACTACCCGTTCCAACTCTCGGGTGGAATGCGTCAGCGTGTGATGATCGCGGCGGCGTTGGCGCAGGAGCCGCAGGTGCTGCTCTGTGACGAACCGACGACTGCGCTCGACGTGACGATTCAGGCGCAGGTGCTCGATCTCTTCCGCACCATGCAGCAGGACGAGGGCCTCGGTCTGCTCTATGTCACCCATGACCTCGCGGTCGTCGCTCAGCTGTGCTCGTCGATCAGTGTGATGAAGGACGGGCAGATCGTCGAACACGGTGTGCTGCAGGAGGTCTTCGACGATCCCCAGGAGGAGTACACGCGTCGACTGCTGACAGCGACTCCGCGCATCGATGAGGGCGTTGACGATGCGGGCCCTGCCGAGGAGACACGATGACCGAGACTCAGACTGCGCCGGCGCGCGGCCTGCGCGCCGAGAACGTCACCGTCACCTTCGGACGTGGTGACCGCGCCTTCACCGCTGTGGATTCCGCCGACCTGCATGTCCGTCCGGGAGAGATCGTCGGACTTGTCGGCGAATCGGGTTCGGGAAAATCGACCCTGTCCCGAGTCATCTGCGGACTCCAACGCGAATACGACGGAAAGGTCAGCGTCGACGGTCGGGAGTTCGCACAGAAACGCACGAGCGCACAGTGGCGGATCGTGCAGATGGTCTTCCAGGACCCTTTCGCCTCCCTCGACCCCCGCTACACGGTGCGAGCGACCCTCGCCGAGGTGATCCGCCACCATCGTCTCGCCTCCGGTGCCGCCCTGCGGGCCAGATGCGCGGAGCTCATGGAGATGGTGCGGCTGCCCGAGGAGTTTCTCGAGCGCACCCCGACCGCCATGTCGGGCGGCCAGAGGCAGCGGGTGGCGATCGCCCGAGCGCTGGCCGTCGAGCCCAGCATCATCGTCGCCGATGAGGCCGTCTCCGCCCTCGACGTCAGTGTTCAGGCAGAGATCGTCGCACTCTTCGCCCGACTGCGCGAGGAACTCGACCTGTCGATCCTCTTCATCTCCCATGACCTGGCGGTCGTCAGGAAGCTGTGCGAGCGGATCTACGTCATCCACAACGGCCGTCTCGTCGAAGAGAACACCACCGAGGAGATCTTCGCGTCACCGCGCGACGACTACACGAAGACGCTGCTGAAGGCGATCCCGACTTTCGACAGCGCCTACCTCGATCGGATCCGAGGAGGAGAAAGGTGACGGCCAAGAGATTCACAGCGGTGACTGCCGCGCTCTGCGCCTGCCTCCTGGTCCTCGCAGGGTGCGGTTCTGGCGGAGAGAAGACCGCCCGGCCCGGGGGCGACCTCGTCTTCGCTCGTGCCGCGGATGCTACAACTCTGCTGCCACCGACAACGACCCAGAATGAGGATATCTGGACGCTGCAGCAGGTCTACGAGACTCTCACACTCAACAAACCCGACGGGTCCGGGGTCGAACCGGGTCTGGCAACCGATTGGGAGGAATCGAAGGACAAGATGTCCTGGACCTTCCACCTGCGCGAGGGAGTGCAATTCCACAGCGGCAAGACCCTCGACGCCGACGATGTCGTCTTCTCGCTGAACTATGCGCGGGATCAGGAGGATGAGAACAATCTCTGGGCAGCAGAGTTCGACCCGATCAAAGACGTGAAGAAGGTCGATGATCACACGGTGCGCATTGATCTGAAGCAGCCGTGGGGTCCCCTGCCCAGCTATATGGCACTGTTCGCCGCATCGATCTACCCTGACGACTTCGGCGGACACGACGCCGAGTACATGGCAGCGCACGCAGACGGCACTGGGCCGTTCGAGGTCGGCAATTGGAATAAAGGACAGAGCCTCGAACTGGTGAAGAATCCGGACTACTGGGAGGACGGGGCGCCCTCACTGGATTCCGTGACCTTCAACGTCGTTGCCGATGACAATACTCGTCGCCTGCAGCTGCAGGGAGGTCAGGCCGATATCAATCAGGAACCGGCACCGCTGAGCATGAGTCAGCTCTCGCGCTCACAGGACATCAATGCCCGGGCTTTCACCTCGACGAAGATCCTCTATTTCAACATCAACAACAAGGAGAAGGGGCTCGACGATCCCAAGCTGCGACGTGCCATGTCATATGCGGTCGATCGCAAGTCCATCGTCGAGGTGGTCTACGCCGGTTATGCCGAGCCCGCGACTTCGTTCATCTCACCGGGTCTCGCCGGTCATTCGGACAAGGTCGACAGCAGCCAGTTCGACATGGAGAAGGCCAAACAGCTGGTCAAGGAGTCTGATCATCCAGACGGTATCGACATCACCATTCAGATTCCCTCGGGTGTCGCTGATCGTGAGCTGCTGGCGCAGATCGCCCAGCAGGCGTGGCAGGACATCGGCCTGACCGTTCACGTCCAAAAGCTCGACGACGCGACTCTGACGACGAACCGCACGAACGGCGACTTCCAAGTTCAGGTCAGCTATGCGACCTCCGACGTTTCTGACACTTCGCAGATGATCAACTTCCTCGCCGTCACCGACGACTCGGGAGTGCGTTCGGGATATGCCAACTCCGATGTGGAGAAATGGGCCGAGCAGGCCGTGGCCGAAGAGGACCCGAAGATGCAGAACGAGCTCTACGCCCAGATCCAGCAGCAGGTCGCCGACGACGCCCCGATCGTACCGATCGCCTACCAGCGGGCACTGTACGGAATGAGCCGGGATGTCGTCGGCTTCGAACCCTACGTCCTCGGCACCTATGGGCTGAAGGAGACGAAGCTCAAGCACTGAGCAGGCAGCTCACCTGTCGATGACGAGGTCGGTCAGCGGGGTCGAGCAGCAGGGCAGGAACTTGCCCGCAGCGATCTCCTTCGGCCGGATTCCTCCCACATGCTTCATCTCGACTTCCCCGCTGATGAGCACGGACTTGCAGGTTCCACACGCGCCTTCCGAGCAGGAAGAGGGCACGGACAGTCCAGCGTCCAGAGCAGAGTCGAGCACGGTCGTGGACTCATCACAGTCGACAACCCGCCCGGAGACAGCGAACTCGACGGCGTGGCTCACTCCAGTGCCGCCGACGACGCCGGCTCCGGCAGCTTTGGCTCTCGCTCCGGCCTTGGCCAAACGGTCGGCAGGTGAAGTGGCGAAGACGAACGACTCCTCATGCATTCGCGCCGACGCCACCCCCGCCTCGGCGAGCAGGGGCCGTACCGCGTCCATATACGGACCCGGCCCGCACACGAAGGTTTCGCGGTCAGCCGCGTCGGGGACCACCTCGGCGAGGGTGGGCGCATCGATCCGACCCCTGCGACCTGCCCAGGTCTCGGCCTCGGAATCCCGGGAGCACAGGATGGTGACGCTGACTCCGGCGACCTCAGCGAGCTGTTCGAGCTCAGCGCGGAAGATGATGTCGAGCGGCGTCGAGGCGCTGTGGACGAAGACGATGTCGGTGCCGAGCCCTCCCTGTCTGGCCAGCAGACTGCGCACCATCGACATGATCGGAGTGATTCCGGAGCCGGCGGAGAGGAAGAGGTGCCGTTCGGCCTGATGGAAGCTCGTGCTGAACAGCCCGTACGGCCCGTCCACGTGCAGCTGGTCGCCGACCCGCACGTTGTCGTGCAGATGGGTCGATACCACTCCCCCGGCCACGCGCTTGACCGTGATGGTGAAGATGTTCGTACCGAAGGGCGCCGAGGAGATCGAGTAGCAGCGCTCGAGGCCGAGCTCGGGGATGCGCATCGTCACGTACTGGCCCGGCGCGAAGTCGACGGCGGTCATCCATCCCGCCCGCAGCTCGAAGGTCTTCACATCGTGGGTCACCTGGGCGATGCCGGTGACCTCGACGGGACCGGTGAGCAGTTCGGGATCGAGCTGAAGTTCGGTGAACATGGGGCCAGCCGATTCAGCGGGCATCCGCTCGACCGGCGCGGCGAGCGCGGGCTCGACTGCCTGATCGAAGACCGGCGGGGCGGCGGCCGCGAGTCCAGGTCGCCTGCCGCGAGTGGGCACTCGGAACGTCGCCTTGCCCACAGGCGCGGATGCAGCCTGGGCGAATGTCGAATGACGGTACCTCATCGCCGATCAGCACCTTCCAACAGCACGGTTCGCTGTTCTCGATGGGCCTTGAGCCGTTCGATGTACCAGGTGACGAAGTCATCGACCTGCGATTCGGTAGGTGCGTAGGGGCCCGGCACGTACGCCGGCGACGAGATTCCCAGGTGCCCGCGTTCACAGAAGGTCGCGTCCTGTTCGTTCGTCTTGAGCCACACCGTCGTGAGATTGTCGAGGTCGTAGTCGACGCCTTCTTCCGCATCGGCGTGGACGAGCCAGGTCGTGCGCACCAGCGTCTTGTCCTCGGCCAACGGCAGCAGGCTGAACGTCACCACGTGGTCACCCATCGCGTGGAACCACATATTCGGCTGCACGTGCAGCGAGGCCCGACCCAGAACGAAGGTGTCAAGATCGCCCAACAATTTCGCCGAGGCGGCCGATCCGTCCATCGTGTACGACTCGCCCTTTCCGTCGAGAGCGGCTCGTTCGATCCGGAATCCGGTGGGCCGTCCGCTCAGCTCCTCGACGAGTGCATAGGGCAGGCCGTTGCGGTCACAGTCGGCATGCAGCTGATCCTCGGCGTCGAGGTAGCGCTGGTAGGCCGGCTGCAGGCGTTTGGGAATCTCGTCGGGTTCATAGCCGTAGGTGGGGAAGAACGTGCACGTCAACTCCGGGTGCCCGGCCTCGCAGTGGTAGCACTCACGGTTGTTCTCCATGACGAGTTTCCAGTTCGAGTCCTCGATGAGGTCACTCTGCGCGGCCACCTTCGTACCGGCGATGTCATGCCCTGTCAGGTAGGGCTCGATGACCTCGGCCACCTCGCCGATGTCATCGGGCGGAGTCGGGCTGAGGCAGATGAAGATGAGTCCGCCGATGACGCGGAGGTTCACCGAGCGCAGGGAGAAGCAGCTCCGGTCGAAGCCGGGAGCTTGAACGCCTGCAGAGATGAGCTCTCCGGCAGGGGTGTAGGTCCACTGGTGGTAGCCGCACACGATGTTGCCCACCGATCCAGACAGGTCGTTGAGCAAGCGAGTGCCCCGGTGACGGCAGACATTGTGGTGCGCCCGAATCTCATCGTCGTCATCGCGGATGACGATGACGGAGTAGGCGCCGATGTCGACCGTGAGATAGTCACCGGGCTCGGGCACTTCGGCAGCAGAGGCAACGAAGATCCAGGTCGAGGCGAAGATCGCCTCGATATCACGCGCGAAGAACTCCGGGCTGATGTAGAACGGCGCCGCCAGCGAATAGCCGGGCACACGTTCGTCGATGAGCCGGTCGATATCGGTCCTGCCGTGCCCGCCCGTTCCGGCAGCCGCACCTGACCCGGCGGGTCCGCTCGTGCTGGAATCGGTCCGCTTCTGCTCTGGTGCCAGAGTCAATTCGTCCACCACCTCGTCGTGTCTCGGCCGCGACTGATGTCGGCCCCTTCGCCGACCGCGACCGTGGAGTTCGTGCTCCTGCCCCCAGTGTCCGCCAGAGGTCTGCTGAAGAAAAGCGAATCTTCTTCATCCGAAACGTGCAATACTATTGCATGATCGATCCGCGTCTCCACGTCCTTCGGGTCCTTGCCGAAGTCGGCACCCTCACCGAGGCGGCACACCGCCTCGGATACACCCCTTCAGCCGTATCGCACCAGCTCAGAGGCCTGTCGAAAGATCTCGGTGTGCGCGTCGTCGAACCGCGCGGTCGCGGACTCGTCCTCACTCGCGCCGGTCAGCTCCTCCTCGAACGCTCTCAGGAGCTCTTCACCAGGTGGGAGGAGATCCGGGGCGAGCTCGACGGCCTCGGCACCGGCCGAGATCCGCGCACCAGACGGCTGCGCCTGTGCGGCTTCTCCACTGCCGCGGCCGCCCTGCTTCCACCGACAGCCCTGACGGTGATGGAACGATTCCCGGGCGCCGAGGTCACGATCATCGAAGCCGACCCCGAGGAGTGCTTCGACCTTCTCATCTCCGACCATGCCGACGTCGCCGTGGTCGTGGCCACCGACCCGCTGCCGCCGCGCAGCGATCCCCGCTTCGAGCAGTCGGCGCTGTTCAGCGATCGCCTCGATCTGCTGGTTCCCGTCGGACACCGTCTCGCGGAGAAGTCGACGGTGGCACTGAGCGAGGCCGCCGAGGAGCCCTGGATCCTCGACCGGTCGGGTTCGCCCTATCACCGCCTGGTGCGCACCGCGTGTGCGGCTGCCGGCTTCCAACCGGAACAGGCTCATCAGTCACGGGAGTGGGAGACAGGGGCGTCGTTGGTCTCGGCGGGGCTCGGGGTCGCGCTCATTCCTCGTCTGGCACGTCTGCCGGACGGCTTCGATGTGGTGCGTGTGCCGCTGCGCGGTGATCCGGTGCCGTCGCGGAAGATCCTCTCCGGCATCCGCCGCGGTTCGGGCGCTCAGCCGATCATCGCCTCGGCGTTGGAGGTCCTCCGGGAATCTGCTGAAACGGCGGCCCACCAGGGGGCCTGACCACCCAGACCTGCGGTCGCATTCGACGCCGCTTTCTCGCGACGACGGTGGTGAGGACGATCCCGGAGATGAGCACCAGAACGGAAACCACGGCCACAACGAAACCGGTGATGAAGAAGCCGGAGGCGAAATCGTCGAAGGCGTCGACGTTGCCACCGCCGCCGAGGAGGAACAGGAACATCGGGATGACGAGGATGCACAGTCCCACCCCGAGGCCGAGGACTCCGGCGATGATGAGGAGGATTCCCGGCACCACGGACGGTTTCTTCGCAGGCACACCTCCCGGCGGGAACCCTCCGGGCTGGATCATCTGCGGGTGATGCGTCATCCGGGTCTCCTTCGTCTCTTCCGATCCTATCGGGGACTCGAAACCACGCCATGACCTGCGCGTAGAGTTGAAGCACACACTTCGAAAGACGGGCACCACGATGGACGATATGACCTCCGACGATCGGTCCAACCGGTCCGACAACGAATCTCAGACTTCCACACCCGAGGGCACGGCCGCCTCGGCGCGAGGTGGGACGCTCAAACGGACGATCGGTCTGAGCGAGCTCGTCTTCTTCGGACTCGTCTTCATCGGTCCCGCGGCCGCAGTCGGCGTGTTCGGCACCCTCGATGCCCGCTCGGGCGGGGCCGTGGCACTCGTCTACATCGTCGCGACGATCGTCATGGCCTTCACCGCGATCAGCTATATGCGCATGTCGCGGGAGGTCCCCCGCGCAGGCACGGTGTTCGCCTACGCCTCGGCGGGAATCGGAAAACCGGCCGGCTTCGTCGCCGGATGGATGATCCTCCTCGACTATCTCTTCATCCCCTCCGTCGCCTATCTGTTCACCGGGATCGCCCTGAACTCGATCTTCCCTGCGCTGCCCGTCTGGGTGTTCGTGGCCGTCGCCGTCACCCTCACCACCGGTCTCAACCTCGCCGGGGTCAAGGTCGCCTCCCGCGTGATCACCGGGGTCGTCCTCGCCGAGGTGGCCGTCCTCGCCCTGGTCCTTGTCCTCGGCATCGCCTACCTCGTCCAACACGGGCCGACGCGGGGATGGCTGACGCCGCTGTCCGGGGTCGATGCGTTCTCCGTGACCGCGGTTCTCGCCGCCGTGTCCGTGGCTGTCCTGTCCTATCTCGGCTTCGATTCGCTCGCGACATTCTCCGAGGAGGCCAAGGGCGGGCCGCGGATCGTCGGCCGTGCCACGCTGATCTGCCTCGTGCTCGCAGGTGTCTTCTTCGTCGCGCAGACCTGGGTGGGCAGTCTGCTCTCACCGTTGACTCCAGCGGACCTGCAGGCCGATCCCGCGCTCGAGGGAGCCGCCTACTACAGTGCCGTCGACTCGACTCTCGGCCCGTGGCTGCACTGGCTGCTCGCCTTCGCCAAGGCCGTGGGCGCGGCGTTCTCCGCGATGATCGGTCAGGCCGCCGGTTCCCGCATCCTCATGGACATGGGACGGTCCCGTCAGGTGCCGAGATTCCTCTCCGAGGTGGCCCCGAAGACGGGTGTGCCGTGGAAGGGAATCCTCGTGGCCGCCGGCGGCAATGTCATCGTGGCCGGGTGGGCGGCGACCCGTGCCGATGGTCTCGACCAGCTGACCTCGATCGTCAACGTCGGGGCGCTGACGGCGTTCATCTTCCTTCAGGCTTCGGTGGTCGGATACTTCCTCGTGAAGAAGCAGGGCAACGAACCTCCGAACTGGTTCAACCACGGCGTCATTCCGGTCATCGGCGCCGGTCTGCTCATCGCAGTGCTCGTCAGCGCGAATCCGTTGGCCCTGGTCATCGGCGCGATCTGGCTCGTCATCGGCATTGCGGTGTTCGCGGTGAACAACCGGCGGCGCGCCCACGCCTGAGCCGGCCCGACGGCACATCATTCAGCCGCCGGTTGCGGGTGTGACCGGACCCGCCTCGGTGGAGGTTCTCAGTCCTGCAGGCGAGTCGTTCCTTCGTGGCCGCCGGAGGTGTTGAGCTGTTTGGCGTAGCAGCTGTCGGGGCCGAGGCCATGCGATGAACACCAGGACAGAGCATCATCGGGGTCGTCGTAGCCGATGCCGACGACGGTGACCCAGAAGTTGTCCTCTTTGAAGCTGCTGAAATCGCCGGACCAGATGAGCTTCACGCGGGGGAACTCCTCGCGCAGCCCTTCGAATTCCTCGAGGATCGCTTCTTCGTCCCAGGTCTTTCCCTCGGCCTCGAGGCCGACCTTCTTCGAACTCAGCTGCGGAACCCATTTGCCGTTGAGTTCGCTCTTCGCTGTCTGTCCGTCGGAGTCGGCGAGCTGCTTGAGTGCCTTCTTCGGGTCGTCGGGTAGAGCCGATTCGGTCTCGGTGGGTTCGGGTGAATTGCTGGCCGCAGCCGAACCGTCATCGCTGGCGGCGTTCGTCGGCTCATCGGTGGAGGCGACGGAGGCCGGGTCCTCGGAGTCCCTCGAGAAGAATTTCGCCGCTCCCCATCCGATGCCCACGCCGAGAACGATCACGATGACGGCGAAGAGGGCAATCATTCCGCCGCGCTTCTTCTGCGCGGGCGGTCCGGCCTGCTGATACGCTCCCGGACCGTAGCCGTAGGGCTGCTGACGTGCGGGCTGCGGAGGCATTCCTGCGACAGGTGCTTGGCCACCGGCCGGGTAGGTTTGTGCACCCTGAGCCTGGGCGGGTCCACTCTGCTGTTGAGGAGGCTGACCGTTGCGGTGAGACGGGCCGCTCTGCGAGTGCGGGGTCTGGATATAGGGGCGCTGCGGCTGAGGAGACTGATGAGGCGGCGGAGGCGTGCCCCACCCGTTGCCCGACTGAGGTCCTGACTGCGGACTCGGCGGGGGTCCCGGCTGGGATCCGGGCTGCGAGGACCATTGGCTTCCCGACCGGTCGTTGACGTCCCATTCGTTCTCATCCCCGCGCCCGGGAGGGTTCGTACTCATCCGTAACTCCAGATCGATCACGCCGTATCTCAGAAAAAGTCCCAATATGGAACTTCTCTTGCGTTAACAGCCTAATATAAGTTGTGAACTACACATGCTTGATCTGCTCCGTTGATTGTTTCGATTTGAATTACATTGCGGAGCTGTCGGGCAACTGCACTTGAGGACTGGCTATGCACGACGAATCCGACGAGACGAAACCGACCGCCACCGAGGATCCGAAGGATCAGACCGCCGAGGACCAGGAGAGCCCCGAAGACGAGGTTCCGGACGCCGCCGAGACTTCGGATGATCCTGCAGCTCAGGATGATGAGGCCACCGAGGAGACCGCTCGCTGGGCGCCCCCGGAAGACGGCACGCCCACCACCGAGCAGACCGTCGCCCCGTACCAGCAAGACTCCTACCAGCAGGTGCCCTATCAGCAGGTCCCTCACCAGCAAAGCCCTCACCAGCTAGGTCCCGACCAATCCGGTACTGTGCCCTACCCCGCACCACCGAGTTACCCGGCGATTGCCCCGAAGTCGAAATTCGCCTCGGCGCTGGCGAAGGGAGCGACCTGGAAAACGGCGCTGATCCCGCCGGGGATCGCCCTCCTCGGCGGCATCATCGTCTCCATCATCCTCACAGTCATCCTCACGTCGATGTCGGAGTTCGACTCCCTGACCGAGGAGACCGGCCTCAACCTCGACAGCCTCAACTACGCCCTGCCGTTCATCCTCATGGCTCTGTCGCTGTTCGGTTCGGCGGCGCTGCGCTTGGACATCAACGCCCCTGACAGCTTCAACGCCCAACTGGGCATCTTCACGACCGGCGCACCCCTGGTTGTCACCATCGTCACCGTGGGTCTGCTGTGGTGGATGACGAAATTGAGCGAACGCCGCTCCCCCGCACCCAACCGGGTGTCCACGTGGATCCGCATCGGGGTCGCGACCCTGGCGATGACGCTCGTGCTCTTCCTCCTCCAGGTCATCTTCGCCGCCCGCGCTTCCGCCTTCGAAGAGGAAGGATCGTTCACCTTCACCTTCTCGGCGGTCACCGTCCGATCGTTCTTCCTGCCGCTGCTCGTCATCCTCTTCACGAGCATCGCCGGTCGTGTCGCCGGGCATTTCAAAGGCACCGAGGCGATCGGTGCACCATTCCTGCGCTGGGCTGTTCCGCCTCTGCTGGTGACCTGGATCCACCTCGCCCTCAGCGTGGGTGTGTTCTCGATCGTCGCGCTGTTCGTCCTGCCGCTGTCCGTCGAGATGCCGGGCCAGCTGGTGCCGCTGACGTTCGTCAACATGGGCCTCATCCTCACCTCGCTGACCCACCTCGGCGGAATCAGCGCCACCGCACAGGGCGATCTGGGCGCCTATTCGGACACCTTCTCCGAGAGCCTCACCATGTTCAGCCGTGAGGCTCCCGGGCTGCTGTGGCTGGGACTGCTCGTCGTCGTAGCCGCCGTGCTGGTCGCAACGATCGTCGCCACCGTCACCCGGCGTCCGGCTTGGACCGTGATCGAGCAGGACAAGCAGCAGTGGTCGACCGCGTGGAAGCTGCCGGTGGCGTTCTGCCTCGTCTGGGGCCTGCTGTCGCTGCTGGCCATCCCCGCGAACCTGTCGATGTCCGGATCCGCCGAGGCGGCCATGTTCTTCGGCGGTTCCGGTGCGGCCCGTGCGGGGATCGGCCCCCTGGCCTGGACGTTCCTCATCTTCGCCCTCTGGGGCGGGATCATCGAGGTGCTCTCGCGCACCCTCGGCCCGCGACTCGCCCTCACCTTCCCGGCAGTGGCACGGATCGCCGCCGGACGGACCGTGCACCCGCACTGGGGACCATACCTGGGCATGAGCGAACCGCAGTTCGCGTTCATTCATCCCGATCTGGCTCGAGCCGCCGCCCCGACGCCACCGCCGGTCGCTCCCGCCCCCGGCGAAGTCGGACCACACGGCCCTGGCGGGTTCGGACCACAGGGGCCCGGCGGTCATCAGGGTCCGCCCGCATCGCCGGACGCGTTCGGCTCGCATGGCCAGTCGCAGAGCCAGCCTGGCGCCCAACCGGCTGGTGCGCCGCAGGGCCCACGGCAGTTCTCCGCCCCGGTCGGCCCGCAGCAGCATCCGACTCCATCCGACCAGCAGCCTTATGCCTACCCGCAGGGTGTCGCCGACCAGCCGGCCCATTCGACGCCGCAGGGCTCAGCCGGGCAGCAGTCGTACTCGGCTCCGCAGGGAATGTACGCCGCGCAGCCGTACGCGGGCCCGGCCAAACCCTTCGACAAGAAGAAGACGACGCTCGTATCGGTCGTCGCCGGTGGCGCCGTCCTCCTCCTCGTGGCCGCACTCATCGTCGTCACCCAGCTCAACGGGCACATGTTCGGTCCCGAGGCGACGGTGGAGAAGTACTTCTCGGAGCTCTCCGATGGTGACGCCGAGGGTGCCCTCGAGGTCGCCGACGTCGACGTTCCTCAGGAGTCACGGACCCTTTTGACCAACGATGTCCTCGGCGGCTCCAAGGCACTGCCCGACGATGTCACCGTCGAGGATGCCGAGATCTCCGGAGACACGGCGACGGTCGCAGTCACCTACGACGTCGGAGGCTCCAAGGGCAACAGCACGCTGACCCTGCACAGAGCCGGAAAGAAGGCACTGTTCTTCGACGACTGGGCGCTCAAGAGTCCCGACCTGCTCACTCTCACCGTCGATACTCCCGGCCTCAAGAAGGTCAAGGTCAACGGGATCGACGTCGACAGCGACGGGTCGACACTGTCCCTGCCGGCCTTCCCCGGTCTCTACACGATCGACCTGGCCGAGAAGTCCGATCTCATCACCGCAGACGCGGTCGAGGTGCGGGCCTTCCTCGGCGATGACGCGAACATGGAGGGTGAGGACACACCGCTGCTCGCTGCCCACCCCTCGGACGCGTTCCGCAGCGAGGTCGACAAGCAGGTCAAGACCCTCATCGACAGCTGCGCGAAGAAGACGGTCGCCCAGCCCGACGGGTGCCCGTTCGGGTCCTCGCTGGCCGACAGCTATGACGCCACCGGCCTCACCTGGTCGATCTCATCGTATCCGACGGTGACCGTCGCCGATGACTCCATGGGTGCCGACCAGTATTCGAACCCCGAGGATGCGACCGGTCCGAATGGCGGTCCGGCGTGGCTGATCTCCTCCGAGACCTCCGGTGAGGCGCTCGTGACCGGCAGCTACGACATGTTCGACGAGTCCGAACCCTTCGATGACACCGTGACCTTCGACCTCAACGGCACGGCCGAGATCGTCGACGGCAAGATCGTCATCACCGTCAACGACGACCCCTGGGACTGGTGACCGAGGCAGCGTGGCCCGACCGCAGCCGGGCCACGCCGTTCAGTCGACGAAGATCGCCGAGGCGGGGCTGCTGATCCGTTCGACGAGCCCCAGTCCGTGGTCGACATAGGCGGCGCGTTCATCGCCGGGGACCATCGCCCCACCGGTGAGCCACACGAGGTGGACGCCGGTCGCGGACCGAGCCGCCGCGTCGCCCATCCGCCACGGAATGGTCAGCCCGGCGGTCGCGGAGGGTTCGACATCGAAGCCTTCGGTCTCGTGGAGCACCCCGACTCCCGCGCGGATGACCTCGTCGGGGACCGCGGCGAAACCGGAGATGAGCGGCCCGATCGTCGGCCCGATGAAGCGTGAGGGGCGGGCGACCGCCAGCCCGTCGGCCGCGGTGGCTCCGGACAGCCCGATGTCCTGAACGGAGATGCCGCTGTGCCGACCGGTGCGCACGCCGAGGAACATCGCCGGTGCCTGGCTGGGTTCGACGAAGATGCAGCGCACGGCAGTGCCGAAGACCCGCTTGAGCCCGAAGGTCACTCCCCCGGGTCCGCCTCCGATTCCGCACGGCAGATAGACGGTAAGCGGATTCTGCTCGTCGATGGTCACACCTGCGGCCGCGAACTGGCGCTCCAGCCGCAGGGCAGCCACCGAATATCCGGCGAAGAGGCTCACCGAGTCCTCGTCGTCGACGAAATGCGTGTTCTCGGCGGCTTCCGCCGAGGCCCGGCCGGCTTCGACGGCTTCGACGAAGTCGCCGGCGTGTTCGATGACGTCGACCCCGTGGTCGCGCAGCTTCGTCTTCTTCCATTCCCTGGCGTCGGCTGACATATGCACCGAGGCGGCGAAGCCGAGGCGAGCGCTCAGGATCCCGATCGACAGCCCGAGGTTGCCCGTCGAACCGACGACGATGCGGTGGTTCGCGGCGATCGCACGAAACTCACGATTCGAATAGGTGGCGGGATCAAGAGCGTCGAGTCCGTGCTCGGCGGCGACCGCCTCGGCGAATTCGAGCACCTCGTGGAAGCCGCCGCGGGCCTTGATCGAACCGCTCACCGGCAGGGAGTCGTCGCGTTTGAGCCACAGCCGTCCGCCCGGCTCGGCTCCGAACAGACCATCGAGGCGATGCTGCGCCGCAGGCGCCGGAACCAGCGCCGATTCGATCATTCCGCCGCTGACGTCAGGAAACGCCGATGCGAGCTCGGCCGGAACGGTCGCCGTCTCCGGGAAGGTCTCTGCGAACCAGGGGGCGAAGCGGTCGAACCGGGCCGCCGCGGAATTCATCACGTCGCCGAGGTCGGGCAGGGCCGCCTCGGTGCCGGTGGAGCGGAGCCACGTGGTCGGGGCACCCGAGGCCAGGGACCGGATGATCTCGTCGGTGCCGAGTTCGTCAGTCAGGTCGGTCATGCACCGATCGTAGCCCAGCGGGGTGCGGGCCTCAGCTCTTGACGATCTTCTTCGCGGATTCGAGGACGTCGGCGAG
The DNA here is from genome assembly GCF_025506275.1 of Brevibacterium permense. GTDB lineage: Bacteria > Actinomycetota > Actinomycetes > Actinomycetales > Brevibacteriaceae > Brevibacterium > Brevibacterium permense_A. The sequence continues at coordinate 130,128 of NZ_QYCP01000088.1, forward strand.
TTCGTTCAGCCATTTCGCATAGCCGTCATAGGTGTAGGCCCGCTTGTCGTCCCAGGTGCCGAGCTGGTCCTCCTCGACAGCGGGCAGGCTCTTGTACACCGGGTTGTCCTCGTAGTCGGTCGAGGCGTCGTGGACGAGGACAACGTCGGCCGGGTAGTCCGACATCTTCTCCCAGGAGACTTCTGCCCAACTGCTCTCTCCCGTGGCATCGGGGCCGGCGAGGGTGAGCCCGTCCTCGTTGAGCATCTCGGCGATGCCCAAGGAGTTCGAGGTGTAGTTGATCTCCGCGGTGAAATTCGCCAGCAGCACTGTCAGCTGGTCCTGCTTCTTCGCCACGCCGCGGATGCGTGCCCGAGCGTCGTCGAAGGCCTTCCGCTTGTCCGCGATGGCGCCGGTCTCTGTGTCCTTGCCCAGCGCCTCGGCGATGGCCGCGTACTGAGCGAACATCGCATCGGGGCCCTGTCCGCCGAGTTTGACCGGGACGAACGGCACGAGCTCGCTGACCTGGCCTTTCACCTTCTCGTCCCACCATGTCCACCCGTCGCCGGCCTCATTGCCGTAGGCGACGAGGATGTCCGGCTCGGCAACCGCGAGGGCCTCGATATCGAGTTCCATATCGGTGCCAACGACCTCGACTCCTTCCGAGTCGAAGGACTTCCCCGGAGACTCGTTCTGTCCGAACCCGAAGACAGCGACCGGCGTGATTCCGTACTGCGCGAGACCGGCTGCCGAATAGAAGTCCGCGGCGATGCGCTTCGCCGGACGGTCGAGTTCGATCGTCAGCCCGTCATAGCCTTCGGGCGAATACGTGAAGTTCGGGACGCTGCCCGCAGTGCCAGAAGCGCCGTCACCCGCATCGCCATCGGCTTCGCCGCGGCAGCCGACGAGGGCGAACGGGGCCAGAACGGACAGGGCAAGGAGCTGACGACGACGCATCGAGAGCCTTTCGGTGGGCGTCCCCGCAGGGACGGAACTGGTGCGCCTGTAGTGACGCCGGGACCACCGTAGCACTATTTGGAAAGGCTAGCCTTACTAAATTAGAGTAGAGTAGCGTTGCGGATGTTGACATATCCACGACAGCTGCACACACGAACACAACGCGTCCCCGCGGGGACGCCCTCACGGCCGCATGGTCCTGGGGATGCGAAGGAGAATCAGTGTCACGAGCCCCCATCGGTGCCTTCGAAGCAGAGGTCCTCGCCGTCGAAGACCTCAGCCCGTCCTTCCGTCGGGTGACTTTCGGGGGTGCGGGACTCGGGGAATTCGGCCCGAACACCCACCCTCGCGATCTGCGGATCAAACTCGTCATCCCTCCTCAGCGTGCCGCTGCGCCGCAGTTCGATCTGCCGGCATTCCTCACCGAGCAGGAAGCCGCTGGAGCGTCCTGGTACCAGGCCTGGCTGCAGGTCAGCCCCGAGGTGCGCGGCGCGATGCGCACCTACACCGTGCGCGAATGGGACGATGCCGAGCGCAGACTCGTCATCGACATGGTCCTCCACACCGATGAGCATGGTCGCTCCGGCCCGGCTGCCGAGTGGGCCGAGGCCGCCGAGGTGGGCCACCGCCTCCATATCATCGGCCCCTCCCGTGCTTCGGAGACTCCGTGCGCCGGGATCGAGTTCGCTCCAGGAGATGCCCACCAGATCCTGCTCGCCGGCGACGAGACCGCTGTGCCCGCCATCGCCTCGATCCTCGATTCACTCAGGGACAGCCGGGCGCAGGGCAAGGCCGTTCTCGAGGTCCCGAGCGCCGAGGACATCATCGATATCGCCGCGCCCACCGGCTTCGAGATCGAATGGCTGCCGCGCGGGGAGGCCGACTTCGGTCAGCTGCTCGAACCTGCCGTCCGCGAGGCGGTGCGTTCGGAGACCCGGGTCCCCGTCGGTGCCGGAGCGGCGGGTTCGGCCGGCGGGCCGGGTGGTCAGGTCCGGGAGCTCGACGATGTCAACATCGACGAAGAGATCCTCTGGGATGTTCCCGTGTCCCTCACCGAGGCGGCTCAGGGCAGTTCGAGTGCCACGGACAAGGACGCCCGCCCCTTCTATGCGTGGATCGCCGGAGAGGCCGGACCGGTCAAGCGTCTGCGCCGCTACCTCGTCCAGGAAGTCGGGGTCGACCGCAAGCAGATCGCGTTCATGGGCTACTGGCGCCAGGGCAAAGCCGAGGGCTGAGCCCTCAGACCCAGCTCGACCGAGCTTTCACCCAGCTCGACCGAGCCTTCAGACTCTGCCTGACTGAACTCTCAGACCTTACTGGCCTGATCCGGCGACCGCCGCAGAGCTCCGATGATCTGGGGCCCGATCGCGGCAGCCGCCCCGGTCAGGCAGAGCACACCGCCCACTGCGGCCAGCGGAGGCGGGACCTCTCCGAGAACGATCCAGGCCATCACGACGACGATCGCGGGGACGAGGAGACTCGAAGAGCTGAGCAGACCTGCCGGCAGAGATTTCAGCGCATATCCCCAGAAGTTGAAGGCGATAGCGGTCGGTACGACCCCCAGGTAGAGGATCTGCAGCGTCATCTCGATGGGTGCCGTGGCCACCTCGTCGATGAGGCCAGGGGCGAAGACGAGACTGACGAGTGCGCCGATGAGGATTCCCATCCAGGTCACGGTCACCGAGTCCTCTCCGGACAGGAAGTGCTTCTGCAGCAGCACGCAGGCGGCGTAGAGCACTGCGGCGACGAGGCTGAGGACGAGACCGCCGACGGTGAAGAAGCCGGTGAAGCTGGCGGCCGTGATCAGCCCGATTCCGAGCAGGGAGACGATGATTCCGATGAGTAGGCGCTTCGGCAGCCCTTCTCCGAAGACGAGGCCGGCGAAGACGGCGATGATCAGCGGTGCGATATTGACGATCATCGAGGCGGTACCGGCATCGATCGACCGTTCCGCGGCGTTGAGGACGACGACGTAGGCAGAGAACCAGGCGACTCCCCACAGAACGAGAATCAGCCAGACGACCTTGCCGGAGGGGAATCGGGGGCGGCGGAAGAGCATCCACACGGAGAGCACCACGGCCGCGGACGCGCCGCGCAGCAGCGCCATCGGACCGGGTGAGAAGAACTCGCCGGCATCGCGGATGACGACGAATGATGACGCCCAGAACGTCATGGTGAGCAGGGCAGCGATCCAGGGCAGGACGCGGGGCGCTGTCATCTGGCGAGGATTCGGACTCGCAACTCGAGGGCTGAGGGCTGATCTGTTCATAAGAACGATTATTCGTCGCATGATCGTGAAAGAAAAGCGCACACTATTGCACGACTGTCCGTGATATGCGTACGGTTTAATTGTGTACAACGTTGCCCACCTGAAGTCGTTCAAATCGGTCGCACTCACCGGGTCCGTCCGGTCCGCCGCACAGCATCTCAGTCTCTCACCGTCTGCGGTCAGCCATCACCTCAAGATTCTCGAACAGGAGACCGGTCTGATTCTGTTTCAGCGACAGGGACGCGGCCTGTGCCTGACCGACACCGGTTCGGCGATCATGTCCGACGTCGACTCCGTGCTCGAGAGCTCAGGACGATTGGGCCAACGCATCTCCGACCTGCATGAGAATCGGATCGGACGCCTGTCGATCGGGTACTTCGGCACGGCCGGCACCCAGTGGATGCCCGAACTCGTGTCCTACCTCGAGAACCGCCATCCCGATGTCGCCGTGCAGCTCAACCTGGCAGAGGGTCCCTGGAACGAATTCCACTCCGATGTCCAGGTCGTGATTGCAGATTCCGAGGATCCCGTGTTCCCATCGCAGGTGGAGAGCCACTTCCTCTCGGAAGACCCGTATGTGGTCGCAGTGCCCGACGATCACCCCCTGGCCTCACGTCCGGAGGTCAGCCTCGACGAGCTGGAGAATCATCCTTGGATCGACAACGACACCGGAGACGGTCCGTGTCGGACGATCCTCTTCGACGCCTGCGCACGTGCAGGGGTGGCGGTGCACTTCAAGCACGAGGCTCACAGCTTCGCCACGGCCCTGCACATGGTCAGTCGGGGTTTGGGTCTGACGATCCTCCCGCGGCTCGGTGTCGAACCCCTGCCTCCCGGGGTGGCCATCATCCGGCTGGCGGCGCCCGAACCGATCCGCTTCATCCACGCGATCAGCGATCCGGGCCACCCGCAGCAGGAACTCATCGAGGATGCGGTCACAGCCCTGCGCGAGCTCGCCATCGGCTGACGATGGAAAGACCGCCGGCCTCCTGCTTCGAGGGCGCGCCGCCACGGCGCATGCGTGCACTGCCGACAGCCCGACTGCGTTCAGATCTCGGCGAGCATCTTCCCTGGGTTGAGGATGCCCAGCGGGTCGAGCGCGTTCTTCACGGCCAGCTGGATCCGTCGTGATCCTTCGTCGAGTTCGCTCGGCAGCCAAGCGCGCTTGAGGAACCCGACCCCGTGTTCGCCGGTGATCGTGCCGCCGAGTTCGAGGCCGACGCGCATGATCTCAGCGAACACCCCTTCGGCCTTCGCCGTCTCGGCCGCATCGCCGGAGTCGAAGAACACCGAGGGGTGCATATTTCCGTCGCCGGCGTGCGCGACGAGGGCGATCTCGAGTCCGGATGATGACCGCAGCTCGGCCAGACGGTCACAGAACTCGGGCACGGCGGTGCGCGGCAGGCATACATCGTCGAGCAGCTGACCGCCGCCGTGAGCGTTGGCGAATTTCTCGTAGGCCGGCTGGATCATCCGTCGTGCGGTGATGAGAGCCGCGGAATCGCTCGGGTCGTCGGAGTACGCGACGTCGAGGGCACCGCAACGCTGGGCCACCTCGGTGAAGGTCGACATCGCGGCCTCCGCATCGGTCGGGTTGTCGTCGACCTGCATGATGAGCATCGACCCGGCATCGCCGTCGAGGCCGAAGTCGCCGTAGTCGTTGAGCATGCGCAGGCTGGCCCCGTCGAGGAATTCGAACAGGCTCGGCACCCCGCCGCCGGCCATGAAGTCGGCGACGGTCTGCAGTCCGCTGCGCTCATCCGGGAAGGTCGCGATCGCGGTGAACGGCTCGGGCAGGGCGGGCACGAGGCGCAGCGTCGCTTCGACGACGATGCCCAGGGTGCCTTCGGAGCCGATGAAGAGATGGCGCATATCGAGTCCGGCCACGCCCTTGGCCGTCTGCGGGCCGAGCGTGGTGATGGTCCCGTCGGCGAGTACGACTTTGAGTGAGCGCACGTAGTCCCTGGTCACACCGTATTTCACGCAGCAGAGTCCGCCGGCATTCGTTGCGATGTTCCCACCGATCGATGACAGTGCCACCGATCCGGGATCCGGCGGGTAGGACAGTCCGAACGGGGCGAGGTGGTCCTTGAGGTCCTGGTTGATGATGCCCGGTTGGACGGTGACGAGACGTTCGGCCTCGTTGACAGCCAGGACGTCCTTCATCTTCGACACGTTGAGCAGGATCGCTCCAGGTGAGGCGTTCGCGCCTCCCGAGATCCCGGACCTCGCCCCCTGCGGGACGACCGGCACCCGATGTGCGCCGGCGAACCGCATGACCTCTTGGACGTCTTTCGCCGAGGCGGCCCTGACCAGGGCGATCGCGCCCTCGCGCGGGCAGAACAGGGCTTCGTCGCTGGAGTGGGCGTCGATGACATCCGGGTCAGTAGTCAGCGCACCCGGGCTCAGTCGTGCGGCAAGCTCATCGAGCGCCGCCGGGTCGAGGGCGGGGAAGTCGGGTGCGGTGGACGTCGGGATCGTCATTTCTGCTCCTCTGATCGATCGGTCGAAGGCGGACGGCGGGCCGTCACTTCAGCTTCACGTCCAGGTTATCGGGGGCGGGTGCGGCCCGGAGGATGAGGGTGACGATGCCTGCGGCGACCATGGCCGCGCCGACGACCCACATGCCGGCATTCTGGGTTCCGGTGAGGTCAGCCAACCAACCGGTGATGTAGGGGGCGAAGAAGCCCGCGGAGTTACCGAGCGAGTTGATGAGCGCGAGTCCCGCGGCGGCACCGGCACCGGCGAGGAAGGTCTGCGGCAGCGGCCAGAAGGTCGGCAGGGCGGCGCAGATCGCCATGCAGGTGATCGTCACGGCGATCATCGTGGTGAACGGCGAGGACAGGTAGAGGGCGATGGGGATCGCCACACCGCCGACGAACAGCGGGATGGCCACGTGCCACACACGCTCACCCGTGCGATCGCCGTGCCGGGACCAGAAGTACATGGCCAGGGCACCGAAGACATAGGGGATGGCCGTGATGAGGCCGATCTCGACGATCGAGTACTCGACGCCGAAGGACTCCTGGAAGCCGGCGATGATCGTCGGGAGGAAGAAGCTCATGGCGTAGAGGCCGTAGACCATGCCGAAGTAGACGAAGGACAGGGCCCAGACGCGGGGCTGGAGCAGCGACCGGCGGACCGGGTAGTGGAAGGTCTCTTCCTTGCTCTTCTCCTCGGCGTCCATCGTCGACTGCAGCCAGTTGCGCTCTTCGGCGCTCAGCCACTTCGCGTCCCGCGGGCGGTCGGTGAGGTAGAAGATGCACATGATGCCCAGGAGGACGGCGGGCACGCCTTCGATGATGAACATGAAGCGCCAGCCGGCGAAGTTCTCGAAGATCGAGTTGCCGCTGGAGATCAGCCACGACGACAGGGGCGAACCCACGACGCTGGAGAGCGGGATGGCGAGCATGAACAGAGCCGTGGCCCGCGCGCGCATCGAGGTCGGGAACCAGTACGTGAGGTAGAGGATGATGCCGGGGAAGAATCCCGCCTCTGCGACTCCGAGAAGGAACCGCAGCACGTAGAGCCAGCCGTGGTTGGGCACGAATGCCATGGCCGCGGCGACGATGCCCCAGCTGATGAGGATGCGGGCGAGCCAGATGCGGGCGCCGAACTTGTGCAGAGCGAGGTTCGAGGGCACTTCGAGGATGAGGTAGCCGAAGAAGAAGATGCCTGCGGCGAACCCGAATTGGGTCGCGTTCATCGCGAGGTCTTCGTTCATTCCGCCCGGTCCGGCGATGCCGATGTTCGTCCGATCGAGGTAGTTGACGAAGTACATCGCGATGACGAACGGGATGAGACGGATGAGGACCTTGCGCAGGGTCCTCTTCTCCAGTGCCGAATCGGCGGGGGTCTGTCCGCTCACAGGCGGGCTCACCTCGGATGACATGCGATCTCCTTCGATCAGGTCGGGCCACGGTGGTGGCGCGGGGATGCGCCGCGAACATGGTCGTCGGCGCATGATGGCAACACATTACGACAGCGCTCCCGCTTCGCCTAGAGTTCGCAGCAAAAGTACCGAATACCGGGACGCATTGCGGTGCTCTGCTCGACCGACGGCATGGTTACGATGAGTGCAGACAACCCGATTGCGAAGAGGAGCCACGGTGCAGCCGATGACCGAACTCGAAGCCGAGACTCTGCGCGACTACTACGGCAAGTTCGCCCACCTCGAAGCGGCCGACACCTCCCCGATCTACGCCTTATGGGCCGAGGGAGTGGCCGCGGATGACGAGGTGCTCTCCCGCCTGCTCGAACTGCCCCGACCGAAGCGCCAGGCCAATCTGCTCTTCGGCGCAGCTCGCCACCTCGGCGCTGGCGAAGGCTCCTATGCTGACCTGCGTGCATGGCTGCTCGACCACTGGGCGAAGGTGCGCGAGCTCATGCTCGCCCGGTCGACGCAGACGAATGAGGCGGGTCGCTGTGCAACGCTTCTGCCGGTGCTCGCACATATCCCAGGACCGCTTGCGCTCATCGAAGTAGGCGCCTCAGCGGGGCTCTGTCTCTATCCCGACCGGTACAGCTACAGGTTCACCGTCACCGAGGCGGCCGGGTCTTCCGGTTCAGATTCCGCGAAGTCGACGACGCTCGACCCTGCGAACGGTCCGAGCCCGGTCGTGCTCGAATGCGAACTGACGAACACTGCTGTGCCAAACCGTCTCCCCGAGGTCGCGTGGCGGGCCGGAATCGACCTCAATCCTCTCGATATCACCGATGCTGACCAGCGGGAATGGCTGACTTCGCTGATCTGGCCGGAGCATGAGTCGAGACGGGAGCGCCTCCTCGCCGCTGCCTCGGTCGCGGCCGCCGATCCCCCGCACCTCGTCCGCGGCGACCTGCTCGACACCGTCGAAACCCTGCTTGCCAGGGTGCCAGCCGGGACCCAACCGGTCGTCTTCCACAGTGCGGTGCTGGCCTATGTCGACGCCGAGGCGCGTGCCGGCTTCGCTTCGCTCATGCAATCGCGCGACGACGTCGTGTGGATCAGCAACGAGGGCGCAAGCGTGCTGCCTGACACTCGCGCTCAGCTCGAGACACTCGGGATCGAGCCCGATGGGCGATTCGTGCTCAGCGTCGACGGCCGAGCTCTCGCCCTGACGGGACCGCATGGGCAGAGCTTCACCGGACTGCCGCAGTCCTGTTGAGCGGTCCGCCCGCCGTGGTCGCCCGATGGCTCCCGGATCGCGTTGCTCACGCCCAACCGACGACGAGGCGGGCGGCCTCGGCGGGGATCATCGGATCGACTCCTGTGAGGTCGGCGAAGCGGCGCAGACGATTCGCCACGGTATTGCGATGGCAGAACAGCTGCGCGGCAGATGCACCGATGCTCCCCGAAGCGAGGTAGACCTGCACCGCCTCGATGAGGCGCTCCCGCTCGACCGGACCACAGGCGGCCAGCGCGGACTCAACATCGGCGAGGATCGGATTGCCGGCGGCATTGAGCGACCGTGCGGCCAACCGCGCCCACCCACTGCGCCACGTCATCGCAGACGTCTCATCAGCGGCGATGACATCGGCGAGGTCACGCGCGGTCAACGCCGACCGCCGCAGGGTGCCGATCCCGTCCGCGCGGACATACCCCACTCTGGCCTCGGCGATCTTGCCGGCGAGCGCCGTCGACGTGTGGCCGGCTCCGCCCCCGATTGCAGTGGAAGCATGGCCCGCACCACCTGGAACCTGCGTGAACGCAATGAGCACCTCGCCGAGGTGGTGCGTGAACATGGTCCCGCCCGCGCGGGCATGATCGGAGATGATCACCCGCAGCGCCCGAACATCGTCCCCGGTGGCAGCGATGACGAGCAGCGGAGAATCCACATCGAGACCGAGCCCGGTCGCGATCCGCGACAGGCGCTCCGCTGTGGGATCGGGATCATCGAAGAGGCTTGCGATGAGGCCCGCATGCACCGAATCCTCTTCCGCCCGCATCCGAGTGCGCTCGGCGGTATAGGCCTGTTGGACCTGCGAGACGTATTCATCGACGGTGGATAAGACGATGCCGGTGTGCCGGATGACGAGTTCCGCATCCTCCTGATTCGCCACACTGGTGAGCACCTCCCAGAGCACATTGAAATCGTGGCGGATCGCGGTCATCAGCGCCTCGAGCGGAATTCCAGCCCGCGCCCGGGAGACCCCGACCTCCGTCGACACCGGCACTGGCCCGTCGAACCCACCGGCTCGCAGTCCTTCGATGAGGGTGGAGAAGGAGAGCCGACCGGTCCGCCGCAGCTCTGAGACCGGAATCGGTGCGGGATCGTAGCCGGAGACCGTGACGACACGGGTCATGAACCGTTCGGTCAGCTCGTCCAGATCGAGAGCGTCGAGGAGCTCGAGCCAGCGACGTTCGTCTCCGGGCTCCGGACGGTCCCGAAGCTGTCGTGTGCCCGCAATTCCAACCTGTTCATCCATCACACCGTCCAGAATATGTGCACCTGCACAAGCACTGTCCACTTTTCGGCGACAAATGTGCCTGGATCAGGACATGTGGCACTCTGTAAGGTCGATACCTGCCGGTCGATCGCAACGATCGACCGAAGCACCACCCGCACCCGGACTCGGCCGACCAGGCCCAGGTCCCCGGACTCGACGGAGAGAATCCATGAGCGAGCAGAACACCACGGCGTCCGCCGAGCTCAATGCCACAACGGAACTGAGCATCAAGGACGCAAACAAGGTCGCCGCCGGCGCCCTGATCGGCACCGCCCTCGAGTGGTACGACTTCTTCCTCTTCTCGGCAGCGGCCGCCCTTGTCTTCAACGTCCAGTACTTCACCAGCGAGAACGCCACGGCCGCCGCCATGGCCTCCTTCGCCACCTTCGGTGTCGGGCTGGCCGCTCGTCCCATCGGCGGTCTGATCTTCGGCCGCATGGGCGACAAGATCGGGCGCCGCAAGGTCCTGCTCATCACGATCATCGGCATCGGCGTCGTCACCGGCCTCATCGGCCTCCTGCCGACCTATGCCGCGATCGGCTTCGCCGCCCCCGCTCTGCTCGTACTCCTGCGCATCCTCCAGGGACTCTTCGTCGGCGGCGAATGGTCGGGAGCGATGACGCTCGTCGTCGAGAACGCCCCTCTCCACCTGCGTGCTCGTTATGCGGCGATCCCACAGATCGGCTCCCCGATCGGCACGATCCTCTCCTCCGGCGGCTTCTTCGTCATGACCCTGCTGTTCTCGCAGGACAACTTCAACTCCTTCGGTTGGAGGATCCCGTTCCTCATCGCCCTCCCGCTGCTCGTCGTCGCCGTCTACCTGCGCTCCCGTCTCGAGGAGTCCCCCGTCTTCCGCCAACTCGAGGAATCCGGCGAGGTCGAGAAGAGCCCCATCCGCACCACTTTCCGTGATTCGTGGAAGCAGATCATCATCGGCATGGCCGCTGCCCTGCTCGGCGTCGGCGGCTTCTACCTCGTCACCGCGTTCTGCGTCTGGTACGGCGTCAACGTCCTCGGCTACGACGATTCGCTCCTCCTGCTCGGCAGCATGGTCGCGGCCGCCGTCGAAATCGGTGCCCTCATCTGGGGCGGCGTCCTGGGTACGAAGTTTGGAGCCTCGAAGGTCATCCTCTGGGGCGGAGTCGCCTCGGCGGTCGTCGCGGTTCCCGCGTTCTTCCTGTTCGAGTCCGGCAACCCGGTCCTCGTCGTCATCGCCATGACCCTGGCCGTATCCACCCTGTCACTGCCCTATGCGGCATCGGGCACGGTGCTCACCGGGCTGTTCCCCGCGACGACCCGCTACACGGGTGTCGGCATGGCGCAGAACGCCGCAGGCATGCTCTCGGGCTTCATTCCGCTGTTGGCCACGAGCTTCGTCGCCTCCGCCGGTGATCACTGGCGGCCGGCCGCCGCAATGCTCGTCTTCCTCTCCCTGTTCACGGCGTTCGCAGGCTTCGTCGCTCCCCGCATGAGCGTCGACCTGCCCGGCTTCAAACACTGAGAACCGCACAGCGCTGAGAACCCAGCGCAACACCGGGCCGGGAGCCCCGGACCTCACACCGTTCGATCGTCGAAAGGACACCCACACCATGTCGCGTTCCGCCGGCCATCTCATCGTCGACACCCTGGAGAGCGCGGGCATCGAGCGCGTCTACGCGGTCCCCGGTGAGTCCTATCTCGACGTCCTCGACGGACTGTATGACGCGAACATCGAGACCGTCGTGTGCCGGCAGGAGGGCGGTGCGGGGTACATGGCGCTGGCCGAATCCCGGCTGACCGGCCGTCCCGGAATCGCCATGGTCACCCGCGGTCCAGGGGCGGCGAATGCGATGATCTCTGTCCACACCGCCTGGCAGGACGCAACCGCGCTCGTCCTGTTCGTCGGCCTCGTCCCCCTCAACGATCGCTCCCGCGAATCCTTCCAGGAGTTCAACCTGTCCGAGTGGTTCTCCTCGACGGCGAAGCGCGTGCTCACCATCGATGATGAGGACCGTGCCGGTGAGATCACCGCCGATGCCCTGCGCATCGCTGCATCCGGTCGCCCAGGGCCCGTCGTCGTCGGCCTGCCCGAGGATGTCCTCGTCCGTCTCACCGAGGCCCCCACTCCGATCCTCCCCGAGGTGGCCCTGGCTCTTATACCCCTCTGACGCTGCCGACGAAG
>NZ_QYCP01000087.1 GCF_025506275.1 Brevibacterium permense
CGCGCGAGGTTGCTGAGCCGCCGTCAGGTAGTAATTAGGAGGTGAGGGTGGCGGCGAGCTCGTGGAAGTCGCGGCTCGGGTTGCCGAAGCGGTGCAGAGTCATCGACACCGCCTGCTCCTGCACGTAATACCGCAGCTCCACCCGCCCCGAGGTGGTCACCGGCTCATCGATGATCGCAACCTCCGGGCGAGGCGCGGCCGCGGCCAGCAGTTCGTCCTCGAACCGACCGAGGACGCGGATGCGGGCACCCACCGTGTCGTCGTAGCGACCCTGTCCGACCATCTCGGCGAACTGATCCGCCGACTCCGTGCGGGCGGGGACACCGGCGTTCGTGACGGCGATCTTCACCTCGGCGGGCACATCCTCGGCGACGGACAGCTGCACCGTCGACCCCACCGTGGTGGCGGCGTGGAGCGAGCGTTCAAGATCGAACAGGCTTGCCTCGGCGGTGACGCGCAAGGTGACCGGCCGAGGACGGTAGCGGAAGATGTTCGCCTCCGCGCGCAGTCCCGTGTGGTCCTTCGCCGCACCGAATTCGGCCTCGAACCAGCGCTTGTCATCGGCCTTGGCCGCCTCGAGGTCCTGGCTGCCGTCATCGGCGAAGTGGCCGAAGAGCATGAGATAGTTCGGACCTCCGGCCTTCGAACCCAGGCCGACCGAGGACTGCTTCCAGCCGCCGAACGACTGCCGACGCACGATCGCACCGGTGATTCCGCGGTTGACGTAGGCATTGCCGACCTCGACGCGGTCGAGCCAGGTGGCGACCTCCTCGGGGTCGAGGGAATGGATGCCGCCGGTGAGGCCGAAGTCCACGGCGTTCTGGAACTCGATGGCCTCATCGAGGTCCTTCGCATGCATGAGACCGAGCACCGGACCGAAGACCTCGGTGAGGTGGAAGAAGGAACCGGGCTTGACCCCGTCCTTGATTCCCGGGCTCCACAGCCGCCCCGAATCGTCGAGCTGCTTGGGCTCGAGCAGCCAGGATTCGCCGGGTTCGAGCGTCGTCAGTGCACGACGCAGCTTGTCCGAGGGATCCTCTGTCAGCGGGCCCATGGTCGATGCGAGATTCGACGGCCAATCGACGACCATCGACGAGGCGGCATCGATGAGCTGGCGACGGTAGCGCTCGGAATCGTAGGTCGAACCGACCATGATGCCCAACGAGGCGGCCGAGCACTTCTGTCCGGCATGTCCGAAGGCCGAGTACACGAGGTCGGCCATGGCAAGGTCTCGGTCCGCCGCAGGGGTGATGACCAAGGCGTTCTTGCCCGAGGTCTCCGCATTGACGTGGAGTTCGGGTCGGAAGGACTTGAACATCGCCGCGGTCTCCGACGCACCGGTGAGAATGACTCGGTCGACATCGGGATGCGAAACGAGGTGCTGGCCGAGTTCCCGCTCGACCGGAGCGCACAGCTGCAGCACGTCCTTGGGTACGCCGGCCTGCCACAGGCAGTCGATGATGAGCGCCGAACAGTGCGGGGTCGGCTTCGAGGGTTTGTGGATGACAGCGGATCCCGCCGCCAGCGCAGCTACGGTGCCGCCGGTGGGAATGGCCACGGGGAAGTTCCACGGGGGAGTGATGACGACCATCTCATCGGGAGTGAAGGTCGCACCGTCGAGGCTCTCGAGCTCGAGCGAGTTCAGCGCGTAGTAGCGGATGAAGTCGATGGCCTCGGACACCTCGGGATCGGACTGCGACGGCATCTTGCCGACCTCGGCGGCCTCGACGGCGATGAACTCGCCGCGACGGGCAGCGAAGATGTCCGCGGCCCGGTGGAGGATCTCGGCGCGACCGGCGGCGCCGAGGGCCCGCCAGCCGGCAGCCGCGGCGCGACCGCGGGCGATCATCTCATCGAGTTCGTCCGCGGATTCGACCTTGGGTGCGTTCGGACGATCGTCGAGGTAGCCGGGGGCGGTCGCCTCGGCGATGATGCCGCGCACCCACTCCTGGTTGGCCGGAAGGGACGGGTCGGTGTCGGGCTCATTGAAGAACTGGGTCGGCACCACGGTCTCGCCGAGTGTTTCGGTCGACCGGTTCTGGTGGCGGTTCGGGGCCGGCGCGGTCTCGCCCTCGGCGTCGAGGATCGATTCGAGCTGGTTGACCGACGCGGTGAACCGGTCGGCTTCGCGCTTGAACACGTCGTTGCCGTTGGCGAGGTCGAAGATGCCTGACATGAAGTTCTCGGACGCAGAGTTCTCTTCAAGCCTGCGCACGAGGTAGGAGATCGCGACGTCGAACTCCTTCGGATGAACGGCCGGAACATAGAGAAGAAGGTCTCCGACGTCCTCGGTCACGGCGGCGGCCTGCTCGCTGGCCATGCCCTGGAGCATCTCGAACTCGACGCGGTCGGTCACGGAGCGTTCGACGGAGAGATGGTGGGCGAAGGCGATGTCGAAGAGGTTGTGCCCGGCCACGCCAATGCGCAGCCCCTTCATCCGCTCCGGGGTGAACAGCCAATGCAGGACCCGCTTGTAGTTCGCATCCGTGGACTGCTTCGAATCGCACGTCGTTGCTGGCCAGCCCGCGATCTCGGCGTGCACGGTCTCCATCGCCAGGTTGGCTCCCTTGACGAGGCGGACCTTGATCCCGACTCCTCCGTTCTCGACACGGCGAGAAGCGAATTCGCTCAGCCGCTGCACCGCACCGAGCGCATCGGGCTGGTAGGCCTGGATGACGATTCCGGCCTCGAGATCCTTGAACTCCGGTTCGGAGAGCAGACGAATGAACACCGCGATCGTCAGCTCGAGGTCCTGGTACTCCTCCATGTCGAGGTTGACGAACTTCGCTCCGGTCGGGGCCTTCGCGGCCTGCTGGTAGAGCGGACGGAGGCGGTCGACGACATAATCGACGGTCTCGTCGAAGGCCCACATCGAGATCTGCGAGGCCACGGAGGAGACCTTCACCGACACGTAGTCGACATCGTCGCGGGCGAGCAGCCGGTGGGTCTGCTCCAGGTGGTTGTCGGCTTCGCCGTCACCGAGCACGGCCTCGCCGAGGAGGTTGATGTTAAGCCGGTGACCATCGGCGGTGAGGGCGGCGACGGTCTTGCCGAACTGCTTGTCCCGGGCGTCGACGACCATGTGGCCGACCATCTGACGCAGGCGAGTGCGGGCGGCGGGCACGACGACCTGCGGGGCGATCTTGGCCAGTGCGGCACCGGCCTTGATCTGCGCACGATCGAGGTACGACATGGTCTCAGGTGCCAGCTTGCCGACCTCGGCCAAGGCGTCGGCGGCGGCGTGGACATCATCGGTGCGCACGACCCGATCGACGAACCCGACGGTGAAGTCGAGGCCGTTGTCGTCGGAGAGGACGGCGGAGAGTCGTTCGGCCGCGGGGTTCTTCGCCGTTGTCATCGACGTCGACACTCGCAGCCACCGGCGGACGGTGTCGATCGACTGGGCAGTGAGCGTGGCGAGGTCGGTTTCGGTGTGCAGCAACTGTGCTCCTTCGGTGCTCGGATTCGGTGCTCTCACGCGTCGGCGCTGACCGTGGAACCTGGGTGTGAGATCAGTATGCGCCGCCGAAATCCGGGGGTGAAGAGGTGGAGCCGACCGCTGGGAACGTTTGAGTCAGAAGTCATAAGATAGAGGGATGTATTCCGCTGAGTTCCGCCGAGACGCCGTGGCGCTCCTGGCGACGTCGACCCTCGCCGAGGCTGCCGCGCGCACGGGAGCATCATCGTCGACCCTGCGTCGTTGGGCGAGCCGATCCGACCTCGCGGATCGTCCCCGCAGCGGCCGCCCGCCGATTCAGGAGACCGCCGATCGGGTCGTCGAAGCCCTCGTCGCGACCGCGGGGGCCAGGATCTCCGGACGGGACTATTCGACCCGTGCCCTGGCCGAGGCGACGGGGTTGAGCCAGAGCATCGTCTCCCGTTCCGTGCGGGCACTGACGATCCCCGTCGCCGAGGTGGCCGGCGGCTCTGAGCTCATCCTCGCTGCCAGTGGGTTTCCCCTCGTCATCGTCGGTATTCGCAGAAATGATGCAGGTGGGGAAGGCCCTCGCGGAGAGTCCGCGACGATTGTGCCGCCTCGGCGGATCCAGCGGCGCATCGCGGGAATCACCGCGGCCCTGCGCACCGCGGGCGTCGGGCGGTGGGCGCAGCGCTTCGACAGCGAGCATCGGCAGGTGCCCACCGCCGAACTGCTCGCCCGGCTCGACGGTGATGGTGACTTCCTCGTCTTCGACCCCCTCGGCGAGGTTCCTGACGATCTCTCCGACGGGGCGGGAACCCGGGTGAGGGCGTGCGCGGATTTCGATGATTTCGTCAGCGCACTCAAGAGCCGCCTCGGCGAGTGTCAGGACATCCCCGGGGCCCTGCTCGATCTGCTCGCCGACCGCGTCCGGAACGGACTCGAAGGTGTGCTGTGGTTGGAATCGGCCCCGTACGAGCCTCAGAGAAGTTCCATTACTTCTGACTCAATGGAGATATCGTCGTGGCTGCCGAAGGAGACCCGATCGATCACCGAGCATCTGGCGATCGCTTTGCGCGAGGAGATCATCGACTCCGGCTACGAACCCGGAGACCGGATCAATCCGCGCCTGCTCTCCCGCCGAATGCAGGTGCCCAGGGCGTCGGTCGATGCGGCGCTGCGAAGGATGGTCGATGACAAACTGCTCGACGGATCCCGTGGCGGCGCGCGGATTCCTTTGATCACGACCGTCGACGTGCTCGACCTCTACGCCGCGCGCATGGCCATCGGGGAGGTGGTGCTCAGGTCCCTGGCCCTGCGTCCTCAGCGCTACCTCGTGCCGGTGCAGCTGGCCCTGCGACAGGTCGAAGCCTCGGCGCCGACGCGCAGCGGAATCGATGTCGAGGACGCCGACCTCCACTTCCAACAGGAGCTGGCCCGTGCTTCGGGCCTGCGGGAATCGGCCCGCGCCTTCGAAGCCCTGACTCTGCGGCTGCGCCTGTTCATCTCCATCTTGCAGCTCGACTATTCTCCGGCCAGCGACCGAATCGTCAGTGACGATCGGGCCATGTTCCGTGCGCTCAGCAGGGCGGATGCGAAGACGGCGATCGAGGTCTGGCGCGGCAAGGTCGACAACGCGGTGAGACATATGGCCGGTCTGCTGGGCAGGCGGCGCTTCGACCAGGAGCTGTGGACCCAACTGACCCGCAGCCTCGGTTGAGTGCGGAAGCCGGGACCCGCCTCGGCGGTGGTCGTGGTCTATATTTGTGCCGTGGAGACTTTGGTTGTGGGCGTGGCCGGCGGAACCGGCAGCGGAAAGACGACGCTGACTCAGGCGCTGTTGGACAAGTGCGAAGGACCGCCGTCCGTGCTCTTCCACGACAACTACTACAAACGGCGCGACGAACTCACCTACGAGGAGCGCGAGAAGGTCAACTACGACGATCTCGACGCCTTCGACAATGACCTCTTCGTCGACCATCTGACCGCGCTGCGGAACTCCGAAGCGGTCGACAGCCCCGTCTACGACTTCTCGATCCACAACCGCAGCGACGAGACGACGCGCGTCGAACCCGCGCCGGTCATCATCGTCGAAGGCATCCTCATCTTCGCCGAACCGCGCATCTGCCGCCTGCTCGACATCAAGCTCTTCGTCGACACCGACGCCGATGTGCGCCTGCTGCGCCGGATCAAACGCGATGTCGTCGACCGCGGGCGGACGCTGCAGTCGGTGGAGGATCAGTACTTGGGCACGGTCAAGCCGATGCACGAACTCTACGTCGAGCCGTCGAAGCGCAATGCCGACCTCATCATCCCCGACGGCGGCCACAACATCGTCGCCATGGACATGATCCTCAACCGCATCCAGCGCGGAGTCGCCTGAGTCGGAAATAGGGTCTGACCTGGCTGTATTGGGTCTTTCGGGGCCGTTCGCGAAGTCGTGTCAGTGCCGGCGGGTACCGTTTTCATATGGACGTCGACTCCGCACGGGAACCAGCGCCGGTTCTTTATCCGCTGACCGAGATCGCTCGGTTCGGTGAGCTCCTGCGCGGTCTCGACCCAGGCGGCACCGAGGCGGAGACTCTCGAGCGGATCACTGCGCTCGAAGAGCTCAAGTCTGCCGTCGTCGCCGCACAGTCGCGGGAGGCAGTGGCGTTCGAAGCGCTGCGCATCGAGCGGGACCGGCTCAACCGGGTGCCCGCGCTCGACTGCGGAAAACGTGCCGGAGACGAGGTCGGGCTGGCGAAAAAGGTCTCGCCCGGATCGGGGCGGAAGTTCCTCAGCACCGCCCGCTCGATCGTCATCGGCATGCCCAATACCTTCAAAGCCCTGTCCAAGGGGGAGATCTCCGAGGACAAGGCGCGCATCATGGTCGATGAGACCGCGGTCCTCGCCGGCGCCGATCGGCGCAAGGTGGACACGCGGATGAAGCGCAGTCTGGGACCGACCGGGCTGCGCAGCCTGCGGGCCGAAGTGCGTGCGCTCAGCGCGGAGATGGACGCCGAGGCGGCCGCGAAGCGGGCAGCGAAAGCTGAGTCCAATCGTCGTGTGAATCTGACCGTGATCGATGACGGAATGGCGAGGATCTCTGCAATCCTGCCGTTGACTCAGGCCGTCGCCGCCTATGAAAGTCTCCGGGCCGGCACCGAGTCGATCACTGCCGCCGGTGACGCAGGCGGGCGGAATCGCCGGCAGGTGCTCGCCGACACCTTCGTCGAACGATTGAGCGGCCAAACGAGTGCGACGGCGGTGCCTGCGGAGATCCATGTGCTCGTCGAGGCCGAATCCCTGCTCTCGGACGGGCTCGTACCAGCCTGGATGCCCGGGTTCGGACCGCTGCCGGCGCAGACGGCACGGAAGTTCATCGCCGCAAACGAAGCAAAGATGTTCATCAGCCGGATCTTCACTCGTCCCGACGACGGGCAGTTGGTGGGGATGGATGCGAAGAGTCGGGAGTTCACCGGCCGACTGCGGCAGATGATCACCTTCCGCGACGATGTGTGCCGGACACCGTGGTGCGACGCCCCGATCCGGCATGCAGATCATGCCCTTCCTGTTGCCGCTGGCGGAGCCACCACCTGGGAGAACGGTTCCGGACTGTGTGCCTCCTGCAATTACGCGAAGGAGCATCCCGGGTGGAAGCATGAGGCCACAGCGGACGGGCTGCGCGTCACCACGCCGAGCGGACGATCCTACGAGGTGACCACGCCCGCGGTGGTCCGCCGCATGCGGTTCCCGCGTCCCGAAGCGGTGTCCGAATCGGGTGGTTCGCCACCGGGGCCGGATTGGCGGCAGACCTTCTCCCGTTTCCTCGAACCGGATAGGGATAAGGCCAGGAGAGTCGGCGAAGAGGCTGGCACAGACGAACCGCAAGAGGCGGCTCAGCCGGACCAGCCGGTCGAATATCAGACGATCGAACCGAAGTGCGTGCTGCCCGAGCAGCTGCCACCGCGCTATTGCACTCGTGCCGAGAAGATCGCCGGTTGGCGCAGCCGCAATGCGCACCGGCGACCGAGTGCACAGGACTGCAAAGGCAGCCCGGTCGAAAGTCACTTGGTTCGGATGGTGTTCGGTCCCGACTGAGCCGCGTGTCGGATCTGGAACATCGCGGGAACACCTGTCACACGGACAGTTCAGAGAATCGTAGTTATGGACACGGCGGGTAAGAGCAGAAGCACACGACTGACGACTGCGCGGGGGCGAAGTCTCAACCTCGTGGCACGTGTGCTCCCATTAGGGGCGGTCGCCTGCTGGGTGATCACGATCTTCGTGCCGGTCCTCGACAGCGGAGGCCCCGTACCGATGCAGATCCGCGTGACGTCTCTCGGTTTCTCGCCGATCGATATGAATGACCTCGACGAGGTCTACCTCGTGCTCTGGATCGTCATCCTCACCGGTGCGTCCACCGCTTGGCTGCTGTCCGCGTCGAAGTGGTGGTCGATCGCGGCCATCGTTCTGGGCACGGCGCTGGGACTGCGACTCCTGCAGATGGTTGCCGATCCGCCGATCATAATGTGGGACGGGCAGACGGCCGACGGTATGCCAACAGGAGGCATGGAAGTCGCCTACACGGCGGCAGGGTTCGGCCTCTGGGTACTCGGCAGCCTGCTGTTCTTCGCCGCCGGCATCTGCGGTCTGGTCGCAGCCTCCCAACAGGACCACCACCGTCGTGAACGGATCAAACGCTGCATGTCGAAGCGCCATGGTCCCGCCACGTGAGGCTCGACTCAGCCGACTGCTTCTGCGATTCGTGCAAGCGCTGTCTCTGTCAGCTCTCTGCCTGTGTATCGTCATGCTGTGGGTTCCGGTGGTTGCCAGACACGTCCGAAGTGCCGCAGCCGCCGCGAATCATCGTCACTGCTCTCGGCGGACCGCCGTTCGACTTCGAGGCGGCTCGGGGCTCGATGGTCTTGGTCGCCGTCGGCGTAGTCGTATGTGCGGCTGTTTCGCTCCTGCTCACCGTCAGGTCTCGGCCTGATTCGCACCCGTGGCCGGACGTCGTCCGGCGCATTTGGTCGGTGGGAACTCTCTTTCTGAGCGTCTGCGTCTTCCTCGTATTGGCCGACTTGTCGGCGAATCTGCCGACGATCACGTGGGACGCCGTCGATGATCGCGGACGCCCGGTCTTCGGGATGGTCGTCGCCGAACCGGCGCTGGGTGCAGGGCTTTGGACCATCTGCGGCCTCCTCGGCGACGTCAGGCGGAGGAGGGCAACACCCGCTCACTACGAGAACGCCTGAAACACACCGTGGCCCCGAGGGAACCGAACACATCGCTGGGCGCAGCGGCTGCCGTGGGTCGCGCTCGCCTGCTGGGTGCTGATGATCGACTGACGGTGACGTCGCTCGGACGGGTACCCTTCGATCTCGCCGACCTCACCCCGGGAGTCATCCTGCCCTGAGTGGTCGTTCTCGCCTGTGCAGCGACCGTGGAACGGTTCGACACCTTTGCCCACTGGCCTCTTCTGCTGGTGGCAGTCGGAGCCGGCCTCTTCATCCTCGTCTCCACCCTCCTCAATCCACCGGCGCTGATGTGGGACGGACAGCTGCCTGACGGAACACCGACCGGAGGAATGGAAGTCGGTCGCCCGTCAATCGGCTTCGGGCTGTGGCTCATCGGCGCCGCAGCCCTCGTCGGAGCTGGGATCTGCGGACTCCTCACGCAGACCCAAAGCGACCGGCCAGCAGTCCAGGGACCACCGGCCGGAGGCGTTTGAGAACAGAATCGTTCCGAAATCACTTTACGGGTTCGAAGACTCCCGCGAAATAGTCGCCGATCTCGGCATGTGCGTCCAAGGGGAAGATGCCGGAGACGTACTGGTCGGGACGGACCACGACGACGGCACCATCGCGACTGATCTCGCGGGCCTCGAAGATGTCCTCGTCGGGCAGGGTCGCGTAGATCTTCTCCACGTATTCGAGGTCAAAGGCACCGATATTCGGACGGAACACCTTCGGCACATCGGGGAACGCGAACTCCTTGTGCTCCTGCTGGTAGATGACGCTGAACTCGACGAGCGCATCGAGGTCCTCGCCCTCCCTGCGGTAAGCGACCAGGGGAGAGGCCGGATCCGATTCGAGCCACGCAGCCAGAGCCGCTACCTTCGACTCGCCGCTCGAGTTGCCAGCAGAACCGTCGACGACCGGAGCAACCCGATCAGCGAAGACATAGACCCTCCAGCGACCGTCGGCGCGGGCCTCGTGTCCGAGATGGATGAAGTTCGCATCGCAGCTGCGCTTGACCCGAGCCGACTTGAACCGCTTGCCGATTGGGAATCCGGCCGCGAGATCCTGATGAGTCGTCGGCGTCGTGATCATCGACTCCGTGTACTCGGTCATGAACCCTGCAGGGAACTCCGCGGTCTTGACGTAGAAGTCCTCGAGATAGGTCTTGTCCGGCAGCTCCTCCTGCGGAGTCGCCATGAGCGTCGACCATTCCTTGTCGAACTCGATGAGGTTCTTCGCCGCCACCTGACGTTCGGCCGAGTAGGTGCGCAGCAGTTCTGTCGACGACCTTCCGGAGATGACCTGGCCGAGCTTCCACGCGATGTTGAAGCCGTCCTGCATTGACACGTTCATTCCCTGACCGGCTTTCGCCGAGTGAGTGTGGCAGGCATCGCCGGTGATGAACACGCGCGGACACTGAGAATCGGGCGCGGTCTCGTCGGTGTCGTCGAAGGCATCAGTGAGCCGGTGCCCGACCTCGTAGACCGAATGCCAGGCCACGTTCTTCACATCGATGCTGTAGGGCGAGACGATCGCATTCGCCCGCCGGATGATCTCGTCGATGCTCGTCGACCGCACCTTGCGCGCATCATCCTCGGGCACTTCGCCGAGATCGACGTACATCCGGAACAGATGCCCGCCTTCGCGGGGGATGTGGAGGATGTTTCCGTGCTTCGACGAGATCGCGCACTTGGTGCGGATATCGGGGAAATCGGAATTCGCGAGCACATCCATCACGCCCCAGGCGTGATTGGCCTGGTCACCGGACATCGTCCGTCCGATCGACGATCGGACTTTCGACCGGGCACCGTCGCAGCCGACGACGTAGCCGGCGCGGATGGTGCGTTCCTCCCCGGCGCGCTCGCCGGCCGTGTAACGGACGGTGACCGATACCGGACGGTCCTTCGCCGAGGAGGTCGCGGCGCTCTGGTCGACCGTGAGGTCGACGAATTCGATTCCATAGTCGGGCGTGATCTTGCCGGGGGACTGGGCGGCGAACTGGGCGAAGTAGTCGAGCACGCGTGCCTGGTTGACGATGAGGTGCGGGAATTCGCTGATGCCGTGTTCGTCATCCTTGGGCCGACCGGTGCGGATGATGTTCTCGGGGTTCTCCGGATCCGGATTCCAGAACGCCATCTCGGTGATGTGATAGCCCTCGCGCATGATCTCCTCCGCGAACCCGAACGCCTGGAAGGTCTCGACAGAACGGGCCTGGATGCCGTCGGCCTGACCGATGACCAGCCGCGAATCGCGCTTCTCGATCATCCGAGTGTTCACGTGCGGGTACTGCGACAGCTGTGCCGCCGCGATCATCCCCGCAGGGCCGCTGCCGACGATGAGGACATCGACCTCATCGGGCAGATCCTCTGCGCGCTCGATCCCGTAGCCAGCGGCTTCCTCGATCCGCGGGTCCGCGGACACATAGCCGTTCTGATGGAAATGCATGTCAACCTCCGGTTCGTGACACGTCGTCGTGATGTTTGAATGCTATCAGTTCATATACGATCTGGTGTCAGCGGGGTGGTGCCGATCACCGTCATCGCTGGTCAGCTGCGGCGACCCGATTCCGACGATCGGGCTCACTGACTGCTCGTCCTCGTGGTCTGGACCGAGCGGAATGCCGGTGCGATCACGCAGCAGCAGAGTCGCGGCGAGGGCGAGCACGGCGACGACGCCCAGGTACACCGCCACCGAGGCGGTCGTTCCCGTCCATGACACGAGCCCCTTCGCGATCGTCGGAGCAAAGGCGCCGCCGAGGATCGACCCGATCGCATAGGACACCGAGACCCCGGAGAAGCGGACGCTGGAGGGGAACAGCTCGGCGTACATCGCCGGCTGCTGACCGTAGGTGAAGCCAAGGCCGACCGTGAGGACGACGAGACCGAGCAGGAGCATGCCCACCGAACCGGTGTTGACCAGCGGGAACAGGGAGAAGATGCCCGCGATCAGGAGGATCCAGCCGAGGATGTAGGTGTTCCGGCGTCCGATCCTGTCCGAAACGGCTCCCGCGATGATCGTGAAGACCAGCCAGGACACCGCCGATGCGGCGACGGCCCAGAGCACGGGACCGCGTTCGAGGCCGATGGGTCCGGTCGGATCCGTGGCGTAGTTCTGGATGTATCCGCCGGTGGTCATGTATCCGGCGGCGTTGTTGCCCATGAACACGAGTGAGGCGAGGATGACAAGCAGCCAATGGCTCTTGATGAGCTTGCCCAGCGGGTTCGTGACCTGTTCCCTGCGCTCGGCGATCTCGTGGAAGACGGGGGATTCCTCGACTCCGCGGCGGATCCAGTAGCCGACGAAGACGAGCACGATGGAGAGGAAGAACGGCACCCGCCAGCCCCATTCGAGGAAGGCATCTCCCGGGGCGATCGAGGTCATCAGGGCGAGCACGCCCGAGGACAGCAGAAGGCCGATGGATACCCCGATCTGAGGGAACGAACCGCGCAGTCCGCGGGTCTTCTCATCAGCGTGTTCGACGGCGAGCAGAACGGCTCCGCCCCATTCTCCGCCGGCCGAGATTCCCTGGACGATGCGCAGCGCGATGAGCAGGATCGGAGCCAGGACGCCCGCGGTTTCGAAGGTCGGCAGGAAGCCGATGAGCGCGGTCGCGGCACCCATGGCGATGAGGGTGATGATGAGGACCACCCGGCGGCCGAGCTTGTCACCGAAATGTCCGGCGAGGAATGCGCCCAAAGGGCGGAAGAGGAAGCTGATCCCGACCGTCGCGAAGGCGACCATGGTCGAGAGCGTCGATCCGAGCGGGCCGAAGAAGAGCTCGTTGAAGATCAGCCCCGAGGCCGCCGCGTAGAGGAAATAGTCGTACCACTCGATGCTCGTGCCGACGATCGTCGCGAACGCCACCCGGGTCTGAGTGTGCTTCAGTGCTGCCATGACTCCTGTGTCCTGTCGTGCGTCCCGACCACATTCTCTGTGGTCTGGATTACTTGTTCTCGGGAACCGTATCATATACGATCTGTGGTGAAGCCAATCGAAATGAGGTGTGAGATCGATGTCGACTCCAGCAGGTGTTCCGACCCGTCCGGGCAAGATCATTGCCGTTCATGTGGCCTACGAGTCCCGTGCGGCACAACGAGGAAAGCGCCCCGCCCAGCCGTCGTACTTCCTCAAAGCGGCCAGCTCCGTCGCCGCCACCGGCCAGACCATCGAACGCCCAGCAGGCACCTCGCTGCTCGCCTTCGAAGGTGAGGTCGCCATCGTCATCGGCGCCCCCGCCCGCAACGTCACCGAGGCCGATGCCTGGTCGTATGTGTCAGGCGTGACCGCGTCGAACGACTTCGGCCTCTACGACCTGAAGAGCCCGGACAAGGGATCGAACGTGCGCTCGAAGAGCCGTGACGGATACACCCCGCTGGGCCCCGAACTCATCCCCGCCGCCGAGGCGGCCCCCGACTCCCTGCGCCTGCGCACCTGGGTCAACGGCGAGGTCGTCCAGGACGACGGCACGCGCGCCGATCAGCTTATCTTCACCCTCCCGCGCATCGTCGCGGACCTCAGCCGGCACCTCACCCTCGAGCCCGGCGACGTCATCCTCACCGGCACCCCTGCCGGATCCTCCGTTGTCGCCCCCGGCGACACGGTCGAGGTCGAGGTCACGGCTGCCTCGGCGAACGGCGAAGAACTGAGCTCAGGACGACTGACCACCACCGTCGTCGAAGGATCCGGAGATTTCGACGAGAACCTCGGCAGCCTGCCCGCAGTGAACGAAGCACTCGCCGTCGACGCCTGGGGCTCACGCGAAGCCGCCGGACTCGCCCCGGAGGGCGATGCTGATGGCACTGCCGCGACGACACTCGGCGATGACCTCATCGCCAAACTCACCGAGGCCCCGACGGCGGGCCTGTCGGCTCAGCTGCGGTCGCGCGGACTCAACAATGTCGTCATCGAAGGCGTAGCCCCGCTGAAGCCGGGCGCGAAGATCGTCGGCACCGCGAAGACGCTGCGCTTCGTGCCCAACCGCGAAGATCTGTTCAAATCCCACGGCGGCGGATTCAACGCTCAGAAGCAGGCCTTCGACTCGATCCGCCCCGGCGAGGTCGTCGTCATCGAGGCCCGCGGCGAATCCGGCTCGGGCACCCTCGGAGACATCCTCGCCCTGCGCGCGAAGTCGCTCGGCGCTGCCGGCGTCGTCACCGACGGGGGAGTCCGCGACTCCGCCGAGGTGGCCGAGATCCTGCCCGTGTTCTCCACCGCGAAGCACCCCGCCGTGCTCGGCCGCAAGCACGTGCCGTGGGAAGCGGATGTGGCCGTGGCCTGCGGAAACGCCACCGTCCTGCCCGGCGATGTCATCGTCGCCGATGACGACGGAGCCATCGTCATCCCGCGTGCCCTCGTCGAAGAAGTCGTCGACGCGGCCCTGGCGAAGGAGATCGAGGACGGCTGGGTGGCCGAACAGGTCGCCGCCGGCAATC
Organism: Brevibacterium permense; assembly: GCF_025506275.1. GTDB lineage: Bacteria > Actinomycetota > Actinomycetes > Actinomycetales > Brevibacteriaceae > Brevibacterium > Brevibacterium permense_A. Next base: position 14,076 of record NZ_QYCP01000087.1, read on the forward strand.
CGATCGAAGAGCTCTTCCCGCCCAAGGGCGAATGGAAGGCGAAGTTCGACGAGTGGAAGGCCTCACGGTGAAGACCGAACAGGCAGCGACCGCGGTACCATCCCTGAGCAAGGCCGAGACCGCCTACCGGTGGATCCGCGAACGCGTCGCCGACCAGACCTATCAGCCCGGGCACAAACTCGTGCTCGCGCAGATCGCACTCGAACTCGATACCTCGGTGGTGCCGGTGCGCGAGGCCATCCGCCGGCTGGAAGCCGACGGGCTCGTGACCTTCGAGCGCAATGTCGGGGCCCGCGTGGCCATGGTCGACCAAGGGTCCTACACCCAGTCGATGGAAACGGTCGCGATCCTCGAGGCCGCAGCCGTCGCCCAAGCACAGGGCTACCTCGGCGCCGATGATCTGGATGCCGCGGAGCAGATCAACGATCGGATGCGGGCTCTGCTCGATGACTTCGAGCCGGCCGAATTCACCCGGCTCAACCACGAGTTCCACGAAATGCTCTACCGGCGCTGCCCGAATGAGCGGCTGTGCACCCTCGTCGAACTCGAGTGGGACCGGCTCAACCACCTGCGGGATTCGACGTTCTCCTTCGTCCCCGAACGGGCGCTCGAGTCGGTGGAGGAACACTCTCGAATCGTCGCTCTCATCCGGGCTCGCGCCTCGGCGCAGGAGGTCGAATGGGCCGTGCGCGAGCACCGCTCGGCCACTCTGCACAGCTTCCAGAACTCCCAGGCGACCACAGCCCCAACCACGGATTTGCAGACATATACACGAAAGGACAAGTCATGACACAGTCCACCACCTCGCCGGCCGATTTGCCGGAGAAGATCCGCCACTACATCGGCGGAGAATTCGTCGACTCCATCGACGGAGGCGAATTCGACGTTCTCAACCCTGTGACGAACGAGCCCTACATCAAGGCTGCCTCGGGCAAGAAGGCCGATATCGAAGCCGCCGTCGCAGCGGCGAAGTCGGCCTTTGACGAGGGCCCGTGGCCGCGGATGCTCCCGCGTGAGCGCGCCCGCATCCTCAACAAGATCGCCGATATCGTCGAATCCCGCAAGGACGAACTCGCCGCCATGGAGTCCTTTGACTCCGGACTGCCGATCACCCAGGCCAAGGGCCAGGCGGCGCGCGCGGCGGAGAACTTCCGCTTCTTCGCCGACCTCATCGTCGCCCAGGTCGACGACGCCTTCAAGGTCCCCGGCCGCCAGGCGAACTACGTCAACCGCAAGCCCATCGGCGTGGCCGGACTCATCACCCCGTGGAACACCCCGTTCATGCTCGAGTCCTGGAAGCTGGGGCCGGCGATCGCGACCGGCAACACCGTCGTGCTCAAGCCCGCAGAGTTCACCCCGCTCTCGGCCTCCCTCTGGCCGGGCATCTTCGAAGAGGCCGGACTGCCCACCGGTGTGTTCAACATGGTCAACGGCTTCGGTGAGGAGGGCTTCGCCGGCGATTCGCTCGTCAAGCACCCCGACGTGCCGCTCATCTCCTTCACCGGTGAGTCGAAGACCGGCCAGACGATCTTCGCCAATGCCGCCCCCTGGCTCAAGGGTCTGTCGATGGAGCTCGGCGGAAAGTCCCCGGCCGTAGTCTTCGCCGATGCGGACATCGAGGCAGCAGTCAATGCCACGATCTTCGGTGTCTTCTCCCTCAACGGGGAGCGCTGCACCGCCGGCTCGCGCATCCTCGTCGAGCAGTCGATCTACGACGAATTCGTCGAGCGCTACGCCGCCCAGGCCAAGCGCGTGAAGGTCGGTCTGCCGTCGGATCCCGCCACCGAGGTGGCTGCGCTCGTCCACCCCGAGCACTATGAGAAGGTCATGTCCTACGTCGAGATCGGCAAGTCCGAGGCCCGCCTGGTCGCCGGCGGCAGACGCCCCGAGGGCTTCGAGACCGGAAACTTCGTCCAGCCGACCGTGTTCGCCGATGTGAAGCCCGATGCCCGGATCTTCCAGGAGGAGATCTTCGGACCCGTCGTCGCGATCACCCCGTTCTCCTCCGATGAGGAGGCCCTGGAGCTGGCGAACAATACGAAGTACGGTCTGGCCGCCTATATCTGGACCTCGGATCTCAAGCGCGCCCACAATTTCTCCCAGGCCGTCGAGTCGGGAATGGTGTGGCTGAACTCGAACAACGTCCGCGACCTGCGCACCCCCTTCGGCGGAGTCAAGGCCTCGGGACTCGGCCACGAGGGCGGCTACCGGTCGATCGACTTCTACACGGAACAGCAGTCCGTGCACATCAACCTCGGCGAGGTCCACAACCCCGTCTTCGGAAAGCAGTGAGGCAGCCATGACCAAACGCACTGATATGACCCGGACCTCGGCCGGCTATTTCGTCAGCCAGGAGACGGGCATCGCCACCGACAACCCCATCGCCACTCCGCAGTCGAGCCCACCCGATATCCTCCGCTGCGCCTATATGGAACTCGTCGTCACCGACCTCGCCGCGTCCCGGGAGTTCTACGTCGACGTCCTCGGACTCTATGTCACCGAAGAGGACGAGAACACGCTCTACCTGCGCTCGACGGAGGAGTTCATCCACCACAATCTCGTCCTGCGCAAGGGTGAGGTCGCTGCCGTGGCGGCGTTCTCCTACCGGGTGCGCAGCCCGGAAGAGCTCGACAAGGCAGTGGCCTTCTACACGGAACTCGGCTGCGATGTCCGTCGCAACCCCGACGGGTTCGTCAAGGGCGTGGGCGACTCCGTGCGCGTGGTCGATCCTCTCGGCTTCCCGTACGAGTTCTTCTACCAGTCCGATCACGTCGAACGCATGTCGTGGCGCTACGACCTGCACATCCCCGGCGAACTCGTCCGCCTCGACCACTTCAATCAGGTCACTCCGGATGTGCCGCGCGCGGTGAAGTACATGCAGGACCTCGGCTTCCGCGTCACGGAGGACATCCAGGACGAGGAGGGCACGGTCTACGCCGCATGGATGCGCCGCAAGTCCACCGTCCACGACACGGCGATGACCGGCGGCGACGGACCGCGCATGCACCATGTCTGCTTTGCCACGCATGAGAAGCACAACATCCTCTCCATCTGCGACAAGCTCGGGGCCCTGCGCCGGTCCGACTCGATCGAGCGGGGACCCGGCCGCCATGGTGTCTCGAACGCGTTCTACCTCTACCTGCGTGACCCCGATGGTCACCGCGTCGAGGTGTACACGCAGGACTACTACACCGGCGACCCCGACAACCCGGTCATCACGTGGGACGTCCACGACAATCAGCGCCGCGACTGGTGGGGCAACCCCGTCGTGCCGTCCTGGTACACCGACGCCTCCCTCGTCCTCGATCTCGACGGCAGCCCGCAGCCCGTGCATGCCCGCACGGACGATTCGGAGATGGCCGTGACGATCGGCGCCGACGGGTTCTCCTACACCCGCGCAGATGAGAATGAGGGCAAGCTGGGCAACCAGCTCTGAAAGGAATCCACATGCTCGATGAGGCAACGATCGCGGCCATCGCCGACGATCTCGCTCAGGCGGAGCGGACGCGATCGAAGATCGGTCTGCTCACCGCGAAGTATCCAGACATGACGGTCGAGGACTCCTATGCGGTGCAGAACGAATGGCGCCGTCGCGGTGAAGCCGCCGGCCGTCGGCTCTATGGTCACAAGATCGGGCTGACCTCGAAGCCGATGCAGCAGGCCACCGGCATCACTGAACCCGACTACGGAGCGATCTTCGCTGACCAGGTCTATGACACCGGGTCGGTGATCGACCATTCGCAGTATTCGGGCGTACGCATCGAGGTCGAGCTCGCCTTCGTTCTGCGCGACGAACTGCGCGGACCCGACGTCAGTCTCTTCGACGTCCTCCGGGCCACCGAATACGTCGTCCCCGCACTCGAGGTCCTGTCCTCGCGCATCGAGATGGAGGGCCGCACGATCGTCGATACCATCTCGGACAATGCGGCGCTGGGAGCGATGGTCCTCGGCGGTCGTCCCGTCGCCGTCGACGCCGTCGACCTGCGTCGAGTGAATGCACTACTCTACCGCAATGAGACGATCGAGGACTCCGGAGTCGCCGCCGCCGTCCTCGACCATCCGGCCCGCGGAATCGTATGGTTGGCGAACAAACTCGCAGAACACGGAGATGTGCTGCAGGCCGGAGAGACCGTGCTCGCCGGGTCGTTCACCCGCCCCATGTGGGTGCATCCCGGCGACACCGTCCACGCAGACTACGGAGAGCTGGGAGTCATCACATGCCGTTTCGAATAGAACTACCGCAGACCTTCGCCGACCGTGTGGCCGGCCTCCGCGACGGCGAGTACCTGGCCGGGATGTGGGTGTGCTCGGGTTCGCCCGTGGCCGCCGAGATCGCCGCCGCCTCTGGAATGCAGTGGGTGCTCATCGACGCCGAGCATTCCCCGATCGGACTCGAGACGACGACGAGTCTGCTGCGCGCAATGAACGGCTATCCGGCGATCCCTGTCGTGCGGGTGCCGGTCAATGACACGGTGCTCATCAAGCAGTACCTCGACCTCGGCGCGCAGAATCTGCTCGTGCCGATGGTCGATACGAAATCCGACGCCGAGGCGGCTGTGGCGGCCGTCCATTATCCGCCGAAGGGTGTGCGCGGGGTCGGTTCGGCCCTGGCCAGGGCCTCCCGGTGGAATGCCGTGGACGGGTACCTGGGTCGTGCCGAGGAATTCGTGTCCCTGACCGTGCAGATCGAATCGGCGACTGCGGTGGACAACGCCGCCGAGATCGCCGCGGTCGACGGAATCGACCAGATCTTCGTCGGGCCCTCCGACTTGGCTGCGTCGATGGGGCTGCTCGGACAGCAGACCCATCCGGAGGTCACCGATGCGGTGGCACGGACCTTCGAGGCGGTGAAGGCTGCAGGCAAACCCGTCGGTGTCAACGCGTTCGACCCTGAGCAGGCACGGAAGTACCTGGAAGCCGGAGCGTCCTTCGTCCTCGTCGGAGCCGATGTCGGCCTGATGATGAACGGCGCCCGCGCCTGGGCCGACACCTGGGTTCAGGACTGAGGAGCCCGCCGAGGCGGTCCTACCCTTTCCGGTGAGCTCGCTCCCAGCGGTGCCGGGCATCGTCGTGGGCGGCGATGAGGAGTTCGTCGACCTGCTTCTCTGTGCGTGAGCCCGGACTCACGACCGCTACCCACCCCTGCCTGCGATACAGCGGGCGGGGGTGGACTGCGTCTGTGACGGACTGCTGACCCGGGGTGTCCGCGTTCGCGTCGACGTCGGTGCCGGGCTCGCCGAAGAGTGCGGAGAACCGGGTACGCCCGATGTGGAGATTGAGCCTCCAGCGATCGGGAGCCGAGAGCTCGGAGGCCGTGTCGTCGGGGTAGTCCTTGGTGATGATGGTGGCGAACGGCTGAGTTTTCGCAGGCACTTCTCCGTCAGGAGCGAAATAGAAGAAGTGGTCTCCCCAGGTCAGCTCGGGGTACGGGCCGCCGGCCTCGGGAGCGATGTGGAGCAGTCCGTCGAGAGTGTGGAATCGGTCGATGATCTCGTGCATATTCATGGTTCAAGTGTGCACTTGAAGTGCTTATGTCGGGTTTTTGTCGGGAGGTGATCACTCTGCGCACTGCGGACGTGGCTACCCTCAGCGGGTATTCGGCGCAGCAGATCCGTCAGCTCGAATCCCGCGGTGTCATTCCCGCAGCCGCACGGGAGGACAATGGCTACCGGCGGTATTCAGACGTGCATGTCAGTGCGTTGTCCGTATACCGTGATCTTGCTTTCGCCTTCGGCCCTGTTGCGGCCCGATCGGTGATGACCGAACTTCCGCGGCTCGATCAACGTGAGGCGATCGCCCTTCTCACCGGCAAAGTGACTGAAGTGGACGAGCATCGACGTCAGGTCATTGCAGCACGCTCGATGCTGCTCTCGATCCGGTCAGAAGCTGAAACTGCCGGCGAGCATGCGGGCGAAACGACCGACGAATCGATGACGATCACCGAACTTGCTGAGTCGGTGGGCGTGCGTGCATCCACCTTGCGATACTGGGAATCAGAGGGACTGACTACCCCGCACCGGGTGGGCTCCGGAGCTCGAACCGCGCGTCTCTATCGGTTCGGAGCGATCAGAGATGCAAGGATCACTGCCGCGCTGCGGTCCGGAGGGTACGGCATTCACGAGATCCGCGAAGCTTTGGCAATGATGCGAGGGCTCGGTGATACGAGTTCGATGCTCGCCGCACTCGACGACAGACTGGACGATCTGGCACTGCGTGGGGCGGCGGTCTTGCGAGCCGGGGGTGTTCTCGCCGGGACGATCGGCGGAGAACACCCCTGAGCTCACTTCTCAGTCCTTCTCGCGGCGGCTGCCGGAGATCAGCAGGATCGTTGAGCCGAGTCCGACTAGGACGATGCCCAGGCCGATGAGCATGCCGTTGCCTGTCGTGCCGGTGCGGGGCAGCTCACCGGATGGTGCCGGGGCCGCCGGAGTCTCGGGCGCCGCGGGAGTTTCCGCGACCGGTGCGGCCGGTGGGGTGTCCGGCTTCTCCGGGGCTTCGGGAGCCTCGGGCCGTTCCGGCTGTTCCGGGGGAGCCGGAGGCGTGCTTGGCTCCTCGGGCGGACGGTGGACGGTCTCGGCAGGAACGCCCCAGTCGCTCGTCCACGCCTTGTTGACGTCGCTGCCCTCGATCGTCGTCACATAGGTGACCCAGCCGACAGGCATATCGATCGGCTCCGTGTCGATTTCGACGCGGCCGTTCTCGTCGGCGTTGACGGTGAAGTCCTGTACGGACAGCTCGGTGCCGTCGGACTCCTTCGACTGCTCTGGTTTGGTCTCCATATGGTAAGCGGTGATGGTGAGAACGGCTTCGGAACCCGGCCGCAGACCGGTCACCGCCACCTCGTCGTGGGTCGATGTCCCCTCGAGCACCGCCTCGGTGTCGGCGGTCGGAGTCCACGGGACGAATCCGGTCTCGCGGGGTTGGCCGTGGATTCCCCTCCATTCCTTCGTTGCCTTGTCTCCGGCGATCGTCTCGGTGAAGTACAGCCAACCGCGGAAGTCCTCAGGCACGGTGACCTCGTCGGACGTGTGGGTGCCGTTGCCGACGTTCTTCGAGGTCACGGATCCGATTTCGCGGGCGTCATCGTTCTTGATGCCCTGCCTCGGTGCCGTCGCGGTGTGCCACAGGGTGTGTTCGACGGTGACGGCGTGGTCGCCGATGAGGCCGGAGACGGTGAATTCGTCGGTGACTGTTTCACCCGGTGTCGGTGTCTGGTCGGAGATCTCGGTGGTCACCTTCGGCTGGGAACTCAGCTCCAGTGACGCCTTGTCCGTGACGGAATCGGGGGTGTCCGGGGTGATGACTCGCTGTACCCGCGTGCCGGACGTCGGTTCGAAGACGCGCACGGTCTGCGGGGCGACCTTCGCCGAGGCGGTCACGGACAGAGTGCCGGGGGCGCTCGCCTGCAGTGTCGTGGCCACGGGTTCCTTCCCCGAGGTCACGGTCGTCGGGGCTTTGGTCGTGCCGGTGGTCTTGAGCGTGACGGGAACGTCGGGGATCTGTGCACCAGAGGCGCTGAGCAGGGAGACCGTCAGCGTCGCCTCATCGGTGGGAGTGCCGAGGACCTTGCCTTTGCCGGGGCCATCCTTGCCGGCGCTGTCCTTGCTGCCGGCAGGCGAGTCGGAGGCCCGGGAGTCAGGAGAAGAGGCGGACTCCGGGGCGTCATACGGTTCGAGCACGGGCATGCGCATGACCGGCTCGAGGCTGATGTCGAGGGTGTAGGGGCCCGCCAGTTTCTTCGCCTCGGCGAGGATCGTCGAGTGCTTCTTCGCGGCCGCCGCGAACTTCTTACCGAGTTCGGCCGGCTTCTGTGGCGGCACCGTGTGATCGTGGGGGAGTGCCTTGTCGAGGCGGGCCATCGCGCTCAACGCGGCCTGCACATCCTTCGACGCGGATCCGGCATATTCGTGCAGTGCCCACGCTGTGCGAGCTGAGGTGACCGTGTCGGCCTTCGCGTCCTTGAAGTACTTCGGCAGCGGAGACTTCTTGCCCGCATCGATGCAGTAAGCGGAGGTGTCGGGGAAGGTCCGGTAGGAGCCGTACCAGGTCTTGCCCTGTTTCGCATGGTGCCAGATGCCCGGTCCGTATGCGCTGGGTGCGGAGTGCACCGGAACTTCGCCGAGGCCGACCGGCGGTCCCGCGGCCATGGCCGGTCCCAGCCCGATGAGCGAAGCGATTGTGAGGACGGTGAGGAGCAGCGCGGTGCGCAGCGATGCGAATCTGAGAGTAATCATGGACCGATTCGACACGGGGAGCCTCTTGTCGCACTAGGGGAGGTTCGAGGGGCTGTGGATACTGCTTTGAGCATCCACAGGATGTGACGTGCGAGTGGGCGAGGTGCTGGTCGGTGGAGGGAGGGGAGTGGCCCCGGGAAAGAACGACAGCATCGGGCGCGTGTGGCGGGTGATGCCGACCGTCGGACGACGATCGTGGGTGCAGGGGCGGTCTGACGGTCGTCTGGTTCCTCCGCCGACATCGAGTCGACGAAACTGCGCCCGTCCACAGTCGAAAATGGTTGAGTGGGGCGTGGGAGGTCGTTCGAAGAACGTGACAGTCGGCTGAAGTGTTGCTGGACGGATACACGACGAGGCCGTCGACGGTGGGCTTCGACTCTAGACTGAGGTGAGCGGATTTTCCCCCATTGCAGAAGGACAGACTATGTCGGCACAGAACGGTCCCGGTTCCCAGAGACCGCAGCCGCCCCAAGTGCAGGGCCCACCGAACCCGAACCTTCCCCCTGCGCAGGGACAGATGCCGCAGCAACCGGGCCAGGCCGCTCCGCAGCAGCCGCGTAGTCCGCAGCAGGGTCAGCCGCAGAGTCATGATCGGTTCCGGCCGCGACCACAGGGGTCGCAGCAGGCACAAGTCCCACAGCAGGCGCCCGGTCGATCCATGCCGCCGCAGAACCAGCCGCCTATGCAGGGACAGCCGATGCCGCATCAGGGACAGCCGATGCCGGGTCCAGGACGACCCATGCAGCCTCAGATGCAGCCGGTTCCCGGGCAACCGGTGATGTATGCGTCCCCGCCTGCGCATGCTCGCGTCTATGCTCAGCCGCGGTTTGCCCCGACGGTGACGCAGGAGATGCGGATCCGCGCAGGAATGCAGGCGCCCCAACAGGTCGTCACCGACACTCCCTGGACCGGTGCCGTGCGGAAGGCACAACCGGAGGCCGCACCTGATTCGACGGGTAACATCGTTCGCCTGGTCGCCGCGATCCTCGTACTCGTCGGGCTTGTCATCGGACTGGCACTACTTGCCCTGCTCGGCGGACTGAGCTTCGGCGTCCGCCTCTTCGGTCTCATCGGACTCGCGGCGATTCCTCTTCTCGGCATCATCGCCTATGTACTGTGGCTCGATCGATGGAGGCCCCAGCCGAAGCTGCTCTTGGGCATCTGCCTGCTCTGGGGTGCCGTCGCCTCGGTCATCCTCACCCTCGGCTTCTCACTCGTCGGCGAGGTCGCGCTCTATATGATCGGCATCAATGGTGTGCCCGACGTCATCGGTGCGGTGGTTCAAGCTCCGATCCTCGAGGAATCGACGAAGACCGTCCTCCTTCTCGTCATCGTCCTCGCCGCCCGGCGCCACTTCGAAGGGCCCCTCGACGGACTCGTCTACGGTTCACTCATCGGTGCGGGCTTCGCCTTCACAGAGAACATCCTCTACCTCGGCCAGTCGTGGAACGACGGTGAACTTCCGGGACTGGCAGTGACATTCGCCATGCGCTGCCTCGGATCGCCGCTGCTACACACGGCGTTCTCAACCTGCGCTGGCGTGTCGATCGGCCTTGCCGCCCGCAAATGGCCGTGGTGGTCACTCATCCTCATGTGGCTGCCCGGACTTGCACTCGGCATGGTCCTGCACGGCTTCTGGAACGCCTCGATGACGTTCCTCGGTGTTCTCGGCCAAGCAACCCGCGACGTGATGGGCGGAATGCTTCCGCAGATCATCGGCCTCATCGTCCTCAGCGCCATCCTCTCCGCGGCCTGGGTCACTCTCGGGATCATCCTGCGCCGCAGCGAACGCATGCACACTCAGAACATGCTCGGCGACTATGCGAACTCCGGTTGGCTCACTCATGCCGAGGTCGACATGCTCGGAACCTGGAAGGGCCGGAAGAACGGACGCGACTGGGCGAAGTCGTTCCCGGGCGGCAAGGAGGAGATGAAGACCATGATCCGCACCTCCGGCAAGCTGTCGACGACGCGGATGCGCGTACTCGCAGGAATCGGCGGCGAACAGGAACGCAAGATCGAACGGGCCGAACTCCAACAGTTCGCCGACGCTCGTGAACGTCTGCTCGCGGCCTCCAAACAGGCCGCCTCCCAACAGACAGTGCGGTAAGTTCCAGCGGTGACGATCTTCGACATTCTCCTCATCGTCCTCGGCATCGGGGCGCTCTTCGCCGGGTTCCGCCAGGGCATCATCACCGCCCTCGGAACCGCGGCGGGCTTCATCGTCGGCTGGATCCTCGGCCGATTGCTCTCCCCGCTCGTCGAATCGCTGAGCGCCGGCACCGACGTCATGGACAACCCGGGCGTGCTCATGCTGCTGGCCTCGATGCCGTTGGTCCTCGGCGTCCTCTTCGCCTTCGCCGGCAGCGGGATCGGGGCGTGGATCAAGAACACGATGGACTCCGACCTCGGCCAGGGCATCGACGCCGTCGGCGGCACCGTCACCGCCGGAATCGTCTATGTCCTCGTCATCTGGCTCGCCGCAGGATTCATCCGCACCACCCCGCTCGTCGAACCCAACCGCTGGGTCGCCGACTCCTCCGTCATCGCCGCGATCGACCGAACCATTCCCTACTCCTCCCAGAATGCGGCGGGCGGACTGGCGAAGGGACTGAGCGCCTCCGGGTTCCCTCAGGTGTTCTCCGGGCAGCCCGAACAGATCAGCGGGGTCGGAGAACCCGACGAAGGCATGGTCGATGTCGGACGCAGCGTCGAGGACTCGGTCGTCAAGATCACGACGACGGCCACCAGCTGCGCCACCGGTTCGGAAGGCTCCGGCTTCGTCTACGAGGACGGACTCGTCGCCACCAACGCCCACGTCGTGGCCGGCTCCACGGAACTGGCCGTACAGGTCGGGGGCAAGGGCAGGCCCTACCGCGCCGAAGTGGTCGAATTCGACGCCGAAGCCGATGTGGCCGTGCTCCGGGTCCAGGGTCTCGAGGCTCCCGCCCTCGACTTCGGCAACGGACTCGGACCGGGCGATGACTCCGTTGTCGTCGGATTCCCCGCGAACGGGCCCTATACGATCTCACCGACTCGAGTGCGGGAGAAGATCAACGCCCGCGGACTCGACATCTACGATTCGCAGTCGGTCGTCCGCGAAGTCTATGCACTGCGCGGAATCGTGAGGGAAGGCAATTCTGGCGGTCCGCTCATCGACGCCGACGGAAACGTCGTCGGCATGGTCTTCGCCCGCTCCGCCACCGATGACGAAACCGGCTACGCCCTCACCCGAGCCGAGATCGCCGACGAACTCGACGCCGGTGCCGCCGAGCGCACACCGCAGCCGACAGGCCAGTGCACGAACTGAGTCCGACTACTTGAGGTCGAGTCCGGCGAGGACGGCGCGGTGGTCGCTCGATCCGCGTTCGAGAACCTCGTCGGAGGTTGCGTCGAAACCGCGGTAGAGGACATGGTCGAGCCGGGTGACGGGGAACTGGGAGGGCCAGGTGAAGCCGAAGCCGCCTCGGGCCTCTTCCCGGGTATCCTGCAGCGGCGGCACCAAGGTCTCCATATTGTTGTCCGTCGTCGCCGTGTTGAAGTCGCCGGCGACGACGACATGTTCGGCACCATCGGTCTCCACCGTCGTGGCAAGGCGGCGCAGAGCGGCATTGCGCATAGATTCGTGGCCCGGTCGCACCGAAGGCATATGCACGGCATAGAAGCGGATGTCACCGTGATCGGTCGAGATCGTGGTCGCGAACGCGCGCGGCCACTGCAGGCCGAGGTCGACCTCCTCGGGCTCCGACATCGGCCACTTCGACCATACGCCGATGGTGTCGACGACCTGCGAATGCTCGAACGAGGAGTCGAGCTCCTTGTGGATGATCTTGCCGGACAGGGATTCGAGTTCCTGGATCGTGACGATGTCCGGATCACGGTCGACGATGTTCTGCGCGGCAGCCGTGGGCTGCGGCATCCTCGCCCCCACATTGTGGGTGGCCACAGTCAGGTCCGGATCACCGGAATCCTCATTCGGCAGCAGTGCGGGGCCGAACATCCCCGTCCACACCAGAGCGGGCACGAGGAATCCGATGGCCGAGAGCCACGAGAAGCGGATGAGGAATATGAGCAGCACGAGCGCGAGGAAGATTCCCGTCCACGGCAGCACCGATTCGAGGATGAGCGCGATGCCCATCCGCGTCGGCAGCAGATCGTGGAGAAGCAGGAATGCCGCATAGAGGATCCCGAAGATCAATGCGGTGATGCCCTTCGCGGGGCTGTGCCTTCTGCGCGGTGAGGAATATGCCTGGTTCATCGATCAACGATCTTAACCGGGAAGTCTGGCCCCACGCTGGAAGCGACTTGCGACGCGGCTCACAGCCGCACGACGTCAGCGACGCGCAGTCGCGCTCCACACCGTCACATCGGGGTGGGTGTCGTAGCGATACCCCGAACCCCTCATCGTGCGCACCACGGAGGCATATTCGCCGAGGCGGCGCCGCAGTCGGCGGATGTGGACGTCCACGGTGCGTTCGTCGGGTACCTCACTGCCGGACCATACCGCGGTGATGAGGTCCTCACGGGGCAGGGTCTCATCGGCATGGGAGACGAGGGTGGCGAGCAGGTCGAATTCCTTCGTGGTGACATCGACGAGGTCGCCGTCTATGCGGACCTCGCGGCGGGGGATGTCGATGCGCAGACGTTCGCCGGTGGCCTGGGTGTAGGCGTCGCCGGCCCGTCCGCCGAAACCGCGGGGCGCGGGAGCCGCCGGAGCGGCCTCCTCGCGCAGGGCCGGCGGGTGGATGCGGTTGGGAATGCGCGAACGCACGGGGCCGTGCGTCGCCGCCGGTGCACCGGTCGCGGCGGGGGAGCCGTTGGCCACGGCTCGCACGGCGTCGATATCGCTGCCGCGGCCCTCCGGTGCCAAGGCGATGACGGCCTGGGTCTCGGCCTGGCTGGCGAGTTCCTTGGCGTAGGCCTGCAGCTCAGCGGCGATCGCGGAGAGGTTCGTGCCGTCGGCGGCGGCCTTGGTCTCATCGAGTCCGATGTAGACGATGATTCCGCGGGCGGCCTTCGGCGAGGGGACGACTCCGGCGGGCCCGTAGGTGTGCGGTGGGTTCTGCGGGTCGACTGCGCTCAACCTGGCTCCTGCACGTCGAGTGGCCACTGCACTGCGGGGGTGGACGTAGGCGGGTTCTGGATTCGGCATAGCTGTCCTTTGCTCCGACCATGAGGTCGATATGACTGGAAGAGTCCGCTGCTTGAGTGAACTCGTTCGAGGCCGGACAGCGGGAGTGCGATCACCGACCACGAACGCAGGGCATACACTTATGTGCGCCCGGCATTCGCATCTGATGGATCGTCGAAGTCATGACTTCATTATTTGTCACATAACTTCGGCCGCGCAAAGGAAAACCCGAAAATGAGACGACTGTGACGAAATATGACGTTACAGTCGCCGAGGTCGACGACCGAAATCGTCATCCGCTGGGCCGTCAGTCGACGATTCCGTACATCCGGTCCCCGGCATCGCCGAGTCCGGGCACGATGTAGCCCTTCTCGTTGAGCTTCTCATCGAGTGCCGCCGTGTACACCTTCACCTCGGCGGAATCGCTGTAGTCGCGCTCGATGCGCTGGACGCCCTCGGGGGCGGAGACGAGGCACACGGCGGTGACGTCGCGAGCTCCGCGAGCGAGCAGGAAGTCGATGGCCATGGCCAGGGTGCCGCCGGTGGCGAGCATCGGATCGACGATGAAGATCTGCCTGCCGGTGAGGTCATCGGGCAGGCGATCGGCATAGGCACTGGGCTCGAAGGTCGTCTCGTCGCGGACCATTCCGAGGAAGCCCACCTCGGCGGTGGGCAGGATGCGCAGCATTCCGTCGAGCATGCCGAGTCCGGCACGCAGGATCGGGACCACGACGGGGCGGGGTTCGGCGATGCGGGTGCCGATGGTCGTCATCACCGGAGTCGAGATCTCCTTGTCCTCGACGGCCACCGACCGGGTCGCCTCATAGGCCAGCAGCATGACGAGCTCTTCGGTGAGCTGTCGGAAACGAGCGGAATCCGTATTCACATCGCGCAGAGCGGTGAGTTTGTGGGCGATGAGCGGGTGGTCGGCTACGTGAAGATGCATAACCCAAATGGTACGGGAGAACTTCGGGCTTAAGGCAGTGGTCAACGCGGGGCGAAGCGTTCACAATGGAGGCATGTCGTACTTCACTGAGATCCTGGCCGATTCCGGCGATGGCTTCCGCGCCCTCGATGTCGACGTCCGTGACGCGAACGACCTCGATGACCTCATCGATACGATGCGTTCGGCAGCCGGCGATGACGGAGAGGCCGTGGCCGTCATCGAACACGAAGACGAATGGTTCGGGCTCGTGCGCCTGTGCCGGAACAATGAGATCAAGGTCTTCCTGTCCGACCTCGCCGCGGTCGAAGCGAGCCCGTTCGCGGAGATCTTCGCCGACTTCCTCGACTCCCGTCCCGACGCCTATGACGCCGAGCCCGAAGAGGACTTCGGTGCCGAGGATGACGAAGCCGCCGTCGACGAGGAGGACGACGAAGACGAGGTCGAAATGCTCGAGTTCGACGCCGATGCCGAATGGGGCGGTGACGCCGATATCTACTCCGACCGCGGAGTCCCCGCCGCCACCCTGATCGACCAGGTGGAAAGCTATCGGTCCGACCCGGCCCGCGTCGTCGCCCATGTCGGTGAGACCGTCGGCTTCGCTGATCAGCTCGAGGCCGCACGCTGACCGCTGCGTCCGTGACCCGGCTCGATGAATGGATGGGTCATGCGCTCGCCGAGGCGGCCCTGGCGCCCGCTCATGACGACGTTCCCGTCGGGGCCGTGGTCATCGACGGTGCCGGTGGGATCCTCGGGCGCGGTCACAATCGACGCGAGATCGATGCCGACCCGCTCGGCCACGCCGAACTCATGGCGATCTCAGCCGCCGCCTCGGCGAGGGGCGAATGGCGCTTGGACGGCTGCACCCTCGTCGTCACGCTGGAACCGTGCGTGATGTGCGCCGGAGCCCTCGTCGGCGCCCGCATCGACAGGGTCGTCTTCGGGGCCTATGACGACAAGGCCGGGGCGGTCGGCTCGGTGTGGGATCTGCTGCGCGACCGCGCCGCACTCCACCATCCGGAGGTCACCTCGGGCGTCCGGGCGGAGGAGAGTCGGGCCTTGCTGAGGGAGTTCTTCGCGGCCAAACGCTGACGTGTCCCAGCTCACGGCGAACCGATTTGGACGCAGAAAGTCCACCGCTGTACAGTTGTCGGCGGTGGCGTGTCCGAGCGGCCGAAGGTGCAACACTCGAAATGTTGTGTAGGGCAACCCCCTACCGTGGGTTCAAATCCCACCGCCACCGCCAAGGGAAACCCCTGATCAGACGTTTCTGGTCAGGGGTTTCGTCTGCCCTGTCGAAGGATGGCATCGGCGCGGGCAGAGGTGTGATGATTGACACACCAGGGGCTAGCGGCGAGACTTGCTCGGTGAAACAGAAAGAGTTTTCCAGGATATGGAATTACTTTTCGGTATCCCGGTCCGGTATCCGGGCCTGAATACTCGACTGTTTCATTGCGCATGTTCAAGGCGCAGGGCCGACGACGATGATGTCGCCGGCTGACCAAATCGAACAACCTGAGGTGGTCCATGAAAATGGCTGACAACGACCAAGCGGTGCAGACCGCATCTTCGAGACCGGGGCTTCTCGACAAATTCTTCGAAATCACCGATCGAGGCTCGACGATCAGACAGGAGATCCGCGGAGGCATCGTCGCCTTCGTCGCGATGGCCTATATCGTCGTCCTCAATCCGCTCATCCTCGGCGGTTCCCAGGACATCGCCGGTGACAGCCTCGACTTCGCCCAGCTGACCGCGGTCACCGGGCTCGTCGCCGGCGTCATCACGATTCTCTTCGGCGTCGTCGCCCGACTGCCCTTCGGTCTGGCCGCAGGCCTGGGGATGAACAGCTTCCTCGCCGTTTCCGTCGTCCAGGAGGTCACCTGGGCCGATGCGATGGGGCTGGTGGTCATCAACGGCGTCATCATCGTTGTTCTCGGTGCCACGGGCATCCGCACCGCGATCTTCAACGCCGTCCCACATGCGCTGAAGATCGCGATCACTGTGGGCATCGGACTCTTCATCGCCTTCATCGGCTTCGTCAACGCCGGGTTCGTCACCCGCACCCCGGCCGGCCCACCCGTCCAGTTGGGGCAGGACGGATCGATCGGCTCCCTGCCGACGCTGGTCTTCGTCTTCGCGCTCGTCCTCATCGGCATCCTCGTGGCGCGGAGGATTCCCGGCGGCATCCTCATCGGCATCATCGTGGCCACGATCGCCGCGATCGTCATCCAGGCGTTCGCGAAGCTCGGCACCGTCGGCGACCCGGTCAATCCGGACCCGCTGGGCTGGAACCTCTCAGCTCCGGAATTCCCGAAACAGGTCATCGCCCTTCCCGACTTCGGTCTCATCGGCGCCTTCGACCTCGTCGGCGGCTTCCAGCACATCGGAGTCCTCGCAGCCACGATGCTCGTGTTCACCCTCGTGTTCACGAACTTCTTCGACGCCATGGGGTCGATGACCGGACTGGCCCGCAGCGCCGGGCTGCAGACCGAGGACGGAATGTTCCCGCGCATCCGCGGAGCCTTCATCGTCGAAGGTCTCGGCGCGGTCTTCGGCGGCGGTGCCTCCGCATCGTCGAACACGGTCTTCGTCGACTCCGCAGCCGGAATCGCCGAAGGCGCACGCACGGGTCTGGCCGCCTGCATCACCGGTGTGCTGTTCCTGCTGTCGATGTTCTTCTCACCGCTCATCGCCGTCATCCCGATGGAAGCCGGAGCCGCTGCGCTCGTCGTCGTCGGCGCCATGATGGTCACGCAGATCCGTGAGATCGACATGACCGACTTCCGCACCTCGCTGCCGGTCTTCCTCACCATGGTGACGATGCCGCTGACCTATTCGATCGCCAACGGAATCGGCGTCGGATTCATCTCCTGGGCACTCATCCACGCCATGAGCAACCGTGCCCGCCAGGTCCACTGGCTGCTGTGGGTCGTCTCGGCCGGATTCGTCCTGTACTTCGTTCGCGGCCCGATTTCGGCTATCTTGGGGGCATGAGAACAATGGTTGGACACTCAGCTTGGGGAAAGGGTCAGATCGCCCACGGGGCTTGACCTGCGGGGACGTCCAGTCCCCTCTTCCGCGTTCTTCTGCGCTGTTCGCATGGATAACCAGAGGCTCGAAGAACGAAGCAAATTGTTCCAACCATGCACTGTGCGCCTCAGTGGAGAGGCGCGGGAGGTGTGAAGTGCGATGTCCGCAGCGACAACGGACCAGTCAACTGCCGAAGTGACAATCAACGGGACCGTCCGCAAGTTCGACGGCCCACCCCATACGAATGCGCTGGACTTCCTGCGCGGTCAGGGTCTGACCGGAGCGAAGGAAGGCTGCGCCGAAGGCGAATGCGGGGCCTGCGCGATCATGGTCGCCCGCCCCGATGAATCCGGCGGAACCCGCTGGACCTCAGTGAACTCCTGCCTGCTGCCGGCAGCAGCCCTCGACGGGGGAGAGGTCGTGACCTCCGAAGGTCTGGCCGATGGAGACTCCGTCCACCCCGTCCAGGAAGAGATGGCCGTGCGCGGCGGATCCCAGTGCGGATACTGCACCCCCGGCTTCATCTCCTCGATGGCCGCCGAATACTACCGGCCCGACCGCTGCGAGGACGGCTTCGACCTCCACTCCCTGTCGGGCAACCTGTGCCGCTGCACCGGCTACCGCCCCATCCGCGATGCCGCGAATGCGCTGGGACAGCCCGCCGCCGACGATGCGCTGGCCGCTCGCCGTGATCGCCCCGCCCCGTCGGCTCGAGCCACCGACTACCAGCGAGCCGACACCGCCACCGGGAAGATCGGACGCTACCGTCGTCCCGCCACTCTCGCCGAGGCGACCTCCATCCTCAGCCAGGATCCCGAGGCCACCGTCGTGGCCGGGGCCACCGACTGGGGCGTCGAGGTCAACATCAAGGGAGCACGGGCCAAGAACATCCTCGCCGTCGACCGGCTCGAGGAGATGCGCGGCATCCGCCGCACCGAATCGTTCGTCGAGCTCGGCGCCTCCCACACCCTGTCCGAACTCGAACGTGAGCTCGCCGGAGACATTCCGCTGCTGGGCAAGCTGTTCCCGCAGTTCGCCTCTCGCCTCATCCGCAACGGGGCGACCATCGGCGGCAACCTCGGCACCGGTTCGCCCATCGGCGACACCCCACCGGCGCTGCTGGCCCTCGAAGCCGAACTCGTGCTCACCTCCGTGCGCGGGGCGCGAACCGTGGCACTGGCCGACTACTTCACCGGATATCGCCAGACGGTCAGAGAAGCCGATGAACTCATCACCGCCATCCGCGTCCCGCTGCCGCTGTCCCCGCTGACGTCGTTCCAGAAGATCGCCAAACGCCGCTTCGACGACATCTCCTCGGTGGCGATCGGCTACGCCGTCGACATCCAGGACGGATTGATCGCCAAAGCTCGGATCGGTCTCGGCGGAGTCGCGGCCACCCCGCTGCGCGCCACCGCCACCGAAGCCCTCCTCGAAGGCCGGCCATGGACATTGGAGACCGTGCACCGGGCGGCCGAGACCCTCGCCGCCGAAGGCACCCCGATGGACGACCATCGGGCGAGTGCGAAATACCGGACCGCGATGCTGCGGTCCTCCCTCGAACGCTTCTACGCCGAGCAGCTCGGCCAGCCGGCCGTGACCAGCAAGGAGGTCAAGTGATGAGCCAGCTCTCCCAGCGCCCCGCCGACCCGGTCGTCGGCGAACGCCACCACCACGAAAGCGCCTTCGGCCACGTCACCGGAACCGCGCTCTACACCGATGACCTCGTCGGACGTCTCACCGGGGTCCTCCACGCCTTCCCCGTGCAGTCGACGACCGCTCACGGCCGCCTCGGCGCCATCGATACCACACCCGCGTACGCGGTGCCCGGAGTCGTCAAGGTCATCACCGCCGCCGATATCCCCGGCGTCAACGATCAGGGCGTCAAGCACGATGAGCCGATGCTGCCGGTCGACGAGATCATGTTCTTCGGCCAGCCTCTGGCCTGGGTCCTCGCCGAGGATCTCGAAGCCGCGAAGGAAGGCGCTGCGGCCGTCACCGCCGAGGTCGAGGAACTGCCGTCATTGGTGACCGTGCGCGATGCCATCGCCGCCGACAGCTACCACGGCAAGCCCCTGTCGATCGACAAGGGCGAAGTCGACTCTGCGTTCGCCGATGCAGCTCATGTCTTCGAAGGCGAATTCGAGTTCGCAGGCCAGGAGCACTTCTACCTCGAGACGCAGGCCTGCCTGGCCCACGTGGACGAGAACGAACAGGTCTTCATCCAGTCCTCGACCCAGCATCCCACCGAAACCCAGGACATCGTCTCCCATGTCCTCGGAGTCCCCGCCCACGAGGTGACCGTGCAGTGCCTGCGCATGGGCGGCGGCTTCGGCGGCAAGGAGATGCAGCCCCACGGCTACGCAGCCCTGGCCGCGCTCGGTGCGAAGCTCACCGGCAGGCCGGTGCGGCTGCGCCTCGACCGCACCCGCGATATCACCATGACCGGCAAGCGGCACGGCTTCCACTCGTCGTGGAAGATCGGATTCACCGAGGAGGGGAAGATCCTCGCCCTCGATGCGACGCTGACCGCCGACGGCGGGTGGAGCCTCGACCTCTCCGAACCGGTGCTCACCCGCGCTATGTGCCATATCGACAACGCCTACTGGGTGCCCAACATTCGGGTCACCGGCCGCATCGCCAAATGCAACAAGACCTCGCAGACGGCGTTCCGCGGATTCGGCGGCCCACAGGGCATGCTCGTCATGGAAGACATCATCGGCCGTGTCGCCCCGCAGCTGGGGCTCAGCGCCCGCGAGCTGCGCCGCCGGAACTTCTACTCCGACGGTCAGGACACTCCCTACTATCAGCCGGTGCGTCATCCCGAGCGGATCGAGGCGTGCTGGGACCAGCTCATCTCCCAATCCGATCTGGAAGCCCGCGAGACTGAGATCGAGGCATTCAACCTGAGCCACGAGCACATCAAACGCGGTCTGGCGATCACCCCGGTGAAGTTCGGCATCTCGTTCAACCTCACCGCCTTCAACCAGGGCGGGGCGCTCGTGCTCGTGTACAAGGACGGATCCGTCCTCGTCACCCACGGCGGCACCGAAATGGGGCAGGGGCTGCATCAGAAGATGCTGCAGGTCGCGGCCACCACCCTCGGCGTGCCCCTGTCGACGGTGCGTCTGGCGCCGACGCGCACGGACAAGGTGCCCAACACCTCGGCGACGGCGGCGAGCTCCGGTTCCGACCTCAACGGCGGAGCGGTGAAGAACGCCTGCGACCAGATCCTCGACCGGCTGCGGCAGGTGGCCGCGGGCATCCTCGGGGCACCCGCCCACGAGGTGGAGATCTCGCGGGGAATCGTCTCCGCCCTGTCCTCATCGAAGACGGTGACCTGGGAAGAGCTCATCAACACCGCGTACTTCCAGCGCATCCAGCTCTCGGCCTCAGGTTTCTACCGCACCGAGGGACTGCACTGGAACCTCTCGCAGATGCGCGGCGAACCGTTCAAGTACTTCGCCTACGGGGCCGCGGTGTCCGAAGTCGAAGTCAACCGCTTCGACGGCTCCTACACCCTGCGCCGCGTCGACATCGTCCACGACGTGGGAGACTCCCTGTCACCGCTGCTCGACCTCGGACAGATCGAGGGCGGCTTCATCCAGGGCGCCGGATGGCTGACGCTGGAGGACCTGCGCTGGGATGAATCGGACAAGCCGAGCCGCGGCCGACTGGCCACTCAGGCAGCGAGCACATACAAGATTCCGAGCTTCTCCGAAGTCCCCGAGATCTTCAACGTCGCCTTCCTCGACAAAGCACATGAAGAGGGAGCCGTGTACGGGTCGAAAGCCGTGGGCGAACCCCCTCTCATGCTCGCCTTCTCCGTCCGCGAAGCCCTGCGCGAGGCCGTCGGTGCCTTCGCACGACCCGGCCACAGTGTCGACCTCGCGTCCCCAGCCACACCGGAAGCGGTGTTCTGGGCGATCGAAGAAGCCCGCGGGCAGGGCTCGGCGGCGGCCGCCTCGGCGAGGGAAGGACAACGAGTTCCGTCATGACCTGGATGGACACCGCAGCCGAGCTTCGCGCAGCTCGGGTGCCGGCTGTCCTCGTCACTCTCGCTGCGGTGCGCGGGCATGCCCCGCGCGAGGCGGGAGCGAAGATGATCGCCACCGCTGATGACCTGTTCGGGACCATCGGCGGGGGCAATCTCGAGATGACGGCCCTCACCCGTGCCCGGGAACTGCTCTCCGAGGGGCAGACGGCTCCGGAGATGCTCACCCTGCGGCTCAACGACAAGGCTCCGGCCAAATACGGTCGCCAATGCTGCGGCGGAGAGGTCACCATGCTCTTCGAACCCCTGCCCGTGCCCGCATCGGTGGCGATCTTCGGGATCGGCAACATCGGACTCGAGCTCACCCGGATCCTCGCCCGCCACGATCTCGACCTGACCGTGTCCGATTCACGGCCGGAACAGCTCGAGGCTCTCGACGAGTTGGAGGAGCCGGTGGCGCGGATCCGCCGCGAATTCGCTGTCGTCGGGGAAGAGGTGATCACGGAGCTGCCGGCCGGAGCGCACGTGGTCATCATGACCCATGACCATGCCGAGGACCTGCACCTGTGCTCCGCGGCGCTGACCCGCGGCGACCTCGGATCGGTCGGGCTCATCGGCTCGAACGCGAAGTGGCAGCGCTTCCGCAAGAACCTCGCCTCCGAAGGCTTCGCGCCCGAGGTCATCGACACCATCCGGTGCCCCATCGGACTGCCCGACCTGCCCGGCAAAGCACCCGCGACGATCGCCGTGAGCGTCGCCGCGGACCTGCTCGGCCGCATGGCCTGACTCTTCACCACCACTGACTTTCACCACCACTGACTCAAGGAGGACCACTGTGGTCATCTACCGTGCCCGCGTCTTCGATACGCCGGACAACCCATTCACCGGCGGCCGGCTGCGCTCGGCGGCCGATATCGCCCTCGTCGTCGACGACGGACTCATCACCTCCCGTACCGACTTCGACTCCGCCCGGGCAGCGCACCCCGATGCCGAGGTCGTCGACCTCCGCGACGGTGTGCTCATCCCCGGACTCATCGACACCCACGTCCACCTGCCGCAGGTCAGGGCCATCGGCCATCTCGGGCGGCCGCTGCTCGACTGGCTCGACCAATGCGCCCTGCCCGAAGAGGCGAAGCTCGGGGATCCCGCCTACGCGAAGGCGGTGGCCGGCGAATTCCTCACGGGACTGATCTCGGCGGGGACCACCTCGGCGATGGTCTTCGGTTCGCACTTCGCGGACGCCATGGACGCCTTCTTCGCCGCCGCTTCAGCATCGGGGCTGCGGATCACCTCCGGGCTGGTCACGAGCGACCGGAACCTGCCCGATGCGCTGCTCACCGACGTGGAGCGCTCGACCGAGGAGGGCCAAGCGCTCATCGACCGGTGGCACGGCAAGGGACGACTGCGCTACGCGGTGACCCCGCGATTCTCGTTCTCCGCGGGAGCGGAGCTGCTGACTGCCGGCGGCCGCCTCGTGGAGGAGAACCCGGGCATCTGGGTGACCTCGCACCTGAACGAGAACGTCGATGAGATCTCCGGGGTCGCGCAGATCCACCCGGAGGCTCGTGATTATCTCGATACGTACGACCGGGCGGGACTCGTCGGTCGGCGCACCGTGCTCGCCCACAACGTCCACCCGCAGGATCGGGAACTGGCACGGATGGCCGAAGCCGGGGCCGTGGTCGCGCACTGCCCGACCTCGAACTCGGCTCTGGCCAGCGGCTTCTTCCCGCTGCGTCGTCATATCGAGGCCGGCGTACGAGTGGCTCTGGGCACCGATGTCGGGGCGGGCACGGGCTTCAACCTGCTCAAGGAGGGTGTGCAGTCGTACTTCATGCAGCAGCTCGACCCGGCCGGGGGAGTGGCGTTGAACTCCGCGCATCTGCTGCACCTGGCGACGTCTGCAGGCGCCGAAGCGCTCGAGCTCGATGAGGTCGGCGTGCTCAGCGAGGGCAAGCGCTTCGACGCCGTGCTCATCCGCCCGGCAGAGGGCCAGCCATTGGACGTCGGCATCCGCCACGCCGCCGACGACGGCGACGCCTTGGCAAAGATCTTCGCCATGGGCACCCCGGGCGACATCGCCGGCGTCTGGGTCGACGGCGTCTCCCTCCACCCCTAATTGCTACCTGACGGCGGCTCAGCAACCTCGCGCGAGGTTGCTGAGCCGCCGTCAGGTAGTTCTGAGGGAAAGGTCTTGACGGGAGCTCCACGGGCGACTTATGCTGATTTCACGGAATGGAAATACAATTCCACAATACGGAAAACAGCGGAAACTCATAGGAGAGCTCCATGTCCCAGAACTTCACCTCACCTGGCAGCTACGTCCTCAACTGCTCCACCCTGCTCACCGAACTGCCCGTTCTCGAGCGCGCCCAGGCCGCGAAGGACGCCGGTTTCGACGACGTCGAATTCTGGTGGCCCTTCGACGGGAACCCGAGCCCCACCTCGGCGGAGGTCGATGACTTCATCGCCTCCCTCGAATCCGCAGGCGTCGCCCTCAAAGGCCTGAACTTCTGGGCCGGGAACATGGCAGCCGGCGATCGCGGCATGGTCTCGATCATCGGCGCCGAAGAGGACTTCGCGAAGAACGTCGACATCGTCGTCGACATCGGGCGTCGCACCGGCTGCCGCGCCTTCAACGCCCTCTACGGTCTGCGGGCCGACGGCCAGGACCCGGCCGCTCAGGACGCCACCGCCGCCGCCAACCTCGCGCTGGCCGCCGGCAAGGTCGCCGAAATCGGCGGAACCGTCCTCGTCGAACCCGTCTCCGGAGCCGAGGCCTACCCGCTCAAGCGCTACGCCGAGGCCGCCGAGGTGGTCGCCCAGGTCCGCGCCGACGGACCCGAGAACATCGCCGTGCTAGCCGACTTCTACCACATGCACGTCAACGGCGACGACGTCGCCGCCGTCATCGAGGCCGAAGCCGCGAACTTCGGCCACATCCAGATCGCCGACGCCGACGGCCGCGGGGCACCGGGAACCGGGTCGCTGCCGCTGCGCCAGTGGATCGACCGCGCCTACGACCTCGGCTACACCGGAGCCGTGGCACTCGAATACAAACAGGACCGCGCCACCGCCTTCGACTGGCTCGACCGCGCCGCCCAGACCGCCTGAACATCACCAACGACGACTCGAAGGAAACCCCCACCATGTCCAAGACCATCGCTTTCATCGGGCTCGGGATCATGGGCCTGCCCATGGCCAAGAACCTCGTAAACGCCGGATTCGACGTCCGCGGCTTCAACCGCACCTCGGCCAAGGCCGACGCCCTCGCCGAGGCGGGAGGCAGTGCCGCCGCCACCATCGCCGAGGCGGTGGACGGGGCCGACGTCATCATCACCATGGTTCCCGACTCACCCGACGTCGAAGCCGTGCTCACCGGCGACGACGGAATCCTCGCCCACGCTTCCGCCGGGGCCACCTGGATCGACTTCTCCACCATCCGCCCCGACGTCGCGAAGGACCTGGCCGAACAGGCCAAGGCCGCCGGCCTCAAACCGCTCGATGCCCCTGTCTCCGGAGGAGAGCCCGGAGCCATCGACGGTGTCCTCTCCGTCATGGTCGGCGGCGACCAGGCCGACTTCGACGCGGTGTCCGATGTCTTCGAAGCCGTCGGCAAGACCATCGTCCTCGTCGGCCCCTCGGGGGCCGGCCAGACGGTCAAGGCCGCGAACCAGCTCATGGTCGCCGGCAATATCGGACTTCTCGCCGAGGCCGTCGTCTTCCTCGAGGCCTATGGAGTCGAAACAGGTGCGGCGCTGCAGGTCCTCGGCGGCGGGCTGGCCGGATCCAAGGTGCTCGACCAGAAGGGGCAGAAGATGCTCGACCGCTCCTTCGATCCCGGATTCCGGCTCGAACTCCACCACAAGGACATGGGCATCGTCACCGCCGCCGCCCGTGAGGCAGGAGTCGCGATCCCGCTCGGCGCAACGGTCGCCCAGCTCGTCGCCGCAACCGTGCAGCAGGGCAACGGAGGACTCGACCACTCGGGTCTCTTCACCGTCATCGAAGCCCTCTCCGGCAAGAACGAGAACTGAACGACCGCCTCGGCGCCGGTGATCGATTCGTCGATCATCCCCCGTCCGGGGCCACACCAGCCGGGCGGGGTCGTCGGCCCAACGACACCGACGGTCCCGCCCAACCATGAACCGAGCCGGCGACAGCGTCGTCGCCGGCTCACGAACAAAGGACGAACAAATGACACGCATGCGCGCAGTGGACGCCGTTGTGCTCATCCTCGAGAAGGAAGGCGCCACCGAGACCTTCGGGCTGCCGGGGGCGGCGATCAACCCGCTCTACTCAGCGATGAAGGCCCACGGCGGAATCCGCCACACCCTCGCCCGGCACGTCGAGGGAGCCTCCCACATGGCCGACGGATACACCCGTTCGGCACCGGGCAACATCGGAGTCTGCCTGGGCACCTCGGGTCCGGCGGGCACCGACATGATCACCGGACTCTACGCCGCGGCTGCAGACTCCCAGCCGATCCTGTGCATCACCGGCCAGGCACCCGTCGCCGTGCTCGACAAGGAGGACTTCCAGGCCGTCGACATCGCCTCGATCGCGAAGCCCGTGACGAAGATGGCCAAGACGGTGCTCGAAGCCGGACAGGTGCCCGGCGTCTTCCAGACCGCCTTCCAGCTCATGCGCTCGGCCCGTCCCGGACCCGTGCTCATCGACCTGC
The DNA here is from genome assembly GCF_025506275.1 of Brevibacterium permense. GTDB lineage: Bacteria > Actinomycetota > Actinomycetes > Actinomycetales > Brevibacteriaceae > Brevibacterium > Brevibacterium permense_A. The sequence continues at coordinate 40,089 of NZ_QYCP01000087.1, forward strand.
CCATCGACGTGCAGCAGACCGAGATCGAATTCGACATCGATGCCTACGAACCGCTGGCCCCCGCCAAGCCCGCGGCCACCTCGGCGCAGGCGGAGAAGATCCTCGACCTCATCGCCGAGGCGGAGCACCCGATCATCATCGCCGGCGGCGGAATCATCAATGCCGACGCCGCCGACCGGCTCGTCGAATTCGCCGAACTCACCTCCATTCCGGTGTCACCGACCCTCATGGGCTGGGGCGTGATCCCCGATGACCACCCGCTGGCCGCAGGCATGGTCGGAATCCAGACGCATGTGCGCTACGGAAACGCCTCCTTCCTCGAATCCGATCTCGTCATCGGCATCGGCAACCGCTGGGCCAACCGCCACACCGGGAACCTTGAGGTGTATCGCAAGGGGCGGAAGTTTGTTCACATCGACATCGCGCCCACCCAGATCGGACGCGTCTTCGCCCCCGACTACGGGGTCGCTTCCGACGCCGGAGCCGCCCTCGACGCACTGTTGGCAGCCGCACGCTCTCGGTCGGGCGGAGTGCCGGACTTCACCGGTTGGGCCCGCGAATGCACGGCACGGAAGTCGACCGAGCACCGGAAGACGAACTTCACCGATGTGCCGATCAAACCCCAGCGCGTCTACCAGGAGATGAACCAAGCCTTCGGCCGCGACGTCACCTACGTCTCGACGATCGGGCTCAGCCAGATCGCCGGCGCCCAGATGCTGCACGTCTACCGACCTCGGCACTGGATCAATGCGGGACAGGCCGGACCCCTCGGCTGGACCGGTCCGGCCGCGCTCGGTGTGGCCAAGGGCAAGCCCGGCGAGACCGTCGTGGCGCTGTCAGGCGACTACGACTTCCAGTTCATGATCGAAGAGCTCGCCGTCGGTGCGCAGCACCAGATCCCCTATGTCCACGTCGTCGTCAACAACTCCTACCTCGGTCTCATCCGCCAGTCCCAGCGCGGATTCGAGATGGACTACGAGGTGTCGCTGGCATTCGAGAACATCAACACCGCCGGTTCCGCATCGTCCGGTTACGGAGTCGACCATGTGGCCGTCGCCCAGGGGCTCGGGTGCAAGGCGCTGCGGGTCGAGGACCCCGAACTCATCGGCGAAGGCCTGCGCGTGGCCAAGGAGCTCATGGACGAGCACCAGGTGCCCGTGGTCGTCGAGGTCATCCTCGAACGCGTCACGAACATCTCGATGGGAACCGCCCTCGACCAGATCAACGAGTTCGAGACGCTCGCCCAGACCCCGGCCGACGCTCCGACAGCGCTGAGCCCGATGGGCGAACTGGCCGCAGCGAAATAGGCAGGGTCCAACCCGCCGGAGGGCTGGGCTGAACCGCCCGAGCCGAGTAGGCTAGAACGGTATACCGAAACTGAATCCACCGGCCCTCAGGGGCGGGCGACCGAGGAGGAACATGAGCAACGACGCCGACTTCGACCTGATCATCCATGCCGCGAAGGCTCTGCTGCCCGAGGGCATCGAACCGGTGACGATCGGAGTCAGGGACGGGAAGATCGCCGAGATCGCCCGCGGTGGACAGGATCTGGGCACGGCCTCCTCGGCGGAGGTGAAAGTCATCGAGATCGGGGACGATCAGGTGCTGCTGCCCGGTCTCGTCGACTCCCACGTCCACGTCAACGATCCCGGTCGCGCCGAATGGGAGGGCTTCGCCAGCGCCACCCGCGCGGCCGCGGCCGGGGGAGTGACGACGATCGTCGACATGCCGCTGAACTCGCTGCCACCGACGGTCGACGTCGCGGCCCTGGAGACGAAACGGGCGGTCGCCGAGCCCAAGGCCTTTGTCGACGTCGGTTTCTGGGGCGGGGCGATCCCCGGCAACACTGCGGATCTGCGGCCCCTGCATGAGGCCGGCGTCTACGGGTTCAAATGCTTCCTCGAGGACTCCGGCGTCGAGGAATTCCCGCCTCTGGAACCGGCGGAGATGACGGCGGACATGGCCGAGATCGCCTCCTTCGACGGAATGCTCATCGTCCACGCCGAGGATCACGAGGTGATGACCTCGGCGCCGAAGAACTCGGGTCCGAAGTTCGCCGACTTCCTCGCCACGCGCCCCCGCGAGGCCGAGAACGTCGCGATCGCCCGCGTCATCGACGCAGCCCGGGAGACCGGGGCAAGGGCGCACATCCTGCACCTGTCCTCGGCGGATGCGCTCGACCAGATCGCCGCGGCCAAGGCCGAGGGCATCAAGCTGACAGTCGAGACCTGCCCGCACTATCTCGTCTTCACCGCCGAGGAGATCCCGGATGGGGCGACGACGCACAAGTGCTGCCCGCCGATCCGCGAGGAATCGAACCGGGAGGCGCTGTGGCAGGGACTCGTCGACGGCACGATCGACTGCATCGTCTCTGACCATTCGCCGTCGACGGCCGAGCTCAAGCTGCTCGACACGGGCGATTTCGGTGCGGCGTGGGGTGGGATCTCGTCGCTGCAGCTGGGACTCTCGCTCGTGTGGACCGAAGCCGTGAAACGCGGAATCGAGCTCGCCGAGGTGGTTCGATGGATGTCCGCGGCACCTGCGGCCGTGGCACGGGTCGAAGGCAAGGGAACGATCGCCGAGGGCAATGACGCGGACTTCGCCGTCTTCGCCCCCGACGAGGAGTGGACGGTGCGGGCGACGGAGCTCTGGCATCGAAACCAGATCAGCGCTTACGACACTCGCACCGTCCGCGGTCGGGTCACGCAGACGGTGCTGCGTGGGGCCCCGGTCGACTTCGAGACCCCGGGAGGCCGCCTCCTCAAAGCCCGCTGACCAATTACTACCTGACGGCGGCTCAGCAACCTCGCGCGAGGTTGCTGAGCCGCCGTCGGGTAGATCTGGGGAGAAGTTATCCACAGATTGCGCTCGCCTATTGTCTTTTGATGCAATACGATGCATTTTGGTGTCATGTATCTGTGTATGACGACTGAGAAGCTCTACCGCTTGGGGTTCACCAAGGACGAAGTCAGGCGAGGAGAGCGATGCTGCCTCACGCGCATCGCCCGCGGACGCTATGTGGCGACCGGATCGTGCGACGACGCACGACACGAAACCATCTGGGCGGCCCTGATCGAAGCGGACTTCGAAGAATTCGGCCACCAAGGCGATATGCGCGACGAGATCGAACCCCTGAGGGTCCTCATCCGCACGCGTGCCGAGAAGATCCACACTGCATCCGGCAGGTGGCGGGTGACGAAGGGGCGTGAAGTCTTCTCTCATCTGTCGGCGGCGCTCGTCCACGGCCTTCCGATCGCCTATCCGGCCGAGACACGGGTGGAGGTGTTCCGGCCGAACGTCAGTCGCAAGTATCGGCACCTCTATGTGCGCAATCGCGAGGTGCCGTCGGCGCACCGGAAGATGGTCGGCATCTATGCGGTGACGACGCTGGAACGCACACTCATCGACATCGCCCGTGACTACCCACCGGACGTGTCTGTGCCGATGTTCGACGAGGTGATCCGTCGGGGTCGCACCACACGTTTCCGCATCGAAGCGGTGCTGGCCGAATGCCCCGAATCCCGCGGGGACACAGCGGTGCTGCGTGCCCTCGACCTCACCGACGGCCGGCGTGAGGCCTCTTCGGAGTCGATCGCGGCGGTACGCTTCTTCGAACACGGGATCGCCGGCTTCGAACCGCAGATGGAGTTCTTCGGCCACCTCGGCGAGGTCATCGCCCGTGTCGACTTCTGCAATCACGATGCTCGACTCATCGTAGAGATCGACGGGCTGGAGAAGTACACGATGGAGGGCCGTTCGACTCGTGAGAGTCTCGCTGCAGAGAAGGCTCGCGAAGCCGCACTCGAAGCCAGGGGGTACAAGATCATCCGTCTGACCTTCGGTGATCTGTTCCGCACGGCGCCGTTCGAACGCATCCTCGGCATCCTCGCCGCGCGTCTGCGCACCGGATAATCCCGCCCCGAACTACCCGACGGCGGCCCAGCTACCTCGCGCGAGGTAGCTGGGCCGCCGTCGGGTAGCAATTAGGGGAGGAGCTGGGAGCGGAGGCGGGCCACGTGGCCGCGGGCGTCGACGTTGTACTCGGCGTGAGTGAGCGTGCCGTCGGCGCCGATGACGAAGGTCGAGCGCTGGGTTCCCTGGAACGTGTGCTCGCCGACCGTCTTCTGTCCATAGCTGCCGTAGGACTTAGCCACCGCGGCGCCCGGGTCGGAGAGCAGCGAGAAGGTCAGCCCCTCCTCGGCGGCGAACTCCTTGAGCGATTCGGTGTCATCGGGGGAGACCCCGAGGACCTCGAAGCCGGCGGCCGCCAGCGCCGAGAGGTTGTCCCGGAAGTCGCAGGCCTCCGTTGTGCACCCCGGAGACGCGGCCTTCGGGTAGAAGTAGAGGATGACGCTGCGGCCGGCATAGTCGGCCTTCGACACCGTCCGCCCCTCGGCGTCGGTGAGCGTGAAGTCGGGCGCGATGTCTCCGACGGTGAGCTGAGCCTGAGTGCTCGTGGTCATGGTGTGTCCTTTCGTCGTTGAAATGGTGCGTCCGGCGGCGAGCTGAGTGCGCACGCCTGCGCGGCCGTGTCCTCGATGAGCGCTTCGGCACGCTCGGACAGGGTGGTGAGGTCCGCCGGTCCCGGTGCGATCGACAGCGCCGCCGTGATCCCGGCGTCCCGACATTCCGCGGCGGTCAGGCCGACCCGACCGGCGATGACGATCACCCTCGCCGAGGCGGGGGCATGGTCCCGCACGGCCGCGACGACTTTCCCGCCCAAGGATTGGGAATCGAAGGACCCCTCTCCGGTGAGTACGAAATCAGCGTCGGCCAGGGCCTCGGACAGTCCCACGGCCTCGGCGACCATCGTCGATCCGGGAACCACCTCGGCGCCGAGCAGCGTTGTCAGCGCCAGCGGAATCCCGCCTGCGGCCCCGAATCCCGGAGTCGCCGCCAGGTCTTCGGCCTCGGCTGAGGTGCCGGTGAGCACCTCCGCCAGGTGACCGAGTCCGGAGTCGAGCACGGCCACCGAGTCCGCGTCCGCCCCCTTCTGCGGACCGAAGACCGCAGCGGCCCCGCGGGGCCCGGTGAGAGGATTGTCGACGTCGACGGCGATGCGCCACCGCACGGCCGTCGCCCGCCGGTCCAGCCCCGAGGTGTCGACCGCAGCGATCGCGGCCAGGCTGCCTCCGCCCGGTGCGACCGGCTGACCTGCAGGGTCGGTGAAGCGGGCGCCGAGGGCGGCCAGTATTCCGGTCCCGCCGTCCGTGCTCGCCGAGCCGCCGATGCACAGCAGGATCTCCTCGACGCCGAGGTCGAGTGCCGCGGCCGCGACGAGCCCGACGCCGAAGGTGTCGGCGCGTTCGGGCTGCAGCTCCACGTCCGAGACCTGCGGCAGGCCGTTGGCTTGGGCCGCTTCGATGACCGCGGTCTTTCCGTCGGGGGAGAGGCCGAAGTCCGCCGAGGTGGTCCTGCCCAGGGCATCGACCGTGTCGACGGTGCGCGGCCGGGTTCCCCAGACGGCGAGCAGGGCGTCGAGCGTGCCCTCCCCGCCGTCGGCGAAGGGCAGTTCGGTGACTCGTGCGCCGGGGAAGACTGCCCGAGCTCCGCGGGCCATGGCGGCTGCGGCGGCAGGAGCGGAGGCCGAGCCCTTGAATGAGTCAGGGGCGCAGATGATTGACGGGGTCTGATCTGTTGTTGTCAGGCTCATGCGCTCATTCAACCTCATCGTCGGTGGCCGGGTGTGCGGCGGTTGCCACACGAACAGTATCCATCATACGGAAGAAAGTTTCCACAAAAACGTGTGAGCAATTTGACATTGCCGATGACGCCCAGCAGACTCGGAGCAGTTGTTCGGAAATGGTATTCCGAACGGTGAAAATCATTCAGTGCCTGCCAAGGAGGTCACCGTGGACCTGGCCGAGTTCAACCGGCTCCCAGCCGATGATGCCCGCGGAATTCTGCGTCCCTGCCTCGACGTCGACCGGTGGATCGACGCGATCGTCGACGCCCGCCCCCTGACCGACCTCGACTCCGCCAAGGCGGCGTCCCGCGCCGCCGCACCGCTGACCACCGCCGAGATCGACGCAGCGATGTCCCATCACCCGCGCATCGGAGAGAAGGCGAAGGGCGACAGCGCCGAGGCGGCCCACTCGAGCCGTGAACAGGCCGGACTCGGCACCCTGGAAGCAGATGTGCAGACCCGGCTGGCTGAGGGCAACGCCGCCTACGAAGACCGCTTCGACCGCGTCTTCCTCATCCGCGCCGCCGGGCGCACGTCTGAGGAGATCCTCTCAGAACTGCAGCGCCGAATGGAGAACACAGCCGAGGATGAGACCGCCGAGGTCGGTCAGCAGCTCATCCAGATCGCCGAACTGAGACTCGAAGGGATCCTCTCATGAGCTTCATCACCGCCCATGCACTCGACTCCATGGTCGGCACCCCCGCCGCCGACCTCGAGGTCACTCTCTACTCCGGTGCCGAAGTCATCGTCTCGGCTCGCACCGACGACAACGGGCGAGTCTCCGACTTCGGCCCCGACCGCCTCGAGCCGGGGGACTACCGGATCGTCTTCGGCACCGGCGACTACTTCGCTGCCCGCGAGATCGATCACTTCCACCCCGTGGTCACCATCGACTTCACCGTCCAGGCCGGCCAGGAGCACTATCACATTCCGCTGCTGCTCAGCCCCTTCGCCTACAGCACCTACCGCGGCAGCTGAGCCGCGCCCACAACCGCTATCAGGGGAAGCAGGCCCCCTGCAGGATCTCCATCCTCAACAAACCGCCGAAGCCGACCGGTCCCTGCCGGCAGGCCTCGCCAATCGAATGGTCACGGTGTGAGCAGGTGCGCACGCCGACGAACTGGAGGAAGAAAATGAGCAAGGTCCGACTGACATCGAACCAGTACGGCAAGGCGGAGAACCGACTCATGCGGGTCTACCGCGATTCCGACCGTCACGAGATCCGCGATCTCAATGTCACCTCACAGCTGTGGGGCGACTTCGAGACCGCTCACACCGAGGGCAACAACGAGCACGTCGTCGCCACCGACACCCAGAAGAACACGGTCTTCGCGAAGGCCAAGGAGCTGGGCGTGAGCTCGCCCGAACAGTTCCTCATGGGCCTGGCCGACCATTTCACCTCGAGTTTCGACTGGGTCACCGGCGGACGCTGGGAAGCCGAAGAATACGGCTGGGACCGGATCAACGATCATAAGCACTCGTTCTTCAAGTCCGCTCCCGAGGTCCGCACCGTCGTCTTCACCCGAGACGGCGACAAGGACACGCTGATCTCCGGCTTCAACGGACTCACCGTGCTCAAAACCACGGAGTCGGGCTTCGTCGGCTACCCGAAGGACAAGTACACGACCCTGCCGGAGACCCAGGACCGGATCCTCGCGACCGATATCGCCACCCGGTGGATCTACAACACCACCGACCTCGACTTCGAAGCCGTGTACACCAAGGTCAAGGAGATCATCCTCGACTCCTTCACCGATCACTTCTCCCACGCCCTGCAGCACACGCTGTACCAGATGGGCGAGAAGGTCATCGAGGCCGTGCCGGAGATCGACGAGATCCGCTTCTCCTGCCCGAACAAGCACCACTTCCTCTATGACATCGAACGTTTCGGGCTCGAGAACCCGAACGAGGTCTTCATCGTCGCCGACCGCCCCTACGGCCTCATCGAAGCCACCTTCACCCGTGAAGGCGTCGACGAGAACAAGGACGCATGGGCGCAGGTCGCCGGCTTCTGCTGAGATCTGAACATCGCCTGCTGAGACAGGACTTTCCATCTCCGGGCTCCCGGGGTACTGTTCCGGGAGCCCGGACCCCGTGAGAAGGAAACCCCGATATGACACAGGACACAACCTCGGCGAGTCCGAGGGGATACGTCGACGAAGAGGTCGATGAGTGGATCGAGTCCTGGGAAGGGCTCGTCGACGCGCGCGGAACCCAGCGCGCGGGCGAGATCATGGAGGCGCTGCGTGCACGCGCGGCCACGAACTCCGTCGCCCAGCCCAAGGTCACCACCACTGACTACGTCAACACCATCCCCGTTGACCAGGAGCCGTTCTATCCCGGCGAGGAGAAGGTCGAGCGCCGCTTCCGCAGATGGCTGCGGTGGAACGCCGCCATGCTCGTCCATCGGGCGCAGCGGCCCGAGATCTCCGTGGGCGGGCACATCTCCACCTACGCCGGTGCCGCCACGCTCTACGAAATCGGATTCAACAATTTCTTCCGCGGTCAGGACCATCCCGGCGGCGGCGATCAGGTGTTCTTCCAGGGCCATGCCTCACCGGGAATGTACGCCAGGGCGTTCCTCGAGGGCCGTCTGACCGAGGCCGACCTCGACGGGTTCCGGCAGGAGGTCTCACGTGCCCCGCACGGACTGAGCTCGTATCCGCACCCGCGGCTGATGCCGGAGTTCTGGCAGTTCCCGACCGTGTCGATGGGTCTGGGCCCGATCAACGCGATCTACCAGGCGCAGATGAACCGCTACCTCCACAACCGCGGCATCTCCGACACCTCGGATCAGCGGGTGTGGGCGTTCCTCGGCGACGGCGAGATGGACGAACCCGAATCGCGCGGCGCCCTGCAGCTGGCCGCGAACGAAGGGCTGGACAACCTCACCTTCGTCATCAACTGCAACCTCCAGCGCCTCGACGGACCCGTGCGCGGAAACGGCAAGATCGTCCAGGAGCTCGAGGCGACCTTCACCGGCGCCGGCTGGGACGTCATCAAGGTGCTGTGGGGCCGCGAATGGGACGACCTGCTGGCCAAGGATCGCACCGGCGACCTCGTGAAGATCATGAACGAGACCCTCGACGGTGACTACCAGACCTTCAAGGCCGAATCCGGCGGATTCATCCGCGACAATTTCTTCGGCCGGACACCTGCGACGAAGGGGCTCGTCGACCACCTCTCCGACGACGACATCTGGAACCTCAAGCGCGGCGGCCACGACTATCACAAGGTCTTCGCCGCCTACCAGAAGGCCGTGAACACCAAAGGCAAGCCGACCGTCATCCTCGTGCAGACCGTCAAGGGCTACGGCCTGGGCACGACGTTCGAGTCCCGCAACGCCACGCACCAGATGAAGAAGTTCACCGCCGACGACGTCAAGGCCTTCCGCGATCGGATGGACATTCCGATCAGCGACAAGGTCATCGACGAGGACCCGTATGCGGTGCCCTACTACCACCCGGGCAAGGATTCCGAAGAGATCCAGTACATGCTCGACCGTCGGCGTCAGCTCGGCGGATTCCTGCCGGCGCGCAAACCCGAGCACAATAAGATCACCTTGCCTGTGCCCAGCGACAAGGCGTTCGCGCAGACGAAGAAGGGCTCGGGGCAGCAGATGGCCGCCTCGACGATGGCCTTCGTCCGGCTGCTCAAGGACCTCATGCGAGAGAAGGGGCTGGGCGAGCGGATCGTGCCCATCATCCCCGATGAGGCCCGGACCTTCGGCATCGACGCGTTCTTCCCGACCGCGAAGATCTACAACCCGAACGGGCAGAACTACCTCGCCGTCGACCGCGAGATGTTCCTCTCGTACAAGGAGGCCACGAGCGGCCAGCTCCTCCACGTGGGCATCAACGAGGCCGGTGCCGCGGCCGGATTCACCGCCGCGGGAACCGCGTACTCCACCCACGGCGAACCGATGATCCCGATCTACGTGTTCTACTCGATGTTCGGGTTCCAGCGCACCGGTGACGCCTTCTGGGCCGCCGGCGACCAGATGACCCGCGGGTTCATCATCGGCGCCACCGCCGGCCGGACGACCCTGACCGGTGAGGGCCTGCAGCACGCCGACGGACATTCCCCGGTGCTCGCGGCCACGAACCCGGCCGTGCGCGTCTTTGATCCGGCCTTCGGCTACGAGATCGGGCATATCGTCCGCGACGGTCTGCATCGCATGTACGGCGAGCACGACCTCGGCGAGGACGAGCGCAATGTCATGTACTACCTCACCGTGTACAACGAGCCGATGCTCCAGCCGGCCGAACCGGAAGCTGTCGACGTCGAGGGCATCCTCAAGGGCATCCACCGCGTCGCCGAGGCGGCCCCCGGCGACCGTCCGCAAGCGCAGCTGCTCGCCTCCGGTGTGGCCGTGCCCTGGGCTCTCGAAGCCCGGGGCCTGCTCGCCGCCGACTGGGGCGTCGACGCCGCCGTGTGGTCGGTGACCTCGTGGGCGCAGCTGCGCCGCGACGGCCTCGAATGCGAAGCCGCAGAGCTCAACGCCGCCGACGGCACCGAGGCGGCCGACCGTGTGCCTTACGTACGTCAGAAGCTGGAGGGTCAGCCTGGCCCGATCGTGGCCACGAGCGATTTCGACTCCACCCAGCCGGATCTCATCCGGCCGTACCTGGACCACGATTTCGCGACGCTCGGCGCCGACGGGTTCGGCTTCTCCGACACCCGTGCCGCCGCGCGCAGGCACTTCAAGATCGACGCGCATTCGATGGTCGTGCGCACCCTGCAGCTGCTTGCCAAGCGCGGTGAGGTCGATGGGTCCGTCCCCGCCGAGGCGGCTCGACGTTATCGTCTGAACGACGTCAACGCCGGCACCTCGGGAACGGCCGGCGGAGACTCCTGACCCGGTTCGGGAGCTGAAGCCAGAGTCAGCGGCCGCTCTGCATCTCTGCGGAGATGCGGGCGGCCGCGTCTTTGAGCAGGGGTACGGCGCGATCGGCGAACGACTGGTCGACGCGACTGATCGGTCCCGATACGGAGATCGCCAAAGGAGCGGGGGAGTCCGGGATGGCCATGGCGAAGCAGCGCACGCCGAGCTCCTGCTCCTGCTCGTCGATGGCATAGCCGCGCTCACGGATGCGACCGAGCTCGGCCTCGAGGTCTTCGATCGTCCCGATGCTGTATTCCGTGGGGGTGGGCATTCCGGCGGTGGCGGCGATATGCCGCACCTGCTCGGATTCGAGCCCCGCGAGGATGGCCTTGCCGACCCCGGTGGCGTGCATATGGGCACGGCGTCCCACCTCGGTGAACATCCTCATCTGGCGTTCGGAGGCAACCTGATCGACGTAGACGACCATGTCTCCGTCCATCGTCGCCACGTTCGCCGACTCCCCGAGCTCGGCGACGAGCTCGCGCAGATAGGGGCGGGCGACGGCACCGAGCTGGGATCCGGCGATATCGCCGAGTCGCACCAGCCCGGGGCCGAGCGCATAGCCGCGGTCGGGCAGCTGTCGGACCACACCGAGGTTGACGAGGGTGTTGAGCAGACGATGGATCGTCGGCAGGGGAAGATTGACGTCCGCGGCGATATGGCTCAGCGTCGCCGATCCTGCGGAGTTCGCGATGCACTCCAGCAGTCCGAACGCGCGTTCGACGGACTGCACGCCGCCCTTGGACTGACGGATCGCCGGGGTGTCCTTGCTGCTCATCGAAGTTCCTTAATCTGTGGTGAGTCTCGGCAGTGAAACTCCGTTCAGTCTAGTCCTGAAATGGAAGAAACTTTCCGAATCCACTGACACCGTCTAGTATTTCCACTAGGCAGAAGTTACTATCCATAATACGGAAACTCGATATCAAGGAGGATATTACCCATGGTCGCCACCAGCCCCGGATACTCCATCACTCTGCGCGTCGGCACCGAGGTCGGTCAGGCCTCGACATCCGACCTCGTCGCCGCGGCCGCCGCCACCGGCGCGTCAGTCACCGCCCTCGACGTCGTCGAGTCCACTCCGCACTCGGTCATCATCGATGTCAGCGCCGATACCCGCGATGTCGCCCATGCCGACGAGGTCTCCGACGCGCTGGGCGCCCTGCCCGGGGTCGAGGTCCACAAGGTCTCGGACCGGACCTTCCTCCTCCACCTCGGCGGGAAGCTCGAATCCACCCCGAAGGTGCCCCTGCGCAACCGAGACGACCTCTCCCGCGCCTACACCCCGGGTGTGGCCCGCGTGTGCAAGGCGATCGCTGAGAACAAAGAGGATGCGCGTCGGCTGACGATCAAACGCAACACCGTCGCCGTGGTCACCGACGGCACCGCGGTGCTCGGCCTCGGCGATATCGGCCCCGAAGCGGCCATGCCGGTGATGGAGGGCAAGGCCGTGCTGTTCAAGCAGTTCGCCGATGTCGACGCCTGGCCGGTGGCCCTCGACACGAAGGACACCGAGGAGATCATCTCCATCTGCAAGGCCATCGCACCGGCCTACGGCGGAATCAACCTCGAAGACATCGCTGCCCCGCGCTGCTTCGAGATCGAGGCCCGGCTGCGCGAGGAACTCGACATCCCCGTCTTCCACGATGACCAGCACGGCACCGGCGTCGTCACCCTCGCCGCGCTGAAGAATGCGCTCAAGGTCGTCGACAAGAAGATCGAGGACCTGCGCATCGTCGTCTCCGGAGTCGGCGCGGCCGGCAACGCCATCATCCGCCTCCTCCAGGTCGCCGGTGCCACAAACATCATCGCCTGCGGCCGTGACGGGGCGATCGGCCCGGACACGACGGTCGACACCGAGCACAAGAGGTGGCTGCAGGCGAATACGAACCCCGAGGGCTTCTCCGGCACCCTCAAGGAAGCCGTCGTCGGCGCCGACGCGTTCATCGGCGTCTCCGCTCCGAATGTGCTCGACGGTGACGATATCGCGGCGATGAACAAGGACGCGCTGGTCTTCGCCATGGCCAATCCCGACCCCGAGGTGGACCCCGTCGAGGCGGCGAAACACGCAGCCGTCGTGGCCACCGGCCGCAGCGACTTCCCGAACCAGATCAACAATGTGCTCGCGTTCCCGGGAATCTTCCGCGGACTCCTCGACGCCGAAGCTCGCGACGTCGATGAGAACATCATGGTCGCCGCCGCCGATGCCATCGCCTCGTGCATCCCCGAGGACGAACTCCACCCCGGCTACGTGATCCCCTCCGTGTTCGATCCCGAAGTCGCGAAGAAGGTCGCCGAGGCGGTCGCCCGGGTCTCGTCCTGAAACCCCAGAGAGCCTTGCGTGCCTGGGGGCGGAGAATGAGAGACAATGGGGCCAGGTCAGGCATCGCCGCCTCGCCGTCGAACCCCGTGCAGAGAAAGAGAATGTGAAAGTGGAACGATCAACACTCGCCGATATCGACTCACTGCTGGGAGACACGGACGAGCTTCTGACGACCGCGTATCCCGGTGATCGCGACGTCCGCCAGCCCGTGCACACCGTGTACGTGCCCGGACACCGCACGAGTGCGGACCTGCCGTACCAGTGGGGGCAGCAGGCGCTCGAATGCGTCGAGGCCCATGGCGGAATGCTGCAGCTGGCCGAACGCGTCATCACCGCCGCCCGGAAGGAATCCGGTCCCGCGAACCCCGGCCAGGTGCCCAGCATCCACCAGGTGGCAAGGGAGGCCGAACTCCTCGCCGAGGCGGTCACTGCGAAGCTCGAACGTGAGCCGATCGAGGACCTGAGGCTGGACTTCGAAGACGGGTTCGGCGACCAGGGGGATGAGACCGAGGATCGGTGGGTCGTCCAAGCCGCTCGCGATGCGGTGGCCGGCCGCTCGGAGAAGGCAGCCCCCGGCTTCGTCGGCATCCGGTTCAAATGCATGGAGTCAGCGACCCGGGAACGCGGTCTGCGCACTCTCGACCTGTTCCTCTCCGAACTCATCAAGGCGAGCGGCAGCCTGCCGGAGAATCTCGTGCTCACCCTCCCGAAGGTCAGCACCGTCGATCAGGTCCGGGCGATGGTACTCGCCGCACGAGCGCTGGAAGCCGAGCACGGCCTCGGCGAAGGGAGCATCACCTTCGAGATCCAGGTCGAGACCCCGCAGCTCGTGCTCGCCGCCGACGGCACCGTGCCGCTGGCGACGGCGCTGCAGGCCGGGGCCGGGCGCGTGACTTCGCTGCACTACGGAACCTACGACTATTCGGCGTCGATGGGCGTGGCCGCAGCCTACCAGGCGATGGACCATCCGGTCGCGGATTTCGCGAAGAACCAGATGATGCTCGCCGTCGCCGGCACCGGAGTCCACCTCTCCGACGGGTCGACGAACATCCTCCCGCTCGGCGAACCCGCAGAGGTCCACCACGCGTGGGCGCTGCACGCCGGCCTCGTCCGCCGCCACCTCAAACGAGGGATCTACCAGGGCTGGGATCTGCACCCGCACCAGCTGCCGACCAGGTTCCTGGCGACCTTCGCCTTCTACCGCGAAGGCGGGCCACGGGCGGCTCAGCGGCTGCACGACTACGTGTTCAAGGCGGATTCGACGGTCCTCGACGAACCCGCGACCGCGAAGGCGCTGGCCCGCTACCTCGACAGGGGACTCGTCTGCGGAGCCCACACCGAGGAGTTCGTGACTTCGCGGACGAATCTCAGCCTCACCCAACTCGGGCAGCTCGCCCGCACCGGCTCGCTCGACTGAGCCCACTGACCACCGACCGAAGGAGACCCCGCCCATGACGACGACCGACCCGTACACCTACTGGGCCCCGACCGGCGGCCACCCGCCGCAGTCCGATCTGCTCACCGACCGTGCCCTCGTCACCGAGGCCTATACGGTCATCCCGCGCGGAGTGATGCGCGATATCGTCACTTCGAATCTGCCCGAGTGGACCGGGACCCGGTCGTGGGTGCTGAGCAAGCCCGTGGCCGGGGGAGCGGTGACGTTCTCGCAGACGATCCTCGAAGTCGCGCCCGGCGGCGGCTCGCAGGCGCCGGAACCGCAGCCCGAGGTCGAAGGTTTCCTCTTCGTCATGGCCGGAACGCTCGAGGTCACCCATGAGGGCACTGTGCACACGCTGACTCCGGGTGGGTTCGCGTTCCTGCCCGCCGGATCGACGTGGTCGGCGACGTCCACCGGCACCGAGGCGGCCCGCTTCCACTGGGTGCGCAAACGCTACCAGCCCGTGGCGGGACTGACCCCTGAGGCGAAGTTCGGCAACGAAGCCGATGTCGAACCGTCGCCGATGCCCGGAACCGACGGCCGCTGGCGCACGACCCGCCCGCTCGACCCGGACGACCTCGCCTACGACATGCACGTCAACATCGTCACCTTCGAAGCCGGAGCGGTCATCCCGTTCGCGGAGACACACGAGATGGAGCACGGCCTCTACGTGCTCGAAGGCAAGGCCGTCTACCGTCTCAACGGCGACTGGGTCGAGGTGCAGGAGGGCGACTTCATCTCCATGCGCGCCTTCTGCCCGCAGGCCTGCTACGCCGGAGGGCCCGGACGCTTCCGCTACCTGCTGTACAAGGACGTCAACCGCCAGGTCGAGCTCTGAGGTTCTCGACGCTCCTAACTCCTGAGGGAACGTAAGAAGCGGCTGGCCGGAAAGGATTCCGGCCAGCCGCTTCTCCTGTATGTCAGTCGGCTGAGTGCGTCAGTACACTCAGATGAGCTGCAGGGTCCGCGAGGTGTACTCGGAGACCTCCTTGAGCAGCGTCTCGTCATCGACGAGGTCGCGGCCGAGCGACGGGATCATGTCCTTGAAGTTCTTCTCCCAGCCCGCGAACTCGCGCGGGAAGCAGGTCTTGAGGAGTTCGATCATGATCGGCACCGCGGTCGAGGCTCCTGGCGATGCACCGAGCAGGGTCGCCAGCGAACCGTCGGCGGACGAGATGAGCTCGGTGCCGAACTGGAGGACGCCGCCCTTCTTCGGATCCTTCTTCATCACCTGCACGCGCTGACCGGCCTGGATGAGTTCCCAGTCGGCGGGGTCGACTGAGGGGATGAAGGTCTGCAGGGCCTCGAAGCGGGCCTTCTTCGTTGCGGCGAGCTCACCGAGGAGGTACGTGACGAGGTCCGTGTTGTCCTTGGCGACATTGAGCATCGTGCCGATGTTGTTTCCGCGCACGGACAGCGGCAGATCGGTGAAGCGGCCTTTCTTGAGGAACTTCGGCGAGAAGCCGGCGTAGGGACCGAACATCAGGTAGTCCTGGCCGTCGACGACACGGGTGTCGAGGTGCGGCACCGACATCGGGGGAGCATCCTGAGCGGCCTGGCCGTACACCTTCGCCTGGTGGCGGGCGACGAGATCCTGGTTCGCGGTGCGCAGGAAGTAGCCGGAGACCGGGAAGCCGCCGTAGCCGCGTCCCTCCGGGATGCCGGACTTCTGCAGCAGCGGCAGTGCACCGCCGCCGGCGCCGACGAAGACGAACTTCGCGCCCACCTGGTGGGTCTCGTGCGAGAGCAGATCCTTCACGGTGAGAGTCCAGCCGTCCGAGGAACGGTCGAGGTCGGTGACCTGGTGGCTGGTGCGCACAGTCGCGCCCTTGGCGGCGACGTAGCTGAGCAGCTGAGACGAGAGAGAGCCGAAGTCGACGTCGGTGCCCTGCTTGATGCGCGAGATGCCGTTGACCTGTCCGGGGCCGCGGCCCTCGAACATCAGCGGCAGCCATTCGGCCTGAGTGTCCGCGTCCTCGGTGTATTCCATGTCCGCGAACAGCGGATTGCGCACCATCGTCTCGTAGCGGTTCTTGATGTAGTCACGTCCCTTGTCGCCGCGTCCGTAGCTGACGTGGGCGATGGGATTGATGAAGGTCGACGGATCGGTGATGACACCGGTGTCGACGAGGTGCGACCAGTACTGGCGCGAGTGGTGGAACTGCTGGTTGATGTTCGAGGCCTTCTCCAGGTCGATCCGACCGTTGGAGTCCTCGGGGGTGTAGTTGAGTTCGCAGAGTGCGGCGTGGCCGGTGCCGGCGTTGTTCCAGGGGTCGGAGCTCTCCGTTGCCACATAGTCGAGCTTCTCGTAGACACGGATGTCCCAATCGGGCTGAAGTTCGGTCAGCATGGCGCCCAGAGTGGCGCTCATGATGCCGCCGCCGATCAAGACGACGTCGACTTTTTCCTGCGGTGAGGGCATTTGGACTCTCATTCCTCGTCTCTGACTACATGTATTCGTCTCTCAGGGTACTCTCCGGCATCGGCTCACCTGTAACCCGGGAGGAGGGAACGAAGCGTCGCGAGAGCATTCTCACAGCGGATGGACGTCCGCCCTGCCCGCCTTTATCCGACCATTCGGACGCTTTGGCAAGACAGTCTGTGTTGCCCGCCACAAGATATGCAACTATGGGCACATGTCCAAACGTTTCCTGCTCCGTGACGCGCTCGCCGAATTCCCTCCCTACGTTCCCGGCAAGCCTCCCGTCGCATCCCCCGGCCTGACCCCGTACAAACTGTCGTCGAACGAGAACCACCTGCCGCCGCTGCCGGGTGTCGTCGAATCGGTGGCATCCGCCTCGGCGGTTCCGGGGAACTATCCCGATCCCACCGCGGCCGCGCTCGTGGCCGATCTCGCCTCCCACCTCGATGTCGAACCCGCCGAGGTGGTCCCCGGCGCTGGGGCCTCCGAAGTCCTCACGGCGCTGACGAACATCACCCTCGAAGCGGGCACATCCGTGGTCTATCCGTGGCCGTCGTTCGAGATGTACCCGATCCTCGCCTCGGCGCGGGGCGCGGAGAAGCGCCCCGTCGACCTGCTGGAAGACGGTCGCCACGACTTCGCCGGGCTGGCCGCTGCGATCGATGACACGACCCGCCTCGTGCTGCTGTGCTCGCCGAACAATCCGACCGGTCCGACGATCACCGATGCCGAACTCGAGGGATTCCTCGCCGAGGTGCCCGAGTCCGTCATCGTCGTCCTCGACGAGGCGTACCTCGAATTCGCCACCGAGGCGGCCGACTCCCTCGCCGCTCGCGCCAAGCACCCGAATCTCGTGCTCGCCCGCACCTTCTCGAAGGCGCACGGCCTGGCCGGTCTGCGCGTGGGCTTCGGCATCGCCGACGTCGAGATCGCCTCGGCGATGCGACAGGTCATCGCCCCGTTCTCCGTCACCGCTGGTGCCCAGGCCGCCGCCCGGGAATCCCTGGCACGCGTCGACGAGGTGGCCGTGCGCGCCAAGGAAGTCGCTGCGGTGCGCGACCGGTTCGCTCACGATCTGCGGGAGCTGGGTCTGTCCGTGCCCGATGCTCAGGGCAACTATGTGTGGATCGCGCTCGACCCCGAGGCGGCCGTCGCCTTCGAAGGCGAGTGCGCGAAGCAGGCCGTGGCCGTGCGTCGTCTGCAGGGCGGGGTGCGTGTGAGCATCGGACCCGATGAAGCACTGGAGCGCGTGCTCAAGGTCGCCGCGTCGCTGTGACGATGAGTGCGGAGACGACGGTGGGCACGGATCTGGACGGACTTGCGGCCGAGCTGAGCGAGGGCGCCCTGGTCACCGATCGGGATGTCATCGAATCCTATTCGTCGGATAAGGCCCTGTTCTGTCCGGTGGGGACCGCCTCGGCGCTCGTGCGAGCGGCCGACGTCGATGATGTGGTCGCGGTGATGCGCTTCGCCACCGTGCATCGGATCCCGGTCGTCACTCAGGGTGCCAGGACGGGTTTGTCGGGGGCGGCGAATGCCATCGAGGGGGCGATCCTGCTCAACGTCGCGAAGCTGAACGCGATCGTTGACATCGACGAGGTGAACCAGACCTGCCGTGTCCAACCCGGTGTCATCAACCAAGATCTCAAGACCGCGCTGGCGGAGCATGGACTGTCGTATCCGCCGGATCCGGGGTCGGTGGCGATCTCCACGATCGGCGGGAACGTCGCGACGAACGCCGGCGGCATGTGCTGTGTGAAGTACGGGGTGACGCGAGACTATGTGCGCGGTCTGACCGTTGTCCTCGCCGATGGGACAGTGACCCGGTTGGGTCGACAGACGGCGAAGGGAGTGGCCGGTCTCGATCTGGCGGGACTGTTCGTCGGGTCCGAGGGGACTCTGGGAGTCATCGTCGAGATCACCCTCGGGCTCAGACCTCTGTTGGCGCCGCCGGTGACCGGTGTCGGGATCTTCCCTGACATGGAATCGGCCGGGCATACGGTCTCTGAGTTCATGGCTTCCGGGGCGGCCCCGTCGATGCTCGAGCTCATGGACGGAGGCACCGTGGGCATGATCAATGCCTATGGTGATTTCGGGCTGCCCGACGGGGCCGGTGCCCTGTTGTTGGTGCAGTCGGATGCTCCGGGGCACGCCGGTGTGGCCGAGCTGGAATCGTTCGAGGCGATCGCCACAGCGCAGGGCGCCGATGAGGTGTTCTTCTCCGACGACCCGGCGGATTCGGAGATGCTCGTCGCGGCACGTCGGGCGGTGTCCCCGGCGATGGAGAAATATGTATCCGGGATCGGTGGGGGAGAGCTCATCGATGATGTGTGCGTTCCTCGGTCCCGCCTCGGCGAGTTCTTCGCCAGGTTGGATGAGATCGCGGCCCGGCATTCGGTGGAGGTGTCCACGGCCGGGCATGCCGGGGATGGGAACATGCATCCGAGTGTGCTCTTCGATGCTCAGGATGAGGCGAGCGTGGCCGAGGCGAAGGAGACTTTCGCTGAGATCATGCAGCTGGGTCTCGATCTGGGTGGGACGATCACGGGTGAGCACGGGGTCGGGTTTCTGAAGAAGGACTGGCTGGTGCGCGAACTCGATGCGGGTGCGCGGGCGCTGCAGACCTCGATCAAGGCGGCGGTGGATCCGTTGGGGATCCTCAACCCGGGCAAGATGCTCGGCTGATTCTCCTCTTCATGTCTCGGATTGTGACGGTTCGCGACCGACTGTGACCGGTCGCGGCCGGCCCTGTCTGGGCGCGGCCTAAGGTGCTGGGAAAAGAGAGGAATCCCCATGACGCTCACCCAGCTGCCCGTTCTCGACCTCAGCCTCGCCGATGACCCCTCGACCGCCGAACAGTTCCGCGAGGACCTGCGTCGCGTCACTCACGAGATCGGCTTCTTCTATCTCACCGGCCACGGCATCCCCGACGCCGAATTCAGCCGCATCATCGATGTCGCCGGCCGCTTCTTCGCACTGCCCGAGGACGAGAAGCTCGCGATCGAGAACACGAACTCCCCGCATTTCCGCGGCTACACCCGCACCGGCGGCGAACGCACCCAGGGCCGCGTCGACTGGCGCGAGCAGATCGACATCGGCCCCGAACGCGCACCCGTGGCCGAACCGGTCAACGACTTCGACCATCTCATCGGACCCAACCAGTATCCTGAATCGATGCCCGAGCTGCGGGAGGCCACGGACTCCTGGCATGGGCAGCTGAGCGAGGTCGGCGCCCGCCTCCTCGAACAGTGGGCGCTCAGCCTCAGCCAGCCCGGCGATCATTTCGCCGACGCTTTCGCCGAGGATGCCGAGTCCTTCATCAAGATCGTCCGCTATCCCGAAGCCGAGTCCGAGTCGGTGACACAGGGTGTGGGCGAGCACCGCGACGGCGGCACCCTCACCCTGCTCTACCCGCAGCCGGGCACCACCGGACTGCAGGTGCTCACCGACGACGGTTGGATCGATGCCGATCCGATCGAGAACACCTTCGTCGTCAACATCGGCAAACTCCTCGAAGTCGCCACGAACGGCTACCTCAAGGCCACCATCCACCGGGTCCTGCCGACAGGTCCCGGCCAGGACCGGATCTCCATCCCGTTCTTCTTCAATCCGGCGCTGAGCGCCCGCCTGCCCGAGGTCGAGTTGCCTGCCGAACTCGCCGCCGAGGCCCGCGGGGTCACCGACGACGAACGCGACGCCCTCCACGCCGTCTATGGAGAGAACGCCTTCCTCTCCCGACTGCGCTCCCACCCGAACGTCGCCGAGAAGTACTATCCGGAGCTCGTCGGCGCTCAGGTCTGAGGGATCGCGTCAGCGGCGGGTCCACTCCGACAGCTCTGCGATGTCGTCCGGGCGGACCCGGCAGCAGCCGCCGATGATCCGTGCGCCGAGGTGGGTCCACTCCGCCACCGGCCACGACCCGACGCCGGGCTCCGCGCCGTCGTGCCATGTCAGAGTGTCCGCGTCGTAGGTCTCACCAGAGTTCGGGTAGGCGATGAGCGGCAGGTCAGTGTGCTTGGACAGTTCGGTCAGCGCCGGGGTCACGAGGGAAGGGCGAACGCAGTTGGCCCCGATCGCATTCACGCTCGCCGAGGCGGCCACCGCCTCGGCGAGCTCCGCCATGGTGCTGCCGTCTGGCATGGTCGGGGCAGTCGTGTCCGTGGTGCCCTGTAGAGTCACGGTCACCCAAGCCGGAAGGCCGATGTCCTCGGCCAGAGCGATGAGTGCGCGGATCTCATCGAGGCGCGGTTGGGTTTCGATGGCGAGCAGGTCCGCACCCGCCTCGGCGAGGGCTTCGATGCGCGGACGATGGAAGGCGGTGTAATCCTCGGGACTTCGGTGATAGCTTCCCGTGTACTCGGCGCCGTCGCCGAGCGCCGCACCATACGGGCCGACGGACCCGGCGATGAGGATTCTTGCGCCTGCTGCGGCACTGCGATCTGCCGCAGCGCGCGCGATGCGCACGCTGACGCCGATGAACCGGCTGCCCTCCTCGCCGCTGATTCCCGCCGCGGCGAACCCGAGCGGCGTCGCCTGGTAGCTCGCGGTCGTGAGTATCCGGGCTCCGGCGTTCGCGAAGGCGGTGTGCACGGCGCGCAGGGTGTCGGGGTCACGGCGGATGAGCTCGGCCGACCACAGTGCGTGGTCGAGGTCGATGCCGCGATCCTCGGCGGCACTGCCCAGCCCGCCGTCGATGACGATGGGGGCGGCCGCCTCGGCGTGGGTGAGCATCTGGGTGAACGTCATGGACTTAGTTAAGCTTGTCTGGTGACTACAGACGAAACTCCGGCAGCATCCGAGACCGCCCCTATCAACGACCGATCGCAGTTCGGTTTCGAGGTGGGCACCCGCATGGACACGGGCGGCCGCACCGGAGTCATCCGCACCCCGCACGGCGGCATCCAGACCCCCGCGTTCATTCCCGTCGGCACGAAGGCCACGGTCAAGGCCGTGCGCCCCGACGAGGTCGCCGAACTCGGCGGACAGGCGGTGCTTTCGAACGCGTACCACCTCTACCTGCAGCCGGGATCGGACCTCATCGACGAGGCCGGCGGGCTGGGGAAATTCATGAACTGGCCCGGACCCACATTCACCGACTCCGGCGGATTCCAGGTGATGAGTCTCGGCTCGGGGTTCAAGAAGGTCATCTCGATGGAGTCGACGGGGGAGCAGAACGACGAACTCGTCGCCGTCGGCAAGGAACGGCTGTCGAACGTCGACGATGACGGGGTCACGTTCAAGTCCCACCTCGACGGATCGATGCACCGGTTCACGCCGGAGATCTCGATGCGGGTGCAGCACGAACTCGGCGCCGACATCATGTTCGCCTTCGATGAGCTCACCACGCTGGTGAACACCCGCGGCTACCAGGAGGAATCGCTCGAACGTACCCGGCTGTGGGCGATCCGCTGCATCGAAGAGCACTTCCGTCTCACCGAGGAGCGATCGCACCGGCCCTACCAGGCGCTCTTCGGGGTTCTGCAGGGTGCGCAGTACGAAGATCTGCGGCGCAAGGCCGCCCGCGACCTGGGCGCGATGGACTTCGACGGCTTCGGCATCGGCGGTGCACTGGAGAAGGAGAACCTCGGCATCATCATCCGCTGGGTGTGCGAGGAGCTGCCGGAGAACAAGCCGCGGCACCTGCTCGGCATCTCCGAACCCGACGATCTGTTCGAAGCGATCAAGACCGGCGCGGACACCTTCGACTGCGTCTCGCCCTCCCGCGTGGCCCGCAACGCCGCGATCTACACCCGCGACGGCCGGTACAATCTCACCGGCGCGAAGTACCGCCGCGATTTCGGCCCGCTCGATCCCGACTGCACGTGCTACACGTGCCAGAACTATTCACGGGCGTACCTGAGGCACCTGTACAAGGCGAAGGAGATGCTCTTCTCCACCCTGTGCACCATCCACAACGAGCACTTCGTCGTCTCGCTTGTCGCCGAGATCCGCCAGGCGATGATCGACGGCCGCTTCGACGAGCTCGAAACCGAGGTCCTCGGCCGCTACTACGCGAAGAAGTAGCGGTGCTTCCGGCGGTCGCTGCCGGCCCGTACCGGTCAGTCATCGACTTCTGATCAGCACATCGAGTTCTACCCCGATGACCTGATCAGAAGTCGATGTCGGCCAGGGACGAAACTCGATCACACTCGTCGGTAACCGCTTTCCGTACGGGGCCGGCCACTGTGCGTCCGGTCGGCCTAAGCTTCAGCCGCGTCGAGTTCGTAGCTGGGTTCGTGGCGTTTGACGAGCTTGATGACCCGGTAGGTCACAGGCAGGAAGATTATCTCGACGGCGACCTTGTATACGAAGCCGACGATGATGTAGTTGAGGAAGTCGAGCCCCGGGATGACACCGGCGAAGGCGATGATGCAGAACAGCAGCGTGTCGACGAACTCGCCGACTCCGGTCGACGTGAGCAGCCGCACCCACAGCTTCGACTCGCCCATGCGCTTCTTCACCGCCACGAGCACCCAAGAGTTGAGCAGCTGGCCGACGAAGTAGCCGACGAGGGAAGCCGCGACGATGCGCGGGTAGAAGCCGAGCACGGCGGCGAAGGCGTCCTGGTTCTCGTAACCGGGCCCCGGAGGCGAGATGAGTACGAGCCAGAAGACGAAAGTGGCCAGGATCTGCAGAGCGAATCCGGTGATCACGGCCTTACGAGCGGCTTTGAAGCCGTACACCTCGCTGATCACATCGCCGAGGATGTACGCGATGGGGAAGAGGAACGCGCCGCCGTCGGTGACGATCGGACCGAAGCCGATGACCTTCGTGGCCGAGATGTTCGAGACGATGAGCACCGCGCAGAACACGGCGAGGAAGACCGCATAATAGCGGCCCCGGGAGGAAGCGAATGCTGCGAATCGTGCAGCCGAGGTGGTGGTGTGCGCCGGATCGGTGGTGCGATCCGGCTGCCCAGACTCAGACTCTGAACGACCAGACTCAGGACTCTTCTGCGACAACGGTGATTTCCTTCCCTCCGGTGACCGTGAGCAGCTGCTCATACGTCAGGGGCACCATCGAATTCGGTGTCCCCGCGCCGGCCCAGAGAACAGGATAGTCCTTCAGCGACACATCGACATAGGTGGGAATCTGCCCCGGGTGCCCACAGGGAGCGACCCCGCCGATGACCTGCCCCGTGGCCTCGCGCACGAGTTCCTTCGACGCCCGGTCGAGAGAATCGACGCCGATGAGTTCGGCGACATGCGCGGTGTCGACCCGGTGGGCGCCCGAGGCCATGATGAGCACGGGGTCGCCGCCCGAGGAGAAGATGAGGCTGTTCGCGATCGCCCCGACCTCGATGCCCAGAGCTTCAGCCGCTGCGGTTGCCGTCGGCGTCGAGCCGTCGAAGATCTCGATGCGCGGATCGATGCCCGCAGCCGAAAGATCGGCGGCGACCGCCTCGTGGTTGGGGTGGTCCCACCTCGCCGAGGCGGCTCCGGACTCGGTCTCGGTCGTTGCCTCCTCGTCCTCTCCGTCGACCTCGGTCACGGGTTCCGCGAGGCCGCGACGGCGCAGCAGCGGGGCGACATCCGGACGGGTGCCGAAGAAGCGTTCGATCGCCGCCATCGGGTCGACCGAATAGCCGGGGGCAAGGATCGCCTCGCGGAAGGCATCTCCGGCTTCCCGGTTGAGTCCGCCCTGGGACTCGAACCATTCGCTCACCCAAGCGGCGATGACTTCGGAGTAGAGGTAGGAGTAGTAGCCGGCCGCATACCCGGAGGCGAAGATGTGCCCGAAGTAGGTCGACCGGTAGCGCGGCGGAACGAGCGGCGAGAAGCCGGCCGCGGCGAGCACCTCCGATTCGAAGGACAGGACTTCGGTGATGTGCTCTCCGGCCTCGAGCGAATGCCAAGACAGGTCGAGCATGGCAGCGGCGAGGTATTCGATCGTGTCGAAGCCCTGCCCGAACTTCTCTGAGGCGATGAGTGCGTCGACGAGCGCGGCCGGCATCGGCTCGCCCGTGTCGACCTGCTTGGCGAAGTGGGGGAGGACCTGCGGGTGGAAGCGCCACATCTCGTTGAGCTGGGACGGGAATTCAACGTAGTCGCGGGGGACGGCGGTGCCGGCCGTCGACGGGTAGGTGGAGTTCGCGAAGAGCCCGTGGAGGACGTGGCCGAATTCGTGGAAGAACGTCGTCAGCTCGGTCGGATTGAGCAGAGTGGGCCGGCCAGGGCCGGGCTTGGCGAGGTTGAGCGAGAGGGTGACGACCGGCAGCAGTCCGGTCAGCCTGGAGGCCGGAACCAGCTGGTCCATCCAGGCTCCGCCGCGCTTCGTATCCCTGGAATACGGGTCGATGAGCACGAGGCCCAAGGGACGCTCGTTGACGTCGGTGACCTCATAGACGCGGACATCCTCGTGCCAGGCGGTGACACCCTCGTACGGGGCGAAGGTGATTCCGTACAGTCCGGTGGCGGCCCGGAAGACGCCTTCGGTGAGGACGGTGTCGAATTCGAAGTACTTGGCCACCTCGTCGGGGTCGATGCCGAATTCGTCGGCGCGGAACTTCGCAAGGTAGTACTTGACGTCTTCGGACGCGACCGTCTCGAGGCCGTAGCGCTCCTTGACCTGCGCAAGTTCCTCATCGAGTTGGGCATTCGCGGGATTGATCAGGGAGGAGACGATATCGGCAGCGGCATCGGGGTTGCCGGCCGTCTGGTTGTCGATGGCGAAGGACGAATAGGAAGGGTATCCGAGCAGATGCGCCTTCAACGCACGCAGCGCCGTGGTGTCAGCAACCTGGGTGCGAGTGTCGCCGTCGCCGCCGCGGGATCCACGGGCCATCGAGTTGTTCAGCACATGGCGGCGGGTCTGTGCTGTGCTCAGGGATTCGAGCACGCCCTGTTGGGTGAAGTTGTTCAGCGGCAGCAGGTAGCCGTCGACGCCGCGCTCGGCGGCACGATTCGCCGCTGCCGCGATCTGATCGTCGTTCATCCCGGCCAGGGAATCGGCCTCGCTGAGGTGGACGGCCAATTCGCGCGTATCGAGCTGCAGCGCACGGGAGAAGGAGTTCTCCAAAGTGGTCAGTTCGGCCGCGATCGTGGCCATCTGCTCGCGTTCGTCCTCGCCGAGGCGGGCTCCCGCTCGCACGAACTGATCGATGGTCAGTTCCTGCTGACGCTTGTCCTCGGGGTTGAGGTCGGAGACCGAGACCTGTTCGATGCGGTGGAAGAGGTCGACGTTCAGCAGGATCTCGGTTTCGGTGGCCGACAGGAGCTCCCAGGTCTCGGAGATGGCGTCGGTGAGTTCGGGACGCAGGTGATTCGACTCGATGGCTGCTGCCACGGAGGCGATTCGGGTCATCGGCACGGACGCGGATTCGAATCTCACCGTGGTGGAGAAGAACGTGGACTCGGCGCCGTCGGCGACGATCGCAGCCACCTCGGCGCGGGCGAAATCTGTGGCCGTGTGAACCGCTGTCAGCAGCGTCTCCGGGGTGACTGCGGCGAAGTCGGGCAGCGAATAGTCGGTCTGCGGGTCGAGGAACGCTTCCCAGACATCGATGCTGTTCGGATCTGCGCTCATTCTCGACGATTCACTTTCTCAAACGGTTGGGGGTTCGCTCCGATCCTAACGTGAGTCGACCGACCAGTGCATGATCGCTGGTTACACTGGGTTCCATGGGCACTGGGCAGGGCAAGTCCCTCACACTCAACAGCGCGTTCCGGCTCGGTTTCACCGGCGCCCTGGGCGTCGGGTTGGCGATCGTGGTGATGACGGCGTTGCAGTCCTCGGCGACCGTGATCATCTATATCGGTCTGGCGCTGTTCCTCGCTCTCGGGCTCGAGCCGATCGTGCAGTGGCTCGTCGACCGCAAAGTTCCGCGGTCGCTGTCGGTGCTCATCGTCGTCGTGGCCTTCATCCTCATCGTCGTCGGTGTCGCACTGCTCATCGCGCCGGCCGTGATCAGTCAGATCCAGACGTTCGTCGCGGATCTGCCCGGGATCGTGGCGAACCTTGCCACGACCGGGTGGGTGACGGAGCTCGAGGAGCAATTCACCGGCGCGATCGACATCAATGCGGTGTTCGCCAACATCTCGGAGTGGGCCTCGGATCCGAAGAATGTGCTCTCCCTCGGCGGCGGCGTCGTGTCGATCGGGGCGGGAATCCTCAGCTTCCTCACCGGCGTGATCATCGTCGTCATCCTCACCATCTACTTCGCCGTGTCCATGCCGACGACCAAATCCGCGATGTTCTCCCTGGTCGCGGCCTCATCGCGGCCGACGGTCGAGTCCGTCACCGAGGAGGTCACTCGATCCATCGGACGCTACGTCCTCGGTCAGGTGTCGCTGGGTGTCATCAACGGCGTATGCTCGGCGATCTTCCTCACCATCATCGGCGCCCCGCTGCCGGCGCTGTTGGCGTTCGTGGCGTTCCTCGCCTCGCTCATTCCCCTGGTCGGCCCGATCACCGGGGCGATCATCATCACCGCTTCCTGCCTGATGGTTTCGCCGGGGCTGGGCATCACAGCCGGAATCTACTACCTCGTGTACATGCAGGTCGAGGCGTATCTGCTCAGCCCGCGCATCATGAACAAGGCCGTCGACGTGCCCGGTGCACTCGTCATCATCGCCGCGATCGCCGGCGGAACCCTCGGCGGTGTGCTCGGTGCGGTGGTCGCGGTGCCGGTGGCCGCCTCGGCGCTCATCATCATCCGCAAGGTCGTTGTCCCGGCGCAGGCGAAGAAGTAGGGCTGGCCTCGGTCGTCAGGGCTGTTGCTCGCCGTCACCGGCGTCGAAGCGGGTGATGATGACGTGGATGATGAGCTTGACGATGTAGTATGCGCCGAAATAGGCGACGGCACCGTAGAGCAGGGTGATGAGCAGGTTCCCGTCGCCGAGGCGGGGCAGCGTGATGAATACGGCCGCGGTGATCGCCGCGAGATACGGGATCAGACGGAGAACGGGAGACTCGGGTTCGCTCATGGTGGCGAGTCTAGCAACGGGACAGTGAAGCACTGTCGCGGGATCGAGGTGGAACTCATGGTTGAGACTGCATGGATGGCACGCCGCGATGAGCCGGTCCCCGAGGAGGTGGAACGGCTGCTGGCAACCGTGCCCGAATGGTTCGGGCGGCCGGAGTCGAACGCTGAATACATTGCCGACGCGCGGACCATGGAGACCTGGACTGTGCGCGATGCGAAGGGGCGGGTCGTCGGGGTCACCCTGGTGGCCCATCATTTCCCGCAGAGCAGTGAGATCCACCTGGCGGTCGTCGACCGGGAAGTCCATGGCGGGGGAATCGGGTCCGCGATGGTCGAGGCAGTGAGGGCTGACCTTCGCGAGCGTGGAACAAGGCTACTTGAGGTGAAGACCCTCGGCCCTTCGCACAGCGACCCGCATTATGCACGCACCCGCTGCTTCTACCAGAAGATGGGCTTCCTGCCGGTGGAGGAGACCGACCTGTGGGGTGAGTCCACACCGTGCCTGATCATGATCATGCCGCTCCGACAGGGCGCCGACCCATCAGTCCAGGAAGAACAGCAGGAGAAAAACAGCGCAACTTGAGCTCAATCGCTGAGACATGGTTGTAGTATGGGAATCAGCATAGAATATGGTGTGCATCACAGATAGGATGACTCGTCATGGCTGTCCAGCAGAAACCGTCACTTCTCTCCAAGCTCTTCGCTGAATTCCTCGGCACATTCGTTCTCGTCTTCGGTGGCTGCGGTGCGGCTGTATTCGCGGCGAAAGTGGTCGGCGATGACGGGATCAACATGGGAATCGGATTCCTCGGAGTTGCCCTGGCCTTCGGACTCACCGTCGTCGTCATGGCCTCCGCCGTCGGGCACGTCTCCGGCGGCCATTTCAATCCCGCGGTGACCTTGGGCTGCGTGCTCGCGGGCCGGACACCGCCCAAAGACGCCGTTCCTTACTGGATCACCCAATTGGTGGCCGGCATCGTCGCTGGTGGAATCGTGCTGCTCATCGCCTCGGGCAATCCCGACTATTCGCTGGCGGAGGACGGACTGGCTACGAACGGCTACGGAGAGTTCTCCCCGAACGGGTTCTCTCTGGTCAGCGTCCTCATCGCCGAGTTCATCCTCACCGCCGTCTTCCTCTACGTCATCCTCGGGGCGACCGATGACCGAGCTCCGGTTGGAATGGCTCCGCTGGCGATCGGCCTCTCGCTCACGCTCATTCACCTCGTCGCCATTCCGATCTCGAACACCTCGGTCAATCCGGCGCGGTCCTTCGGAGTCGCGGTGTTCGCTGGCGGGGATGCGCTCGGCCAAGTGTGGGTGTTCTTCCTCGCGCCGCTTGCCGGAGCGGCCGTCGCCGGCCTCACCTACAACCTTCTGTTCCCGAAGGCTACCGAAGTTCCCATCACCGAAGGCGGATGACTCTGCCGCCCTGGCCCGCGGAACCACCGGCTTTTGGGCATGTACTGCTGCGAGCAGTGGAAGCGCGTGATGCCGCCATGGCCGGGCAACTGTCGACCGATCCATATGTGCCGCAGACGAGTTCACTGCCAGGAAACGCCACCGTGCAGGAGGCCAGTGATTGGGAGAGGCGTCAGCAGGATCGTCATGCACAGGGGACTGGCTTCGTTCCGGTCGACGGCTCTGGGAGTTCGGCGCCCTTCGCCGTCGGTTCCCCTCCTCCGTCCGGAATCCCCGGCGAACTTCGTCGGCTTCGGCTGTCCGGTGCTCTCTCCGGTCGCAGGAACTGTCGCGGCCTCCCACGACACTGAGCGTGATCATCTTTCCTACCGCGGTGTTCCTTCGATCGGATACTCGCTGACACAGGCCCGCCGTGTCCGGTCGGCCTGGCTCGCACTCGCCGGCAACCACGTCATGATCAGATGTGTCGGCGGTGTGGTCGCGCTCTGCCATCTCCAGCATCTCAGCTCACGAGTTCGGGCAGGACAGCACATTGAGATCGGAGACGAGATCGGCCGGTGTGGAAACTCCGGAAACAGCACGGAACCGCACCTCCACGTCCAAGCGACCGACCGTGTCGACATCGATGACGCCGTGGCTGCGCGCATCGCGTTCAGAGGCGTCTTGCCGTCGAACGGTTCGATCATCTCGGGAGGGACGCTCGAATGAGAGGCCGGATCAGGCGTCGACAGCCCCTACGAGGAGCACCGCAGCGACCACCCCTGTGAGTCTGTGCTCTCTCTGCAGCCCCACGCTCACTCTGCAACCCCATGGAGCGGGCACGAAGGCGACCATCGTCCATTGCTTTGACGACATTCCGACCGAACGCCGAGGCGTCACTCGAATTCCTCCGGCGAAAAACTCTCGGCACTGACCAGAACGGCCCGTCATCCGGGGAGCCATACGCTCAACTTCACTTCGAAATCGTGCAGGCTATTGTCCGTATCCTCAGTCCAGCCTAAGGTGAGAGGACACGGACACGTCCGCGTCGCCCAGTCGATCACGACCCCGCTGAACACCCGAAGGCGCGAACGGACGGACGCACACGAAGGAGTGTCATGGCAGTCTACTCAGCACCCGGTACCGACGGCGCGCTTGTCACATTCAAACCGCGCTACGAGAACTTCATCGGAGGAGAGTGGGTGCCGCCGAAGGACGGCAACTACTTCGAGAACATCACCCCCGTCACCGGTCAGGTCTTCACCGAGATCCCCAGCTCCACCGCCGATGATGTCGAGACCGCACTCGATGCAGCATGGGCAGCGGCCCCGGCCTGGGGCAAGACCTCGGTCGCCGAACGGTCGAACATTCTGCTCAAGATCGCCGACCGCATCGAATCCAACCTCGAAATGCTCGCCGTCGCCGAAACCTGGGACAACGGCAAGGGAATCCGTGAACCGCTGGCAGCAGACCTCCCGTTGGCCGTCGACCATTTCCGCTACTTCGCTTCGGCCATCCGGGCGCAGGAAGGCGGCATCTCGCAGATCGACGACGACACCGTCGCCTACCACTTCCATGAGCCCCTCGGTGTGGTCGGACAGATCATTCCCTGGAACTTCCCCCTGCTCATGGCCACGTGGAAGCTCGCACCGGCGCTCGCCGCGGGCAACTGCGTCGTCCTCAAACCGGCCGAGCAGACCCCGGCTTCGATCCTCGTCCTCGCCGAACTCATCGGCGACCTGCTGCCTCCCGGCGTCCTCAACATCATCAACGGATTCGGCGTCGAAGCCGGCAAACCGCTGGCGTCGAACAAACGCATCCGCAAGATCGCCTTCACCGGTGAGACGACGACCGGCCGCCTGATCATGCAGTACGCCTCGCAGAACATCATCCCGGTGACTCTGGAGCTCGGCGGCAAGTCACCGAACATCTTCTTCGACGACGTCATGGCCGCCGACGACGGCTTCAGAGACAAGGCGCTCGAAGGCTTCGCGATGTTCGCTCTCAACCAGGGCGAGGTCTGCACCTGCCCGTCGCGTGCACTCGTCCAGGACTCGATCTTCGACGACTTCGTCGCCGCCGGCGTCGAACGCGTCCGCTCCATCAAACAGGGCAACCCGCTCGACACCGACACCCAAGTCGGCGCACAGGCCTCGAACGACCAGTTCGAGAAGATCATGTCCTATCTGAAGATCGGCAAGGATGAAGGCGCCGAGGTGCTCATCGGCGGCGACAGAGCCGAACTCGACGGTGACCTTGCCGGCGGCTTCTACATCCAGCCGACGATCTTCAAGGGCACGAACAAGATGCGCATCTTCCAGGAGGAGATCTTCGGACCCGTCGTGGCCCTGACCTCGTTCTCCGACTACGACGACGCGATCGCCACAGCCAATGACACGCTCTACGGCCTCGGTGCCGGCGTCTGGGCCCGCACCGGCAACACCGCCTACCGAGCCGGACGCGACATCCAAGCCGGCCGTGTCTGGGTGAACAACTACCACGCCTACCCGGCCCACGCCGCGTTCGGCGGATACAAGTCCTCGGGCATCGGACGTGAGAACCACAAGATGATGCTCGACCACTACCAGCAGATGAAGAACCTGCTGGTCAGCTACTCCGAAAATGCACAAGGATTCTTCTGATGAGTGAAACAGCCGAAACAGCCGCTCTCGAATCGACACCGACGATCGAGGGCGAAGAGAAGTCGCGGGTGGCGATGACTCAGGCCGCCATCGACCTGCTCGCCGGCCTCGTCGACAAACACGGACAGCTCATGTTCCACCAGTCCGGTGGCTGCTGTGACGGCTCGTCGCCCATGTGCTTCCCCGAAGGCGACTTCCTCACCTCGGAAGCCGATGTGCTGCTCGGCCACTTCGAACTGCCCATCGACGATGCCGAGAAGGCCGGACTGGACTTCTGGATGTCGACGGAGCAGTTCGAGTACTGGAAGCACACGCATCTGACGATCGATGTGGTGCCGGGCAGGGGGAGCGGCTTCAGCGTCGAATCACCGACGGGAAACCGCTTCATCATCCGCTCGACGCTCATGGACGTCGGCTGAGCTGGAGTATCCCGCCTGCTTCAGCACCTCGGGTTCGCCGAGGGAGAGCATCAGTCGGTTCGCCCAATTGAAGAAGGCGGCACAGCTGAGTGCGTCGATGATGTCGCCGTCGCCCAGACCCGCCGCACGCAGCTGCTCGACGTGTGCGACGCCGAACGCCTGCGGGGTCAGCGTCAGTGCCACCGAGGCATCGACGACGGCATCCCACACCTGATCACCGAGGTGGCTCTTCGTGCCGATTCCCTCGTCGAGGAGGCGCTGGACGACGTCCCGACGCCCGGATTCCTCGGTGGCCCGATCGGCGTGGACCGACGCACAGAACAGGCACCCGTTGAGCCGCGAGGCCGCGGTCGCAGCGAGTTCGCGTTCGGCCCGCCCGAGCCCGTCGGTGGTGTTGAAGAAGATGTCGAAGTCGGTCAGGGTCCGTGCCTTGAGTGCGGCAGGATCCCTCGCCAGCAGCCGGAAGTACGGATTCTTCGCCCGGCCCGCCTCGATGAGGGCATCCCGCTGTTCATCGCTGAGGTCCGCTTCGGCGACGGGCGCGATCCACGGCACCCAGCCGAGCCCGCCCTGCTGGAACAGTTCGGGACGGTGGAGATTCGGATACGTCTTCACCCGATCCTCGACGGCCCGCAGCGCTTCGTCCACCCTCGCCGAGGCGGAGCTGTCCTCGGCATCGTGTGAGGACGGGGCGGCGTCGGCCGGGGATTGAGTCGCGGAGGCCGCATCGGTGAGCGCGGCGAGTCCGGTGCTGATGCGGATCTGGAAGTTGAGGAACGACACGAGCTGAGCGAGAGTGACGATGCCGTCCTCGTCCCATCCCGCCTCGAGCAGAAGCGCGAGGTGACCCGGGCGGCTGTCGCGCGGATGGAGGACGAGAAGATGAGCGAATTCGAGTCCTGCCGTCAGCTTCTCACCGAGTCTCGCCGCCGTCGCATCGGCGGCAGCCAGCCACGGCCCGGGAACGTTCTCTTCGGCCAACGCCGCGGATTCGAAGATTCCGTAGGGACCAGCTGTGCCGGCTGGCGCAGTCGCCTCGTCGAGGAGTTCGGCGACCGCCCAGGACACGGACTCGTCTTCGTCACGCAGGAGATCACGGTAGAACTCCTCGGCCCGCGCGGAACCGAGCAGACCCGCGGTGAACGCGGCTACCGCATAACGGTCGCGGAAGCTCACGCTCTTCTGATCAGCGGGTTCGAGCAGAGCTTCGAAACTCAGCTGCGCGTTCTCCTTCGCCTGCGCCCGGTGGCCGCGCAGCTCATCGACAGGATCGTTCGCCGCGATTCCGGCGAGGAGGTTGATGATATCTGCCATCTCAGTGCACCTTCTCCTTGGCCACGGAGAACCCGAGGGCGGGTGCCACCTCGGTGGCCAGCAGTTCGATGGACCGCAGAGCGGTCTCATTCGTCGCCGGAACCGAGTGCACCTGGAAGCTGACGTCGGTGGCCCGATCGAGGACGCGGTCATGCTGCAGACGTTCGCTCACCTGCTCGGGCGTGCCGAGGTAGGTGTCGGTGGCGATGATGAGCTCATCGAGGCTCAGTCCGGAGGTGTCATAGCCGACGAGGCGGTCGGCCTCGGCCCTCAGCGCCGGTTCGGTGATCTCGCGCAGCCGGGGCAGATCCTCGGCGTCGGCGACCACGGCGGTGCGGGAGGCGAGGATACGCGGTTCGGCCCCCTCGGGCAGCTGGGAGAGATAGGTATCGATGACCGGCAGCTGCACCTCGTCGAGGCGTGCTGCCGGATTGTCCTGGGGACGCGGCTGAGTCCGCGAGAGCATGAGACCGTCACCGGCAGCGCCTGCCGCACCGGCTCCGCCGGCGGAGAACGTCGCCTGCCACAGTCGTCGCTCGAGGCTCGGACGGTGCCCGTCAGGGGCAGGGTAGAGACCGTGGTCGGTGGGCAGCCGGTCGCCTGAGAACAGTGTGCGCAGGGTCGCGAGGTTGTCGGCGAAGACCTCACGACGCTCATCGAAGCTCGTGCCGAAGGCGGGGAACGACTTCGGGTTCCCGCCCGAGCCCAGACCGATCTCGAGGCGACCGCCGGAGAGCTCGTCGAGGACGGCGGCGTCTTCGGCCACGCGCACGGCATTCTCCATCGGCAGGGTGATGATCGCGGTGCCCAGAGAGATTCGGGTGGTGCGGGCAGCGGCGTGGGAAAGGAAGACGAGTGGGGACGGCAGCCCGCCCTCTGCCGCGGAGAAGTGATGTTGGGCGACCCAGGCCGAATGGAAGCCGAAGTCCTCGGCCGCCTCGATCTGTTCGAGGGCGAAGCGATAGCGGTCTGCGGCGGGGGCGTCTTCGAGCAGGCGGGTGAAGAATCCGAGCTTCGGTCCGGTTACCTGAGTGTCGGTCGCCTGAGCGTCGGTGGGTTGCGGGGTCATGGTTCTCAGCTTTCTGCTGCTGCGGTGAGCAGGGTCGGGGTTGCCGGTCGATTGTTCGCAGGTGCTGCGGCGACCGACAGCGTCGCGGGACGGGGGATCGCCTCGAGCAGAGTGCGGGTATAGGCGGAGCGTGGGCGAGTGAAGATCTCTTCGGTCGCGCCGTCGTCGACGAGGTGTCCGTGGGACATCACGGACACCGTATCAGCGATTTGGCGGACGACGGCGAGATCATGGGTGATGAAGACGTAGGTCAGACCGAGCTCCCTCTGCAGCTCGTCGAGCAGTGTGAGGATCTGCGCCTGCACGGTCACGTCGAGAGCCGAGACAGCCTCGTCGAAGACGACGAGTTCGGGTTCGACGATGAGAGCGCGGGCGATCGCCACTCGCTGCAGCTGACCGCCGGAGAGTTCGGCGGGACGCCGACCGAGGAAGTCGGCAGGCAGCGCCACCCGGTCCATCGCTTCGGCAACGAGCCGCGGGCGGGAGGCGCGATCGCCGAGGCGGAAGTTGCGCAGAGGCTCCGTCAGGGTCGACCGGATCGAATGCTTGGGATCGAGAGCGGAGAACGGGTTCTGGTGGACGAGCTGCACGGTGCGCCGGAACTCCCGCAGCCGCTGCCGTGAGGGACGACCGCGTCCGAGCTCCGCAGCATCGAAGTCACCGATGCGCACATGCCCGGACTGCGGGGTGAGGAACCCGGTCAGCGCCTTGCCCGTGGTGGTCTTGCCCGAGCCGGACTCGCCGACGAGACCGTGCGTGGTCCCGCGCGCCACGGTGAAGTCCACACCCTCGATGCCGGTGATCCGATCATCCGTACGGTCGAAGACATGGGTGAGCGATTCGACGGAGACGAACGGGTCCGTGGACTCCCTGGTCGCCCCGGCGCGGGCAGTTCGCGCCTTTGTCTGCAGTGCGGGAGCATCGGCGATGAGGCGGGAGGTGTAATCGGTGGCCGGGTCGGAGAAGACCCGTCCGGCCGGCCCCGATTCGACGATGCGTCCGCCCTGCATGACCACGACCTCGTCGGCGCGTTCGCCGGCGACGGCGAGATCGTGGGTGATGAAGAGGATGCCCATCCCGGTCTCGGCGCGCAGTTCGTCGAGGAGGTCGAGGACCTGCTTCTGGACGGTGACGTCGAGGGCGGAGGTGGGTTCGTCGGCGATGAGCAGGCGCGGGCGCAGCGCGATGGCAGCGGCGATGAGCACACGCTGCCGCATTCCACCGGAGAGCTCATGCGGGAACTGGTCGGCCCGTTTCTCCGGCTGGTCGATGCCGACCCGGTCCAGCAGCTCGACGACCTGGGCGCGAGCCTCGGCGCGGCCCGCGCGACGGTGGATGCGCAGCGCCTCGGCGACGGACTTGCCGACCGTCTGCAGCGGATTGAGCGAGGACCCCGGATCCTGTGGGACGTAGCCGATCTGAGATCCGCGCACACCGCGCCAACCGGAGGTGCCCAGGCTGAGCAGATCAACCTCGCCGAGGCGGATCCGCCCGGCCGCGACCGTGGCCGAGGAGGGAAGGAGACCGATGACGGCGTTCGCCGTCGTCGATTTCCCCGAACCGGATTCCCCGACCACGGCGGTCATCGAACCGGGACGGACCGCGAGATCGAGCTCGCTCACGGCCGGTGCCGCGGAGCCGCCTCGGTGGGAGTAGTCGACGGACAGGCCGTCGATGCGCAGCAGTGAGGAGTCGGTCATGATGTCACCTTTCGCAGGGTGTTGCCGATCTGGTGGGTGGCGAGCACGATGGCCATGACCACGAGGCCTGGCAGCACTGTCAGCCACCAGGCGGTGGCGACGAAATTGCGGCCCTCGGCGATGATGAGCCCCCATTCCGGGGTGGGCGGCGGGGTGCCATAGCCGAGGAACCCGAGCGTGGAGATCTGGAGGATCGCCGAACCGACCTGCAGCACCGCCAGCGAGAGCACGGGAGAGATCGAATTCGGGAGGATATGGCGAGTGAGGACGGAGAAGAAGGTGCCGCCGGAACCGTAGGCCGAGGCCACGAAGTCGCTCGTATTGATCTGCACCGCCTGTGACCTGGCGAGACGCGCAAACTGGGCGATGGCGGTGACGCCGACGGCGATGGCCGCGTTGATCGTGCCGAAACCGAGGACCACGACGATCGAAAGGCTGAGCAGGATCGCGGGGATGGACAGCAGCACATCGATCAGGCGCATGAGCACATCGTCGACGAGCCCGCGCCGGGTGCCGGCGATGAGCCCGATCGTGGTGCCGACGATCAGCCCGACCCCGACGGCCACGAGCGCGGCCAACAGGGACTGGGAGGCGCCGTAGACGACTCGGGTGAAGGCATCCCTGCCGGTCTGGTCGGTGCCGAACCAATGCTCGAGACTCGGTGCCAGCAGGGCAGGGGTGTCTCCGCCGTCGTTGGGGTCGAAGTGGGTGAAGAGCTCGGGAGCCAGCGCCCAGGCGACGGCGATGAGCAGAACCAGAGCGGAGACGATGGTCGCCGGGGAGAGCGCGGCGCGTGCCCGGCCGCCGCGTGCGCGCCGGGTCTCGGTGCCCTGGCCGCGGGTGAAGACGATGCTCATGAGTTCTTCTCCTTCGTCTCGTCATCCCAGTCGAGGTCGACGCCGACGCTGGCAGCGGATGCCGTGAGAGCGCGACGTGTCGGTTCGTCGTGGCTGCGCAGGGCCCTGCCCGCCGAGGCGGAGCTGCGTTTCGTGCGCAGCCGGACGTCGATGACGGGGTAGAGGAGGTCGACTGCGAGGTTGATGATGACGTAGCCGAAGGTGGCGATGACCACGACGGCCAGCAGGATCGGATTGTCCCGGTGGGTGACTGCTTGGGCGGTGATGAGTCCGATGCCGTTGCGGCCGAACACGGTCTCGGTGACCACGGCGCCGGCGACGAGTTCGCCGAAGACGAGGCCGATGATCGTCAGCCCCGGCAGCACCGCATTGCGGGCGACGGTGTGGATGAGGATCCACAGTTCGGAGGCGCCCTTCGCAGTGGTGACCTTGACGAAGCCGGAAGCCTGCACCTCGGTGATGGAGCGGATGAGCACCTGGGCGATCGGGGCCGAGAGCGGAACCGCCACGGTCAGGGTCGGCAGCACGAGCGCCTCGGCGGGGCCGGGATCGACGACGGAGACGACGCCGAGCTGGAAGGAGAAGACCTGGATGAGCAGGATTCCGAGCCAGAACACCGGGATCGAGATGAAGAGACTGGGCACCGAGTCGAGGACCCGGCGCACCCGAGCCGTCGGCCCGGTGGACGGTCCGAAGGTGGCGAAGACGGCGATGATCACGGCGAGGACGAGGGCGGTGACGAACCCGGAGGCCGCGAGGACTGCGGTCGACGGCAGAGCCGCAGCGATGATCGTCGACACGGCCGCACCGGTCTGGACCGAATAGCCGAAGTCGCCGGTGAGGAACCCGGTGAGGCTGAGGACGTAACGCGACCACCAGGAGTCGTCGGCGCCGGTGGCCTCACGGATCTCAGCGATCTGGTCATTGGACAGACCCAGCGCCGGATCGGCGAAGCGGGCGGTGACGCCGTCGCCGGGGATGAGGCTGAGCAGGATGAACGCGGCGGTGAATGCGAGCAGCAGCACGAGGATCGCTTGGCCCAGGCGCAGGAAGAGGTAACGGGTGTCGAGGATCATTTCTCTCCTGCCAGCCAGGTGCTGTAGAAGTCGGGCCGTCCCACGGGTTCGGTGGCGAAGCCGTGGACGCGGCGGCGGAAGGCGAAGACCTGCGGCTCTTCGAAGAACGGCAGCACAAAGGCCTGGTCGACGAGGTAGTTCTGGACCGCCTCGGCGGCCTGCTGGCGCTTCTCCTGGCTCGGTTCGGACGCCAGAGTCTCGAGGAGTTCGTCGACCTTCGCATCGACCGAATCGTCGTCGGCGTCGAGGCGGCCGGCTCCGTTGAGGAAGACATCGCGGTTGACAGACGAGTAGTTCGAGCGCAGGTTGTCGAAGTCGGCGCGGGCGACCATGGAGTGGTAGATCTGCACGGTGTCGAGTTCGAGGGCGTCGAGGGTCTGCTTCGATTGGTCGCCGGGATTGATCGACAGACGCACGCCCACACGGCGCAGCTGCTGTTGGATGAGGGTCTGGACCTCGTTCGACCGCGGCTGCGGCAGAGCGATATTCACCGTCAGCGCCAACGGCTGCCCGTCTTTGACACGGTAGCCCTGCCCATTGCGCTCACTCCACCCGGCCTGATCGAGGAGGCGATTCGCCTTGTCCGGGTCGAAGTCCCACGACCCCGACTGGTCGACATACCCCATAGCGCCCTTGGCCAGGAGACCGGTGGCCAGCGGGTAGTTCGGGGTGAAGAGCTTGTCGACGATCTCCTGGCGATCGATGGCAGCGATGAGCGCTCGCCGGACGTCGATATCGGCAAGCAGGTCGTGGCGGAACCGGAAGTTGATGCTGTTGTTGATCCCGTTCGTCGCCTTCGCATAGAGGCGCAGCCCCTGCTCGGTCACACGGGACTCGTCCGGAGCCTGGACGTCGCGGACACCGTCTGCCTGTCCGGAGAGCACGGCTCCGATGCGCACGGAGTATTCGTTGTTGGTCAGATAGTCGATGCCGTCGAGGTGGGCTCGGCCCTGGTGATTCAGATGAGGGGGAGCCCAGTCGTAGTCTTCGCGGGCACGGACGGAGAGCTTCGTGCCGATGGTCTCGGCCGTGATGTGGAAGGGCCCGCAGGTGTGGATCTGCGTGGCTCCGCCCGGGCCGAAGCCTTCGGCGTCGAGGTCGAGAGTGGAATCGGCGAGCAGTCCTGCGTTCATCGTCGACGTCGCCTGCGCGAAACCGGGGGAGGGGGCGGAGAAGTGGAACCGAACCCGATGCTCGTCGAGGACTTCGCTGCGCTCGTAGTTCGAGATCTGCTCGGACACCGGCAGCGTGCGTGCTTCGTCGCCGAGACCGAACAGGTCGAAGTTCTTCGCCACATTCTCAGGTGTCAGCGGTGAACCGTCCGAATAGGTCACGCCTTCACGGATGGTGAATGTGTAGGTCGTGGCATCGGCGTTCGTCTCCGGCAGTTCGGTCGCCAACCACGGATAGAGCTCGAGTGTCTTCGGATCCTGCCACAGCAGGCGCGCGGAGATGTTGTTCATGATCCCGCCGTTGGGGTAGAAGCCGACCGACGGCGGGTAGAGCAGGGTCCAGGTCTGGGGTTCGAAGTAGGTGAGCACTCCGCCGCGGACGGGTTCGCCCTCTGCCAGCGAACCGGAATCGTGGGGTGTGCAGGCGCTGAGGGTGAGCAGAGCGCCGAAACCGAGACCGAGGCTGAGTACCGAACGGCGGTCGAGGCGGCGCTGAGTCAGACGTGCGGAGGCGGAGAGACGGTCCGTCATGGAAGAGGTCCTTCGGGCAAGTGGGATGGAACAGAGGGAGCCGAGTGTGATAGTTCAACAATATGCGGACATCGCAGGTGCCGTTGACGGCAGACAGGGGCGGTGTCCGGCATGGAGCCCGAAGTGGATGTGCATGCCATGAGTAAAGCGCATCCGTGCAATCGCCGTCAATCCGGGGCTTAATATTGAGACATGTTGAACAGTGCGGAATTCGATCATCTCGTCATCGCCGTCCCAGATCTGCAGAAATATGTTGAGCAATGTGAGATTCGCCTGGGGGTGGGCGCGGTCGACGGCGGTGCGCATCCGGGCTTGGGCACGGCCAACGCGCTGCTCGGACTCGAGCTCAGCGATGAACTCTCCGATTCGCTGGGACTCACACGTCAGAGCGGTCCGAAACCGCTGACGTACCTCGAGATCCTCGGTCCCGACCCCGAGCAGGACCCGGCGCTGGCGGCCACGCGGTTGGCCGGGGTCACCGCACCGACCGTGCAGAGGTGGGCGATCCGTCCGGACGATTTCGACGGCCTCGTCACGGCCGCTGCGCGGTCACGGGAACCGCGCGTCCGCCTCGGCGAGGTCCATGACATGACCCGCCTCAGACCGGACGGAGCCGTTCTCGACTG
This sequence comes from Brevibacterium permense, assembly GCF_025506275.1. Taxonomy (GTDB): domain Bacteria; phylum Actinomycetota; class Actinomycetes; order Actinomycetales; family Brevibacteriaceae; genus Brevibacterium; species Brevibacterium permense_A. Next base: position 80,568 of record NZ_QYCP01000087.1, read on the forward strand.
GCGCCTGACCAGGCGCACCCCGCTGCCGTGGTCGGGGATACAGCCGTTCCTCATCGACTGGAAGGACTCCGAGCATCCCGCGATGCAGGAGATGCCGTCGGTTCGGCTCGAGCGCCTGTGGGGCACGAGCGACGACCCGGATGCGGTTGGTTCGGTCCTCGACTTCTTCGGCATCGGACTCGACATCATTGCCCTCGACGTCGAAGAAGGGGAGACTGAGGGCCTACACGCTCATCTGAAAGGTCCGGGTGGATCATGGACTCTCTGAACACCATTCCCGCACAGCTCGACCACCTCATCATCACGGTGCCCGACCTCGGCGCCGGGGTCGCCGCCGTGGAAGAGGCCACCGGGCTGCGCGCGGTTCCCGGCGGTTCGCACCCGGGGCGAGGGACCGCGAACTATCTGCTCGGACTCGCCCCGACAGGTTGGCCGGAGGGAGCCCGCACCTACCTCGAGATCCTCGGCCCGGACCCGCGGCAGGAGCCGCCCGCCGACGGCACCCTGCCGCTCGACGCTCATCTGGCCGCCGAGCCGACCCTGCAGACCTGGGCCATCCATCCGCCGGCGTTCCTCGCGAAGATCGCGGCCGCGAACACCGCGGGCATCGACTTCGGCGAGGTCCAGGACATGGCTCGGGACACCGCCGAGGGCGACCGCCTCGAATGGCGACTGACCACCCGATCTCCATTGCCGCATGATGGTGCGCAGCCGTTTCTCATCGACTGGGGCGAATCCGTCCATCCCGCCGAGGCGGCCCTGCCCGCCCTCGAACTGCTCGATTTCCGTGTGGAATCGCCGGAGCCCGAGGCGGCGCGGCAGGTGCTCGAGGTGGTCGGGGCCGGTGACACCGTGGTGGTCGAGGGGCCGGACTGTCGTCTGCGTGCGAGGTTGCGCGGGCCCGGCGGCGTGCTCGAGTTCTGAGCTTGCACCCGTTTGAGGCGACCTTGCGACTAGACTCACAGGCGTGCTCAGTCGAACCCGTCTCGTCTCCCGTCCACGCCTCCGCACCCTGACCTCGCTTGTCGCTGTCTCGCTGGTCGTCGGACTGAGCGCCTGCGCGCCCGCCGCTGACGAAGAGACGCGGCCGACTCCGAAAGCGGCCGAAACGCAGGCCGCTTCGCCGGACCCGAGCGGCTCAGCTAGCGCCGAGCCGAGTGAGTCGCCCACGCCCACCGAGACCGCAGGCGTGGAAGACGCGGGAGCGGCCGGAGTCAGCGAAGACGACATCGACGATCATGGCAGCGGAAGATGGGACCGGCCGAAAGAGGAGACCGGACCCAACCGCGACGAGGGCAAGACGTTCAAGGTGGCCCTGCGCGTCGAAGACAACCTGCCCATCGACGTCGATGAGGCCGGAGACTTCATCATCAAGACCCTCCAGGACGAGCGCGGCTGGCAGGACATGGACGACGTCTCCATCGAGCTCGTCGATGAAGGTCAGGACGCGATGATCTCCATCGCCAGCCCCGATACCGTCGACGAGATGTGCCTGCCGCTGCGGACCCTGGGCAAACTCTCGTGTCGCAACGGTCCCAACGTCATTCTCAACGCCAAGCGCTGGGTCTCCGCCACGGAGGAGTTCGACGATATCGTCCAGTACCGGCAGTACCTCATCAACCACGAGGTCGGTCACGCTCTCGGCCACGGCCACGAATCCTGCCCCGGACCAGGGAAGACCGCACCGCTCATGCAGCAGCAGACGAAGGGCCTGCAGGGGTGTGAGCCGAACGGATGGCCCTCGAAAGGCTAGTTCCGCGGCAGTCGCGGACAGACTCCGGCCGATACAGCGCAGGCCCCGCAATTGCGGGGCCTGCGCTGTCATTGCGAGGACGTGCGTATCAGTGCTTGGGTGAGCGGGGCCGCAGAGAGTAGTCTCCGGCACCCTGCGTGGCCTTCTCGTGCTCGATCTCATCGCTGACGGAGCTCGTGCCAGATGGGGTCAGCGAGCCAGGCTGTTCGATGACAGCGATGCTGTCGGTCGCGACGACCTCACGCTGATGGTCCGTCGGGGCGCCCGCATCGATCTTCGTGGCCAGAGCCTTCTCTCGAACGAACATGAGGATGACTGCCGCGATGATTCCCAGCGGGCAGACCCACAGGAAGATCGGCACCAGCGCATCGCTGTACGCATTGACGATGATCGAGTGGATCGGATCGGGCAGCGACTTGACCACTTCGGGGGTCAGTGAGTTCGACCCCGTGCCCTTCATCGCCTGGGCGCCCTGGGGTCCCAGGGACTTGATGCCGTCCTCGAGGTTCGACGCCAGCCGCGAGGTGAAGAGCGAACCGATCAGCGACATGCCCAGCGTGCCGCCGATCTGCCGGAAGAAGTTGTTCGACGCCGTCGCCGTGCCGACCATCGCCACCGGGAACGAGTTCTGGACGATGAGCACGAGCATCTGCATCGACAGTCCCAGGCCGAGGCCCAGCACACACAGGCAGCCGATGACGACGAGAACGTTCTGATCGGCCGTGACGAAGGTCCCCATGAGGAAGAGGGCGACGCCGACGATCGCGCTGCCGAGCACCGGGTACCACTTGTACCGTCCCGTCTTCGAGACGACGAAGCCGATGATGACCGAGCTCGGCAGCATCACGGCCATCATGGGCACCATGAGGAGCCCGGCCTTCGTCGCTTCGATCCCGTGGGCCATCTGCAGGAACGTGGGCATGTACGAAAGGACGCCGAACATGCCGATGGCGATGCACATGCCGGCGATCGTGCAGAGGACGAAGTTCGTGTCCTTGAACACGAACATCGGGATGACGGGTTCGGGCACAGCCTGTTCGACGAAGACGAAGACGACGGCGCTGATGACGGCGATGGCGATGAGACCGATGATGATCGGATCGTCCCAGTCGTACTGATGCCCGCCCCACGAAGTCGTGAGGATGAGTGCCGAGGTGAATTCGGCGATGAGGATCATTCCCGCGACATCGACATGGCGTTTGACCGACCGATCCGACTTGGGGACCTTGAGGAAGAGGATGGCGGCGATGAGCGCGAGCACGCCGAACGGGAGATTGAGAGCGAATGTCCAGCGCCAGCCCGGGCCCTCGGTGATCCAGCCTCCGATCAGCGGTCCCGCCACCGAGGTGACCGCGAAGTTCGCCCCCATGATGCCCATATACGGGCCGCGTTTGCGCGCCGGCACAACCGCGGCGATGAGAGCCTGCGAGAGGATGATGAGACCGCCGCCGCCGAGGCCCTGAATGACGCGTGCGGTGATGAGGACGGCCATGTTATGGGCCAGGAAGCCGACGATGGAACCGAGGATGAACATGCAGATGGCGAAGATGAAGATCTTCTTCCGATTGAACGAATCGCCCAACTTGCCGTAGATCGGCATCATGATCGTCGAGGCCAACATGAACGCCGTCGAGACCCACAGCATCTGGTCGACGCCATTGAGGTCACCGACGATGGTCGGCAGGGCCGTGGCCAGCATGGTCTGATTGAGCGAGAACATGAACATTGCCAGCATCAGGCCGGTGAACAGTAGGATCACCGATGAGGTCTCGATCTCCGGCTCCTCTTCGGCGCTGAGCTGCTTCTCGGCAGCGGGCTCGGTGGCGGTAGTGGTCATTTCAGCCTTTCTAAGAGGGTCAGGAACAGTTCGATCGAGGAGGTGAACGCCTGGTCCGCCCGTTCGTCGTCCAATTCGTGTGCGGTGTCGAATCGCGCGGAGGTGAAAGCATGCTCGAGCGGGATGCTGCACAGCTGCGCGAGCATCCGCGTGGCCCGTGCGGCGGTGTCGTCATCGGCAAAGGTGATTCCGCGACGTTCGATCCGCCGGCGGATGCCGGTGATGATCTGCTCGGAGTAGTGCCGCTTCGTCTCCTTGCTGAGCATGCCGAGGTGCGGATGCCGAGCCTGGATCGCGCGCAGCTTCTGCTTGTTCGCCGACCGCGGCAGCAGGAATTCGAACGCGGCGCGGATGGTGAAGGAGAGATCCTCCACCAGACGTTCGCGCCGGGGCTCGAAGTCCTCGATGAATCGCTGCAGAGCGGCGGCGATATCGTCAGAGGTCGTCAGTCCGACGATCGCCATCTCCTTGGTGGGGAAATAGTTGAAGAACGTGCGCGTCGAGACCTCCGCAGCTTCCGCGATCCGAGCCACAGTCACCTCGTCGAGCCCCTGATCGAAGACGAGATCGACGGCCGCGGCGTGGATGGACGCGCGGCGCTCACGGGTCTGACGCTCGCGCAGGGATTCGGTCGGTTCGGAACTCACCAGAAAATTATGCACCTCTTGCAAATTTGCACCAAATGCAGAAATGCATTCAATGCATTTCTCGACGGTGATGTTGTTCACACTCCGTCGTCGGGCGGGCGACCGCTGGGAATATATGTCCGCATGCACCTGTTGATTGAGTCGTATACGCTCAACTTTGAAAGAGGAGGTCAGCTTTGGCCACATTCTTCGGACCCGCAGGCTCGGGCGGAGACTCGTTCGACGAGTTCCTCGCTCGTTTCCTTCAGGGACAGACCGGAGCCCGTCGAGGCCGTTCCGTCGACATCAACCGACTGCTGAGCAAGCGCAGCCACGAGGTCATCGAAGCGGCCGCGGAGTTCGCAGGACGACACGGTCAGTCCGAGGTCGACGCGCTCCATATCCTGCGCACTATGGTCGATTCCGAACCCGGAATCTCCGCCGTGCGCCAGGCCGGCGCCGATCCCGAGGCCATCGCCCATGCGATCGAAGAGCGCCTTCCGGCCAGCACCGACACCGAGGCGGATTCCACGCCCACACTGACCGGTTCGGCCCAGCGCGCCCTGCTCGACGCCTACCAGGTGGCGCGAGCCTTCGGGTCGACCTACATCGATCCCGAACACATGTTCTTCGCCTTCGTGCTCAACCAGGAGATGCCCGCCGGTCGGATCCTCGCACAGGCAGGCGTCACCCAGGCTGCACTGCAGGCCGGTGCCGAGGCGGCCGAAGCCGCAGGCATGCACCCCGGCCAGGAGGCCGAAGGCGAGGGCGGTCAGGAATCCGTGTTGGAGAAGTTCGGCACGGACCTCACCGAGCTCGCAGCCGCTGGCAAACTCGATCCCGTCATCGGCCGCTCGCAGGAAATTGAGCAGACGATCGAGATCCTCGCCCGCCGGACGAAGAACAACCCGGTTCTCCTCGGCGAGGCCGGTGTCGGCAAGACCGCGGTCGCCGAGGGACTCGCCCAGGCCATTCACTCCGGAGAGGTGCCCAAGCAGCTGCAGGGCAAGCGCATCATCGCGCTCGATATGCCCGGAATGCTCGCCGGCACCCGCTACCGGGGTGACTTCGAAGAGCGCCTGACAGGAGCTCTCAACGAGATCGCCGATGACGGAGACATGATCGTCTTCGTCGATGAACTCCACACCCTCGTCGGTGCCGGCGGCAACGGCGAAGCGAACTCTATGGACGCCGGCAACATCCTCAAACCGCGCCTGGCCCGCGGCGATCTGCACATGATCGGCGCGACCACGCTCAAGGAGTACCGCACCATCGAGAAGGATTCGGCTCTCGAGCGTCGCTTCCAGCCGGTGACCGTGGGTGAGCCGAGCGTCGAGGACGCGGTGACGATCATCGACGGGCTGAAGGACCGCTATGCGGAGTTCCACGAGGTCACCTACACCGCCGAGGCGGTCCGCGCGGCCGTTGAGCTGTCGAACCGCTACATCACCGACCGCTTCCTGCCGGACAAGGCCATCGACCTCATCGACCAGGCCGGAGCCCGGATGTCGCTCAGGCGCGGACCCGCGGTCGATATCGACGCGCTCAAGCTCAATCTCTCCGAACTCGAAGCGGAGAAGAAGTCCGCTATCGAGGTGGAGGACTACGAGCGTGCCGGCCGTGTCCGCGATGAGATCAACGAGGTGACCGCCCGGATCGAATCCGCCGAGAATCCGGACGCAGAGGCTGCGAAGACCGTTGCCGCCGAGGCAGTCATCGGTGAACAGGAGATCGCGCATGTGGTCTCCCGGGCCACCGGAATCCCGGCAGCACGGATGACGCAGAGCCAGAAGGCACGACTGGCGAATATGGAAGAGGTCCTCCAAGACCGCGTGGTCGGACAGGACGAAGCCGTGACCGCCGTGTCGCGCGCGATCCGCCGCAGCCAGACCGGTATGGCCGATCCCAATCGTCCCATCGGCAGCTTCCTCTTCCTCGGTCCCACCGGTGTCGGCAAGACTGAGCTGGCGAAGGCTCTGGCGCACACTCTGTTCGACGACGAGTCGGCCATGATCCGCTTCGATATGAGCGAGTTCGGCGAACGCCACACGGTGTCCCGCCTCGTCGGTGCTCCTCCCGGCTACGTCGGCTACGACGAGGCGGGGCAGCTGACGGAGAAGGTCCGCCGTCGCCCGTATTCGGTCATCCTCCTCGACGAGGTCGAGAAGGCCCACCCGGATGCGTTCAACCTGCTGCTGCAGGTCCTCGACGACGGACGGCTCACCGACGGCCAGGGCCGCACTGTCGACTTCCGCAACACCGTGGTCATCATGACCTCGAACCTCGGTTCCGAGTTCATGTCCGGCACTCCGCTGGGCTTCGCCTCCGGTGCTGCGGGAGACGCGGAGAAGGATCTCAAGGCCAAGGTCATGGGTCGTCTCAAGGAGTTCATGCGGCCGGAGTTCATCAACCGCATCGATGACACCGTGATGTTCTCGCGGCTCGATCGCGAGCAGCTGCGGTCGATCGTCGATCACCAGCTGGCCGCGTCGAAGCAGCGCCTCGAAGCCCAGGGCATCGCCCTCGACGTCTCCGCAGAGGCTCTCGACTGGCTGGCCGATGAAGGATATGAACCCGAGTTCGGCGCCCGTCCGCTGCGTCGCACGATCCAGCGCGAGCTCGACGACCGCATCGCCGATCTCCTCGTCACCGAGGCGGTCGATGAGGGCGGCACCGTGCGTGCCACCGTCGTCGACGGCGCACTCAAGGTCGTGGCCGGCACCCGCCCGGAGCCGATCATCGCCTGATCACCGAGGCGGCCCTGCACCGGCCGTCGCTTCTGAGTGACGCATTCGAACCGGAATGAGCCCGGGACGAAAGATTCCGTTCTTTCGTCCCGGGCTCTGTCGTTGCTGCGGGCAGCGTCGCGTCCCGGTTCAGCCGCGGGTGGCAGAGGACTGTTCGGTCCGGGGATCGTTCGCGCCGAGGAGGCGGTTGAGGATGAGTCGTTCGCCGAGCGTCCACGTGGTCGTCGTCGCCAGATAGAGCGCAGCGGCCAAGGGGACGAAGAGCGCGAAGATCGCCGTGAGGAAGGGCATGAAGCTCAGGGTCTTCATCACTCCTGACAGATCCGGCATCGCCGGAGCATCTGCCCCGTTCTTCGCCGGGGGAGCGGTCGGAGTCTCGGGTGTGGCCGGGGCGAGCAGGTGTCGGGAGAATCCCGCGACGACGGCGATGAGGACGACGAGGACGAGGTAGACCGTGATCGCGGTGCCGGTCAGATCGCCGGCGCCGAGCAGTCTGACGAAGCTCGTGCCCAGCGGCAGGCCGAAGAGCGTATGCCCGAGCAGCTCATTGGCGTGTCCGTCGATCGTCGCATTGATGAAGAGACCGTAGACGGCCATGAGCACGGGCATCTGCGCGAGCACCGGAAGGCACCCGGCGAAAGGAGAGGCGTTCTCCTCCTTGTACAGCTCCATGAGCTTCTGCTGCATGAGCTCGGGCTTGTCTTTGTGCTTCTTCTGCAGCTCGCTGATCTTCGGGGCCAGCCGTTTCCGAGTGATGCCGGCCCTGACCTGGGACACCCCGACGGGGATGAGCACGGCGCGGACCAGGACGGTGAGTACGATGACGGCCAGGGCGGCGCTGAAGCCGCCGGCGAGTGGTTCGAGAATGTCGCTGATCCCCGTGACCACCGTGTAGGCGGCCTCGACGAGCAGACGGATGGGCAGGAATTCGTAGATGTTCACAGGTGAGTGTCCTTCGGACAGAGCGCACTGAGGCGCAGTTGAATGGGCCGTTGCAGGCCATCACCGTGACGACTGATGACAATTGCCCGCGCCGAGGCGGGGAGGAGCTCCGTACGGAACGTGATCGAGGTCGTTCAGGCGATGGCGTGAACGACGCGCGATGGGGCTCTGGGCAGAGCCGTACCCGGAGTGCCGGGCTCCTCCGGCATGCGGAATTCGCGGATGCTTCGGCGCGTATCCGGCAGAGACGGCGGGCGTGCTGACAGCGAAAGCACACGCAGCAGTGCCATGCTCGCCCATGCGGCGATCGGCGTCAGCAGGGCCGCCCCGAGGAGAGCCAGGACGATGAGATGAGTGGGGGACTGGGGAACGACCGAATCGAGGTCGGAAGAGAGCACGACGATGAGCAGCTGCAGAGTCAGCCACATATTCGCCATCATCTCGCCCCCCTAACCAGTGCGTCGATGCTAGCACGCGGGCCTGTACGGGCCGTTCAGAGAAACGGAGTCGGTCTGCTCACAGCGGCAGAGGTCTGCGCCGAGCGGATCAGGGTTCCCCACGTCCACCGGCACTGCCAGTGTGGACGCATGTTCACTCTCAACTCTTCGCGCCACAGCCGACCGCCGCTGTTCTCCGACTCTGACGAAGCCGCAGCAGCCACCGCGATCCCCGAATCCCAGCGCATCCTCTACGCCTACCGGTCCGTCGTCTTCAACGGCGAGCTGCGCGACGAGAACGGAATGGAGATCATCTCCCGACTCATCCTCCTCTCCGCCGAGGATCCGCGCTCCGATATCCACCTGTGGATCAACTCTCCCGGCGGATCCGTGCCGATGATGCACGCGATCGCCGACACCATCGCCGCCCTGCCCAATGATGTGGTCACGATCGCCTTCGGGTGGGCCGCCTCGGCGGGACAGTTCGTCCTCAGCATGGGAACGCCCGGACGACGTCTCGCCCTGCCCCACGCTCGCATCCTCCTCCACCAGGGATCGAGCGGGATCGGCGGAGCCGCCGCCGACATCGAACTCCAGGGCGACGACCTCCGATCGGTCAGAGACACCGTCCTGCACCGGATCGCCGAGGCGACCGGAAAGACCTACGACCGCATCTTCGAAGACTCCCTGCGTGATCGGTGGTTCACCGCCGAGGAAGCAATCGAGTATGGACTCATCGATCGGGTCATCGATTCTCCGGCAGATCTGCACGTTCAGATCGGAGGAGGGCGATGAGTCAGTACACGATCCCCAATGTCGTCGACCGAACCGGTGGCAGCGAGAAGATCGTCGACGTCTACTCGCATCTTCTCGGCAACCGCATCGTCTACCTCGGCGTGCCCATCGACGATGGTGTGGCGAATACGATCATCGCACAGCTGCTCCACCTCGAATCGAGCAGCCGGGACCTGCCGATCAGCATGTACATCAATTCCCCGGGCGGCTCCCTGACCGCGATGACGGCGATCTTCGACGCGATGCACCACATCGGCGCACCCGTGGCCACCACCTGCGTCGGGCAGGCGGTCGCCGATGCGGCCGTGCTCCTGGCCGCCGGAGAACCCAGCCAGCGGGCCATGCTCGCACACGCCCGCGCCGTCCTGCGACAACCGCACGCCGAAGGTGCCCGGGGCACGATCCCCGACCTCATCGTCGCCGCCGACGAGATCGTCCGGCAGCGTCGAGATGTCGAAGAGATGCTCGCCGACAGCACCGGCCGGACGCCGGAGCAGATCCACCGTGACTTCGATCGGGACCTCGTCCTCGACGCGAAGGCGGCACGGGATTTCGGACTCGTCGACGTCATCCTCTGACCGCGTACTCTCACCGCGGTGGGCGGAGATACTCCCCGAGGATGACGACGGGGTCCGGACCGGGTCGCTACGATCGGAGAATGAGACCGGACCGCTCCGCACCCGCGGAAGGAACTCCGCCGCGCGCACGCAGGAGAGTCGTCCTGCTCACCGTCGCCGCAGCGGTGCTGCAGCTGCCGTTCGCCATCGTCCTCGCCGTGCAGACCGAGACGTCTGCGGCCGCGATGATCATCCGTATCGGCACCGCGGTCCTCTCACCGGCGATCTTCCTCTTCGCAACGCGGCGGCCCGGACCCCGCGTGGCCGTACTGGCAGGGCTCGTCCTCCTCGATGTCCTCGTGTGGGCGGCGGCGACTCCCGATCCGGGCCCCAGCGGATTCGGCATGGGACCAGGTGCGTGGAGCAGCCGCGGTCCCTGGTCGCCCGCGGAGGCCGGGCCCGGGACGACGCCGTTCTATGCCGCCTTCCTCTTCGCCGTCGTCGCCGCGATCGTCCGTGGAAATGCATTCTGGGCGATCGCCTCGGCGGCGGGAGTCTGGGCGGGCTGCCTGCTGCTGGGTCCCCTGCTGGGAATCGGCTGGTCGGTGGGGCGGGTGGTCTCGGCGACGATGGGACTCGCCATCGCCGTGGGCATCGGCGCATTCGTCCGCCGGCGCGGCGAGCTCCGTCGCCAGGAGGCAGCCCGACAGAACGCCCGCCACGCCGAGGTCGTCCAGGCCGAACGACTGCGCATCGCCCGGGATCTGCATGACGTCCTCGGACATGCTCTGTCCCAGATCAACGTCCAAGCCGGAGTCGGCGAACACCTCATCGACCGCGATCCGGAACAGGCGCGGTCCGCACTCGCGGCCATCAGAGAACTCAGCCGCACAGGGCTCAACGAAGTGCGCACCGTGCTGCACACGATGCGCTCCCACACCGGTGCCGCGGAAGCCTCAGGACCGGCGCCCTTGGCTCCGGTCCTCGGGCTCGACGCCGTTCCGGCGCTGGTCTCCCGCCTCGTCGGCTCCACTGACATCAGGGTGGACGACCGGCGGGCCACCGACGCCGAGGGAGTGAGAGAGACACCCGGCCAGTCAACGGACGCAGCCGCCTATCGGATCATCCAGGAAGCACTGACGAACGTGCTCAGACATGCCGGCGCCGGCAGCGCACGAGTCGTCATCGCACGGAACTCGGACCGGCTGCAGGTGAGCATCAGCGATGATGGGACAGGACTCCCAGCCGGAGTCGAGGGGACGGGAATCATGGGCATGCGCGAGCGGGCGAAGCTGTTGAAAGGGTCACTCACCCTGACCTCGAAGGGTCGGCAGGGCACCACTGTCGACGTCGACCTCCCCTGGAACGCCGACCCCATAATGACACCGGACGAGGAACCGCACCGATGACACCGATCCGAGTCGCCATCGCCGATGACCATCAGCTCGTGCGCGCCGGCTTCGCCTCACTGCTCGATTCCGAAGACGATATCGAGGTCACGATCCAAGCCTCCGGCGGGCACGCCCTGCTCGAAGCACTGCGGACAGCACCCGCCGACGTCGTCCTCATGGATATCCGCATGCCCGAGGGAGACGGTCTGTGGGCGACGGAGGAGATCGCCGCCGATCCGCGGCTCGATGCCGTCCGGGTGGTGCTCGTGACGACCTTCGGACTCGACGAATACATCGTCCGCGCCGTGCGCGCCGGGGCGAGCGGCTTCTTGCTGAAGGACACCGACCCGACCGACCTCATCCGCGCCGTGCGCGTCGTGGCCGACGGTGAGGCCCTGCTCTCGCCCGAAGTCACGAAATACCTGCTCTCCCGCATGTCCTTGGGGCTGAAGGCAGAACCCGACTCCGGGCTCGACGTTCTCACCGACCGCGAACGCGAAGTTCTCGCGCTCGTCGGCCGCGGTCAGTCGAACGATGAGATCGCCGAATCGCTCGTGCTCTCCCCGCTGACCGCGAAGACCCATGTCTCGCGCATCATGACGAAGGTTGGGGCCAGAGACCGCGTCCACCTCGTCGTCCTCGCCTACGAATCGGGTCTGGTCTCGCCCGGTTGGCTGAACGAGCACTGAGTTCTGCTCCGTGCGGAGCAGCACAGGTGACTCCCGTCGGCGGATTCGCAGCGACCGGCTTGCGGTGTGTCATTGATGTCAGGTCCACGAACGGCGTGGACACCCGCCAAGGAGGCATCATGCACATGGAACACGGACCGCTGGCCTGGCCGTTCTTCTTCCTCATTCCGATCTTCTGGGTCCTCGTCATCGGACTCATCGTCACCCTCATCGTGACCCTCAACCGTCGCCGGTGGCGGCAGGCCGGGGGACCGCCCTGGGCGGCTGCGGCACGAGAGGGAACGAAGAGCGCCGAGGCGACTCTGGCCCAGCGCTTCGCCCAGGGGGACATCGAGGAGGCCGAATACCGTGCCCGACTGGAGGTGCTGCGGGCGAACCGGCTTGAGGCCGGGAACGGCTAGGCTGCGAGAGCGAGTCGTACCTGGCCCGCTGCAGGCGGAGCAGGTGCGGCTCGCGTCATATCGGTCGCCGACAGCAGCGCGGTCGCAGGGACCCCGGAAGTCAGGCCGAAGGCCGCGAGGACGAGGATCTGCGGCAGCTGGAGCCCGAGCACCTCGGCCACGGCCTCGATGACCTCGGACGACGGGTCCTTGAGCCCGCGTTCGATCTCGGAGAGGAACTGGGTCGAGACCCCGGACCGGTGGGAGACCTGAGCCAGTGTGAGACCCAAATCGGTGCGGCGCAGTCGGAGAGCGCGGCCAAGCGCCTCACGCCACAGCGGCGGCGGGGTCGGGCTGTGCAGGAGCATGTCGGTCATGGGGTGAGCCTACGGTCGGTAAGGCCGCCTCGGCGAGGGTTTCTGCTGTCAGCAGATGAGGATGGCTGACGTGAAGTGGCTCACAGGTATTGCGGAAACGGCGGTAGGTTAAGTTAGGCTGGCCTACGTTAATGTCGAGGGGCCGCATCAGGCTCCGACCACTGTCGAAAGGACAGGAATGTCAGTTCCTCACAGCCGCCGGGCCGTCATCGCCGGAGCGCTCGTCGCGCTCTCGCTCACCGCCACCGCCTGCGGGCAGGGATCGCAGGCCGCGGAGGAATCCGGGTCCGCGAATTTCGAGACCGTGACGATCAAGCACGCACTCGGCGAAGCGGTCATCGAATCCGAGCCCGAACGCGTCGTCACCCTCGGCCAGGGATCGACGGAAACTGCGATCGCTTTGGGCAAGACGCCGGTCGGCATGGAGGAATATGCCTGGGGATCGGATGACACCGGCTACATGCCGTGGATCTACGAGGCCGTGAAGGACAAGGGTGAGAAGCTGCCCGAACAGTTCCAGGGCGATACGGAACTCGACGTCGAGGCCATCGCCGAACTCGAACCAGATGTCATCCTCGCTCCTTGGTCGGGAATCACTGCCGAGCAGTACAAACAGCTCGATGCCATCGCCCCGACCGTGGCGTACCCGAAGCAGCCGTGGACGATCAAGTGGGATGAGCAGATCACGACGATCGGCAAGGCGCTCGGTCAGGAAGAGGAATCAGAAGGCCTCATCGACGACATCAAGACGCAGCTGAAAGAGGCGAAGCGGGAGGAATACAAGGACCTCACATTCTCCTTCATCTACAACTCGGGTCCCGGCACCCTCGGCGTCTTCTACCCCAACGAGCAGCGGGTGGCGATGGTCTCGGCGCTCGGGCTGACCCCGGATCCGATCATCGACGAGCTGAAGAAGGACTACGACGAACCGGGAACGGATTCAGCGCTCATCGGTCTGGAGAACGCGGACAAGCTCAACGATTCGGACCTCATCTTCACCTTCTACTCCGATGAGAAGAACAGGAAAGAGATCGAATCGCAGGGACTGTATGCGAATATTCCGGCGATCAAAGCCGGGGCCGTCGTGGCTCCGGAAGATCAGCCCTTCGTCACCGGATCCTCGATCATCAACCCACTCACCGTCCCCTGGACGCTCGAGCGCTATGTGCCGATGATCGACAAAGCGGTGAAGAAGCTCGACAAGTAAGTCGTCGGCGAGGAGCCTGCCGCATCAGTCAGGCAAGCAAGCTGGGCGCTCTCAATCGAGGGCGCTCAGCTTCTTCCATTCATCCCACGAGTACACCCAATCAGAGATGTCGCTGTCATCGGTCGAGAGGCTCACTTGGGAACCGGTGACCTCGACGGGATCGCCGAAGATCGCGGAGTCGTAGTACTCCTTGGCCCGTTCGGTGGTGAGATTGATGCAGCCGTGGGAGACGTTCTGCGAGCCTTGGACGCCTGCCGACCACGGGGCGGCGTGGATGAATTCGCCGTTGTTGTGGATACGCACCGCCCACTGCACATCTGTCTCGTAGTCCCACTGTTCGGAGGTCATCGTATAGTCGGCGGCCTTCGACATGACCACATGCGTGCCGTTGTAGGACGGGGACTTCGGTGCGCCGAGCGAGGCCGGGAAGTCCATGACGGTCTTGCCGTCACGAGTGACGGTCATACGATGGGACTTCGCATCGGCCTTGACGACCTGCTTGCGTCCGATCTCGAAATCGAGGGTGAGGTCGTTCTGACCCACGCTGGTCTCGCCCGTCGGCACATCCTTGAGCGGAACGTCGACGGAGACCTTCGAATGAGCGGGCCAGAACTCCTTCGGGCGGAAATGCAGTCGGGACTGCGGATCGTCGTAGAGCCAACCCCAGGAGCCCTCGACCTCCCGCTCCTTGCCGTGTTCATCGGTGACCTTGACCGAGAGACGGCGTTCGACATCGTCGCGGAAGTCCTTGGACACGGTGGAGCCGAAGTTGAGCATGATGGGGGCGGCGACGCCGACCGTCTGATCATCGGCGAGCGTTGTGCGCACCGACATCGGAGCGCCGTCGCTGGCGCCGACGGTGATCGTTGCGTCGAGGTCGACCTCGTCTCCGTCGGCAGTGGTGGCGGTGACTTTCAGGGTGTATTCGCTGTCGGCGACGAGGCCGTAAGTCGAGATCCAGGCGGCGGATTCGTCAGGGGCGGCAACCGACTCGGCGGTGTCCTTGTTGGCTGTTTCGGCGTCCTTCGAACCATCGTCGGCGGTCTCGGACTCGGTGGAGCTCGGTGTCGACGAACCGGCTTGGGCGTCGTCATCTGTCTCGAGCGCCGTGCCCGAAGCGTCGAAGAACGTGCCGGGGTCGTGCGCGATCCGGGGGTGGGCCTCCTCGGTGACGGAGATGTCACTGAGGTCTGCGTTCTCGACGGAGATGCCGATCCGCTGGCCGGCCTCGAGCTCGATGTCATCACCGGATTCTGTCACCTCGCCGAAGTCCCCGGCGCCGGGCATCGCGGTCGCCGCATCGGCGGATTCACTCGGCTCAGCTGAGGAGGTCGCATCGCTGGTCTGCGAAGACGGTGTCGATTCGGACGCGGTTTCTGCTGCCTCGGAGGTGATGGCTCCGACGCGGAACACGGGATCCGCGGCCGCTTCGGCGGTCTTGTTCGCGCCGTTGCGGGTCGCGTCGGGATCGTTGCTCGACGGCGTGCACGCCGTGAGCAGGGCCAGTGCCGAAAGGGCGGCAACGGCCCCTTGGATCTTCGTGGACAACAGGGAAACCTCGTTTAAGCACAGGGATGAGAACTGCGAATAATGGTAATGAAGCAAAATCACGAAAGTATTAACGCTTTCGCTTCTTCGACCCGATTCAGGCGCCCGAAAGCTCGTGGAGGCAGAGCTGACCTGGGCAGATGGGGGAGTGGGGGAGTTGTGGAATTGTGATGTTGGGGAATAGAGGACTCCCCGTGCACCCGACAGAGCTCGCTTACCCTTGCTGCCTTCCGGCCCTGGGGGAGTTCACAAGATGACGCCGCACGGGGAGCCGTGAATCAGTCTAGTCGAGAGCGGCCTCGGTGGACAAAACGAGTGGGCGGGGCCACACGGTATCGGTCGGCGACAGGGTTCAGCCGTTGTTGAGTCGGCCCTGTTCGATCCATTCCTGTTCCTTCTGGATCCATTCGTTGTCTTCGGGGAAGTCTTCGGGGCCGTTGATGCGACGGACCTCGATCTGGGATCCGGCTTCCAACGGTGCCTTCTTCGCCCAGTCGATGGCTTCGTCCTGGGAGGCGACGTCGACGATCCAGAATCCGTTGAAAAGTTCGCGCAGGCTGCCGTAGGCGCCGGATGAGGCAGTGGGCTCGTCGTCGGAGAAGTCGACGACGGCGCCCTCGGACGGGTCGGCCAGACCTGCACCGTCGGACATGACGCCGGCGTTGATCATCGATTCGTTGTACGCGCCCATGGCAGCGATCATCTCGTTGAAATCGGCTTCGGCCATCCGTTCGACGGCGGCTTGATCGATGGTGCGCATGATGAGCATGAATTTCATGATGACTCCTCGGTCGGGGCCGTGCCTGAGCGGAGTCGGCTGAGACCGCTTCGCGCACTGCTCACGGCAAGCCTATGTCGACTGCCCCGAGGTGCGGGTCGCTCGACGGCTGACTCGGAGCAGATACCAAGCTCCGGCGGCGAAGACGAAGCTCAGCAGAATCTGCACCAGGCAGGCGATGCCGAACGCGACGTCGAACCCGAAGACAGCTGTGAACGAGTGGAAGAGCGCACCGAGGAGCGCGACACCCACGGCGATCCCCGCTTGCTGCATCGTTGCGATGAGACCGCCGCTCAGCCCGGCGACTCGGTCGGGGACGGCGCCGACGATTGTGCCCACCAAGGGGCCGAACTGCATGGACTGCCCCGCGCCGAGGATGAGCGCAGGAGCCTGGAACCACAGGTGCCACCCTGTTCCCGCGCTCGAAGAGACCCATGCGATGCCGAGAAGTCCTGCGATCTGCAGGCCGGTGCCCAGCAGCATGGTGCCTGGGCCGGTGAAGTATCCGACCAGACGATGGACGTACAGGGAGGAGACGAGGAACGCGATGCAGAAAACGGCGAGGGTGAGACCTGAGATATATGCCGGATCGGCATGCCCGGTCTGGGAGACCAGGGAGAAATTGAAGAGGAAAGTGCCGAACCCCGCGAAGAAGACGAAGGCCATGAGCATTCCCACCCACGCGGCTGGGACCGCGACGACGGAGGGCGGGATGAGTGGGAACCTGCCTGTCGCGTCGGCCCGGGACTGCCACACGACGAAAGTCGCGAAACCCGAGGCGCTGACCGTCAGCAGGATCGTCGGTACGGGCAGCCATCCGGTGACCGGTCCAAGCGCCAGTCCGATGACGAGGCTCATCATGCCCACGCCGAGGAGGATCGCGCCGGGGGCGTCGAGGGGTGCCGGGTCGGTGCTGTGTGATTCGGTCAGACGCAGGGAACCGAGATAGGCGGCTGCGGCGGCGACCGCGCAGCTGAGGAACGCCGCCCGCCATCCCCAGGTCTCGCCGAAGAGGGAGACGAGTCCGCCGCCGAGGACCTGACCACCGACGGTGCCGACTCCGGAGAATGCGCCGAAGAGGCTGATCGCCTTCAACCGTGCGGCCCCGGACAGCGAATGCTGGAAGCTCGCGAGGATCTGCGGCATCATCACCGCCGCTGCCGAGCCCTGGGTTGCGCGAGCAACGAGCAGGAAGAGCGGATCGGGTGCCAGTCCGACGGTGATTGAGGTGATGACGAGCGCGCCCGTGCCGATCATGAACAGGCGGCGACGCCCGAAGCGGTCCCCAATGCGACCGCAGAGGATGAGGCCGGAGGCGAAGGCGGCGGAGAACAGACCGACGATGAGGGCCGAGGTCGCATCGCTCGCACCGATGTCGGCCTTCACCGCGGGGATTGCGACGTTCGAGACGGAGAACATGAACGTCGCGAGGAACGCACCGAGGTGGAGCGGCCAGAGGACGGGGGCGACGTTGGGCACGTGACCGGGAGCCGCCTCGGCGGAGGTCGATGATGTCTGTGTGTGGGAATCTCTCATGGATCCAGTCTGCGGTGGCCCGCGGGGAAGTGGGAGGGCGTGCTGATGGTGTTGGTCGCACCACCAGGCTGAGAGGGGTGACGGGGTGGAAGGGCGTGAGCGTCGGGCGGACAATGGGGGGCATGGCACAAGTGAGAACCGAGGAGCTCGGACGATTCCTGCGTTCGCGACGAAACCGGGTGCGGCCCTGCGAGGTCGGTCTTGCGGCCGGCACCCGGCGGAGGGTGCCGGGACTGCGGCGTGAAGAGGTCGCTGTGCTCGCGAACATCGGCACCAGTTGGTACACCTGGCTTGAGCAGGGGCGCGAGGTCCACCCCTCGGAGTCGGTGCTCGAATCCATCGCCGAGGCGCTCCTGCTCGACCGTGAGGAGCGTGCCCATCTCTTCCTGCTGGGCGGATACCCGGATCGAGTCGCGAACCCGGGGGACTCGGCGGTGGGAGAGCAGATGCGCACCTTGCTCGACGAACTGCTGCCGCTGCCGGCGATGGTCACTGATCCGCGGTATACGATCCTCGCCTTCAACTCCGTCGAACGGTATCTCGCCTCCGACCTCGAAGCTCTCGCTCCAGCCGACCGGAACTGTGCGATCCAGTCCTTCGAGAGTCCGGAATGGGCGCGGACCTTCCACTCCGACGACGGTCATCGGGCGCAGGTCGTGGCGAAGCTGCGTGCCTCCTACGCGGAGTCGATCGACGATCCGGAGTGGTCGCCGCTGCTGTCGCGGCTGCGCAGGAATCCGGAATTCTGCCGCCTGTGGGATTCGGGGTCGGTCGGTCGATCTGTCGGGCGGGTCAAGACCATTGAGAACCCGTATGTGGGCACGCTCAAGCTGACGATGACGACGCTCATCGCGCAGGAGAACCAGAGGCTGACGCTGTCGGTCTATCAGCCGGTGGACACGGTGACGCGGTCCCGCTTGGAGACGCTGCACGGCTGGATCAACGACGGGAGCATCGAGCGCAGATGGGAGGACGGGGCGCAGACGTCGGCAGAACGGCATCTCCGCGCCGTCGCCGATTGAACCGTTTGCCGTCGGGCGATGAGGTCGCGTGATCGCGGTCGGGGGTCGATGCCGACTGTTCACCTGCGGGAAGTGGGATGCTTCACACTCGGCCACCGCGATTTCGCATTGTCGTCATGACTCGGATAAGCTGATTCGCGGAGGATTCGCCTAGTGGCCTATGGCGCTCGCCTGGAACGCGGGTTGGGTTAACGCCCTCAGGGGTTCGAATCCCCTATCCTCCGCCACGGAAGTCCCGGTCTTGCAGTTGCTGCGGGCCGGGACTTCGTCGATTCACCGGCTGCGGGTCCCGGGCCGGTCGGTCGCTGCATCCTCCACCGGCCGTGTCATCTCCTACCGGTGCTTTCGCATCCCTCGTCGGTCCTGGCTCAACGCACCGGTGCAACGAGGTGGTGTGCCGCCAAGGGTGAGGGATGCGGAGCTGAGTGCAGCGGACGGCAATTGCCGGAAGGCAAATCACATGACAGTTCGTGGCGGAAGGCGTCATTGTGACGGCATGCGTCAGCCCGCGAAGTCTGCCCGCCGTGTGTGGTCTGCGTCTCAGTAGTCTGGCACGGCACGCCAATACACAAGATATTGCACACCTGCACACATCACGAGCGACCGAAGGGAACTGGCCCGGTGACGTCGCAGCAACTGGTCCGGCGCGCGCAGCTCGAGCAGTATGCGACCCGCGGACACGGTGCTCATGCCAGTTTCGATGGGAAGGGACACACAATGACGAACCTCCACGCCAACCCGATCTATACCGGCGAACCCGAAGACCTGAAGTTCGCCTACTGGGTGCCCAACGTCTCCGGCGGCCTGGTCGTGTCGAACATCGAACAGCGCACCGACTGGGGCTACGACTACAACGTCAAGCTCGCACAGACCGCCGAGGCAGTCGGCTACGAATACGCTCTCAGCCAGGTCCGCTACCTCTCCAGCTACGGCGCGGCCCAGCAGCACGAATCGACCTCCACGTCACTCGCGCTCGCCCTTGCCACTGAGAAACTCAAGGTCATCGCCGCCATCCACCCGGGCATCTGGGAACCGGCCGTGCTCGCGAAGTTCATCCTCACCGCCGACCAGTTCACGAAGGGCCGGGCCGCCATCAACGTCGTCTCCGGCTGGTTCAAGGACGAATACACCCGCCTCGGCCTGCCATGGCTCGAACACGGCGAACGGTACCGGCGCTCCGCCGAGTTCATGGACGTCGTCCGCAAGCTCTTCACCGAGGAGAATGTCGAGTACCGGGGCAATTTCTACACCGTCGACGACTTCACCCTCCGCCCCGGCCCCTACCCGGTCGAAGGCCGCCCCCATCCGGAGATCTTCCAAGGCGGAAACTCCTCTGCCGCCCGCATCAACGGCGGCAAGCACGCCGACTGGTACTTCTCCAATGGCAAGGACTTCGACGGCTTCCTCGAACAGTACGACGACGTCACCGAGGTGGCCCGAACGCACAATCGGAAAGTCCGCTTCGGGCTCAACGGATTCGCCATCGTCCGCGACACCGAAGCCGAAGCCCGCGAACAGCTGCGTGAGATCATCGCCAAAGCCGATGAAGGCGCCGTCGAAGGATTCCGCAAGTCCGTCCAACAGGCCGGAGCCTCGACTCATGATAAGAAGGGCATGTGGGCGGATTCGAGCTTCGAAGACCTCGTCCAGTACAACGACGGCTTCCGCACCCAGCTCATCGGCACTCCCGAACAGGTCGCCGACCGCATCATCGAGTACAAGAAGATCGGCGTCGACCTCATCCTCACCGGCTTCCTCCACTTCCAGGAGGAACTCGAAGCGTTCGGCAAGACCGTCATCCCGATCGTGCGCGAGAAGGAAGCCGAACTCATCAACAGGGGACCGCTCACCCCTGCCGGAGTGTGATCCTGGACGCGAGTTTCCCTCAGGCCACGCTGAATGACGCGGACTTGAGCTTCAGCTTGGTCCGCAGCTGATCGCCGGTGAGGCTCGCGGTCTTCCCCTTCACCGAGGTGGCTTTCACCGTCTTCACCAGACCGGAGCCGGTCTTCGCCACCGTCACAGACCGGACGTCTGCCAGCCCGAACGCCCGTGTCATGTCGGCCTGCTTGGCCGTCACCGACCACGAGGCGTTCGGGTTCTGCGCAGAGGCATACTTCGACGGGGAGTCATCGACCGAGACCAGGTACGGCACGGCCGACCCCCACACCTCGGCAGCCGAATGCGTCTTCGACCCGGACGAGGACGAGTAGACAGCATCGATGAGTCCGCCCTTGTAGGTGATGAGGCGCGCCGACTTCACCGTCGACCCGCTCGTGGTCTGTGTCGCGGCCACGGCCTTGCGCCACGGACCGGAACCGCCTGCATTCTCATGAGTCCACCCGAGGAAACGCTGCGAGGCCACCTCGTCATAGACGTTGCATCCGCAGGCCGGCTTCACCGCACCGAGATTGCGGTAGGCGTAGGTGCGCGAAGCGATGGCCTGACTGCGCAGGGCTTCGGACTGCCACGACGCCGGCATCTCGGCGATGCCCGGCAGGTACTCCTTGTTGAGACTCACCACGTTGATGACGTTGAGCGAGCGCTTCAGCTGACCGATCTCGAGCCGTCCGTGTCGGTAGGTGCCGGTCGCCCCGTTCTGGGCGCCGCTGACCGACACCGTCGTCGCCGACGAACTCTTCCAATATCGGGTGCCCTGCCATTCGAGGGTGAGCTTCGATCCCGAATAGCTCTGCGACCCGACGGTCGCCTTGACCGAACCCGACGAGGTCCGTTCGATCGTGACCTTCGAGCCCGATTCGATGGTCTTCGACCCGACTTTGACCCGCAGACGGCCGGACCGCGGGGTGACCGTCACGGACTTCTTCCCGGTCAGCAGCTGCACCTTGAGACTGGCGTCGGCGTCCTTCGACATCGTCGTGATCTTGGCCCCGGTGTAGTAGTGCTGCAGGATCTGCGTCGAAGACTTTCCGGCTGCCGCCATTCCACGCGCTCCGTACTGGCTCATCCCGACCCCATGGCCGAACCCAGACCCCTTGATCGTGAACGACGACGGCGCCTTCGTCAGCGTCACTTTCGCTCCGGACTTCGCAGTCCACACGATCATGCCGTTCTGAAAGTTCTGCCGATTCGCGGACCCGGACCGGTACTCGTTGCTCGTCGGATAGCCGAGCAGACCGCGTTCCCACCCGGACTTCTTCCACGCCGTGCGGATCGCGCCCGAGGTCGCATGGGCGGCATGTGCCGGAGGAGGTGTGGAACAGAGAATGAGAAGGAACCCGATGAACAGCGCCGCGAGGGCAGGAGTCGTCGCCTTGACGAACAGGGAAGCTGGCATGAGTAGATCATAAGCGCGGCTGTCGAGACCCCAGGTGACGAACAGACGAACTCCCCGAAACGATCGTTCCGGGGAGTTCGTCGCCGAGGTGGTCTTGCTTCGGCGAAAGAGGCATGGTTGCAGGTCAGCTCAGCATGTCAGCGATCGCCTTGTTGAAGGCGTCGAGGTCGCCGGGGTTGCGGGAGGTGATGAGGTTGCCGTCGACGACCACCGCGGTGTCGGTCCATTCGGCTCCGGCGTTGATGAGGTCGGTCTTCGTCGCGATGAAGGACGTCAGCTTCCGCCCCTAGGCCACTCCCGCCTCGGCAAGGATCCACGGGGCATGGCAGATTGCCGCGACAGGTTTGTCGGCAACGAAGAACGCTTTGACGAGGTTGACGGCGTCCTCGTTCAGACGCAGGGCGTCGGCGTTGAGGGTGCCGCCGGGCAGGACGAGGGCGTCGAAGTCATCGACCGAGGCCTCGGCAACGGGAACGTCGACGTCGAAGGTCTCGGCATGCTCCCAATCGCCTTCCATCGCCTGCAGCGTTCCCTCGGACGGGGAGACGATGACGGTCGTCGCCCCAGCCTCGTCGAGTGCGGCGCGGGGACTGGTGAGTTCGATCTGCTCGACACCGCGGGTGAGGAGGAATGCGACCTTCTTATCGGTGATAGCCATGATGGTGCTCCTTTTCTGTGTCCGGTTGTGAGAACTGTCTGTCGTGAAATCCGTCTGTCGTGGGAATTGAGCCGCCGCAGAACCTGGGCCGGCGCCTCAGGTCAGATGGGCTCGCTGCTCGTCGGTCAGCGGCTTCGCGGGGAAGCGCAGCAGCACCTTGCCTGCCGGGTGGGCGGTGAGCAGATGCCGGTAGGCGTCGTGGACCTCTTCGGCGTCGAAGACCCGGGCGATCGGAACGTGGATATGGCCGTAGGCGATGGCCTGGCCCAGCCAGACCATGTCATCACGGCGGGCCTTGGCTTCGCCGTCGATGCTCACCCCGTACTTCTCCGCGACCGTGGGACCCGCACCGATCGAGACGATGCGTCCGGCTGGAATGCCGAGGTCGATCATGCCCGTGATCTCGTCCTCTCCCTGCGTCGAATACGCGGCCTGGATCCCGTCCGGGGCGAGCTCACCGACCCGGTCCCACAGTCCCTCACCGTAGGTGACGGGGTCGATCCCGAGGCTTTCCAAGAGAGCGTGATTGCCCTGGCTGGCGCTGCCGATGACCCTCGCCCCGAGGTTGCGGGCGAGCTGGGCGACGATGATGCCGACGCCGCCGGAGGCCCCAGAGACGAAGAGAGTGTCGCCTTCGCTCAGGCCCAGGGCGCGGATTCCGGCGACGGCGGTGCGCCCGGCGACGTAGAGGCCTCCGGCGGTGTCGACGCCGAGTCCGCGCGGGATCCTGTCGAGCCTGTCGGCAGGATCGGTGATGAGAAGTTGTTCGGTCTGCGCCTGCTTCGGCAGCCCGCCGTAGACGAGGTCTCCGGGCGCGAAGTCCGTAACCCCCTCGCCGACCGAGGCGACGACGCCGGAGAAGTCCACGCCGTTGCCGGAGGCAGTTTCGACGGAACCGAAGCGACCGCCCTGGAGCATCTTCCAATCCAGGGGATTGAGCCCGGCATAGAGGACGGTGACGAGGACCTGGCCTTCGCCGACCTCGGGGACGGCCACCTCGGCGAGGTGAAGCTGATCGATGTCTCCGTTGGAGGTGTACTGGACGCGTCTGGTCATGCTCTGCTCCTCATCGGTGGGCGAATCAGTCCGACGGACGAATCGGTTGGGGCCCGACCTGTTCCGCGGCCCACATCAGCGACAACACCACAGGAAGCCGACTTGTTCCACGACACGAATGACCGCACTCCCCGGGCCGCAGCGGGCCAGGGGAGTGCGGGTGGGGATGCGCGGAATTCGTCAGGCGAATCGCGGCTGCTCGAGGGGAGCGGATCG
This sequence comes from Brevibacterium permense, assembly GCF_025506275.1. GTDB lineage: Bacteria > Actinomycetota > Actinomycetes > Actinomycetales > Brevibacteriaceae > Brevibacterium > Brevibacterium permense_A. The sequence continues at coordinate 104,418 of NZ_QYCP01000087.1, forward strand.
GGGCGGCCGCGCCGATGAGGCGACCGGGCACGGTCGGCTCAGATGTTCGGGAACTCGAGGCTGTAGCCGATGCCGGACTGCGAAGCCGAGGTGATCTTCACAGTGCCGTAGTGATTCTCGCCGGCAGCGGTGACGGTGCAGTTCTGCGAGCCGCTGTGGGAGAAGATCCGCAGGTCGGAGTAGCAGTCGACGGTGTCGACCGTGGTGCCCTGCTTGGCGTAGGCGTTCTTGATGTCCGCCTCGAGAACGTCGGCGGGGATCTTGCCGTTGCCGTCGGCGTCGAGTTCGACTCCGTCTTCGCCGATCCGCGGGCCCTGGTAGCCGTTGTCGGCCGTGACGCTCGACGACGATGATCCGCTCGAGGTGGAGGAACCACTCGCCGAGGAGGCGCTGGACGAATCCGTGGATCCGCCGCTGCCGGTGGTGCCGTTGTCCGTCGTGCCGTCATCGCTCGTGCCGGACGAACCCGAACTGGCGGAATCCGACGTGGAGCCCGAATCCGATGCCGGTTCTTCGGCGGCCGTCTCGGTGGTCTCGGTCTCCTGCTCCTGCTGGCCGTCCTGCTCCTGGCCCTGTTCCTGTCCCTGGCCTTCCGGGCCGAAGGTGATGTTCATATCGCAGGCCGAGAGCGTCAGGGTCGCGGCGAGAGCTCCGGCAACGGTGATGGTCTTGAGAAGTGTCTGTGCCTTCATGATCTGCTCCTGGTCTCGTGTGCAGAAAGCTGTCGGTGTTTCGTACGAGACAAGCCTCTCAGCGCGGAGCCGTGACCTTGGCCGATTCGTGTTCGGATCCGGTGACGCGTGTTCCAGGACGGACACATCGGCCTATTCTGGGACTGTGTTCGATGACCGGAGCCGAAGAGATCCGAGAAATCTTCGCCGTCGATGTCGAGAACACTCATCCGGCTGCGTCCCAGACATGTCAGCGAGCACAACCCGTGCGAGCGACACGAGACAAGGAGACCATCATGGCCAAGTACCTCATGCTCAAGCACTATCGGATGTCGAGCGACCTCATGAACTACACCCCGATGGATCAGTGGAGTCCCGACGAGGTCGACGCGCATATGGCGTACATGAACGCCTTCGCCGACAAACTCAAGGACTCCGGCGAATTCGTCGACTCCCAGGCGCTCTCGCCCGAGGGCACCTTCGTCCAATCCGGCGGACCGGGCAAGCCTCCGGTCACCGACGGCCCCTTCCCGGAGACGAAGGACCTCATCGCCGGGTGGATGGTCATCGACGTCGAGAACTACGACAGGGCTCTCGAACTCGCTGGTGAGCTCTCGGCCGCACCGGGCAAGGGAGGAGAGCCGATCAACGAATGGCTCGAACTGCGCCCCTTCCTCGACCACGCACCCAGCGTGGACGAATGATCAGGGACGCGAACGGAGTCCGCGATGATCGATCCGGATCCCCTCGCCGAGGCGGAGCTGCGTGAGCTCGTCCCGGCCGTGATCGGCATCCTCGTCAGTCGTGGAGCAGACTTCGCGACCGCCGAGGATGCCGTTCAAGACGCGCTCATCGAAGCCCTGCGATCGTGGCCGTCCGACCCGCCCCGCGACCGGCGGGGCTGGCTCGTGACGGTGGCGTGGCGGAAGTTCCTCGACATTGTGCGATCTGAAGGATCGCGGGTGAAACGCGAGGAACGGGTCATGGCCGCCACTCTCGCCGAGCCCGAAACCTCGGCCGAATCCGGGGACGACGGCGTCCCGAACGTCGATGACACCCTCGACCTCTACGTCCTCTGCGCCCATCCCGACCTCAGCCCTGCCTCGGCGGTGGCCCTGACCCTGCTGGCAGTGGGCGGACTGACGACGAAGCAGATCGCCGCAGCCTATATGGTGCCCGAGTCGACGATGGCTCAGCGCATCAGCCGCGCCAAATCCACGATCGCAGGTTCCCGGCTCAACCGACCCGGCGACCTGTCCTCGGTGCTCACCACCCTCTACCTCGTGTTCAACGAAGGCCACTCGGGCGATGTCGACCTCGTCGCCGAGGCGATCCGACTGACCCGCAGCCTGCGGGCGATGATCGACTCCGCCGAGGTGGACGGACTGCTCGCCCTGATGCTCCTCCACCACGCCCGCCGCGACGCCCGTTTCGGTCCGGACGGACGACTCATCGCGCTGGCCGATCAGGATCGCACCCTGTGGGATCGACGGCTCATCGTCGAGGGCATCGAGATCCTGCAGGCAGCCCTTGGTCGGGACGAACTCGGTCAGTATCAGGCACAGGCCGCCATCGCGGCACTCCACGCCGATGCGCAGACGGTCGAGGACACCGACTGGGTGCAGATCGTTCAGTGGTACGACGAACTGCTGGCCCTGCGAGATACCCCGATTGTGCGTCTCAACCGAGCCGTGGCCGTCGGGGAGTCCGACGGCCCAGGGGCGGGACTGGCCGAACTGCGGGGCCTGGACGAGAGCCTGCCGCGCTACTTCGCCGTCGAAGCGCACCTGCGCGAACGGGCCGGGGAGTCACAGCGGGCCGCCGAGCTCTACGTACGGGCCGCCGAACGGGCCGGCAGCGTCGCCGAACGCGACCATCTCAACCGGCAGGCGGCACGTGTTCGCTCGGGGCAGGGGCACCGACCGTGACCGAGACGCCGGTGACGGCGGTGATCACGGTCTCGCTCAACCGCCTCGGCGAGCGAGGTTGATCACTCCTGTCGGCAGAAGACATTCGTCAGCATCGATGGCGGACTACGATCGAAGGGAGCACTCAGCTCACCAACCCATATCAGTGATCCCGTCACCGGGGTCCGTTCCCGATGTCGAAAGAGGCCGAACCCGATTGAGCCACCTGCAGGAGTTCTTCCGCATCCCACCGGGCGAACGCGACCATGCCCCCGCGTTCCGCATCGCCCTGGGAGTCGCCATCCCGCTTCTCGTGCTGCTCGGAATCGACCGCCTCGACCTCGCCGTCTATGCCGCCTTCGGCGCCTTCACCGGCATCTACGCGCGCTTCGAGTCCCCACGATCGCGGACCAGACGCCAGTCGATCGCAGCCGCCGTCCTCGTCGTCTGCGTGGGCATCGGCGCCCTGCTCAGCAGCCTCGGAGCTTCGGTCTGGGTGCTCGTCGTCATCACCTCGCTCGTGTCCGGTGCGGGTGCGGCCATCGCCCTGCGCTTCCGGCTCAAACCCGGCGGGTCGATCTTCTTCATCTTCGCCACGGGAGCCGTCGGATCCATTCCCAACGGCGCATCGGTGCCGGTGGCAATGGGTGTGGCGGCCGCCTCGGCGCTGGTGTGCATCGGTCTCGGAGCGCTCGCCCACTATGCCGGCGAACGCATGCCTCCGGAGAAGGAGACCTATGTGCGGGTCGGGCTGTCGCCGGTGGGCAAGGCTGATCTGGCAGCCCACGCCGCCCGATTCACGATCGCCCCGTTCATCGCCGGAGTTCTCGGCACCCTGCTCATCGATGTGCTCCCGCTTCTGTCCCACAGCTATTGGGCGATGGTCGCAGCGGTTGCACCGATCACTCCGCCCGGTCGTTCGGCCCGTCTCAAGCGCGGCGTCCACCGGGTGGTCGGAACCCTGCTGGGAGTGATCGTCACAGCGTTCCTGCTGTCGTTCCCCACCGAGGCGTGGCAGCTGGTGGTGTGGGTGATCCTGCTGCAGTTCCTCGCCGAGATCTTCGTGCTGCGCAACTATTCGGTGGCTCTGCTCTTCATCACCCCGTTGGCACTGCTCATGACCCAGATCGGCAGCCCGCACCCGGTTCCGGAGCTGTTGGCCTCGCGTGCCATCGAAACCGTCATCGGCGTCGTCGTCGGCATGCTCGTCGTGGTCGTCGGGTTCAGCAGTGAAAAGAAGACGCGTGCCGGACTCGAAGCTTCGCCGCATGCCGATGACGATGACTGACGTCGTCTGCCGCCAAAACTTCTGCCACGCCGCCTGTGCGTCGGATATCATCGGCTCACCTCAACTCATCCGCACTGCCCTAATGCTCAACCGAACCCGGAGCACATGATGACCACCAGCACCGAGGTGCTCGCCACCCTGGCCTCGCTCGAGGACGAGAAGATCCGCGCCGTCAACGTCCGCCACGGCGACGACCACGCGGTCAACCTGACGAAGCTGCGCGCCGTGGCGAAGGACCTGAAGAAGAACGATGAACTCGCCGCCGAACTGTGGGACTCCGGCGACACTGCGGCCCGCCTCGTCGCGATCCTCATCATGCGTCCGAAGGCCTGGAGCGAAGCACAGCTCGATGAGATGCTGCGTGACTCCCGTGTCCCGAAGGTCCACGGCTGGCTGGTCAGCTATATCGTCAAGAAATCAGCCCACGCCGAGGCGCTGCGCCGGTCGTGGATCGACGATCCGGATCCCGTGGTCGCCTCCGCCGGCTGGGCGCTGACGAGCGAGTGGGTGAACCGGAAACCCGAAGGTCTCGACCTGTCCGGTCTGCTGGACGTGATCGAGGCCGAGATGGCCGACGCCCCCGAGCGTCTGCAGTGGGCGATGAACGAGACGCTGTCGTATATCGGCATCGAGAACCCAGACCTGCGGAAACGTGCCATCGACATCGGTGAGCGCCTCGGCGTGCTCCGCGACTACCCGACTTCGCCCGGCTGCACTTCGCCCTTCGCCCCGACCTGGATCACGGAGATGGTGGCTCGGAAGTCAGCGGACTGAGCCGGCAGGCACCTGCCCCGCGAGACCGGCCACAGCTGAATCTTCGTCCGGTGAGCTGATCGTCAGCCGATCTGCGCTCAGCGCACTGAGGAAATCGGCGGCATCGAAGGCCTCGCCCGGCGCCAGAGCTCCCGTGCCGGTGAACCGACCGTCGATGAGACGGACGGCGGCTTCGACCTCGAGCGGGGCGGTGACCTGGTAGATGTCGCGGCCAGACGCTCTCAGCGCGCGTCGGTGACCGGCCCGGCCGATTCTGCGCTCGATGACTGTCTCGGTGCCGCACTCGATTGGGCCAAGGCGCACCTCGACGAGCCGCTCACTTTCGATGATCTTGCCAGTCGGGCCGCCGTGAGCAGCCGACAGCTCGCGTGCCGAATGCTTTCTTCGGTGGGGGTGACCCCGCTCAGGAGGCTTCACAACCAGCGGATCCTCCGTGCGCAGGATCTGCTCGAGCGCACCGATGCTGCCGTCGAGATCATCGCCGCCACCTGCGGGAATGGGCAGCGCAGCCACCCTGCGACGTCGCTTCCGGAACGAACTGGGCATCAGCCCGACTGCCTACCGGAATGCATTCCACAGCGCCGAGGAGAGACCGCTCGGGGCCTGAGGCGCCCCTGCGGTCGGTGGGCTCAGAACCCGGCCGGGTGGCTGGTGTGGAAGTCCGTGACCTGCTGGAAGGCGTTACCGGCTGCCAGCACCAAGGGTTCGGTGAAGTCACCGCCGACGAACTGGGCTGCCAGGGGAGTGCCGCGTTCGGTGAACCCTGCGGGCAGAGTGATCGACGGCATTCCGCAGTTGTCGATCGGTGCCGTCGGCACGGTCACCGCAGCGAACAGCTTCTGGTCGGAACCCAGGTTCGCCATCTGCGTGATCGTCGGTGAGCCGACGCCGATTCCCGGCAGCAGGAGGAGATCGATATCGGACATAAGGGTGCGCATACGGCCGGTGAAGTCTCTTCTCGATTCGAGCAGCCGGTGGTAGTCGATTGCGGAGAGTCCGCGCCCGATCTCGATGAGACCGGACAGGTCGGGGCCGTATTCGTCCGCCCGGGCCGGATAAGTCTCTGCGTGGACACCGGCTGTCTCGATCCCGCACAGAGCCGTCCATTCCTTGGCTGCGGCCTCAAAACCGGGAGCCTCGACCTCGAGCACCCGCCAGCCCAGGCCGGTCACCGTCTCGATGGTGTCTTCGAGCATCGCATTCGTCGCGGCGTCGAAGTGCTCTTCGGCCAGCTTGCGGTCGAAACCGACGACCGGGGCTTCGTCGACGCGCAGCGTATTGGGGTAGTCCGGTACCGATTCGAGCGACGAGGTGGGATCGGCCGGATCGTGGCCGGCGATGGCCCGCAGCACGATCGCGGCATCACGGGAGCTGCGGGTCATCGGCCCGATGTGATCGAGGCTGGGAGCGAGTGCGAAGATGCCGTGGCGGGAGACCCGGCCCCAGGTCGGTTTGAGTCCCGTGACGCCATTGGCTGAGGACGGAAGGCGGATCGATCCGCCGGTGTCCGAGCCGAGCGAGGCGAAGCAGAGTCCGGCCGCAGTGGCCACACCTGACCCTGATGAGGAGACTCCCGACCAGGTGTCGGCATCCCACGGGTTGACCGGGGTCGGCAGATTGGGATGGTGACCGGTGAACGCCCCCTCGGTGAGACGCAGTTTGCCGAGGATGACGGCTCCGGCGGTTCGCAGTCGAGCGACGACGGTGGCATCGAAATCTGGGCGGAAGTCCGCATTGATCGTGGTGCCCGCACCGGTCGGTGCATCATGGGTGTACGCAAGGTCCTTCACCGCCACGGGGACACCGTGCAGATCGCCGAGCCAGTTCCCGCGGGCCAGGAGGGAATCGGCACGGTCGGCCTCGGCGAGGGCAGATTCGGCCATGACCGTGGCGAAGGCATGCAGTCGGGGCTCGAGGTCGTCGATGCGTTCGAGCATCACCTCGGTGACCTCCCGGGAGGACACTTGCCTGGTTCGGATGAGAGTTGAGATTTCGTGGAGTTCGAGGAACGGGATCTCGGTGCTCGTCGGTGTGGTCATCATGCCTCCTTGCATCGGTCTCCATCACCCTAGCCGATCTTCTCACCTGGGGGAACAGCGATCTACAGGGCTATGCTCCGGCCAGTTCCCGCAGTGCTTGGATGTGTGCCTCGAGACGGCTGGTCCCGTCTTTGCTGATCGAAACCCAGGTGCGCGGGCGTTTGCCCACGTACCCCTTCTTCACCTCGATCATTCCGGCCTTCTCGAGTGCGGTGATGTGCCGGGAGAGCACGGAATCGGAGACGCCGAGGCTGTCGCGCAGCAGTTTGAACTCGGCCTTGTCCCGGCTCTTCAGGCTCGAGACGATGCCGAGTCTCGTGGGGTTGTTGAGCTCCGGTTCGAGGCGGGTCAGGGAGTCGCCGAGGTGGGGGATCGGCTCGTCTTCGGTGCGGGCGTCCTCTGGTTCGGTCGGGGAGTTGTGTTTCGCAGTCATCGTCGGTCACTCCTCAGCGGCGCAGGGCCAGCAGGGAGAAGACCGGGGCGGCGACCCACAACAGTCCTGCGGCGATGAACGGGATCGGACCGCCGGCTGCGAACGAATCGGCCATGACGCCGGCGATGAAGGCGACGATGATGACGCCCAGCCATGTCAGCAGCAGGGCCGTGGAACGGCGGCTCCAGGACAGGGCCTTGATGAGGTAGACGATCAGTGCCGGGACGAGCCAGCTCAATCCGGCTCCGGCGATGATGAGCTGAGTCGTGTTGTCGTCGATGATGCCGATGGCCATGAGCCCGACGGAGAGTCCGGCGGAGAGGACGAAGAGCAGTGTGACCAGTGGCCATGCATCTCCGCTGCGCGCCCGGGACTGGTTCGCTTCGACCTGGTTGAGAAGATCTGCCGCCTGCTGCGGGGTGGGGTTCGCGTTCATGTCGGTTCCTCTGATTGGGGTTGCTCTGTGGAAGTGATTCCACAGTACCAACTACTTTCCATAGTGGAAAGTACTTTCACCAAAAACTCCCCATTACTACCTGACGGCGGCCCAGCAACCTCGCGCGAGGTTGCTGGGCCGCCGTCAGGTAGTAATTAGGGGGTGGCGGCTACTGTGGCGGCCAGCTCCATGGCCTTCTCCAAGTGTGCGTCTGTGACTTCGCCGGTGAAGATGAGGGGATCGAAGGCGAGCTTCCAGCCCAGGCCCGTCGTGATCTGCTTCATCGCGGTCTCGGCCCCGGTCGTGTCGTAGCCGCCGTGGATCCAGTAGGAGAACGGTCTGCCGGCGGTCGGCTCGCGCACCGCGTCATACGTGGTGTCGAAGAAGTGTTTGAGAGCGCCGGAGATATAGCCGAAGTTCGCGGTCGTGCCGAGCACATATGCATCCGCGGCGAGCACATCAGCAACACTTGCCTCCAGCGCCGGGCGGATGGTGACGTCGATGTCGCCGAGCTCGGGCATGCGCAGCCCGGACTCGGCCGCCTCGGCGATCAGTACCGTCGCAGCGGACGGGGAATGATGAACGAGCAGAACGTTGACCATGGCTCCACCCTAGTCCCGGCCGGTGCCTTCCGTCAGCTGAGATGTCTACAGTGGAGCCATGGCAGTCATCTTCGATCCCCTGCGCGGACGTGTGCGTCCGGAAGCCAGCCACCCCGATGCCGAGATCATCGACGTGCTCACGAAGACCTATTCCGATGCGGATTGGGCGGTGCTCACCGGGGCGGGAATGAGCACGGACTCAGGCGTCCCCGACTACCGCGGACCGGATTCCCCGCCGCGGACTCCGATGACGATCCAGACCTTCCTCTCCCACCCCGATCAGCGCGCCAGGTACTGGGCACGATCGTGGATGGGCTGGCCGCGGATGCGAGGTACCCGACCCAACGGGGCCCACCTGGCCCTGGCCGAGCTGTCCGTGGCCGGGATCATCACCCAGAACGTCGATGGACTCCATCAGGCCGCCGCCGAGGCGGTCGCCGCCGACCGCGGAAGCGGTGCCGGAGCGCCGGTGCCGAGTCCCATCATCGACCTCCACGGCAGCCTCGACCGAGTGATCTGCCTGAGCAACAACGGGCACCTGTTCGACCGCGATTGGGTGCAGCGGAGACTGAGCGAACTCAACCCGGACTTCGCCGAAGAGGTCGGCATCGACCCCATCGACGTCGAAACCGCGCCCGACGGCGACGTCGAACTCGAGGACACCGCCGGCTTCGCAGTCCTCGACTGCCCCGAATGCGGTGGACTGCTCAAACCCGATGTCGTCTACTTCGGCGATTCCGTCCCGGCCAACAGGGTCCAGGCAGCCAATCGGATCGCTGACGGAGCTGCAGGTCTCGTGGTGCTCGGTTCCTCGCTGGCAGTGCTGTCGGGACTGCGGTTCGTTCGGACCGCCGCGAAGGAAGGCAAACCCGTCGTCATCGTCACCGACGGGCCGACCCGCGGAGACGAATTCGCCGACTTCCGGTCGATCTCCCGCGTCGCCGACTTCGTCACCGCGTGGGCAAGCCGGCGAGGCGATCGGGCGGCGAGTCGGCCAGGCATCCAGGGGAGTCCAAGCCGGGGATGGAAGACTGAGGATCATGAGAGACAATCTGGCTCGCGCCGAACGACTGCGCCTTGTCGACACCGCCCGCCGCGCCGGGGATGACGCCCCCACCCTGTGTGAGGGGTGGACGGTCAGGGACCTTGCCACCCACCTCGTCATCCGCGAACGTCATCCCCGCGCTGCCGCGGGCATCTTCATGCCGAAGTTCACCGACCGCCTGCAGGCGAAGGAAGACGAGTACGCCGAAATGCCGTTCAGTCGGCTGCTCGGACTCGTCGCCGCACCGCCGAAGTGGACCCCGGGCGCCCTGCCGGGAGTGGAGACGGTGATGAACACGACAGAGTTCCTCGTCCACCACGAAGACATCCGCCGGGCCGCGATCGAATGGATTCCGCGTCGGCTGTCGCAAACAGAGACCGCGACCGTGTGGGCACAGACGAAGGTGGCCCTCCTGCCGTACGCGGTGAAGGCGAAGGGCCCCGTGACGATCGAAGCCCCGGGCTTCGGTACCCGCACAGCGGGGAAGAAGGGCAGCGGTGAGGCCACGACGATCACCGGGTCACCTCTCGAGCTGCTTCTCTATCTCATGGGACGAGAAGACCACGCACTCGTCGATGTGCGCTGAACTTCGGGAAAACCCTATCCAGGTCGGGGGATTGGTCCCTGTCGGCGTTCGGTGACGTCTTCCTAGGCTGGTGTCAACAGCCGATACCCAGGAGACCAACACCATGAACGCAGCACCCACCCCGACTCCCGATCAGTTCGACCAGACGTCCGCGGGACAGTACCCTCACCCGTCCGCCGGACAGTACGAAGCACCGCAGAGCTACCCGACGCAGTACCGCTATGGCCAACGCGCGGAGGAGGACCCGGGCAAAGTGCTCGGCATCGTCTCGCTCGTGGCGACCCTGTCGACTTTCCTCGGCTTCAACTTCATCGGACCCGTCGTCGGCATCATCACCGGACACATGGCGCGCAAGCGTTCACAGGAAGCAGGTTTCGGAGACAACGAGATGGGCAAGTGGGGCTTCATCTTAGGCCTCGTCTTCCTCGGTCTCCTCGTCCTCGGATGGGCACTCGGAATCTCCTTCGGCATCGTCGGTGGCCTGGCCAGCCTCATGGCCGGCTGACCGTAACGAAGAGACGGCACCGAACGAAAGACGGCAGAGGGCCGACCCGTGTGGGTCGGCCCTCTGCCGTTGTGAGAAGCCCGTGTCAGACGAATTCAGTATCCGACCCAGGCTCCGCGTTCCTGATCGAGGACCCGCGGGTGCAGCAGCGTCGAGGCTTCGACCTTGCCCACAGCCGCGCGATCACGGTCCGGTGGGAACGTCGTCGAGGCGGCGAGCACCTCGGCGGTGGCGAATTTCAACCCGTCCGGGGCGTCATCGGGCACGGTCACCTCGGGACCCTCCCCGTCTAGATCGGCGAGGAAATATCCCCAATCGCCGAAGCTCGGGACATCGACGTGATACGGAGTCGTCGACAGTCCCGCCTCGGCGACGGCCTCACCGATGCCCCAATAGGCCTCTGGGGCGAAATAGGGGGAGCCGGCCTGGACGACGAGGCGCGCCTCCGGGTTCATCATCTGGCGGATGAGCCCGTAGAACTCGATGCTGTAGAGCTTCGACGTCGCCACATCATCGGGGTCGGGAAGATCGGCGATGACCGCGTCATAGGCCGAATGCTTCGCCTCCCGCAGCCACGTGAAGGCATCGGCGGCGATCGTCGTCACCCGCGGATCGTCGAGGGAGTCGTCGTTGAACGCGGTGAAGTGCTCCGAGGTCTTCGCCAATGCGAGGACCGCGGGGTCGAGGTCGACGAGTGTGACTGACTCGACGTCGGGATACTTGAGGATCTCGCGCACGGCCAAACCATCGCCGCCTCCGAGGACGAGGACGTTGCGGCGCGGACCGTTCAGCAGCGGATGGACGAGGCTTTCGTGATAGCGGTACTCATCGGCCGAGGCGAACTGCAGATCCCCGTTGAGGAACAGCCGCGTATCACCGGTCCTCTTCGCCTCGGTGAGCACGATCTCCTGGTAGTCCGATCGCTGCGAATACACGATCGGATCCCGGTAGAGACGCTGCCGGGTGGTGACTTCGATGTCGTCGGTATATACCCACACCACGGTGAGCCCGCCGAGGATGAGCACAAGCAGCGCTGCCAACATGAGTTGGGCGGCGCGGCTGAGTTCGGAGCGGAAGAGCCAGAGGACGATGAGGATGCCCACCAGCGCGTTCGTCATCCCCACGGCCAGCGCACCGCGCGGCAGACCGAGCAGCGGCAGCAGGAGGAACGGGAAGGCGAGCCCTCCGATGAGTCCGCCCACATAGTCGGCGGCGAAGAGGTCGGCCACTGCGCTCGAGGCCTTCTGCGCGCGGATGCGTTGGACGAGCTCCATGAGCAGCGGGATCTCCGCGCCGATGAGCGCGCCGATGACGAACGCGAGGGCCACCATGGCCACCGTGTAGACGTCGGCGAAGGCGAAGGCGAGGTAGAGCAGAATGACGGAGAGTCCGCCGATGATGCCCAGGGCCGCCTCGATGAGGGCGAAGGAGACCGCGGCGAACCCGGTCAGCCGTTTGGTCGCCAGCGATCCCACACCCATGGCGAAGACCATGACGGCCAGGACGATGGAGGCCTGGACGATGGTGTCGCCGAGCAGATAGGACCCCAAGGCCACGAGCGCGAGCTCGTAGACCATTCCGCAGCTCGCGCAGATGAACACGGCGAGCAGGACGAAGAAACGGGCCGGCCCCGGACGCATCGGAAGGGTGATCGGGCGGGCCGCCTCGGTGGTGGTGCCGGTCGGTGCGGTCCCGGCCGACGTTCGACCGGATTCGTCAGCGGTGCTCAAAGGAGGGCTGCGGCCATGATGCCCGCGATGCCCAGATGGGCGGTGGCGTTGACCCAGACCTCGGGGTGCATCTGTGGGGAGTTGATGATGTCGCCGGTCTTTCCCGGGGTGAGCAGGCCGATGAGCACGAAGCTCACTCCCATGAGGATGATGCCGAGGACGCCGAAGACGAGGGTGGACAGGATGCCTGCGGCCAGGTCATCGGAGCTGGCGCGGATGGCAGCGATGACGATGATCGCGACTCCGGCCAGGTCGGAGGCGACGAGGACCGCGGCATTGCGCGACTTCTGCTCCCACAGGATGACGTGGAGCTTGCCCGGGGTGAGCAGGTCGACGACGAAGTAGCCGATGACCATGAGGAGGAGTCCGCAGCCCGCATAGGAGAGGACGACTCCGGTCTCGTAGATGAGGTAATTCAGGAGCATGTCTGCCTTTCGCTGTGCCTGATCGTGCCTATTTTCCGGTGCCCGGTCCGCCGCCGCGGAAGCCGGAGCCGTCGCCGTAGTTCGATCCGCCGCCGGTGAAGAACGGGAGGAAGAAGAAGCCGCCGCCTCCGGAGCGGGACGAGTCGCAGCCGACGTAGTCATAGCTGCTGCCGTTCTTCTCGTAATCGCCCTCGCCGGGGTTCGAGACGTATTGGCCGTTGCTGAGGTCGTAGTCACCGCAGTTCGCCGACGACCCTGACGAACCGCAGCCTTGGAACATGTTGCCGATGACGATGAGGATGACGACGAAGAAGATGATCGTTCCGCATCCGATGCGGCGCGGCTTCCGCCCCGATCCGCCGCCGGGCTGCTGCGGTCCGGCGGGACGTTGGGCGCCGGATGGACCGGAGTTTTCGCGGTCGAAATCGAAAGAGCCTCCGCCCATCGAGACGTTCGGGCCCTGGCTCATGTCGACCTCCTCAACTCGCTGCTGCTGTGCACGATCTCTCCATGCTGCGGGTAGCAGTGCCACGACTGCCAGGCGATCCGTTCGGGTTCTGCGCAGGTCAGCGACAGTGCCGTCAGTGCGCCGGGCTGTCCGGGGAACGCGACCGAGAGGTGGTCGTCTGCGGTGAGGGCACGGTCGGCACCGGCGGCGAGCACCTCAGCGGCGGCCGTCGGGAAGTCCCCGGACACGTGGGTGCGGGTCGCGGTGAATCGGTGTTCGGTGAATCCGGCCCACCGACCGTGGCGGATGTCCTCGCGGTCCCATCGCGGTCGTTTCGGAGACGAACCGTCCCCACCCTCGCCGAGGCAGGCGAAGGTCTCGATGAACGCCTCGGTGAGCCCGGCGCTCAGGATCGCCTGGTGGGAGGATCCGATGACGGTCAGTGTCAGGGCGAGGTGCGGGGCCGCCTCGGCGCGGATCACTTCTATGTCAGTGGGTGCGGCTACGGTGGGCACATCGATGCGGCGGGCAGCCAACGGGGCGATCCGGTCGTGGTCGAGGCTCAGCCGCAGCGCCTCGGCACTGGTGTCGGTGAAGGGGACGTCGAGCGGGCGGGGGAGGGTGAGCATCAGCTGCCGGAGTAGATGGTGAAGGAACCGGTCGGGATGGTCTCTCCCGTGCTCACTTCCCAGCGTCCGTGGTCGAAGCGTTCGAAGGTGAGCAGGCGGCCGTCGCCGGATTCGTAGTCGACATAGTCGACCCCGCCCTTCTCGTTCAGTCCCGTGGTGCCTTCGGACCGGTAAGAGGCGGTGCCGTGCTCGACGAGGTCGTAGTCGGTGCCGTCGATGGTGATGGTCCGGGCCTTCGGTTCGATGTCGAGGTCGGGGCGGTCGCGCCAGCGGGCGATCTGCACGTCGGGGTCGCGTTCGACGCTCAGCCACATGCGGGTCGCCGAGGCGTCGGCCTGGAAGAAGTGCTCGGCCCAGTCGTAGCCGCCCTCGGATATGCGCAGGGTGCCGCGGACGAAGAACTTCTCGTTGCCGAATTCGAGGAGGTCCCCGGCTTTGATGGTCTCGGGATCACCGCCGGTGTTCTGGTCGGCGGCGAAAGGATCGCGCGGGGCGGGCGGTTGTTGTGTCTGCTCCTGCTTGCGGGCCTTGCTGGTACGTGTTCGGATGACGAGTACGGTCACGAGGACGACGATGATGAAGACGAGGACGGCGATGAGGAGTTCTGTGGGCACGGCGGTCTGCTTCGATTCGATGGCCGGACGGGTCACCGCCCACTCTAGTCGACCGGAATGTCACGCGCGGCTGTGCTCGGACTTCTTCTCCAGAGCGGTCATCGTGTCGGCGATGAAGAACCCGAGGTCGCGGTTGAGTGCGAGCATCGGTTCGTTGTCCGTCGCCGTGTACGTCTGCACCCATTTCGCCGAGGCGGTCGCCGCGACCGCGGGCAGCTGACGCAGGTTCGCGACCTTGAGGGCCCGACCGATCCCACGGCCTCGATAGGCTCGGTCGACGAGCGTGTCCTCCTGGATGACGATCTGCGGATCGTGGGACGAGACCATGATCTCCGTGTAGCCGACGGCGAGTTCGCCCACGTGCGCCATCGAGCTGACCAAGGTCCAGCCCTGCTCTTCCATCCGCTCCTCATGGCTGCGGATCGCCGCGGTGCTGGCATGGGTGGCGGTGCGGGTGAGGTCGCCGACGGGCACGTCCTCATCCATCTGCTCACGCAGCTGGGTCCAGGATTCCAACACGTCCTCGGGGCAGGCTCCGATCCATGAGGTGACCGAGAAGTCCGGGTCCTCCCTGATCACGGGCACAACCGTCGACGCCCCCGAATCCTTGTACCGATTCGCATCGGCGTCCAGGTAGGCGGGCAGGTCGAGCAGCAGTCGGTGCTCTTCGTTGCCGATGCTCATCCCGTGCGCCTGCGCGAAGGCGACCCCGGCTGGGCAGAAGGTTTCGGTCTGCACGATCTCCGAGGTTTCGTCACCGTCATCGAGGAACTGTGCGGCCGCCTCGGCGAGGGCAGTGCCGAAACCCTGCCGACGGTGAGCCGAGAGGATACCGAGTTCGATATCGGTCGGAGTTTCGGGGGAGAGGCTGATCTCGACGCCGCCGATGATCTCCTCACCGAGGCGGCCCGCCAGGGCGATGTCCTGCCCTCCAGGGCGCGGGTGGGCGAATTGGGCCAGCGTTGTCTCGGCGCTGCGCCACCAGGCGGCGGTGCGGCCATCGGTGTAAGCGGAGCGCATGACGTCGTTCCACGTCAGCAGCGCAGATTCATCGTCGGCGGCAATGCGCGTGATCTGAATCTCAGACATAGTGAAAGTCGATCACGGCAGGTGCCGGTTTTCAAGGGCGCCGCGGTTCGGGGTCTTCGGGACGGTCAGGGCCGTCGGTGCTGTTCGTCCCCTCGGGGTCGAACTGGTCCGCAGCAGATCCGCGGTCGGTCGGGTCGGTGGGGGCCGCCTCGGCGTGGGGGTCGTGTTTGGGCAGGCGGGAGCCGATATGCGAACCGGGAGTGTTCATCACCCGGTACACGAGGACGGCGCCGATGCTGAAGACGACGACGATGCACAGGGTGAGGAAGATGACCGCGCCGAGTCCGGGCTCCATCATTTCGCCATTCGCCGACGGTCGAAGTAGTTCGCGAAGCGGGCCTTGAAGGAGCCCATGCCGATCGATCCGCCCACGCGCACGAGGGGTCGGCGTCCGGTCGGAACCGCATCGACGACGGATTTCACGCTGCCCCAGGTCTTCGAGAGCTGGTCGACGTTGACGGCCCAATCGGCGGGGACGACGACGGTGACGGCGCCCATTCCGGCGACGATCTCGACCTCGATGACCTCGAGATCGGTCTCGACCTCGAGGAAGTTCAGTTCGATGTTCGACATCGACGGTTCGCAGCGGATATACGGCGGGACCGCCCACCTGGCACGGCGGACCTCGGATTCCCAACCGGCCTTGATGACGAGCGGATCGAAACGATCATGGCCAGTGACCGCCATCGCGCGGCCGGTGGCGGGAGTGATCGCCGAGGTGGGTCGGAAGCGATCGGAGGGCAGCTCGGTGGTGAGGTCGGCGAGCACTTCGTCGAGGTCGACGGGGAACTTCGCGGATTGGACCTTCTCCATCCGTTCGTCGAGCTCGTCGACCGTGATCCGACCGTCTCCGGCGGCTTCGCGCAGGATCTCGATCGCCTCGTCGCGCTCTTTGTGGCCGATGCGGAAGGTCTTAGCGGGGTCGTTCTCGTCGGGGGAGGGGGTGGCTGAGCTCATGATCTCTATCGTGCCTGATCGGGAAGTCAGCGACAACGGCAGGGAGTCGGGGGCCGTGTCTCGTGTCAGTCGTTGGCATTAGGCTAGGGGACGTGTCCACCGCACTGTACAGAAGATACCGCCCAGAGACCTTCGACGAGGTCATCGGTCAAGAGCATGTCACCGATCCGCTGAAGGCCGCCATCGAACGTGGCCGCATCAACCATGCCTACCTGTTCTCCGGCCCGCGCGGGTGCGGTAAGACCACCTCGGCGCGGATCCTGGCCCGGTGCCTCAACTGCGAGCAGGGACCGACCCCGGTGCCGTGCGGGGAATGCCCGAGCTGCCGGGATCTGGCCAACGGCGGACCCGGTTCGCTCGACGTCGTCGAGATCGACGCCGCCAGCCACAACGGCGTCGATGATGCCCGTGACCTGCGTGAACGTGCCGTCTATGCGCCCGCGCGCGATCGGTACAAGGTGTTCATCCTCGATGAGGCGCACATGGTCACCTCGCAGGGCTTCAACGCTCTGCTCAAGATCGTCGAAGAGCCGCCGCCGCATATCAAGTTCATCTTCGCCACGACCGAACCCGAGAAGGTCATCGGCACGATCCGGTCGCGGACTCACCACTATCCGTTCAGACTGGTGCCGCCGGAGGCCCTGGGCAACTACCTCGAGGAGCTGTGCGCTCGTGAGAGTGTGCAGGTGGCCAAGGGCGTGCTGCCGCTGGTCGTGCGCGCCGGCGGGGGATCGGTACGCGACACGCTGTCGGTCCTCGACCAGCTCATCGCCGGGGCTGGGCCCGATGGAGTCGACTACGGCAGGGCCGTCGCGCTGCTCGGATACACTCCGGATTCGCTGTTGTCCGACATCGTCGATGCGTTCTCCGCCGGCGACGGTGCCGGGGTGTACCGCGCGGTGGAGCGGGTCATCGAATCCGGTCAGGATCCGAGGCGCTTCGTAGAAGATCTGCTCGAGCGCTTCCGGGATCTCATCGTCATCAATGCCGCCCCCGAGGCGGCCCATGCCTTCCTGCCCGAAGTGCCGCCGGACCGCCTGGAGAGGCTGACCCTGCAGGCCAATGGTTTCGGACAAGGTGAACTCTCCCGCGCTGCAGACCTGCTGAACGTGGGACTGACGGAGATGTCGGGTGCCACCTCGCCGAGACTGCAGCTCGAACTCATCTGTGCCCGCATTCTGCTGCCCGGTTCCGGTCGCAGCCGGGATGCTGTGCTCAGTCGTATGGAGCGGATGGAACGTCGCATCGGCATGTCGGCCACCGGTGTGGCAGCGAACGTGCCGCCGCCGCAGGCCCAGGATCAGGGTGCGGCGCAGGCTCCGGTGCGGGGGCAGGCACCAGCTGCCGATCAGGGGCAGTCGGGCGGTCGACCGTCGGCAGGTGAGGCGTCGCCTGGTGCGCCGGGCCGCGGGGCCGGAGCACCGGCTGCGAATGCGTCGGCCGGACCGCCCCAGAGCGCAGCTCACGACGACTTCGACGATATCGCGGCCATGGCCGCGGCTGCCGAGTCGATGCTCAACGAACCGGAGGCGCAGCCAGGGCAGCAGCCTGAGCAGGAGCAGCAGCGTCAATCTGATCGGCAGGGGTCGCAAGGCCAGACCCAGCCGGTGCAGGCATCGCCGTCCGGACCTCAATCTCAGACCGCGCACGCGGGTCCGCAGCAGCAGTCTGCTGAGAACCCTCGGAACGCAGTATCGGGCCGGCCAGCGCAGGAACAGCAGCCGTCTCCCGATTCGCCGCCCGAGCCTTCGGCCGAAGCGTCGGGTGCGCCGCAGAATGAGTCGCAATCTGTGCAGGAGAACCAACAGAGACAGGACTCAGCCGGTGCCTCCGCACCCAGGCCTGCACCGGACTCCGCGCTGGCGAAACAGCCTCAGCGCCAGTCGGCTCCCGCGTCTGCGGCACCAGCCGGACCTGGCGATGGCTCACGACAGTCCGAGCAGGCAGCGGCACCGGAAGCGACATCGGTGGCTGGATCCGGCGACATCGGCGGTGAGATCGAAGCGATCCGCCGCGCATGGCCGAGCATCCTCGCCTCGGTGGAGAAGCGCAGCCGACTGACACGAGCGATCATCGCGGCCAATGCGATCCCGCAGTCGTTCTCCGACGGGGTCGTCTACCTCGGCTTCAACAACGCCGGATCCGTGCAGGGATTCCAGCAGCGTGACCATGCGGCCAAACTCGCGGCGGCGATCAACGACGTTCTCGGCATCCAGGCTCGTATCGACGTCGGTGATGTCGGTCGGATCGGCGGAGGAACTGCCGGCGGAGGCAGCCAGGGTAAAGGATCCTCGGCTCCGCCTATGAATGACTCCGGCGGCAATCACGGACCGGCGCCGAGCCAGCGACGCCCGAGTCCGCAGGAGGTCGCCGCAGTCGTCGGCACTCGTGAAGTCGACAAACCACAGGTCGACCACGAAAAGTTCTGGGAACCAAGCGGTCCGACACAGGGTCCCTGGTCCTCCGACGACGAGGAGGGGGAACAGTCGGGCCCACCGACTGAACCCACACCTCAGGACAATCCCGGTGAACCGGCCGAGCATACCGATGAGGGATCGGCCGAGTCCGAGCCGGAATCCTCGGTCGCTCAGGTTCCCGCTGCGGACCCGTTCGACTCTGAAAGATCAGACAGGAATGCTCCTGAGCCGAGCGTTCCTGACCACGATTCTTCCGACCCCGCCGTCCCAGACGTCGTTGTGCCCGACCTGTCCGACGATGACTTCTTCGGTAAGCCGACAGACACCGGAACCGAGTCGACCGACTCCGGTAACGCACCGACCGACGACTTCGGACGGTCTGACGACTCGCGCGAGCAGGAATCGGCTCCAGCAATGTCGTCCGGCTTCGGGGACGATTCGCCGATGGAGTATGTCGAACCGCGGTGGGAGGAACCGAATTGGAACGACGGTCCCTCCCCGATAGACTCCTCGCCGATCGACCAAGCATCATCAGGCACAGCCCCGACCGACGTCGACGAGACGAGCGCCGGCAGCGGAGCTGTCGACGTCGGAGCTGTCGTCGTTCCGCCGCCCGATGACGATCTCGACTTTCCCGATCTCGGCGACACCTCGAGCGACTTCGGAGGAGGTGCCTTCGAGCAGTCGGCACCTGCCGTGCAGTCGCCGCCACCAACCCATGGGGGAGAGGCGAAACCGTTCAAATCGCGCTTCGCCGCACTTGCCGAAAAGCACGGTGCCACCACCACTCAACCTGCCGGGCCCGGCTACGGATCTGCTCCGCAGGCCAATCCGGTAGGCGGGACAGCACCGGGGGGTGCCTCGGCGCCAGGACCGAACCCCTACCCGCAAGGGTTGGGATCGGACGAGGACGAGTATGATCCGGACACGGACCTCGACGTCTCCGAAGCGCCGCAGATGGGCGTCGATGTGATCGCACGGGTCCTCGGCGGCGAAATCATTGACGAAAGAGAAGTATGAGCGCTGTATACGAAGGTGCCCTTCAGGACTTGGTCGAAGAGTTCGGCAAGCTTCCGGGCATCGGGCCGAAATCGGCCCAACGTCTGGCGTTCCACATCCTGCAGACGGACTCGCAGGACGTCAATGCGCTGGCCCAGGCGCTCACCGACGTGAAGAAGCGAGTACGGTTCTGTGAGATCTGCGGAAACGTCTCCGAGGAAGCCGAATGCACGGTCTGTCAGGACCCGCGCCGCGATCGGTCGATGATCTGTGTGGTCGAAGAGCCCAAGGACGTCGTCGCGATCGAACGGACCCGAGAATACCGGGGCCTTTATCACGTCCTCGGCGGAGCCATCGACCCGATGGCCGGAGTTGGGCCCGATAGCCTGCGGATCAAAGAGCTCATGACGCGTCTGCAGGACGGTGAGGTCAAGGAGACCGTCATCGCCACCGACCCGAACCTCGAGGGCGAAGCCACTGCCACCTACCTCGTCCGCCTGCTCGGATCACTTGGCGTGACCGTCACCCGCCTGGCCTCGGGGCTGCCCGTCGGCGGCGATCTCGAATACGCCGACGAAGTCACCCTCGGTCGGGCATTCTCCGGTCGTCGCGAAATCGACTGACGGCCTCGGTTTCGCCCTCTTGACACCATATCGATGATCGTGAAACATATTGTTTTTCGATATATCGAAGAACGATAAGTCGCCGGATGCGACGAAGGACGGCGAAGAGCTCGCCTGCCCCGCGCCGGGACGAGAAGGCGTTGTCATGTCACCGACAGAGGACCAGCAGCCGCACGACGAACCTCAGAAGCGCAAGGCATTCGGCACAGGTTACGAGTTATGGATCGGTTTGGCGGTCGGCTTCACCCCTGTCCGGATTCGCCGAGATCGTCGTTCCGACGTCCGACGTCCGACGTCTCGACCGGAGCGGTCGTGTTGGTGACCATCGCCGAAGTCACTCTCATCCTCACCGTGTTGGCAGCCGCGATCTCCTTGGTGCCTGTCATCCGTGACATCGCGGCGGGAACACCCTTCACGCTCCGGGCATCCCGCGTCTTTGCGGCGTTCGAGTGGATAGTGGCGATCGGGTGGATTCTCCCCTTCATCACCAAGGTTCCCGGCGGCAACTGGATCTCCGCCGACATCGGCATCGCTGATGAAGTGGGGCCGGGAATCACCGTCGTCCACGCATTCTTCATTCTCGGGGTTGTCGGCGGCGCCGAGCTGCTGCGGCGGTGCTTCAGATCAGGACGCGAAGCTCAAGAAGAGCTCGAAGGGCTCGTATGATGGTCGAGGAATCCGACTCCTCCCGGGTCATCTGCCACCTCGACAGTCTGCTGACCCGGCGAGACATGAGCCTGACCGAACTGTCCAAACGCGTAGGGGTCTCGCTTGCGAACCTCTCCGTGCTCAAGAACAACAGAGCGAAGGCCGTGCGCTACTCCACTCTCATCGCTCTGTGCGAGGTCCTCGACTGTCAGCCTGGTGACCTCTTCACCGTGGAGCGACGGTCGGACTGACCGTCAAGAGCAGCCCCCGTCGGCGCGAAGCCGGCGGGCCGCCTCGGCGAGTGAATCCGGCGTTCCACGATGCCTCGTTTATAACGATTGCTGAGCAGGGGCTGAACGCCCGGTGACCAACCGCCGCCTCGCCTATGTGCACAGTCAACGCTCGGGTCTGCAGGGGCGGACATTCGGCCCGGTCAGGCGGTGTCTGAATGACGGGCGAAGGTGAAGCGGAATGACGTACCTCATACAATGGTTCAGGTGCCGGGAGCCCGACACGGCTGAAATCCTGATCGATGCAGCACGAGACCTCCATGTTTGGAACCATGGAATCGATCGCCTGGCACGGAACTTATCAGCGATAAGGAAGATACTGCAGTGAGCATAGTCGTCCAGAAGTTCGGTGGGTCCTCGGTAGCCGATGCGGAATCGGTCAAGCGGGTGGCCAAACGAATTGTCGAGTACCGTCAAGCCGGTCACGAAGTAGTTGTCGTGGTGTCGGCCATGGGTGACAGTACCGATGATCTCATCGACTTGGCCCAACAGGTTTCCCCCATGCCACCCGCCCGCGAACTCGATATGCTGCTGACCGCCGGTGAGCGCATCTCGATGGCGGTCCTGGCCATGGCGATCGCCAACCTCGGCTTCGAAGCCCAGTCCTTCACCGGCTCCCAGGCGGGAGTCATCACCGATGAGCAGTTCGGCAAGGCCCGAATCATCGACGTCACTCCCGGTCGCATCCGGTCCTCCCTCGACGAGGGATACGTCGCCATCGTCGCAGGATTCCAGGGCGTCAGCCAGACTGCGAAGAACATCACCACACTCGGCCGCGGCGGCTCCGACACCACCGCTGTGGCACTGGCCGCGTCGCTCGATGCCGATGTGTGTGAGATCTACACCGACGTCGACGGCGTCTTCACCGCCGATCCGCGGATCGTGCCCACGGCTCGCAAGATCGATGAGATCGGCTACGAAGAGATGATGGAGATGGCCGCCTCGGGCGCTAAGGTCCTCATGCTCCGCTGCGTCGAATACGCCCGCCGTTACAACGTGCCGGTGCACGTGCGGTCCTCATTCTCTCGCAACCAAGGAACCTGGGTGACCGATTCACCCATCCCCGAAGCCTTTCGCCAGGGCCGGGGATCATCGACCCCGGCAGCGGAACCAGAAACGGAGTCCACCATGGAACAGGCAATCATCTCCGGCGTCGCCCACGACCGCTCGGAAGCCAAGGTCACGATCGTCGGGGTTCCCGATGTCCCCGGCAAGGCCGCTGAGATCTTCAAGACTCTGGCCAAGCAGGAAGCCAATATCGACATGATCGTCCAGAACATCTCCACCCGCGAGCCGGGGAAGACGGACATCTCCTTCACCCTGCCCATGGACGACGGGGCCAAGGCGCTTGAAGCGCTCGACGGTGTGAAGGCAGAGATCGGCTTCGACCAAGTCCGCTACGACGACCAGATCGGCAAGCTCTCCGTCGTCGGCGCCGGAATGCGCTCCCACCCGGGCGTGACCGCGACCCTGTTCGAAGCGCTCAGCGACGCCCAGGTCAATATCGACATGATCTCCACCTCGGAGATCCGCATCAGCGTCGTCACCCGAGCAGACCTGCTCGACGACGCGGTCCGTGCCGCTCATGCCGCCTACGGACTCGACAGCGAAGACAACGAAGCAGTGGTTTACGGAGGTACCGGACGATGAGCATCAATATCGGAGTAGTCGGTGCGACCGGCCAGGTCGGCGGAGTCATGCTCGACCTGCTGGCCGACGATCCCGGGTTCGAGATCGGGTCCCTGAGGCTCTTCGCCTCCGCCCGTTCGGCCGGGAAGACGATCGACTTCAAGGGTCAGCCGATCACCGTCGAAGACGCCGCCGAGGCGGATCCGAGCGGACTCGATATCGCCCTGTTCTCCGCCGGTGGGGCGACGTCGAAGGCACAGGCCGAGCGTTTCGCCGCGGCCGGTGCCATCGTCGTCGACAACTCGTCGGCGTGGCGTTCGGACCCGGAGGTTCCGCTCGTGGTCAGCGAGGTCAACCCGGATGCCCTTGATGAGCCGCCCAAGGGCATCATCGCGAACCCGAACTGCACGACCATGGCCGCCATGCCCGTGCTCAAAGCTCTCCATGACAAGGCCGGACTCAGCCGACTCATCGTGGCCACCTACCAGGCAGTGTCCGGTTCGGGCCTGTCCGGTGTGGAGGAACTCGCCGGTCAGCTCGAAGCCGGTCTGCCCGACGCCCGCAAGCTCACCACCGACGGTAACGCGGTGAGCCTGCCGGAGCCTGACAACTACGTCGAACCGATCGCGTTCAACGTCCTGCCGATGGCCGGATCGGTCGTCGACGACGGGCAGAACGAAACCGATGAAGAGAAGAAGCTGCGCAACGAGAGCCGGAAGATCCTCGGCCTGCCAGACCTCCTGGTCGCCGGCACCTGCGTGCGCGTGCCCGTCTTCACTGGACACAGCCTGAGCATCCACGCCGAATTCGATTCCGAGATCAGCCCCGAGCAGGCCACCGAGATCCTGTCTCAGGCTCCCGGAGTCGCCCTCGACGAGGTCCCTACCCCGCTCAAAGCTGCAGGTCGGAACGACAGCTACGTCGGCCGCATCCGCGCCGACCAGTCGGCACCGGCAGGCAAGGGACTCGTCCTCTTCGTCTCCAACGACAACCTGCGCAAGGGCGCGGCACTGAACACCGTGCAGATCGCCGCCCTGCTGGCCAAGAAGCTCGAGGCGAAGGTCGCCTGAGCAACTCGATTGCTGATCGCCGGCGTTGACCGGTGACGTGCAGCAGTCCGCTGAGGATCGCAACCGCCCGGAAGCACCTGCTTCCGGGCGGTTCGTCATCTGCGGCGGCTCGTTCAAGGCTACGCGCGTTTGTGCAGAGCTGCCGAACTGGTTCAAGCCCGGGCGCGGAGTGCACACGGTAGACAGGCGCTGAGGTGGGCTCTGCCTTGAACGAGCCGAAGTGAGCGCTCGTCCGCAACATATAAAAGCTTTGCTATATATAAATATTTATATTAGTGGCGGGCCTCTGATCTGAGTATCGTCGACGATGTTGCTTCATCCTCGATGCCTCAGAAAGGCTCCCCATGACCTCCTCGCGCATTCTTCTCGCCTCCGCTGCTATCGCCTCCTCGGCGACGTTGGTCCTCAGCGGCTGCGGGGGTCAGGCTTCCGAAGCCGACACCGGGGCTCTGCGCGTAGTGACCTCGACCAACGTCTACGCCGATATCGTCTCCCAGGTAGCCGGCGACTTCGCCGAGGTGAGCCCGATCATCGACGACCCGAACCAGGATCCGCACTCCTACGAGGCGACCACGCAAGATCGACTCAAACTGTCGAAGGCCGACCTCGTCGTACAGAACGGCGGCGGCTACGACGCATTCATGACCGGAATGCTCGATGCCTCCGGTGCTGACGTCGACATCATCGATGCCGTTTCGATCTCCGGCTTGCCCGGTTCGGAAGGCCTCGGCAACGAACCGCACGACCATGATCACGGTGACGGCCATGATGACGAGGAAGCCCACGGCGGCGGGCACGCTCACGAGGGTGAGGAGGCACATGATCATGAACATGCCGAAGAGGGCCACGAAGGCCACGATCACGGATCATTCAACGAACATCTGTGGTACTCGGTGCCGACGATGACGAAGCTCGTCGACGAGGCGGCGACCCACCTCGGCGAGGCCCTGCCGGAACATCAGGGCGAGTTCGAGGAGAACGCGAATGAGTACAAGGCGCAGCTGTCCGCTCTGCAGGACGATATCGATGCGGTGAAGAAGGAGCACGGCGGCGAGAAGGTCGCGGCGACCGAACCGATTCCGCTGTGGCTGTTCGACGATATGGGGCTGGAGAACGTCACGTCGATGGAGTTCCTCGCCGCCGTCGAAGAGGGCAATGATGTGCCGCCGCTGGTGCTCAAGGCCGCGGAGAAGCAGATCTCCGATGGAGATGCCGTGCTGCTTGGATACAATACTCAAGCGGCAGGTCCGCAGGCAGAGGCCTTGAAGTCCACCGCTGAGGACTCCGACGTCCCGGTCGTCGACCTCGCCGAGACCATGCCTTCGGGAACGCACTACGCCGACTGGATGGGTGGCTACATCACCGAAATCTCAACCGCACTCGAAGGGCACAAGCACTGAACATGGCCAAGGAATCCGACGCTTCCGCACCGGCAACGCGAAGGGAGCCGGTGATTCGACTGCGCGACGCTGAACTGCGGTTCGGCCCGCGAGTGCTTTGGCACGACCTCGACCTCGACGTCGCGCCCGGGGAGTTCCTCGCCGTGCTCGGCCCCAACGGCACCGGCAAGACCTCCCTGCTCAAGGTGCTGCTGGGACAGAATGCGCTGTCGGGCGGCACCGCTGAGGTCGGCGGTCGGGAAGTGCACAAGGGCAACCCCGCCATCGGCTACATTCCGCAGCAGCGCGGAATCGATCCGCACACTCCGATGCGCGGCCGCGATCTGGTGCGCATGGGCATCGACGGTCACCGGTGGGGGATGGGCCTGCTGTCCCGGGGACGGAAGAAGAAGGTCGAAGACCTCTTGGCCTCCGTCGGCGCCACCGACTATGCCGATGCCCCCGCCGGCACGGTCTCCGGCGGTGAGCTGCAGCGACTGCGTGTGGCCCAGGCCCTGGCCAATGATCCCACGGTGCTGCTCTGCGACGAACCGCTGCTGTCCCTCGATCTGCACCACCAGCAGGTGGTGGCCGCGCTGCTGCACGAACAGCGGGTCAAACGCGATACCGCCGTCGTCTTCGTCACCCACGAGATCAACCCGATCCTGCCGTATGTCGACCGGGTGCTCTATATCGTCGGCGGGCATTTCCTCTTCGGCACTCCCGCCGAGGTGATGACCACCGAATCGCTGTCCCGCCTCTACGGGACTCAGGTCGAAGTGGTCCGCGTCGGCGGCCGCCTCGTCGTCGTCGGCGGTGAAGAGGAGTGCGTCGACCACCACAACCTGCCCGATGACTCCTTCGACCTCGACGGGACGGTGGTGAACCGATGAGCATTCCTGAGATCTTTGCCAACCTCTTCACCTTCGAGGACTACGGCGAGCTCGTGGCGCTGCTGGCCAATTCTCTCATTGCCGCGGCGCTGCTCGGCGTTGTCGGAGGCCTCATCAGCGTCTTCGTCATGGCTCGGGACATTCCCTTCGCCGTCCACGGGGTCTCCGAACTCTCCTTCGCCGGTGCTGCCTTCGCCCTGCTCGTCGGCTTCGACGTCGTGACCGGGTCAATCGTCGGGTCCGTCGTCGCCGCTCTCATCATCGGCATCGGCGGGGCCAAGGATTCGGAGAAGAACGCGATCATCGGCGTCCTCATGCCCTTCGGCCTGGGACTTGCGATCCTCTTCCTCGCCCTCTACGACGGGCGAGCTGCGAGCAAGTTCGGGCTGCTCACCGGCCAGATCGTCGCGATCACCCCCGGCCAGATCCTCACCCTCATCATCTGTGCACTGGCCGTACTCGTGGTGTTGGCGATCGTCTGGCGTCCGCTCATGTTCTCCAGCCTCGACCCCGAGGTGGCTCGAGCCAAGGGTGTGCCGGTCAGTGTGCTCACCATCGTCTTCATGCTCACCCTCGGACTCGCAGTGGCGCTGAGCGTGCAGGTCGTCGGTGTCCTTCTCGTCCTCGCTCTCCTCATCACTCCGGCCGCCGCAGCGACCCAGCTCTCGGCCTCGCCAGTGTGGGTTCCGGTGCTCAGCGTGATCTTCGCCGTGACCGCCTCGGTCGGTGGCATCCTCATTGCGCTCGGTTCGCCGGTGGTCCCGATCAGCCCGTTCGTCACGACGATCTCATTCCTCATCTACGTCGTCTGCCGCCTCGTCGGCGGTCGCCGTATGAAGTCCCTGCACCGCCGCCGCGCCCACCGCGCCGCAGAAGAACACAACACCCCTATCCCCACCCCCTAATTGCTACCTG
>NZ_QYCP01000086.1 GCF_025506275.1 Brevibacterium permense
CCGCGACCTCGCGACCGAACCCTGCCGCCCGGCCCACACCGGCGCCGGCACCCGCGCGCTCAATCGAAGCCAGCGTCACCATCGACGGTCGCACACAGATGCTGCGCCAGGGCACGAACACCTTCGGCCGATCCTCGTCGAGCTCGGACTTCGTCATCGACGATCCCGGCGTCTCACGACGTCACTTCGAGATCGTCGTCGAAGGCGACCGCGCCGTGGCCAATGACCTCGGGTCGACGAACGGCACGCTTCTGCACGGACGCAAACTGACATCGGCGACCCTGTCCGACGGCGATGTCCTCCTCGCCGGAGAGGCCGAGGTCCACTACAACGAGCGGGATGCCCAGTGAGCGAATTCACCGTCACCGTCTTCCGGTTGGCATTCTTCGTCATCCTATGGCTCTTCGTCCTCGGAGTCGCCGGAGTCCTCCGCCGCGACATCTTCGGCCCCCGGAAAGCCCGGGCCGGAAAGAAAGCTCGCCGAGGCGGCTCCAAGTCCGCCCCGCCGCCACCGTCGCGGCCGGCTCCCGCACCTCGCCCGTCGGCTGCCCCGGTCGCCCACGCTCATCCGGGCACCATCCGCATCACCGACGGCCCCTTGGCCGGGCAGACGCTGATGCTCTCGGGAGCGCCCGTGACCTTCGGCCGAGCTCCGGACAATACGATCATCATCAATGACGACTTCGCCTCCAGCCATCATGCGCGGATCTCGGCGAAGAACGGAGCCTGGATGCTCGAAGACCTCGGGTCGACGAACGGCACCATCGTCGACGGCTCGCGCATGACCGGGCCCATCCAGTTGGCCATCGGCACCCGGATCACCATCGGACATACGACCCTGGAGACCCAATCGTGACGACCGGCGGTACCATCACTCTCCGTTCGGCAGCCCGGTCTCATACCGGGCTGGTTCGTAAAAACAACCAGGACTCCGGCTACGCGGGACCCAATTTCCTGCTCATCGCCGACGGAATGGGCGGTCACGCCGGCGGAGACGTCGCCTCGGCGATCACCGTGTCCCGCTTGGCCGAACTCGATCACGAGCCCGGAGGCGAGGACGCCCTCGAAATCCTGCGGACCTCGATCCTCGAGGCCAATGACCGCATCTGCCGCGGCGTCGGCGAACAGCCCGAACTCGCAGGAATGGGCACCACCGTCACCGCCGTGCTGCGCGCTCCCGGCAACCGCTTCGCTCTCGCCCATATCGGAGACTCCCGCGGCTATGTGCTCCGCGATGACAGACTCCAGCCGATCACCCACGACCACACGTTCGTGCAGATGCTCGTCGACGAAGGCCGGATCACCGCCGAGGAGGCCGAGACACACCCGCAGCGCTCGGTCGTGATGAAGGTCCTCGGCGATGTCGGGGCCTCCCCCGACCTCGACCTGTCCCTGCGTGAGGCCCAGGTCGGCGACCGTTGGATGCTGTGCTCGGACGGTCTGACCGGATTCGCCGATATCGACGACATCACCCGCGTACTCAAAGAGGTGGCTGACCCCGACGAGGCCTGCCGTCAGCTCATCGACCTGGCGCTGGCCGGCGGCGGAGCCGACAATGTCACCGTCGTCGTCGGCGACGTTCTCGAAGGCGAGGTCGAGACCACCGAAGGCGTGTCCGTCGGCTCCGTCCACCTCAACCCCCGCTACGCCGCGATCGGTGCGAACCCCGACGCCGAGGCGGCCGTGGACACCGAAGCCCATGCGACCTTCGCCGAGGACGACGTGTCCGCCGACACCGCACCGATCCAGACCGTGGACGGCGAGGACGTCGGAGCACGGGACGGAACCACTCAGCAGCTGCGGACGAACACCGCGGCAGACGAGGAGGCCGACCTCGACGATGAGGTCGAGAAAAGGTCCTACCTCGGATGGATAATCACCGCCATCGTGATCGTCGCGCTGGCCATCGGCGGATTCTTCGCCTACAACTACGTCAGCCACCAGTACTATGTCGCCGATGACGACGGCAAGGTCTCCCTCTATCGCGGTCTTGACACGACGCTCGGGCCCATCGAACTCAGCCGCCTCGTCGACACCACGGACATCGAGGTCGGCAGCCTCAACAGCTACTCCCAGGACCGTCTGCGCGGATCGATACCCGCCGGGTCACGCGATGAGGCCGATCGCATCATCGACAATCTGCGCAAGGAATCCGATCGCTCCTCCGGCATGTCCGGCGATGTCGAAGACTCGACGAGTCCGAGCGACCCGGCCCCCTCACCTCCGGATTCGAAGTCTGCCGACCCCAGTGACGCCATCACCCGGGAGTCGCAGTGATGAACCAGGCTCCCTCGCAGACCGCGCGCCCCAGAACCTACCGGTTGGCCGAGCTCGGTCTCCTGATCCTGGCTATTGCCGTCGCCACCACCGCATACGCCCTAGTCGGCCTCGGCGTCGAAGACACCATCCCGGCCAATGTCTACGGCTATGCCGCATGGCTGGCGGCCCTCGGCGTCATCCTCCACATCATCGTGTGGATCAAGGCGAAATACGCCGATCCAGTGCTCGTGCCGATCGCGGTGCTGCTCAACGGCCTCGGCCTGGCCATGATCTACCGCGTCGATCTCGGCCGCGACGAATACCTCGGTTCGGCGATGACCCAGCTGGTGTGGATGACACTCGGCGTGGGCCTGGCCATCGCCGTGATCTTCGTCGTCCGCGACCACCGCTGGCTGCGCCGCTACACCTATGTCTCGGGCTTCGCCGCCCTGGTCTTCCTTCTGCTGCCGCTCATCCCCGGCATCGGCAAGACCATCAACGGCGCCCGGATCTGGATCGGCGTCGGCTCTCTGTCCTTCCAGCCCGGCGAGATCGCGAAGATCCTGCTGGCCATCTTCTTCGCCGGCTACCTCGTCACCTACAAGGACCAGCTCGTCGCCGCCGGGCCGAAGATCCTCGGCATCCGGTTCCCCCGTCTGCGCGACTTCGGACCCATCGTCGTCGCCTGGGTCGCCAGCGTGGGCGTGCTCGTCTTCGAACGCGACCTCGGCACCTCGCTGCTCTTCTTCGGCCTCTTCGTCGCCATGCTCTACGTGGCTACCTCGAAGGTTTCGTGGATCATCCTCGGCCTCGGGTTCTTCTCCGCGGGCGCGGTTGCGGCGACCTTCCTCTTCTCCCACGTGGGACAGCGTGTGTCCGGTTGGCTCAATGCGCTGACCGCCGAGGAGTACAACAAGACTCCCGGTGGTTCCTACCAGCTCGTGCAGGGCCTGTTCGGCATGTCCAATGGCGGACTCATCGGCACCGGCTTCGGTGAGGGCCGACCGAATATGGTCCCCTACGCCGAATCCGACTTCATCTACGCCAGCTTCGGAGAGGAGATCGGACTGGCCGGACTCTTCGTCATCCTGCTGTGCTACCTCTTCATCTTCCAGCGCGGAATCCGCACCGCTCAGCAGCTGCGTGACGGCTTCGGCACTCTGCTGGCCACGGGACTGTCGTTCACGATCGCCCTGCAGGTCTTCGTCGTCGTCGGCGGCGTTACGCGCCTCATCCCGCTGACGGGTCTGACCACGCCGTTCCTCGCACAGGGCGGTTCCTCGCTCATCGCGAACTGGATGATCATCGGCCTGCTGCTGCGGATCTCGGACAATGCCAGGCGCCCCGTGGAGGAATTCCACACCGGAGTGCTCAGAATCACCGAGGATTCCGAACCCGTTCCCGCGGTTGCTCGCGCCAACGATACGCCCTCATCGGCGCTCACCGTCGACGAGGATGCCCCCACGACGAACCTGCCGCCGGCGGACTCCCGCGTGTTCGATGGCGAAGCCCCGACCACGAATCTGCCACCCGCGGGCGCACGGCCCCGCGGCCAGGCACCGAACGACACCGATGCCACCGACCAACGACCCACCGGAGGTGAACGATGAAGAAGCCATTGACGCATATCGCCGTCGTCGGATTCGTCATGTTCGCGCTCCTGTTCGGGTCGACGAGCTGGGTGCAGTACGTGACCGCGGATTCGCTGAACAACAATCCGCTGAACAACCGGCGGATCCTCGACCAGTTGGCTCGTGATCGCGGTCCGATCCTCGTCGACGGCACACCGATCGCCTATTCGGAGCCCGTCGACGACAAGTACAAGTACCAGCGCAAATACGGTTCGGACAACCTCGATCCGCGCGCCTACGCCTCGCTGACCGGCTACTATTCCGTTGTGTCCGGCGCCTCGGGGATGGAGCGCGCCGCCGGCGATTACCTCTCCGGCGATTCCGACGCCCTGTTCTATGACAAGGTCGGCAGCTTCTTCACCGGTGAGCAGCCGCGCGGCGCCGCCGTCGAGCTGACGATCGACCCGAAGGTGCAGCAGGCCGCGTGGGACGGGCTGGGCAACCAGAACGGCGCCGCCGTGGCTCTCGACCCGAAGACCGGGAAGATCCTGGCCATGGCCTCGACCCCGGGCTGGGACCCCAATGCCCTGGCCAGCCACGACTCGACCGAAGCCAGCCAGGCCTTCAAGAACCTCGAAGCCGCCGACGGAAAGCCCGCCTACAACCGCGCTATCGGCGGCAACCTGTACCCGCCCGGCTCGACGTTCAAGGTCCTCGTCGCCGCGGCCGCCCTGGAATCAGGCGACTACGAGCCCGATTCCCAGCTCAACGGACCCGCCACGCTCGATCTGCCGCAGACGACGGCCACGATCGGCAACTCGCATCCCGGTGCCTGCCGCAACGGGGGCAAGCCGACGCTGGCCGATTCGCTCGCCGAATCCTGCAACACCTCATTCGCCTCCTTGGGAATGGACCTCGGAGAAGACGCAATCGCGAAGCAGGCCGAGAAGTTCGGCTTCGGCGAGGATCTCGAGATCCCTCTCAATGTCACCCCGTCCTCGTTCCCGTCCGACCTCAATCCGCCGCAGCTGGCTCAGTCCTCCCTCGGTCAGTACGAGGTCAGGTCGACTCCGCTGCAGATGGCGATGATGACCGCGGGAATCGCCAACGGCGGCAAGATGATGAAGCCCCAGCTCGTCGACAGGGTGCTCAATGCGAACACCCTCGAGCCGATCTCCGAGACCCGCCCGAGCCAGATGTCCCGCCCCGTGTCCGGAGATACGGCCGACAAGCTCACCGACATGATGACCGGTGTGGTCGAGAACGGCACCGCCTCGGTGGCGAAGATGGGCGATACGAAGGTCGCAGCGAAGACCGGCACCGCCCAGCATGCCAAGGGCGCGGCACCCCATGCCTGGTTCATCTCCTTCGCCCCCGCCGACGACCCTCAGGTCGCGGTCGCGGTCGTAGTCGAGAACGGTGGAAACGCGGGCAATGAAGCTTATGGTGCGACGGTCGCAGGACCGATCGCGAAGAACATGATGGAAGCGGTGGTCGAGAAATGAGACCCGTCGAAGGCACCCTGTTGGGCAACCGTTACAAACTCACCTCCCGCATCGCCGTCGGCGGCATGGGCGAGGTCTGGAAGGGTGTGGACTCCGTGCTCGGCCGCGAGGTCGCGGCGAAGATCCTCAAGGACGAGTACCTCTCCGAATCGACCTTCCTCGCCCGGTTCCGTGCTGAAGCCCAGAACATGGGCCGAGTCTCCGACCCGGGAATCGCCGGCGTCTACGACTACGGTGACGAGCAGGGTTCGCCCTACCTCGTCATGGAATACGTGCCCGGTGAAGCTCTGTCGGCCATCATCGAGCGCAGTGCTCCCCTGTCCGAGACCGATACGCTCTCCATCGTCACACAGGCCGCTCAGGCCCTCGGCGCCGCACACAAGGTGGGCGTCATCCACCGTGACATCAAGCCCGGCAACATCCTCATGACCCCGGACTTCCGGGTCAAGATCACGGACTTCGGCATCGCCCGAGTCACCGATCAGGCACCGCTGACGAAGACCGGGCAGGTCATGGGCACCGCCCAGTACCTCGCCCCCGAACAGGCCACCGGAAAGGGTTCGGGACCCGGTTCCGACCTCTATGCTCTGGGCATCATCGCCTATGAGGCCCTGGCCGGCCAGCGTCCGTTCACCGGAGACTCACAGGTGGCCATCGCCATCGCCCAGGTCAATCAGCAGCATCCGCCGCTGCCGGACACGGTCTCCGAACCGCTGCGCCGCTTCGTCGACTGCCTGCTGGAGAAGAAGCCCGAACGCCGTCCCTCCGATGCCTTCAAGGTCGCCAAGGCCGCCGAGGCGCTCTCGGCCGGGGACATCGCCGGCGCCGAGGAGCTCGTGCCGCAGATGCGGCACGGAGCCGCGGCGTCCGAAGCTCTGACCCAGGTCTTCAACAACCCGGAACCGGCAGCAACGACGAAGACCCTGCCCGTCACCTCCTCGAACGATGCGACCCAGGTGTACCCGAACGGTGCCGCCGGAATCGTCGGCGCTGGTGCCGCCGGTGCCGGAGCCGCCTCGGCGAACTCGGGACAGATCGATCCCAACGATCCGCAGAATCAGGATCTGGAAAAGGACAAGCAGTCGAACAAGGGCCGCGTCCTCATCTGGATCCTTGCGATCATCGCCCTCATCGCGGTCGGTTCCCTGTTGTGGTTCTTCCTCGGCGGAGGCAATGCCGAACCCGAACCGGAACCGTCGACCTCGGCCCCCACCTCGGAGGCGGCGAAGACGATCGAGATCGATAAGAACGATTACATCGGACTCACGGAATCCTCGGCGACGCAGAACCTCGAGAACAAGGGACTCGAGGTCGAGACGACCGACATCAACTCGGATCGGGCGGCCGGAACCGTCGCAGACGT
Source organism: Brevibacterium permense (assembly GCF_025506275.1). Lineage (GTDB taxonomy): Bacteria > Actinomycetota > Actinomycetes > Actinomycetales > Brevibacteriaceae > Brevibacterium > Brevibacterium permense_A. Next base: position 6,699 of record NZ_QYCP01000086.1, read on the forward strand.
CGGCGAGGGCGACAACGGTTACACCTTCGAAGAGGGTGACACCGTGACCCTCTACATCTCCGCCGGTCCCGCCGAGCAGCCCGAAGAACCGGCCTCGGACTCCGGATCCGATTCGGGTCTGGGCAATGACTCGGAGTCGAGCTCGAATTCCGGTTCCTCATCCGATTCGCAGGATCAGGGTTCGAACTCCGGTGACAACGGTTCGTCCTCCGATCAGGAATCCTCGAGCTCGTCGAGTTCGTCGTCGGACTCCGAGACCTCGAGCGAATCGGACTCCACGTCGTCGACGGACACGTCAGGCGAGTCGGAAACCTCGGGATCGACCGATTCGGCCGACACCTCCGGCAGCTCCAACCCGAACAGCGGCAACGACGGGGCGGGCAGCAATCCGGGCTCGGCGAGCAGCTCGGAGGCCGGCGGCAACCAGAACGGAAACAACGGCAATGACTAGACAGTGATCGATACAGAGCATCGATTAAGAGAAGCGAAGAGTTTGAGATACTGAAACTCGACCCGGTTCAGGTGAGAATGAAGCCTGAAGCTCGGGTGAGACAAGCGGAGGACATACATGAGTGAACCCAAGGTGCTGTCGGGGCGTTACGAAGTTCGTGCGCTCCTCGGCCGTGGGGGCATGGCAGAAGTGCATGAGGGCGTCGACAATCGCCTCGGCCGTCGCGTGGCCATCAAACTTCTGCGCTCCGATCTCGCCCGCGATCCGTCGTTCCACACCCGCCTCAAGCGCGAGGCCCAGTCCGCGGCCGGTCTCAACCATCCCGGGATCGTCTCCGTCTATGACTCCGGCGAAGAGGAATTCGTCGAATCCGGCGGCTCGTCGGTGTCCGTCCCGTTCATCGTCATGGAATACGTCGAGGGCCAGACCCTGCGCGAAGTCCTCAACGAGCACGGCACCCTCACCGTCGACGAGGCGCTCAACGTCATCGCCGGGGTCCTGGCTCCGCTCGAATACTCCCACCGCAACGGCATCGTCCACCGCGACATCAAACCCGCGAACGTCATGCTCACCCCTGAGGGCGACATCAAGGTCATGGACTTCGGCATCGCCCGAGCGCTCAAGGACAATTCGGGACTGACGCAGACCCAGTCGGTGGTGGGCACCGCCCAGTATCTCTCCCCCGAGCAGGCCCGCGGCGAAGTCGTCGACGCCCGTTCCGACCTGTACTCGACCGCCTGCCTGCTCTACGAGCTGCTGGCCGGTCGTCCCCCTTTCGTCGGCGACTCCCAGCTGGCCGTGGCCTACCAGCACGTGGGAGAGACTCCTCAGCCGCCGAGCTTCTATAACTCGAACATCCCACCGGCCGTCGACCGGCTCCTCCTCCACGCTCTGCTCAAGGACCGCGACGCCCGCTACCAGGACGCCTACACCTTCCGCGAGGACGTGCTCGCCGCCCGCGACGGCCGTCCCATGAGCTTCGAGGACGGTGTCGAGGCCACGCAGGCGTATCCGATGATGGCCCCGCCCATGACCGCTCCGCTGGCTCATGCCAACGAGGCCGAGCCCACTCCCGAAACCGGGCCCGTATCGGCGATCATGACCAATCAGGAGGAACGTCCGCCGCAGAAGCGGTCGCGCGCCTGGGTCTGGATCGGCAGCATCTTCGTCCTCCTCGCGCTGGCCGCCGTGGCCCTGTGGGTCTATGAGATCAACAAGCCGCCTGAGGTCATCGAGGTCCAAGTCACGGATGTGGCGAACATGGACGCCGATGAGGCCGAATCCGCGCTCATCCAACAGGGTCTGCGAGTCGACCGCGACGAGAAATACAGCGCAGAAGTCGATGAGGGCAAGGCGATCGAGACCGATCCTCCCGGAGGTCAGACCGTGGAGAAGGACAGCGTCGTCAAGCTGATCATCTCCTCGGGCCCCGAGTCAGTGAAGGTCCCCGACGTCTCCGGCAAGACCGAGGAGCAGGCGCGGAAGATCATCAACGACGCGAAGCTGCAGGCCGGCACCCATATCTCCCAGAACTCCCCGGACGTGGAGAAGGGCGTGGTCATCGAGACCAAGCCCGGCGACGGTCAGGAGGTCGATGTCGATTCGAACGTCGATCTCGTCGTCTCCTCGGGCATGGTCGAGGTCCCCGATGTCACCGGCCAGACCGCCGAGGAGGCCTGCCAGACGCTCGAGGGCGATGAGTACCAGCTCACGTGCAAGACCGAAGAGGTCGAGACCGACGAACACAATGAGAAGAAGGTCTTCGAACAGTCCGCGACCGGCGGAAGCGAGGTCAAGCAGGGCTCGGAGATCACCGTGAAGGTGGCCAAGAAGCCGCCGGAGCCGTCTCCCTCGATCCCCTCGATCCCCGGTGGCATCCCGACCGCTCCCGGTGACGACGGCGGCAGTGACAGCGGAGACGACGAGAAAGACAAGAAGGACAAGGATAAGAAGGACAAGGACTCGATGGGCGGAGGGCTCTTCGACAACTGGTCCGAAGGCATAATCGGCAACTGAGCGCCATGGTCCTCGAACGCACAGCGGTCGGGTCAGTCTTCGACTGGCCCGGCCGCTGCGTCGGTGTTTCTCATTCCAAGGTGAGGAACAGGTCGGTGCGCATATCGGCGGGGTCCTCCTCGGGGCTGGGCTCGGTGACATAGAGTTCGATGAACGGCAACCCCGGATGGTGACCGGCCGCCATCACGTCCTTGAGCAGCTGCGCCCAGGATTCACCGAGCCCGTCATATCCGCCGAGATGGCTGCGCACGGCCATGGATCCGCCGGGCAGCTCCGCAGGGATGACGAGTCGACCGCCGGCGATCGGCTGCGCACTCTTCAGCCCCGCCGAGGTGGGGATACCGACCTGCAGATCCACCGTTTCGCTCGGCTGTCGAGTGTAGAGGGCGAAAGCCGGTCCCGCGGGTTGGAGGCCCGCTTCGGAGAGCACGGGGAAGAGACCGGAGAACGAGGCGTCGAAGAGTTCCGGCAGGTCTGACATGTGCACTTCACGCGCCTCGACCACCGCCGCCGGAGTGGCAGGGACCTCGATGACGGTGAGTTCGGTGAACGGTTCGTCGCGCAGATAGGTCGGCTCTGACATCGTCGGTGTCTCCTGTTCGTCGGCAGTGCACGGCTCCTGAGGCCATGCACGGATCCCGGCGCGGATTCGGATCATCTGAGCACAGGGATCACTGTGCTCACGATCATAACGATGGGCCGCCTCGGCGAGAACCCTGAGAACAGGGATCGGCGGGAATTCTCAGGCGATCGCGGTCGCCAGCGGCGACATGCCCGCCGCCGCCTGGGCGGCGCCTTCGAGACCGCACACCTCAAGCCAGTTGCCGAGCATGAGGTAGCCGCATTCCGTGAGCACGGATTCGGGGTGGAACTGGACGCCGAACAGGGGCTTCTCCCGATGTTCGATGGCCATGACGATGCCGTCGTCGGTGCGGGCGGTGACGGCGAACTTCTCGAGGTCGAGGGTCTCGTCGACGATCGCCAGCGAATGGTAGCGGGTGACTGTCAGCGGGCTCGGACAGCCGAAGAAGATGCCTTCGCCGTCGTGGGTGATGACCGAGGTCTTGCCGTGCATGAGCACGGGAGAGTGGGTGACCTCGGCGCCGAACACCTCGCCGAGTGCCTGATGGCCCAGGCAGACGCCGAACACGGGCATGCCGGCCGTCTCCGCCCAGGACAGAAGGGGCGGGCAGACCCCGGATTCTGCGGGCACGCCGGGGCCCGGGGACAGGAGCACGCCGTCGTAGGCGCTCACGGTCTCAGCGATCGCGGAGGCGGGGATGTCGTCGTTGCGGACGACGTCGACATCCGCGCCGAGCTCACGCAGATAGGACACGAGCGTGTAGACGAAGCTGTCGTAGTTGTCGATGACGAGGATCTTTGTCATTGTCCGCCTTCGGTCACTGTGGCGTTGTTGAAGGGCATGTACGGGGCGATCACGGGGAAGACGTACTGCATGAGCAGCAGCACGACAGCCGCGATGAGGATGAGGGCGAGGATGAGCTTGACCACCCAATTGCCCGGGAGGATCCGCCAGATGAATGCGTACATATCAGGCACCGCCGTTCTTGCTGACCTTGTCATAGGCCTTCGAGTCCTTGATATTGTCCGGCGCTCCGTCGCCGGCCGGCGTCCAGTCCGTGAGTTCGGCGTAGGCGACGTAGCGCTCCCGGGCGGAGAACATCGGGTTGCAGGCCGTCATCGTCAGGATCCGGTCCTTGCCCTTGAAGTCGGGAGCGTCGGGCACGGGTGAGAGCACTTCGACGGCATCGGGGAGGATGATGTCGAAGTTGCGGAAGGTGTAGGTGTAGAAGCCGTCCTTCGTCTGGACGATGATCTCATCGCCCGGGCGCAGATTCGCGATCTGGTTGAGCGGCTTGCCGTAGGTCACGCGGTGGCCGGCGATGGAGAAGTTCCCGACTTCGCCCGGCATCGCCGAGTTCGGATAGCGGCCCACACCCATCCGGTTGAGCACGGGTTCGAGGTCGACGCCCTCGGCGACGGTGCGGTAGTAGTCGTCGCCGAAGCGCGGGATGTAGAAGATGCCGAAGGCCTCGTTCTTGCCCACAGGGTCGGAGACCACTGGTTCGTCCGGGTCGTCGGGCAGCTCGTTCGGATCCTGGTTCGCCCAGTCCTGAGTGAGTTCGTCGGCGAGCACTTCGTTGTCGCGGTTCGCCTGGATATCCGTCCACCACAGCTGCCAGACGACGAAGAGGATGAGGACGAGACCGGCCGTGATGCACAGTTCGCCGAAGGTGCGCACGGTCCCGCGGATCGGGCCCAGCGGTTCCTTCTCCACGGGCTGGCGTCGCCGCTGGCGGCGGGTCTGAGGCCGGCCCTGAGGTTGGGGTGCGGCCTGCGGTTGGCGTTGATCCTCGCCGACGTGGCCGTGCGTCTGCGGTCCACCGTGACCCTGGGGGACCGCGGGCATGGCCTGTGTAGCCTGCGCGTGCGTCGGGTGGGGCTGTTCGTAGACGGGTGGGGCGTCGGAGTAGACGGCGGTCGGTTCGCCCTGGGCTGCGGCGGCTTCGGCTTCCCTACGTCGCAGCTCGCGTCGGCTGGGCAACGGCTGATCGCCGGCGGCACCGGAACCACCTGCAGACTGATCGGCGGAGTGACCGAGCTGCTGGTCACCGTAGTCAGATGGAGCCTGCCGTCTCTGAGCAGGACGGATAGTGGGTCGCGAGGGCGGATTCACGCCCGGTTCGTTACCCGAGGAGGAACTATTCACCACTTCTGCTCCGTGACTGTCACTGCATTGTCGGGGGCCGTCGAAGAAGACAGGCGGGGACACCCCTATGCACTTTATCCTATGAGAATCATTGTTCGGGGCGCGCTCGGGGCGCTTTCAGGGTAGTCGGAGTTTTTCACTGTGACCCCCGCCCCGAGTAGACTGGTCTGCGATCGTCCCCAACCATTCATTCGGCGACCTCAACGACGGTCGGCCGACAAAGGAGTACTTGTGGCCAAGTCCAAAGGACGCCCCCAGCGCACTTCTCGCACTTCGTCGGCGGCCAAGGCGAAGCAGGCCGAAACCGCAGAAGCGGTCGAAGCGACCGAGGCCGAGGAACTCGAGACCGAATCGCTCGACACCGATGCCGCCGAGGTAGCTGACACCGAGTCGGATGCGACGGAGTCTGCTGCGGATGATCTGAAGGACGATTCCGCGAAGGACTCAGCGACCGCGGCAGCCGGGAAGAAGGACAAAGCGTCGAAGGAAGAGAAGTCGGCCACGAAGTCCGACTCGACCAAGAACGAGAAGTCGGCCAAGGATGCCAAGTCGTCGAAGACATCCGACTCGAAGGCCTCTGATTCCAAATCATCGGCCTCCAAGACAACCGGCTCGAAGAGTGCGGCCGCCAAGCGCACGTCCCGCTCGGGCAATCCCGCCAAGCGCCCGCAGGGTCGCAAGACCGCGAGCTATACCTCGACCTCGGGCCAGCAGACCATCAAACCGAACCCGAGCTGGTTCCTGCCGGTCCTCATCGGCCTCCTGCTCATCGGCCTGATCTGGCTCGTCACCTTCTACATCACCCAGGGCGCTTTCCCCGTCGAAGCGTGGGGCAACTGGAACATCCTCATCGGCTTCGCCTTCTTCGTGGCGGGTCTGATCATGTCCACACGCTGGCGGTAGCCGACCCCGGCCGCAATCGCTCCGATTGTCTGGTCGATCCGCGGTGATTCCGAGCTCTGAATCACCGCGGATCGACCAGACAATCTGCATTCACCGGTCCCCCTCGCTCCGACAGCGGCGCCCCGGTATCAACAATCCACAAGCGACGAGTTATACCCAAGCTGGGTGAGTCGCTTGTGGAAAACTTATTTTGAGCCTCTGACCAAGCTAAACACACGAGTGTAAGTTATCCACGTTGTGGATAGAGCTTGTGGACAAAGAATTTTCCACTGCAGAGTGCACACAAAACGGCTTTTGTCTGGTAGAAGCCTGATAGCACCTGTGCGACTCCGCCCAGCAGTCGAAATCGTCGCACTCTGCGACTGAGTCCAGGGGCCTCAGCCGAGTTCGGAATCCGAGCTCCGAGCTCAGGGCAGGGCTGAGAGGCTGGCCAGCTTCCACGCTCCGCCGGCCGCCAGGAGCACCACCAGACCAACCGAGGTCGACGTGAACACGAGCGTCCGTGAGCGCTGCGGCCCGAGCAGCCCCGCACAGCCGAGCACGAATCCGGTGAGCAGACCGCCGAGGTGGGACTCCCAGGACACGCCCGCGACGAGGAATCCATAGCCGAAGTTGAGCGCGACGAACACGAGCACTCCGGCGATGTTCCGGTCGAGCCGACGGGTCGGGGCCAAGAGGACACCGACGATCGCGAACACTGCGCCCGAAGCACCGATATGATGCGTCACCCAAGCGACGCTGAGGGGATCGGCCAGCAGGAGCACCACGGCCGAACCGCCCGCAGTGCCGATGATGTAGACGGTCAGGAACTTCCAATGCCCCAACGCCCGCTCGACGAAGGATCCGAAGAAGAACAGTCCGATCATGTTCGCCAGCAGGTGAAACGGTGAGGGCTCTTCGTGAACGAGGGCGACCGTGAGCACCCGCCACGGCTGTTCGAGCGTGAGTGCAGGCACGAAGCTCAGCCGGCGCAGCAGGTCGAGGCCGGGAATGAGCTCCGCGAGGAACGCCACGATGGTGACGATGAGGAGCGTGCGGGTGATCAGCGGCGGGGATGCAGAGAGGGCCCGGCCGGTTTCCCGTGCCGAGCCCTCCTCAGGTGTGTCCATCACACCATGGTACTCAGCGGTCCTCTACGGACAGTGACTCACTTCGCGGTGACGTCGACCTTCTCGATGACGACCGGCTCGACCGGCTTGTCCATCGCAGCGGTGCGCACACCCTCGATCTCGTCGACGACCCCCTGCGAGGCTTCGTCGGCAACCTCACCGAAGATAGTGTGCTTGCCATTGAGCCAAGGGGTCTCGGCGGTGGTGATGAAGAACTGCGAGCCGTTGGTGCCGCGTCCCATCTGCTTGCCGGCGTTGGCCATGGCCAGCAGGTACTTGCGGTCGAACTGCAGTTCGGGGTGGATCTCGTCATCGAAGGTGTAGCCGGGTCCGCCGGTGCCGGTGCCCAGCGGGCAGCCGCCCTGGATCATGAAGTTCGAGATGATGCGGTGGAAGCCGAGTCCGTCGAAGAACGGGCGCTTGGTCGGCTCGCCGGTCGAGGGATCGGTGAACTCACGCTCACCCTGGGCGAGTTCGACGAAGTTGGCCACGGTCTTCGGAGCATGATTGCCGAAGAGGTTGATGGTGATGTCACCGTGGTTGGTGTGCAGGACTGCGGTATGTGTCGAAGCTGTAGTCATGCCTTCATTCTTCCACGCCGAGGCGGCGAATGCAGTTTCGCACCAGGTCCATTGCCCAACCTGTCAGGCGATCCGCAGACAATTCGATGACGTCCGCTGTCCACAGGGTTGCCCCTAGGCCGTAGACTGGTCAATGATCACCTGACCACAGACATCTAAGGATTGGGAACTGTTTATGTCGAAGAAGCCCACTCGAGATCAGCTCACTTCGAAGCTCGATTCCGCGAAGCAGACGTCGCTCCGAGTCCTGGCAGATGCCAGCGAGAACGCAGCCCCTAAGCTGCGTGAGGCCGCAGACAAGGCTCGCCCCCAGGTCGAGGCTCTGGCCGGCAAGGCCGAAGAGTTCGCTGAGAAGGCGCGTCCGCAGGTCGAAGCTCTCGCCGACAAGGCCAATCATCGGGTCCACGACTGGGCCGACAAGCTCGAGTCCTACCGCCCCGAAGCCACCGAACGCGCCGGCAAGTTCGCATCGAACGCCGCGACTTCGCTGTCCGCTGCCGAGACCCCGAAGCTCATCGATGACCTGGCTGTCCGCCTCACCGGTGACAAGAAGGCCATGAAGAAGGCCCGCAAGGCTCTCGCCAACGCCGGCAAGCGCATCGAGAAGGACACCGCTCGCAAGTCCGGTGGCGGAAAGGCCGCACTTGTGTGGACCCTCGTCATCGGTTCGGCCGCCGGAATCGGCTACTACGTGTGGAAGAAGGCCCAGCCGGTCGAGGATCCCTGGTCGACCCCGCTGCCGAACAACCGTCCCGCCGATGCCCGTCCGGTCGGTTCCACCCCGGCTTCGCGCCAGGCCGCGGCCACCGAGGTCTCGCAGACCGCTGTGCCCTCGACCAAGGCTGAGGCCGCGGACGAGGTCCCCGCACCGAAGCCGGCCGTCAAGCCTGCCGAAGGCTCCGACGCCAAGCACTGAGTCACTGACGACTGATCAGTCACGCTGGTCAGTCACCAGGCGAATCCACGGATTCGCATCACCGTCGCCGAGGCGGCCCACCATTACGGTGGGCCGCCTCGGTGTTTCTGTGGGTGTTGCCTCCTTCTTGCTACCCGACGGCGGCCCAGCAACCTGGCGCGAGGTTGCTGGGCCGCCGTCGGGTAGCAAGAAGGGAGGGAGAGCCTATTCGGGGTCGAGGACCTCGCGCCCGCCTCGGGGGAAGCCTCCGGCACGGCGAGCGGCCACGAGACCGGTGATCGTGAACGCGAGGGTGGCGGCGAGGATGAGCAGCAGCGGTGCCGTCCACCCGCCAGTCGCGGTATTGAGCCAACCGGCGAACGGCGGGGCCAAGGTCGCTGCGAGGTACCCGCCGAACTGCACGCGCGCCGATGCTGACGCGGTCTGGGCGTCGCTGCCGGCGGTACGGGCGATGATCGAGAAGATCGCCGTGAACCCGCCGCCCTGGGCGATGCCGCCGGTGGTCGCCCACAGCCAGTACGCGCCGGGGGCCGCCAGCAGACCCACAGGCAGGGACAGCCAGAGCGCGGCGACGATCGCCACGGGCACCCACGGCTTCGCCTTCACAGCCAGCAGCGGCACTCCGAAGGCGCCGAGGATCGCCGCGATCTGGAACAGAGATGCCGTGCCTCCCGCGGCGGTCGGGGCGAGCCCGATCGTGTCGCCGAGGTAGCTCGGCAGCCAGGTCGTCGTCACGTAGTAGGCGGTCGACTGCCCGGAGAACGTGATGATGAGCAGCGCGATGATCACTCGGAAGGAGCCGGGAGCCTCGGCCCACGACTGCTTCGCGGCGGGGGCGGCCGCCTCGGCGAGTGAAGGGTCAGTCGAATCGACGGCCTCCGCGGCAGCTCGGGCGGCTTCCCCCTCGCGGCGCACGCGCACGCGGATGAGCACCATCCAGAAACCGAGCCCAGCGAGGGCGAGAACGCTCCATGCGGCCAGCGCCCAGCGCCAACCGAAGGCCGCGGCCAGCGGGCCGGTGCCGATGAGGGTGGCCATCGACCCGACGTTCATCATCGCCGAGTACAGGCCGGTGACCATTGACACCTGTTCCCACGGGACCTCGCGGCGGATGAGGACGGGCACGACTATATTGCCCAGGGTGATCGCGAGGCCGATGATTCCGGTGCCCACGAGCACGAGCCAGGACGGACCGACCGACCTCAGAACTGTGCCCAGCAGGACACCGGACAGACAGGCGAGAACCGTGGCTTCGGCCCCGAGGCGGGTGATGAACTTCCCCGCCAGCGGCGTGGCCAGGGCGAACAGCAGAACCGGCAGACCGGTGAGGAGACCGAGTCCGGCCGCGCTGAATCCCGTGCCCTCCTGGATGTCGGGCAGGATCGCCGTCGGCGCGATGATCGGGGTGCGCAGGTTGAGGGCGAGGATGACGATGCCCAGAACGATCCAGGGCAGCATCCTCTTCGCGGAGGGCCGGTGAGGCGAACTCACATCCGCTCGGGAACGCGGATGCCGAGCACACCGAGACCGGCCTGGAGGACCTCGAGCACGATCGCCGAGAGCCGCAGCCGGGAGTCGCGCAGCTCTTCGGTCTCGGCGATGAGCACCGGGCACTGCTCGTAGAACGAGGTGAATGCCTGGGCGAGATCGAACAGGTAGGTGCACAGGCGGTGGGGCGTCGACCCGGCGGCCACCTCGGTGACCACATCGGCGAAGCCGAGGATCGACAACGCGAGTTCACGTTCGGCAGCCTCACCGAGGCTGATCGCAGCATTCGCGACCTGGGAGGCATCGACGCCTTCTGCCTCGGCTTTGCGTCCGATCGAACGGATGCGGGCACCGGCGTACTGGAGGTACGGGGCGGTGTTGCCGATAGGGGCGAGCATCCGGTCGAGGTCGAAGGTGTACGAAGTGTCGTGAGCCACGGAGAGGTCGGCGTACTTGACCGCACCGATGCCGACGATGCGCGCGACCTCGTCGGCCTCCTCGGGGCCGAAGTCAACGCTCGACTCTGACAGGGTCGTCTTCGCCCGGGTCACGGCCTCTTCGAGGAGTTCGGCCAGGCGCAGCGGGGCACCGGAACGGGTGCGCAGGATCTTGCCGTCGGATCCGAGCACATTGCCGATCTTCACGTGTTCGGGGCTGAAGGTCTCCGGCAGCCAGCCGGCCGCGCGGGCGACGGTGAAGACCATCTCGAAGTGCATGGCCTGCGGGGTGCCGACGACGTAGAGCGCCCGGTTCACACCGAGGTTGATCGCCCGGTTGCGGACGGCCGCGAGGTCGGTCGTGGCGTAGCCGTACCCGCCGTCGGACTTGCGGATGATGAGCGGCAGGGGTTCGCCCTCACGGCCGGTGAAGCCTTCGGGGAACACGCACAGCGCTCCATCGGAGATCGTGGCCAGACCCTTCGCCTCGAGCTCGTCGCAGACCTCGGCGAGCATATCGTTGTAGGTGGACTCTCCGGCGAGGTCGGCGTCGGTGAGGGTGACGTCGAGGAGGGAGTAGATGCGGTTGAAGTACTCGCGGGAGTAGCCGACGAGCGTCGTCCACAGTCCCAGGGTCTCTTCGTCGCCGCCCTGGAGTTTGACGACGCGGGAACGGGAGCGGGTGGCGAAGGCTTCGTCGGAGTCGAACTTCGCCCGGGCCGCCTGGTAGAAGGCGTTCGGGTTCTCGGACACTTCGGAGGCCTCGTCGGAGTCGACTCCCACGTCGATGAGGTGCTCGATGAGCATGCCGAAGGGGGTGCCCCAGTCGCCGATGTGGTTCTGGCGGATGACCGTGTTGCCGAGGAATTCGTGGGTGCGGGCCAGGGCGTCGCCGACGACGGTGGTCCGCAGGTGCCCGACGTGCATCTCCTTGGCCACGTTCGGGGCCGAGTAGTCGATGGCGATCTTCTGTGGGGCCTCGTTTGCCGGTGCCGCTGCGGCATCCCCAGTTTCGAGGGTGGAGGCGAGGAAGTCGGGGGTGAAGGTGAGGTTGATGAACCCGGGTCCGGAGATCTCCGGGGTCTCGCACACGCCCTCGAGGTCGAGATTCTCGACGATCTGTGCGGCGATATCGCGCGGCTTCGACTTCAGCTCCTTGGCCAGCGGCAGGGCCACATTGGCCTGGAAGTCTGCGAACTGGCTGCTGCGGATGACGGGGTCACGTCCGGCGAAGTCCTCACCGAAAGCCTGGGAGAGGGCGGCGGAGAAACGGTCCGTGAGCACAGAAGTCAGAGATGGCATGTGCCCATTCTATTGCCGGGTGCAAGTTGCCTGGGCATCGGTTCCGGCCCGCGGTCGCCGCACAGTCGAGCTTGTAATGTGGGTCACGTGACTTATCTTCGCTATCCCCATATCCAGTCCGATCTCATCACCTTCACCGCCGACGACGATGTCTGGCTCGTTCCCTCCGCCGGCGGTCGCGCCTGGCGCCTGACCTCTGATCATGCGCCGGTCCGGTCACCGAGGATCTCCCCAGATGCAGCGCACGTCGCGTTCGTCTCCTTCCGCACCGGCCAGGCAGAGCTCATGGTCGCCGAGGTGGCCACCGGGTCCCTGCGTCGGCTGACCTGGTTGGGGTCGAGCGCGATGACGATGCTCGGGTGGGCCGATGCCGCCCGTGTCCTCGTCGGTGCGAATGCCGGGGAGTTCGAGGTCCGCAACCATGTTGTGAAGTCCGTGAGCCTCGACGGTGAGGTCGATCGGCTGTCGTTCGGTCGTGCCTCGGGTCTGGCCAGGCATCATTCGGGAGTGACAGCTCTGTCGACGCCGTTCTCCCGTCCGCCCGCGCACTGGAAGCGCTACCGGGGTGGGACTGCGCCGAGGCTGTGGCTCGATCGGGTCGGCAACGTGAACGCTGCCGGCATCGGAGATGGGTCCGGGGCCCGGTGGCAGCGGCTGCTGCGCGAGGACGGGGCCTCTCTGACCGATCCGCTGTGGGTCGGCGATTCGCTCGTGTTCACCTCGGACCGGGCAGCGACCTTCCCTCACCATGCCGATGAACAGGCGAATCTGTGGATCATCGACGGACTGGCCACCTCGGCGAGTTCGGGTGATGACTCGGTCGAACCACGGCAGCTCACGCACCAGGTCGAGGCCGAGGGCTATGTCCGTGACGCCACGACCGACGGCACCCGCATCGTCTGGCACTCCCGTGGGGCGATCAAGATCCTCGACAGCCTCGACGCCGAGGTCCGCACCCTCGCAGTGACACTGCCGGGCACCCAGGTGCAGCCGCTCAGCCTCGACCCGAAGACCGGGCTCAACCGCATCAGCCCCGACGCGGAAGGCAATGCCTCGGTGGTGGAATGGCGGGGCAAGACCTTCTGGCTCGCCCACCGCGAGGGCCCGGCCCGGGCGCTGTGCGCGGATTCGTCGATCCGCACCCGCGAACCCCTCGTCCTCGGGGACACCGGGTTTGCCGCGTACATCACGGATGTCGAAGGGGAGGACGCGATCGAGGTCGCGTCCGTGACCGGGGACAAGCCGCCTCGGCGAATCGGGGCCGGAGCCCTGGGACGGGTCCTGCATCTGCAGGCGGATCCGGCGGGGAAGATGCTCGCCACGATCTCCCACGACGGGTCGATACGGACCGTCGAGGTGGGCAACGGACGGACGCGGCTGGTCGGCCATTCGGGTCACGGCGAGGCGCGCGATCCGCGGTTCTCCCCCGATGGGAAGTACCTTGTGTGGTCACAGCCGACGCAGGGCGAGGAGCTGCTTGCGCAGCTGATGATCGCCGAGGTGAAGTCGGATCGCGAGGCCCGGCCGCTGACGACGGGCAAGTTCAACGACTTCTCACCGACGTTCACCCGGGATGGGAAGTTCGTCGCATTCCTCTCCGACCGCACCTTCGATCCCTCGTACAACCAGCATTCCTTCGACCTGTCATTCAACGGCGTCACTCGACCGTGGCTGCTGCCCTTAGCCTCCGACGAGCCCGCACCGTTCGGACCGAGTGCCGCCGGGTGGGCGATCGGCGAGGTCGCCGAGGATGCGAAGTCCGAGCGTGGCCGCGGGGACAAGCCGGCCGACACCGTCGAAGTCGAGCTCGAGGGAGCGGAGGAGCGCATCGTCCCGTTCCCCGTCGCCTCGGGGGTCTTCCGGGATCTCGAATCCGCCGAGGGCGGTCTCGTCTGGCTGCGCACCGGGGATGTCGAAGCCGGTGAGCTCGGCACCGGGCGGGCGGGAGACGCCGGTGACAAGCCCGCCGAGGTGATCCAGTTCTTCGATTTCGCGAAGCGGAAGGTCACCACCGTCGTCGACAAGGCGGATGAGTATGCGATCTCCGGGAACGGCAAGCTGCTCGTCGTGCGCAGCGACGATGCGATCAGTGTGGTCCCGGCGAACCGGAAGGTCGAGTCCGACGATGATGAGTTCGTCTCCGTTGACATCTCACGTCTGCGGTTCGAGCTCGACCGTCGGGCCGAATGGCTGCAGATGTTCGAGGAAAACTCGCGGATCATGCGCGACCACTACTGGCGCGAGGACATGAACGGGGTGGACTGGGAGTCGGTCACGCTGCGCTGGCGTGCCGTGGCCGCAAAGGCACTGACCCATGACGACCTCGTCGACGTGCTGTGGGAGACCGTGGGCGAGCTCAACACCTCGCATGCCTATGTCAGCCCGCCGACCGGTCTGGGAGATGCGTCGAAGAAGCTCGGCTTCCTCGGCGCGGATTTCGAACGCACAGCCGAGGGGTGGACAATCTCTCGCATCTTGCCTGGTGAGAGCAGTGAACCGGAGGCAAGGTCGCCGCTGCGCCAGGCCGGAGTCGGGGCGCAGCCCGGCGATGTCATCGTGGCTGTCAATGGTCAGCCCGTCGACGAGGCGGCCGGTCCCGCCGCTCATCTGCAGGGGGCCGCGGACACGATCGTCGAGCTCACTCTGCGCCGCGGTCGCAAGGACCGCACAGTCGCCGTGATTCCGCTGCCCACCGAGGAGAAGCTGCGCTACCAGGATTGGGTGCGCTCCCGCCGGGAGTATGTGGCCGAGAAGTCATCCGGCCGCATCGGCTATGTGCATGTCCCGGACATGACCTCCTACGGGTGGGCGCAGATGCACCGGGATCTGCGACAGGCCATGGCCTGCGAGGGCGTCATCGCCGATGTGCGGTTCAACCGAGGCGGGCACACGAGTGCTCTGGTGGCCGAACGCTTCGCCGACCAGGTGGTTGCCTGGGGTGCGGCTCGCAGCTATGACCAGATGGACCGGGACCCCGAAGATGCTCCGCGCGGGCCTGTGGTGTTCGTGGCCAATGAGTTCTCCGGCTCCGACGGCGACATCATCAACGCGCGCGTGCAGGCCAGGGGCATCGGCCCGGTGATCGGCGTGCGCACGTGGGGCGGAGTCGTCGGCATCGATGGTCGCTACGATCTCGTCGATGGCACCGGAGTGACGCAGCCGCGCTATGCCTTCTGGATCGACGGCAAGGGCTGGAGTGTGGAGAACTACGGCGTGGAGCCCGATATCGAGGTCGAGCACGATCCCGGTCAGCTCTTCGCCGCCGACGATCCGCAGCTCGACCGCGCCATCGCCGAGGTGTTCGCCGGGCTGGAGGCCCGTCCCGCCGCCCAGGCTCCGGAATTCCCGCCGCCGCGCGTGCAGCCGCTGAAGAAGGACGGAACCGGGGTCCCCGAAGCCCCCGCCGAAGACTGACCTCCCGCCCCGCCGAGTGGCCACGAGCGCACGCGAAGCGACGTGAGCGGCTGCTTCGGCCCGGCCACGTCGTGGGGAGCCATCGGGTTCTGATCCAGTCATCGAGTTTTATTCCGATGACTGGATCAGAACCCGATGACGAACAGAACGAAACTCAATGCGTGCCGGGCTCTACCGTTTGGTCGGGACCAGGGCCCACATGGCGAAGGCGAGCAGCACGAAGCCCGAGATGACGCCGCTGATGACCGGGATGAACGCCGGAGCCGCGGCGAAGAAGGCGATGAATCCGCCGATTCCGCAGAGGGTGACGACGGTGGCGAGCACGTGGAAGCGGTCGAGCCCGAACACGCGGCCGAGCGCGAAGAAATGAGTGCCGACGACCACGGCCACCCATGCCACTCCGAGCTCCGGATGGCCGAGGCTCGCCAGCAGTCGGGCTCCGGCGAACAGGAGGACCGCCTCGATGAGCACGATGATCCAGTAGGCGCGACCGAACGGCGGTTCCCGACGACCACGTGTCCCCGATTCGCCGAGGCGGCCGCCTCTACCACGGTTCCGCCGCAGTCCGCGAACCGCGAGGACCGCGATGCCGGCGAAGACGATGACGCCGACCGCGATGACAAGCGTGCGCCCGAGGGTCGAGAACTGTCCGGTGTTGATGATGAGAAACAGCAGCCCGAAGCCGGCGCCGATGAGCGCCCCGATCTCCGCACCGGCAGCTGTCTGCTTGCCCTTCGGTGACATCGAGCCGTTCGGCCCAGGTTCTACAGCGGTCATCATCGTCCGTTCGTCCGCTCTATCTGCCCCCGGAAGAGTACCGAGGGTCCGGCAAAGCCATTTTCCACCACGAGGTCTGCGACAACATCCCTTACAGCAGTCTTCCCAGCGAACTCACGTGTTTCCACCCGAGCAACGTGGAGAGTCCATCGAATACGCCGCTTCCACTCCCCGTTAATGAGTCATCGGGTTCTGTTCCAGTCATCGGGAGAAAACTCGATGACTGGAACAGAACCCGATGACGAAGTGGCCGAAACTCGATGACGGACACTGTCGAACTCCGCGCCCCGGCGGGGCAGAAGCCTGCACACCAGCGGCTCGTCGGTCATTCCGACAACCTCACCACGAGTGAAGGCGACCCGACCGTGAGTGAAGGCGGCCTCATCACAGGTGCAGGGGGACGCTCGATTCATCGGCGAGCGCGGATGTGGAACAGCAGGTCACCCGGGGTGGACGGTGCCGCGTGGACGTCTCCGCGCTGTTCGATGAACGGGTGGAGACCCCGGGGGCGGGGCGCGGTGAACATGCGGTCCCAGAGGTCGGCGCCGATGCCCGTGACACAGCTGAGGTCGGCTTCGCGGGAACGGAAGCCGACGGTTCGGGTCAACCCTGCAGTCTCGGACAGGAAGTCCTTGACTCTGCTCTCGAATCCGGGGCGGACCGTGAGGACGAGGAAGATCGCAGACGGCGACGGTGGGACCAGCACCCGTTGCGGACTCTTCCCATTGGGGACTGCCTGTTGCCAGACGGTCACTGGATCATCTCCTCCGCTCTCGAATCCGGAACGGTGCACCGAGGGACACCAAGGTGACCTACGTCTCGGAGTCTACGCCTCACCGGGCGCGAGTGGCCACGGTGTTCATACCGACAGCCGTCAAGTGCAGCTGTTGTCAGGAACAGCTGTCGACAAGAGCGGCAGAGGCAAGCGGGCACTGCCGCTGTCTTCGCGTCGTAGACTCGAAGGGAAGCGAGCGAAAGGAGCATCCGCCGATGTCCGAGAAGAAGAGCTCCGCCAAGAGCAGCACACACATGGTCCAGGTCCGCCGCATCTACGACGAAGCGCAGACGTCCGATGGGGCCCGGATCCTCGTCGACCGAGTCTGGCCGCGCGGGGTCAGCAAGGACAAGGCCGAACTCGACGACTGGGTCAAGGACGTCGCGCCCTCGACCGAACTGCGCAAATGGTATTCCCACGATCCGGAGAAGTTCGACGAGTTCGCCCGCCGCTTCCGCGAGGAACTGAAGAGCGATGAAGCCGAGCAGGCCCTCGATGAGCTGCGCGAGCTCGCGCAGAAGGGGACCTTGACCCTGCTCACCGCGGCCAAGCGCGATGACATCAGCCAGGCCACCGTGCTCGCCGAGATCCTCAATGACGGCAAGAAGACGAGTGGCAAAAGGTCCCGAAAGAACTCAACCGGGACCACCAAATCCGGAAGCAAGAAGTCGAGCTCCAAACAGGACAGCGAATGAGCGAGATCACCCCTGACGCCCGCGACTGGACCGATGTCCTCGCCGCGGGCTGCTCCGAATGCGGCTTCACCGGCACCGAGGACCCGACCGGCGTCCCGACCACCCTCACCGAGGCGGCCGCCACCTGGCAGACGGTTCTGACCAGGGATGACGCCACCGAACGGCGCAGTCCGGACCGGTGGTCGGACGTCGAATACGCCGCTCATATGCGCGACGTCCTCGACGAATTCCGCCGTCGCACCGAGCGCATGTTGGCCGAGACCGACCCGACCTTGGACAACTTCGACGGCGATGCGGTCGCCGTCGAATCCGACTATGCCCACGCCGATCCCGCCGAGGTGGCCCCCGCCCTTTGTGCGGCCGCGGAGTCCTACGCCGGCCTCCTGTCCCAGGTCAGCGGGGAGGAATGGGAGCGTCGGGGTTTCCGCTCCGACGGTCACGCCTTCACCGTCGCCTCGCTCACGCTCTACGGACTCCACGAAATCCGGCACCACCTCGGCGACGTCGGGGCCTGAAGGCACGACCGTCGAGACCGGCCAGGAGATACGACCGGCTCGACGAACGAGGCGGATCGACTCCCCCGTGAAATAATATTGGACACTGTTGTCCAAAATGCTTTAGTCTCGTCACATGGGCAGGAAGAAGAGCTTCGACGAGCAGTCCGTCATCGATGCCGCCATCGCCGTGTTCAGCGAGCATGGCTATGCGGGAACCGATGTCGGACTGGTCTGCGAACGCGCGAACATCGGCCGCTCGAGCTTCTACAACACCTTCGACAGCCTTGACGCCGTCTTCCTCCGCGCCCTGCGTGACTATACGGCCACAGGCATCCCGCTCAGGGAGGAACTCGAGCACAGCCTTGAACCCGCGCCCGTCCTGCTCATGCACCGCCTCGGCGGCGAGCTGAAGAAGCAGTGCGACGACGAGAACCGGACCGGGTGCCTGTCGGCGAACACAGCTGCCGAGCTCGGCCGCGAAGTCGATGCCGTGTGCTCGATCCTCGACGCCGACCGCGCCGCGTGGCTCGACACCTACTCAGGCATCATCGAGCGCGGTCAGACCGCGGGCCATATCCTCGCTGACCTCGACCCCCGAATCCATGCCCCACTCATCCACAGCGTGCTCGCCGGCCTGCGCATCGCCGCCCGCGTCATGACCACAGAGGACGTCCTCGCCCAGGCCCGAGCCTTCGTCGCAGGACTGTGCACTCCGGCAGGCAAGGCCACGCTCGAAACCGGAGGTGCTCCAGGCGCCTCGACGAAAGGCAGCCCCACCCCATGACCACTTCAACACCGCCTTCCCAGAGGCCTCGGGTCCCCGGTCAGGTCTATCTGTTGGCCGCCGTGATCTTCTGCCTCGGCACCAGCGAGTTCATGATCGCCGGAATCCTCGAGCCCTTGAGCGCTGACTTGAGCGTGACGATCCCGCAGGCGGGCCTGCTCATCACCGGTTTCGCCATCGGCATGATCGTCGGGGCACCGGCCATGACGCTGCTGACGCTGACCCTGCCCAGGCGGGCGACGATGATCGTCATGATCATCGGCTTCTCCGCCCTCCACATCCTTGCAGCGCTGTCACCGAGCTACGGAGTGCTCATGGTCTCACGGGTGCTGTCGGCCTTCGCCTGCGGAGGGTTCTGGGCCGTCGCCGCCGTCCACACCTCGGCCATCGCTCCCGCCGCCGTGCAGGGCCGCGCACTCGCCAGCCTCGTCGGCGGGCTCACCGTGGCCAACCTCGTCGGAGTGCCGATGGGAACATGGATCGGCACCCAGTTCGGGTGGCGATCGACCTTCTGGGCGGTCGCCCTCGTCACCGCCCTGGCCGCCGTTCTCATCGCCGTGACCACCCGGTCGAGCGCGAAGTCCGCCGACTCAGCGCAGTCCGCCGACTCAGATGAAGCAGAATCGCCTGCTCCCGCCGAGGAGGCCCCCAGCCTGCGTACGCTGCTGCGTGCCGAGATCGCCGCGTTCAAGGGACCCCGAATCTGGTTGGCCCTGGGCACGACGGCGCTGTTCCAGGCATCGGTGTTCGCGTCCTTCTCCTACTTCTCCCCGCTGCTCACTCAGGTGGCCGGCCTGCCCGCGGACCTCGTTCCCGCAGTCCTCGCGGCCTTCGGCGTCGGTGCCTTCATCGGTGTCGTCGTCGGCGGGCGCTTGGCCGACAGGAACATCTTCGGCAATATCGTCGGCAGCCTCGCGGCACTGGCGCTCAGTCTCGGCGCCCTGTGGCTGGTCGCGGACAATGCGATCCTTGCCGTCATCATGATCGTCCTCGTCGGCGCCAGCGGTTTCTCCATCGCCGGGGCGCTCAATGCCCGCGTCTTCCAGATCGCGACTCAGGCGCCGACCCTGGCCGCCAGTGTCAACACTTCGGCCTTCAATGTCGGCAATGCGGTGGGACCTGCCGTCGGCGCCTGGGTCATCGCCGCCGGGTTCGGCTTCACCTCCACGGTCATCGCCGCCATCGTCCTCGCGCTCGCTGCACTCGTCGTGGTGGCCGTGGCGATCCGCGTCGAACGGACGTGGGTACGGCGATCAGAGCCCATCCTCGCCGAGGCGGCCTGCTAGTCCCAACAGACCGTACAGTCCGGTCAGGGCTCAGCTCAGAGTCCCGGCCGGCTGCAGCCGTTCGCGCGCGTCCTTCCACGGCTTGACCCAGGTCATCTGTTCGGGAACCAGAGTCTCGCCGCAGGCACTGCACACCTCGCCCTGAGTCGTCTCCTGCCCGCAGGCTTCGTGGATGAGTCCCATATGGCCTCCGCCGGCAGGCAGTTCGGTGTGCTTCTCTGCCCACAGCGACAGCTGCTGCAGGATCGGCAGCAGATCGGCCGCGGCCTCGGTGGCCGCGTAGCCCTGCCGGATCCGGGCCCCATCGGCGTAGTCGACCTTTGTCAGCAGCCCGGCCTCGATCATCCCGGACAACCGCCGGCTGAGCACGGCCTCGGAGATTCCGAGATTCTCGCGCAGCTGATCGAAACGCCCCCGACCATGGAGGACGTCGCGGACGATGAGCAGCACCCACGGATCGCCGAGCACGTCGAGGGACCGTTTCACCGGGCAGAACTCCTGCGACCAATCCGAACGCAAAGCCATCTCGACTACCTTTCTTCGACGAAGTCTGCTTATACTTCCCCCAGTTTAACTTCTTTGAAGAAAGTCCGAGGGATCGATGTCGACCACTCCACCCGCGCAGCGGCGGCACCGCCGCATCCACCCCGCCTGGTGGGTCGCTGCCGTCGCCTTCATCGCCCTGCTCGCCGCCGCCGGATTCCGAGCTGCTCCCGGAGCACTCATGGTCCCGCTCCACGCGGACTTCGGGTGGTCGATGAGCAGCATGTCCCTGGCGGTGAGCGTGAATCTGCTGCTCTACGGACTCACGGCCCCCTTTGCCGCGGCACTCATGGATCGCTTCGGCATCCGCCAGGTCGTGGCCGCGGCTCTGGCTCTCGTCGCCCTCGGCGCCGGAGGCAGCGTGCTCATGACCGCGTCGTGGCAGCTGCTCATATTCTGGGGAGTGCTCATCGGTCTGGGCACTGGTTCGATGGCCCTCGTCTTCGCTGCCACCATTGCCGATCGCTGGTTCGTCGCCCGCCGCGGGCTGGTCATGGGCATCCTCACGGCCGGGTCGGCCACCGGTCAGCTGATCTTCCTGCCGCCGGTCGCGACGATCGCAGAGTCCACGGGGTGGAAGCCGGCATCCCTGCTCATCGGCATCGCGGCGATGGCCGCCGTGCCGCTGGTCTGGTTCATCCTCCGCGATCATCCCACCGACCTGGGCGTCCTGCCCTACGGTGCGGCTGATGCGAACACGGATCTCGCGACCGACCTCGACTTCGAGACAGGTCCTGACGGCGACACCCAACCCACGGCAGGGGCCGCCCCGACCACGCCCGTCGAACGCCGCGGCACCGGCGCCACCCGACGCGCCCTCGCAGGCCTCTTCTTCGCCGCCCGTCATCGCTCGTTCTGGGCTCTGGCCATCGCCTTCGCGATCTGCGGCGCGACGACGAACGGACTCATCGGCATCCACTTCATCCCCTCGGCCCACGACCACGGGATGCCCGCGTCGACGGCGGCCGGCCTGCTCGCGGTCGTCGGGATCTTCGACATCGTAGGCACCGTGTTCTCCGGTTGGCTGACCGACAAATTCGATCCCCGGATCCTCCTCGTTGCGTACTACACGTTCCGCGGGGTCGGCCTGCTGCTTCTGCCCTGGCTGCTCTCGGACACGGTCCACCCGAGCATGATCCTCTTCATCGTCGTCTACGGCCTCGACTGGGTCGCGACGGTCCCACCGACGGCCGCTCTGTGTCGGGAGATCTTCGGTGACAACGGCACCATCGTCTTCGGCTGGGTCTTCGCGGCCCATCAGATCGGGGCCGCCGCCGCTGCTTTCGCCGCCGGAGCCGTCCGTGACGCCTTCGGTGAGTACACCTACGCCTGGTGGGGCGGCGCGGCCATGTGCGTCATCGCCGCGGTCCTGTCGTTCGCGGTCAGACGCCGTCTGATCGATGATCGCAGGCAACCCGCCACCGCCGAGGCGGCCGCGTAGTCCCAGCTCAACCGAGGTTCAGCCCTGTTCCTCCGGTTCCCACAGCTCGATCCGATTCCCTTCGGGATCGGTGACCCAACCGAACCGGCCGATCCCCTCCATGTCCTCGGTCTCAGGAGCCACCTCGGCGCCGGCTTCGCTCAGCTGCGCGATCATCGCGTCGAGGTCGGATACACGGAAGTTCAGCATCGTCTGCTGCCGGTCCTGACCTTCCGGCCGCGTCCCGAAGTAGTCGGCGTCGGCTCCGAACATCGCCATCACGGTCGGTCCGGCCGGCTGCTGCCACAGCCCGTGATCACCGAAGTCGACGCCGAGGACGTCGCGGTACCAGGCAGTCATCGACTCGGGGTCGGCCGCCCGCAGGAAGTATCCGCCGATTCCATTCACTCTCTCCATGGATGAATGGTAGTCCCAGGGATGGACTCAAGTGTCGCGGAATGACGGGAGACTGTAGTTTGTTACAGGGCACAGATCGTCAACCCGTGAAAGGACGTTCCATGAGCAAGTTCGCTGTCACCAATGCCAACACCGGCGAAGTCGAGGAGGAGTTCGCCTCGGTTCCCAAAGAGGAGATCCCCGCCTACATCGATCGTGCCCACGAGGCACATCTGGCGTGGAAGGAGACGCCGCTGCATGAGCGCGCGGCGATCCTGCGCAAGTTCGCCGATCTCGTCGATGAGAATGCCGATGAGATGACCGACATCATCGGCCGTGAGATGGGCAAGATCAAGAAGCAGGGCCTCGGCGAGGTCGACAAGGTCGCCCGCACCGCCCGCTGGATGGCCGACAACGCCGCCACCCATCTGTCCACGACCCACCTGGCCGCCGCCGGTGCGGCCAGCAGCTATGTCGAGCACCAGCCGCTTGGCGTGCTGCTGGGCATCATGCCGTGGAACTTCCCGTACAACCAGATCGCCCGCTTCGTGCTGCCCAACCTCATGGTCGGCAATACGATCATCATGAAGCAGGCGTCGATCTGCCCGAAGTCCTCACAGTACTTCGAGGACCTCCTCACCGAGGCGGGTCTGCCGAAGGGCGTGTACCAGAACATCTACCTCGATTCCTCCCACGCCGAGGAGGTCCTCAAGGACTTCCGCGTCAAGGGCTTCTCACTCACCGGTTCCGAGGGTGCCGGTGCGTCGGTGGCCGCGATCGCCGCGAAGTACTACAAGCGCGCGGTCCTCGAGCTCGGCGGAAACGACCCTGCCGTCGTCCTCGACTCGAAGGACGTCGCCTCGGTGGCGCAGAAGCTCGTCGGGATTCGTCTGGCGAACGCCGGCCAGGTCTGCACCTCGCCGAAGCGCATGATCGTCGTCGATGAGCTCTACGACGAATTCGTCGCCGAGGCGGTCAAGGCCGCCGAAGCCATGAAGATCTCCGACTTCGACGACCCGGAGGTCGGCATGGGACCCGTGTCCTCCGAAGGTGCTCGCGACGAGATCATCGAGATGATCGAGAAGGCCGTGGCCGATGGTGCGACCCTGCACACCGGCGGTAAGAAGCTCGACCGCCCGGGCTGGTTCATGTCCCCGGCCGTGCTCACGGACATCGACCCGCACTCGGACCTCGGCTGCAATGAGCTCTTCGGCCCGGCCGTGATGATCTACCGTGCCAAGGACGAAGAGGATGCTCTGCGTCTGGCCAATGATTCCGAGTACGGCCTCATGTCTTCGGTGTGGACCGACGACCTGGAGAAGGGCCAGGAGTTCGGCAAGAAGATCAACGCCGGCATGACGCTGATCAACAGCCACATGGAGTCCGGACCGGAGTATCCCTTCGGCGGCATCAACCGCTCCGGCTACGGCCGCGAGAACGCTCAGTGGGCGTTCCAGGCGTTCACCAACGAACACCTCATCCGCGTCCACGCCTGATGAGTCGCACCTGGTCTCAGGTGGATCTGATCGGCTGAGTTCTGCGCCCTAGCGCAGGATCACCATCGCCGAGGCGCCCGAAAAGGCCCGATCGACAGCGAATTTCCGCTGTCGATCGGGCCTTTTCCTTTGGGTCAGCTCTGCCTCTGCGGTCAGAGTGAGTCAACTCGCAGCAAGCACCGAGGCCAGCGCGGATCTCGAGCGGGAATCGCAGTCGGTCTGAGGCTCTGTCTGCCTCAGCCGATGCCGGGTCCGACGCGGATCGCATCGGCGGCGTCGAGGGCGAGTTCGATGCTCTCGTCGCCGACGCGGACCGCGATCGCAGAGGCGGCCGAGCTGATCGATCTCACCTGCAGCTTCGTGCCGATGACGATTCCACGATCGGTGAGGTAACGCAGCAGTTCAGGCGAACGGTCGGAGACGCGCACGACCTCGACCTCGACGCCTGGGGTGGTCTCCTGCAGCCGCCGGCTCGGGAAATCGGCTGTGTGCCCGTCGGCATCGGGGATCGGATCTCCGTGCGGGTCACGCTGCGGGCTTCCCACCGCTGCGTTCATCCGTTCGAGCACGAGATCGGAGACGGCATGTTCGAGCCGATCCGCCTCATCATGGACCTGATCCCAGGTCAGGCCCAGAGCCTCGACGAGGTAGGACTCGACGATGCGGTGGCGTCTGACGATCTCGACGGCGATCTGCCGGCCCACATCGGTGAGCACGATCTGCCCGTAGGGTTCGTAGTCGATGTAACCGTCGCGAGCGAGCTTCTTGAGGTTCGCCGACACCGTCGAGGCGGTCACTCCCAGCTGTTCGGCCATCTCGGTGGTGGCGGGGCGACCGCCAGGCCATTCGTAGGCCTTCCAGATGAGGGTGACGTAGTCCTCGACCATGCGAGTGACAGCGGGGCGCGGCATGATCGTCATTCTACGCGCGAGTGCCGGCCGACTTCGGGTCGACGGACATTGCGACTGTCGATTCGTGCTCCGGATCGGTCGCCTCGGCGGGGTCTGCACCGTCTTCGCCGCGCTGCGGCCTGCGGAACGGGGCAGCGAGCGTGGGGAGGATGTCGCTGCGGTGGAGGATGAGGAAGACGATCGCGAGGATCGCCTGGATCGCGGAGAGGACATAGCGGCCGGACGTGTCCGTGACGAAGAACTGCAGCCCGAAGAGCGCGGCGAGTCCCAGCGCTGGTGCCCAGTGGAAGCGCAGGGCCAGGATGATCGCCACACCGAGGATGGTCTGCGTGGCCGTGAGCGTGAACTCCTCGATCTGCCGCCCGTCCAGGGGCAGCCCGAGACCGCCCCCACCGGCGAAGTGGGCAATCGGCAGGGAGCCGACGAGCAGGCTCCACTGGTTGACCTTCGAGGCGATGAGCGTGCCGATGGCGGCACCGCCCAAGCCGCGCAGGGCGAACATCGCGGCGATGATGAACTCGGGGGCCTCCGAGGCCAGCGGAGCCAGCCACTGGACGAGGAAGTAGCTGTCGATTCCGAACGCCGAGCCCGAGGCCACGAGCGCCTCCGCGAACGGTTCGGCCGACGTGAGGATGATCGCTGCCGATACGACGAACATCGTCACGACAGTGATCCGACGGGCTCTCTGCGGCATGGCGACGATGAGAGCCGCGGCGCCGACGAACTCCTCTTCGTCATCGCCGGTCGTCTGCCCGGCCCGCCACAGATAGGCGACGAAGATGAGCGCGAGGGCTGAGCCGAACCAGATGGGGATGCTTCCGAGCAGCGGAATGGCGAAGGCGATCACACCGAGGATGACGAGGAAGCCGATGTCCATCCGGCTGCCCGAGTCGATGCGCAGGGAATGCTGAATAGGGGACTTCGTCCGCTTGGCCATGCGTCGGGCGACGAGCAGGGCGATGATGACGACGAGCGGCCACCCGAATCCGAGCAGCAGTCGGTTCGATCCGGTCATATTCGCCGCCGCGAAGTGCAGGTAGTCCGGATCCGTTCCAGAGCGGAACGCGTAATAGAGGTCCACGGCGTACTCAGGAAGGACTGCGATGAGGGCGAGCAGGGCGATCGCGAGAGCGCCTGAGATGTCCTTCTGCGCCGCCTCGGCTGCCCAGGCCAGGAGGAAGGCGGCCGCGACGATGGCGGCGCCGAACGCGAGCAGCTCGAGAACCGGGGCGAGTTCGACACCGGTGACGCGAAGCACCACGGCGGGTGCGGCGATGACGAGGCAGATCGCGATGCGGCGAAGGATTGCGGTGGGCATGTCTCAAGACTTCCCGCCGCGAATCGGGTGTGTCTACGCACAACTGAGACTTAGACGTCTCCAACATTTGCGGAAGATGCCGGGATCGTCTAGTTTCCGCGGATCGCGCAGCCCGCTGAAACGGGTACGTGTGCCTCAGATCACCGGAGTTCGGAGAGCGCCGCGGCGAGGTATTCTGCAGACGGTCCTTGCCCGGCGTCGACGATGTCGGCGGGGGTTCCGGTCGCCACGACCCGGCCGCCGTCGTCACCGGCGCCGGGGCCGAGTTCGACGACGTGGTCGGCGACGGCCACGACGCGCATATCGAGTTCGACCATGATGACCGTGTTGCCGGCATCGACGAGGGTCTGCAGGTGTGCGACGAGCCGGTCGGTATCCGCGCAGTGCAGTCCGGAGGTGGGTTCATCGAGGACGTAGAGGGTGTCGCCGCGCTGGGAGCGCTGGAGCTCGCTGGCGAGTTTGACCCGCTGCGCCTCACCGCCGGAGAGTTCGGTGGCGGGTTGGCCGAGGAGCAGGTAGTCGAGGCCGACGTCGATGAGTGCGGTCAGGGAGCGCATGATGTCGAATTCGCCGGTGAAGAAGTTGTGGGCTTCCTCGACGCTCATTCCCAGGATCTCGGCGATATTGCGTCCGCGCCAGAGGATCTCCAGTGTGCTCGACTGGAAGCGGGTGCCGTGGCAGTCGGGGCACTCGGTGTAGACCGAGGGCAGGAACAGCAGCTCGACCATCACCGATCCCTCACCCTCACAGGTCGGGCACCGTCCACCGGCGACGTTGAAGGAGAAACGACCAGGCTTGTAACAGCGTTCCCGGGCCTCGGGGGTCTCGGCGAAGCGGCGACGCACATGGTCGAACAGGCCCGTATAGGTGGCGACGTTGGACCGGGGCGTGCGGCCGATGGGCCTCTGATCGATGCTCACCACCCGTCGGATCCCGGTGAGTTCCCCGGTGACGGTGCCCTCGAGCTCCTCGGGTTCGTCGGTGAGCAGGAGCTCGTCATCATCGGACGCGGGTTCATCAGCAGTCGTGGAGGTGCCCAGCTGGTCGCCGACGAGGGCCGGGAGTACCTGGCTGACGAGGCTGGACTTGCCCGATCCCGATACTCCGGTCACGGCGGTCAGTGAGCCCAGCGGCAGGTCGAGGGTGATGTCGTGGAGGTTGTTGCGGCGGATGTTCGTCAGTTTCATCCAGCCTCGTGGCTGCCGGGGTTCGTGGGGTTCGAGTCTGCGTCCGCCGAAGACATAGCCCCTGGTCACGGATTCGTCGATCTCGGCGAGTCCGGACGTAGGTCCGCTGTAGAGGACGTCTCCGCCGCGTTCGCCGGCGCCGGGCCCGATGTCGACGAGCCAGTCGGCATGCCGCATGATGTCCACGGAGTGTTCGACGACGAAGAGGCTGTTCCCGCGGTCCTTCAACCCGTCGAGGATGCCCAGCAGAGCATCGACGTCCTGCGGGTGGAGGCCGGCGGAGGGTTCGTCGAGCACATAGACGACGCCGAAGAGGTCCGAGGTCAGCTGGGTGGCCAATCGCAGCCGCTGCAGCTCACCTCCCGACAGCGTCGGTGTGGTCCGATCGAGCGAGAGGTACCCGAGACCGAGGTCGACGATCGGTCTGAGCCGATCGATGAGACCCTCGCCGAGGCGGACGAACGCGGCGAGCTTGTCCGCCGCCGGGTGATCGTCCGTCGCCATGCTCGCCTTCGCCGAGGCGGCCTCATCGCGGAGGACGGACATGAGTTCATGCAGCGGCAGCGCGGAGAATTCGGCGATGTCGAGACCGGCGATCGTCACCGACAGAGCCTCGGGTCTGAGTTTCTTTCCGTGGCATACGGGGCAGGGACAGGCACTGAGGAATTCGGCGACGCGCCGCTTCATCGCGGCACTCTTCGTGTTCGCGAACGTGTCGAGCACGTATTTCCGGGCTCCGACGAAGGTTCCCGAATAGGTCGGTTCGGCGCCTGCTGCGATCGCTTCGCGCGCCTCGTCCAGCGTCAGCCGGGAGTGGACGGGAAGGTGCGGAGTCTCTTCCGTGTAGAGGATCCAATCGCGGTGTTCGCGCGGCAGGTCCTGCCAGGGGACGTCGACGTCGTAGCCGAGGGCGACGAGCACATCGCGCAGTTGGTGGCCGTGCCAGGCCTTCGGCCAGGAGGCGATGGCGCGCTCCCGGATCGTCAGCGTCGGATCCGGGACCATCTTGTCCTCGGGCACCTCGTAGACGCGGCCGATTCCGTGGCATTCCGGGCAGGCCCCTTCGACGGTGTTCGTCGAGAAATCCTCGGCTAACAGCATCGACTGCCCCTCCGGGTACCGTCCCGCCCGTGAGTAGAGCATGCGCACGAGGCTGGACACCGTGGTGATGCTGCCGACGCTCGAGCGCGCGCTGCGCCCGCCGCGCTGCTGCTGCAGGGCGACGGCCGGTGGCATTCCGGTGAGCGAATCGACGTCAGGAACGCCTGCCTGGTCGATGAGCCTGCGGGCATACGGTGCCACGGATTCGAGGTAGCGGCGTTGGGACTCGGCAAAGAGGGTGCCGAAGGCCAGGGAAGATTTGCCCGATCCGGACACTCCGGTGAACACGACGAGCGCATCCCGGGGCACAGTGAGATCGACGTTGCGCAGGTTGTGTTCCCTGGCCCCGCGGACCCGCACGTCCGGCTGGATCTCGGTCGAGGATGTCGGATCCGAGGGCACAGAGGAGGTCATGAGGTCACCGTACCAAGGTCGGGACCTCCGATCACCGAGGTAGCCGACGACAGAACCCCTCGTTCCGGGAAATTCGGAACGAGGGGTTCGACGTGCCTCAGCCGGCCGCTGTCAAGGGTCGACCATCATTCGGCGGGGCTGGCCGTCATTCGGCGGGGCTGGCCTCGGTCGGTTCGACCACCTCGGCGGGGTGGTCGTCCTGGTCCTCGGGCTTGCGGATGAAGAACGCAAGGACGATCGGGACGATCGCGATGACCGTCGCCAACAGGAACGCGGCGTGACCGCCGGGGGCACCCGCCTCGGGGACGGACTTGCCCTCCGCCTGACCCGAGTGCAGGGCCGCGGAGTAGATCGAGATGAGCAGCGCGGTGCCTGCTGCTCCCGCGACCTGCTGCAGGGTGTTGAGCGCCGCCGAACCATGGGAGTACAGGTGGCGCTCCAGCGATCCCAGCGAGGCGGAGAACAGCGGAGTGAACGATGCGGCCAGGCCCAATGACATGACGATCTGGACGATGATGAGCAGCCAGATCGGCGTTCCCACGCCGGCCGTCGAATACGCGAACATCGAGCACGCGATCATGATCGTGCCGGGCACGAGGAGCGTCTTCGGTCCGCGGGCGTCGTAGATCCGACCCATCACCGGACCGAGCAGACCCATGATCACCGAACCGGGCAGAAGTACGAGACCGGACTGGGTGGCACCGAGTCCGACGACGCTCTGCAGGTACAGCGGCAGCAGGGAGAATGTGCCGAACATGGAGAGGGCCACGACGGCCATGATGATGACAGAGAAGACGTAGTTCCGCGAATTGAACACACGCAGGTCGAGCAGGGCGCGATCGCCCTTCTGCAGGACGAGCTGACGCCACACGAAGAGCGCGAGGAAGACGACTCCGCCGCCGATCGTCGCCCAGGCCAGGGTGCTCGTCGATCCGCCGCCTGCCTCACCGCCGTGGCCTCCGCCGAACTGGCTGAGGCCATAGACGATGCCGCCGAAGGCGAAGACGGACAGGACGATGGAGATGACATCGATCGGGGCGTGCGTCGACTCGCCGAGGTTGGTCATCCATTTCGCACCGAGACCGAGAGCGATGAGCGCGATGGGCAGGATGATGCCGAAGAGCCAGCGCCAGCCCAGCGAATCGAGGACGATACCTGACATCGTCGGTCCGATAGCCGGGGCCAACGAGATGACGAGTCCGACTCGACCCATCATCCGGCCGCGCGAATGTGCCGGGACTACATTCATCATGGTGGTCATCAGCAGGGGCATCATGATGCCGGTGCCTGCGGCTTGGACGATACGTCCGATGAGGAGCAGGATGAATCCCTGCGAGACGAGGCAGATGAGTGTGCCCGCAGAGAACAGGACCATCGCGGCCAGGAAGATCTGGCGGGTGGTGAAACGCTGCAGGAGGAAACCGGTCGTCGGAATGACGACGGCCATGGTGAGCATGAAAGCGCTGGTCAGCCACTGGCCGAGCTCCGGCGGGATGCCGAGGGCCTTATTGAGCTCGGGGATGGCGATGGCCATCGTCGTCTCATTGAGAATGGCCACGAAGGCGGCCACCAGCAGCAGCCAGATGACCTTCATACCGGCGGGGTCGATGGTGTCGTGGTGCTGTGTCTGCGCGTGTGCGGGTGAGCTGTCGCTGGACAAAACGGTGCTCCGTTCGGATGTGTCTGTGGGGCCCGGGGTGTGGGCGGAGGTCGCACGCAGATGCCGAATCGACGCGCAGACGAAAGTGTCAACAGCATCTCAGACTAACGTATTCCCGTTTGCCGCCGACAGTGGGGAGAACCCGAAACTGCGGCGATCTTCGTCACTGCTCGCCCGATCGCCTCAACAGGTATCGTACCGGTACCCTGGAACGCTGGCTGCGACGAGATCGCGGTCGCGCAGGATCATCAGCGGTGGGCGATCGGGGACGGTACAGGCGTCCGCGAAGTCCAGCCCCGCCTCGGCGAGGGTGTCGGGATATTCGATGGCGAGGACACGATCGCCGTAGACGGAGGTGAACCGGTCGCATTCGTCGTAGACGGCGCATTCCTCGGTCACGGCGAAGTCGAAGCCGAGCTGAGAATGAGCGGTTTCGGCGAGTTCGGCCGCGTTCTTCTGCGCGATCGACAGGCCCTTGGCGTGGGCGCGGTCGACGTACGCGGCCGCGAGTTCCAGGGCACCGCTTCGGTCGATGTCGGGGAATCGGTCGGCCGTGTCGAGATTGTCGATCTCCACAGCGTCGAATCCGGACTCGGCGCAGCCGTCGATGACGGGGCCGATGATGTCGAGGATCCGGGATCGTCGGTCTGCGGTCGAGGGATCGAGGATGTGTTCGTCGGGCCAATCGGGGTCGACAACCGGGTTACCGGCTGCATCGTGGAGCAGCAGGTCAGCGTGGTCGCGCCAGTCCGCAGCCTCGCCGGGTTGGGTCTGGAAGCCGTTGACGTTGCAGACGGAGTAGGCCCCGTTCAGCGGTGCGGCTCCGGCATCTCGGACGACGATATCGATGCGGCCCTGCGGATCCGGCAGAGAGTCATAGGTTCCGCCGAGCTGGTAGTCGAAGGTTCCTGAAGTCGGCAGCGACGGTGGCTCTGATGACCGTATCGACGGCGACGAAGCGTTCACTGAGCAGCCGCCCATTGCCACGGCGATGCCGAGAACAGCCGCAGCCGCCATCCACCGCGGTGGGATCGGGCTCAGCGGAGGTCTCATGGACACACTGTAGACGGAGGCGGATCGTCTCCAGACAAGTCAGTACCAGTCACACAGTCAAGCGGAACGAACGGATGAGAATGACTCTGAAGAACGTCACCACGAAGACCATGACAGCTGCGATGATCGCCGGAGCCGCCGTGCTCGGCGCCAGTTCGATCGCCTCCGCCGCCCAGCCGGCGGCACCGCCCGCCGCTTCCGCAGGGGTCGCCTCCGCGGCGGCCGAGAACTCGGCTGCGGACTCCGGCACCGCCTCGGCGAGCCCGGAGGCGGGGACAGGATGAAGGCGAACGGCTTCACCTGGCACACCGACCAGAAGTCCGAGAGCGGCGACATCCTCGTCTGGGGCGACGGCGACAACACCACCGCCTGCGGTCACATCGGCATCTACTGCGAAGGCCAGGTGTGGCACCAGAACTTCAACGGCGACCGCAGCCTGCACACCTATCACGGCCTCATCGACGGCTACCTAGGCTACTGGCGCGCCTGATAGGTTTTCGCAACGACGAAGGCTCCGAACCAAGGTGGTTCGGAGCCTTCGTGTCACGAGTGCTGTCTCAAAACTACTCGAGTGGAGGTAAGGGGACTCGAACCCCTAACCCTCTGCTTGCAAAGCAGATGCGCTACCAATTGCGCCATACCCCCGAAACGGGTTCACACCCTCACACCGAATCGGTGTGTTCGGACCATTCGGCTTGGGCACTCTGGTTCTGGTGCCGCCACCCGAAGAACACTCCCAGTCCCACTAACGTGAGACCGCTGAGAATCCATCTTCTCATGATCCTCCTCGAAAGGAAATCCTGTTGTGACAGGACGTGGGCCTACCTGGACTTGAACCAGGGACCTCTTCGTTATCAGCGAAGCGCTCTAACCGCCTGAGCTATAGGCCCTTATCGGGTGAACCCGAAGTAAAACAATACCCATCGACCGCAGCCAAACACAAATCGACGCCCAGTGACCCCTCTCACACCCTCCCAGAACTAACTGACGGCGGCCCAGCAACCTCGCGCGAGGTTGCTGGGCCGCCGTCAGTTAGCAATCAGTCGTCGGTGAGGGTGAGGCTGAATCCGCCGGCGATGAGGGAGCCGATGTTGTAGATGAAGGCCGCCAGCGTCGACAGCGCCGTCATCAGCACGATGTTGATGACCGCGATGATGAAGCCGGCCGCGACGACTCGGCCGAAGCCGAAGATGCCGACGATCCGCTCGGCCGACTCTGCGCCGGCGAGCTCACTCATCGTCGATTCGAGGCCGCTCATCACACCGGTCGCCTGCAGCACGACCCACAGGACGATGAAGGCGACGATCGTGGCGATGCCGATCGCCACGGACATGAGGAACGACATCTTCATGACCGACCACGGGTCGACTGCGGAGACGGTGAGGCGGACGGTGCGGGGGCCCTTCTTCTTGCCCTTCCCGCTGTCGACCATGTTCTTCACACCCATCTTCACGCTGCCGGAGCTCGCGCGGACGGTGTTCGCGGCATTTCCCATCACCGAGGTGGCGCCGCGGTTGCCGTCGCCCGATCCCTGGGAACCTGTTCCCTGTGAACCGGAAGTCGGTGCGCCGGATCCCCGGGACCCGGTCTGAGCACCCGATCCCTGAGATCCGGTGTGTGCCGACGGCGTCGAGCCCGCCGAGGGTGCCCGATTGGGCTTCGGCGAGGCCTTCGGAGCGGGAGGTGCGACGACGGTGGCGTTCTGGCTGTTCGGTCCCGAAGAGCCGCGACCGGAGCCGGATCCCTGTTTCGCGCCGGTTCCCGAACCGGAGTTCGAGCCTGAACCGCTTGCTGCAGCCGACTTGTCATCCGACTTCGACGATCCGGCCGTCAGACGGGTCGAGCCGCTCGACGTGCGTATGATCTTGCCTGAGCCTGGCTGTTTGCTATCGCTCACTCTTCCACATCCTCGTTGCCGGTCTGAGGCTCCGCGACCTCACCTTCCGGGACCTCGGCATCGTCTTCGCTTTCGATCTCGTCTTCGACCTCGGCTTCGGGCCCACGGGTCACTGCGATAATACGATCTTTCTTATCCGGTTTCGCGAACACCACACCCATGGTGTTGCGTCCCTTCGCCGGAACTTCATCGATGCTCGACCGAACGATCTTACCGCGCTCCATGACCACGAGGACCTCCTCACCGTCTTCGACGATGAGTCCGCCTACCAAGTCTCCGCGCTGTTCGGTGATCTTCGCAACCCGGATTCCCAGACCTCCGCGCCCCTGCAGACGGTACTCGTCGACCGGGGTGCGCTTGGCGAACCCGGCTTCCGTGACGACGAAGACGTAGGTGTCCGGCCGAACGACGTCCATCGTGAGCAGCTCGTCGTCGTCCTTGAACTTCATACCGGTGACGCCACCGGTGACTCGGCCCAGGGGACGGATCGACTCGTCATCGGCGGCGAAGCGGATCGACATGCCCTTGCGCGAGATCAGCAGCAGGTGATCCTCGGCACCGACGATGCGGGCCGAGACCAGCTCATCGGGCTGACCCTTGTATTCGCGCAGGTTGATGGCGATGACACCGCCGGTGCGGTTCGAGTCGTACTCGCTCAGGCGGGTCTTCTTCACCACACCGGAACGGGTGGCGAGGATGAGGAAGTCGGCTACTTCATAGTCCCGGATCGACAGCACCTGTGCGATCGTCTCACCCGGTTGGAGGGCGAGCAGGTTCGCCACGTGCTGGCCCTTGGCGTCCCGTGAGCCCTCGGGCAGCTCATAGGCCTTCGCCC
The DNA here is from genome assembly GCF_025506275.1 of Brevibacterium permense. Classification (GTDB taxonomy): domain Bacteria; phylum Actinomycetota; class Actinomycetes; order Actinomycetales; family Brevibacteriaceae; genus Brevibacterium; species Brevibacterium permense_A. The sequence goes on from NZ_QYCP01000086.1 coordinate 41,092, forward strand.
GGTACACGCGACCGGTGTTCGTGAAGAACAGCAGCCAGTTGTGGGTCGAGGTGACGAAGAACTGTTCGACGACGTCGTCGCCGCGCAGTGCCGCGCCCTTGATGCCCTTGCCGCCACGGTGCTGGGCCCGGTAGAGGTGAGTCTGGGTCCGCTTCGCGTAACCGCCGCGGGTGATTGTGACGACGACCTCTTCCTCGGGGATGAGGTCCTCCATGGACACATCACCGTCGAATCCGGCGAGGATCTTCGTCCGGCGATCGTCACCGTAGCGCTCGACGATCTCGTCGAGTTCCTCGGACACGATCTCACGCTGGCGAGCCGGGGTTGCCAGGATGTGGTTGTACTCGGCGATCTGCTGCTCGATCTTCTCGGCCTCTTCCTGGATCTTTAGTCGCTCCAGTGCGGCCAGTCGGCGCAGCTGCAGGTCGAGGATCGCATTGGCCTGGAGTTCGTCGACCTCGAGCAGCTCCATCAGTCCGCTCCGCGCCTCGTCCGAGGACGGGGAGCGGCGGATCAGGGCGATGACCTCGTCGAGGGCGTCGAGGGCCTTGAGGTAGCCGCGCAGGATATGCGCGCGTTCCTCGGCCTTGCGCAGACGGAACTGCGTGCGACGGACGATCACTTCGATCTGGTGTTTGACCCACAGACGCAGGAAGGAGTCGATGCTCAGTGTGCGCGGCACGCTGTCGACGAGGGCCAACATGTTCGCGGAGAAGTTCTCCTGCAGCGACGTGTGCTTGTACAGGTTGTTGAGCACGACCTTGGCCACGGCATCGCGCTTGAGCACGATGACCAAGCGCTGACCGGTGCGGCCCGAGGACTCGTCGCGCAGATCGGCGATGCCGGCGACCTTGCCGTCCTTGACGTAGGAGGCGATCTTCGCGGCCAAGGTGTCCGGGTTGACCATGTACGGCAGCTGAGTGACGACGAGGCAGGTCCGGCCCTGGATCTCTTCGACCTCGACGACGGCGCGCTGGGTGATCGATCCGCGACCGGTGCGGTAGGTGTCCTCGATGCCCTTGCGACCGAGGACCGTCGCGCCCATCGGGAAGTCGGGTCCCTTGACGATGCCGAGGAGGGCTTCGAGCGCCTCTTCCTTGCTCGCCTCCGGATGGGACAGCAGCCACTGTGCGCCCTGGGCGACCTCACGCAGGTTGTGCGGAGGAATGTTCGTGGCCATACCCACGGCGATGCCGGCCGAGCCGTTGACCAGCAGGTTCGGGAACCTGGAGGGCAGGACCATGGGTTCCTGGTTGCGACCGTCGTAGTTGTCCTGGAAGTCGACAGTGCCTTCTTCGATGTCCCGGACCATCTCCATGGCCAGGGGCGCCATCTTGCACTCGGTATAACGCGGTGCGGCCGCTCCGTCGTCGCCCGGGGAGCCGAAGTTGCCCTGACCGGCCACGAGCGGGTAGCGCATCGTCCACGGCTGCACGAGGCGGACCATGGCGTCGTAGATCGCCGTGTCACCGTGCGGGTGGTACTGGCCCATCACATCGCCGACGACGCGCGAGCACTTGGAGAAGTTGCGGTCGGGGCGGTACCCGCCGTCGAACATCGCGTAGAGCACGCGGCGGTGGACGGGCTTGAGTCCGTCACGGACGTCGGGCAGGGCACGTCCGACGATCACGCTCATCGCGTAATCGAGGTACGACCTCTGCATCTCGAGGTTGAGATCAACCTGTTCGATCCGGTTGATTTCTGTTCCGATATCGTTCTCGTCGGCCAATGTGGGCTCTTCCCTTGTGTTCGAACCGTGTCCGGCTGGATCTCAGCCGTGTGCGGCGGCGATTGGTGCGTGCAAAGAATAGGTGCGGTGCATCCGATCTCCCACCCTCACCGAGGCGGCTGCCCCGGTGAGGACGGATGATCAGATATCGAGGAAGCGGACGTCCTTCGCATTCTCCTGGATGAAGCGGCGACGCGAATCCACGTCATCGCCCATGAGGACTGTGAAGATCTCGTCGGCGACGATCGCATCGTCGAGCGACACCTGCTTGAGCAGCCGGTGGTCGGGATCCATCGTCGTCTCCCACAGCTCCTCGTAGTTCATCTCGCCCAGACCCTTGTAGCGCTGGATCGCGAGATCCTTGGGCAGTCGCTTGCCGGCGGCCCGCCCGGTCTCGAGCAGTCCGTCGCGTTCCTTGTCGGTGTAGGCGAACTGGTGCGGGGCGTTCGACCACTTGATGCGATAGAGCGGCGGGGTGGCGAGGTAGACGTAGCCGTGTTCGATGAGCGGCTTCATGTACCGGAAGATCAGCGTCAGCAGCAGGGTCGTGATGTGCTGACCGTCGACATCGGCATCGGCCATGAGGACGATCTTGTGATAGCGCAGCTTCTCGAGATCGAACTCCTCACCGATGCCGGTGCCGAAGGCCGTGATCATCGCCTGGACTTCGTTGTTGCCCAATGCGCGGTCGAGCCGAGCCTTTTCGACGTTGAGGATCTTTCCGCGCAGCGGCAGGATCGCCTGAGTGTTCGGATTGCGGCCCTGAGTCGCCGAGCCGCCGGCCGAGTCACCCTCGACGATGAAGACTTCGGATACGAAAGGGTCCTTCGACTGGCAGTCCTTGAGCTTGCCGGGCATACCCGAGGACTCGAGCAGTCCCTTGCGGCGAGTGGCCTCACGAGCCTTGCGAGCGGCCAAGCGGGCCTGCGAGGCCTGCAGCGCCTTGCGCACGACGTCCTTGGCCTGGGCCGGGTTCGACTCGAACCAGTGCCCGAGTTCGTCGCGGACCACGCGCTGGACGAAGCCCTTGACCTCGGAGTTGCCGAGCTTCGTCTTCGTCTGACCCTCGAACTGGGGATCGCCGAGCTTGACGGAGATGACGGCCGTGAGTCCCTCGCGGATGTCATCGCCGGTGAGGTTCGGGTCCTTGTCGCGCAGCAGCTTCTGTTCCTTCGCATACGCATTGACCAGCGAGGTCAGAGCCGTCCGGAAGCCCTCTTCGTGGGTGCCGCCCTCATGGGTGTTGATGACATTGGCGTAGGTGTGAACCGACTCGTTGTACGACGTCGTCCACTGCATCGCGATCTCGAGCGCGAGAGTCTGTTCGCCCTCTTCGGCTTCGAAGACGATGACATCGGGATGGACGAGATCGGCCTTCTTCGTCGAGTTGAGATACTCGACATAGTCGAGCAGACCGTTCGCGTATTCGTAGGTGACGGTGCGCGGCCTCCACTCGGTTGCCTCGTCCTCGTCGATCTGGACATCGTCGTCATCGACTTCGTTGTGGCGCTCATCGGTGAGGCTGATCTTCAGGCCCTTGTTGAGGAAGGCCATCTGCTGGAAGCGCGCACGGAGGTACTCGTAGGAGAAGTCCGTGGTCTCGAAGATCGAACCGTCCGGCCAGAAGGTCACGGTGGTGCCCGTCTCATCGGTGGCTTCGCCGCGCTGCAGCTCACCGGTGGGTACACCGCGGACGAAGTCCATCGTCCACACATAGCCATCGCGCCTGACCTCGACCTCGAGTCGTTCGGACAGTGCGTTGACGACGGTCGAACCCACACCGTGGAGACCGCCTGCCACGGCGTATCCGCCGCCGCCGAACTTACCGCCGGCGTGGAGGATCGTGAGGATCACCTCGACGGTCGGCTTGCCTTCCGTCGGGTGCATCGCCACCGGCATTCCACGGCCGTCATCGGCGACACGGACGCCTCCGTCGGCGAGGATGGTGACCTCGATATGATCGCAGTAGCCGGCCATCGCCTCGTCGACTGAGTTGTCGACAATTTCCTGGACGAGGTGATGGAGACCACGTTCCGAGGTCGAACCGATGTACATGCCGGGCCGCTTCCGGACTGCCTCGAGACCCTCGAGCACAGTGATGTCGCCGGCATCATAATGAGGCTGATCCTCGGTCGTCATATGACTCCTTGTTCGGATGGTCGTTATCAGCTCCCCATTCTACCGCGCCGCACGCTGAAATGCCCGTAAGCGGCCTGTGAAGGCGTATTTCCCGAATTTTCGTGCCGCAGATGTACCCCCGGACAGGTGAGGGAGCGGCTATGGCCGTTTAAGGCCCTCTGTGTTCTTCTCAGAAATGCAGGGATACTTCCCGTAATTTCGCCGAGGCGGCTGCCCACTTCACCCGAATGTGTCCCGAGGTCCGCGGCCTGCCACCGATCGTCGACCGCGTTTGAAGCTGCGTCCCTGTGGCCCCTTGATCTCGATCTCGGTGATCGTCGCCGAGCCCAGCCCTTCCTCGAGTCTGCGCAGGATCGTCGGTTTGAGCACCCGCAGCTGGGTTGCCCAGGTCGTCGAGTCAGCGGCGATGACGAGCAGGGGAGGAGAGAAGTCGACGGGAGTCGCGTGCTGGGCCACCTGGGGTCCGACGAGGTCGGGCCACCGGCCGAGCACCTTGCCGATGTCGAGTGAGGACGACCAGCCGCGGTCCGTGATGAGCGAACCGAGCACGGATGACACGGTCTTCGGGTCTCGACCGTCTCGACCCGATCCGGAGTAGACGGCTTCGCCGCGCAGGCGGGAGCGGCGACGACTGCGAACGAACTTCGCTTCGGTGACCTCCATCCGTCGGACTCGGTCGAGGGCTTCGAGTGCGGCGACGGGAGTGGAGTAGTCCCGGTCGATGCCGCTCATGAGGTGCCGCTCTGCAGGAGTCGGGACTGGTCGATCCGGATTCCTTCGAGACCATCGGGCAGATCGGAGTCGACGGCCGCGGTGATGAAGACCTGCTCGGCCGATGTCACTCTGGACGCCAGACGCTGCCGCCGACCGGTGTCGAGTTCGGCGAAGACGTCATCGAGGACGAGGATCGGCTGTTCGGCGGCGCTTCCGGCATCGGCGGAGAGCAGGTCCCAACCTGCCAGCTGCATGGCCAACGCCAGCGACCAGGTCTCTCCGTGAGAGGCGTAGCCCTTCGCCGGATGGGTTCCGATCATCAGGGACAGATCATCGCGACCGGGTCCGTGCAGGGTCAGTCCGCGCTCGATCTCCGTCGTCCGGCGACGATCGAGGGCCGCCAGCAGCAGCTCCTTGCAGTCGGCAGCGGATGCTGCCTGCGAGTAATCGATGCGCGAATCGTAGGCGATGTGGGCGCCTTGCCGTTCCAGCCGGGCATCGGCTGCGATATAGGCGAAGTTCGTCTGCAGCGGTTCGACGATATCGGCGAGGATCCGCTGTCGCCCGAAGACGAGTTCGGCGGCGGAGTCCGCATAGGCCATATTCCAGATGTCGAGTGTCGCCTCGAGGCCGGGATCGCGGTCCTCACGGAGCCGTTTGAGCAGAGCATTGCGCTGTTTGAGTGCCCGTTCGAAGTCCGTGATGATCGAGGCGAAGCGAGGATTGCGCGCCACGACGAGCGTGTCGATCCACGACCGGCGTTCGGCCGGTTCACCGCGGACCAGACTGAGATCCTCGGGAGCGAAGACGACACAGGAGACGAGGCCGAGGATGTCCTTGAGCTTCACCGCATTGCGGTTGACCCGGGCCCGATTGGCGCCCTTGGCCTGAATCGTCACCTCGACGGTGGCATGCCGCTGATCCCGGTTGACCAGTGCGGACACCGTTGCAGCCGGTCGCCCCTCGTGGACGAGCGGAGCGTCGAAGGCCACCCGATGGGAGCGCTGATGAGCGAGGTACCCGATCGCCTCGACGATATTGGTCTTCCCGGTCCCATTGTCGGCCACGAACGTGGTGACTCCGGGTGAGAACTCGAGGTCGAGCTCCGGATACGACCGATAGTCACGCAGGGAGAGTCGGGATATCCACATTCAGATGCGCGTGGGCATGAGCAGATAGCGATAGGACTCGTCGGCAGGACCGTCGAGTTCCTTCTGCCCGGAGATGATGACAGGCTTCATCGGCTGCGTGAAGGAGAAGTTCACGTACGGGCTCTCGACAGCGGCGAGACCTTCGGCGATGTAGTGAGGGTTGAAGCCGACTGTGATCTCGTCGCCCTGGAGGGTGGCTTCGACGGCTTCGGAGGCCTGAGCGTCGTCACCGGTGCCGGCGTGGAGGGTGAGCATGCCGTCGGTGACCTCGAAGCGCAGCGGGGTGTTGCGTTCTGCCACGAGTGAGACGCGGCGAACGGCTTCGCGCAGCACGGCGGTCTCGACGATGGCGTGGATCGGAACCGAATCCGGGAACAGCGACCGGACCTTCGGGTACTCGCCCTCGATGAGCAGCGAGGTGGTGACTCGACCCGCCGAGGTGAAGGAGATGAGGTCCTTGCCGGCATCGGTGCTGAGGCCGATCGTGACATCGCCGCCGAGGGACTTCGAGACATCGGAGAGCGTACGTCCGCGCAGCAGAGCCACGGCCGAGACGTCGGGGCGTCCCGGGTTCCAGGTGAACTCGCGAACGGCCAGACGATAGCGGTCGGTGGCGAGCATCGTGACCTTTTCGCCCTCGATCTCGACTCTCACGCTGGTGAGGATCGGCAGGGTGTCGTCCTTCGAGGTCGCGATGGTGACCTGTGAGACGGCGTTCTGGAACTCACCGGCCGAAACGGTGCCCGAGTCGTCGGGGATCTGCGGCAGCGCGGGGTATTCGGCTACAGGCATCGTCATGAGTGAGAAGCGCGAGGATCCGCAGGTCACGTCGACCTTCGCATCGATCTGTTCGAGGGTGACCTCTTGGTTCGGCAGAGCCTTGGAGATGTCGGCGAGCAGACGTCCGGAGACGAGGACCGTTCCTGCGGAGGCGACGTCGGCAACGATCTCGACGCGAGATGAGACTTCGTAGTCGAAGACGGCCAGACGCACTGTGCCGCTGGCTTCGGCGGTGATGAGAATACCGGTGAGGACCGGAGCGGAAGGACGGTTGGGCAGAGTCTTGGTCGCCCAGGCAACAGCGTCAGCGAGAACGTCGCGATTGACTTTGAACTTCAAGGGGGATGCTTCCGCGTTCACTTTACTCCTTCGGGGTGGCCACCCGACCTGCACTGGGCATCTGGTACGAGATTCCGGGTTGCGAGTCACAGGCTCGATACTGCTCGGAAAACTTTACACAGCCTATCCGATTTGTGCCCACCTCAGGAGTGCCGACCGAAAAGGGATGCAGGGGTGATCAGTGAGCGAATCTCGCATTCGAGAATCAGCCGAGATCCTGTGTTCGAATATTCTGCAGGTCCATGACTCTCTCGACCTTGAGCTCGTGAGCTCGAAGTTCATCCACCGCAGCAGTCGGTGGCGGTCGCCCTCTTAAGAGTTGAATTCACTTGGTAGAAGTATCAGCACATGTGGAGACTGTGGACAAGTGCCGCTTACCCCAGAGTAATCAAGGGTTCTGAGCCACTATGGGCTTGTGGATGCCATGTGCACCGTGACCGAGGCGTCGGTGGGCGCTTGGGTAAACACAAGCATGTAGTTCACATCTTTCCACCCGTGGCGCAGTTCTGTCCACCGCTCTGTCCCCAAGCTGTGAGCAATTGTCCCCAGGGTTATCCACAGATGTGTATGACGTCTTCTATAGGCGGTGCTGTTGTTTAATGCGGTTTGTGAGTTCGGTGACCTGGGTGTAGACGGCCCGTCGTTCGGCCATCTGAGTTCGAATCTTCTTGTTCGCGTGCATCACGGTGGTGTGATCGCGTCCACCGAACGCCTGTCCGATCTTCGGGAGGGAGAGGTCGGTGAGCTCGCGGCACAGATACATGGCGATCTGCCTGGCCGTCGTCAGCGTCCTGGACCGGGAGGTTCCGCACAGGTCATCGAGAGTGAGGCTGAAGTAGGCAGCGGTCTGGCCCATGATGTCCGCGGCCGTGACCGCAGGGGTGTCATCGGGGGTGATGAAGTCCTTGAGCACGGTCTCGGCCAAGGAGACGTCGATCTGCTGATCGTTGAGGTTGGCGAATGCCGTGACCCGGATGAGGGCGCCTTCGAGTTCGCGGATGTTCGAGGATACACGGGAGGCGATGTATTCGAGGACATCGTCGGGAACATCGAGCTGCTCGGCTGCGGCCTTGCGGCGCAGAATCGCGAACCGAGTCTCCATGTCCGGCGGCTGCACGTCCGTGAGCAGACCCCATTCGAATCGGGAGCGCAGCCGCTCTTCGAAGCCCTTGAGCATCTTCGGCGGCTGATCGGAGGTGATCACGACCTGTTTGGCCTCATTGTGCAGGGCGTTGAACGTATGGAAGAACTCTTCGACGGTCGCATCCTTGCCCTGCAGGAATTGGATGTCGTCGATCATGAGGATGTCGACCTCACGGTAGCGGCGCTGGAAGGCAGGACGCAGAGCATTCGACGTCTTCGACGATCCGATCGTATTGATGAAGTCGTTGACGAACTCTTCGCTGGAGACGTACTTCACTCGGATCTCCGGGAACAGCTGAGTCGCGTAGTAGCCGATCGCATGGAGCAGATGGGTCTTGCCCAATCCCGAGTCCCCATAGATGAACAGAGGATTGTAGGCCTTGGCCGGTGCCTCGGCGACAGCGAAGGCCGCTGCATGGGCGAACCTGTTGGAAGCGCCGATGACGAAGGTGTCGAAGGTGTACTTCGGATTGAGCTGAGCGACGCCGGGAGCATCGACGGGCGGGCCCATCGGGGCGGCGGTCGCCTCGGCGATCTTCATCTCACGGTCGGTCATCCCGGAATCGTCGGGAGCCTGCAGCTGCGAGGCTCGCGTCTGCGTTGCCGGCGGTGCCGATGCCTGCGCCTGCGGCATCTGGGTGTCCGAGGTCTGCGCGGCCGGCTGGCCCTGGTTCGGCTGGGCGGATTCGGGCGTCGAATGATCGGCGGGGACCGGTCGGACCGGTTCGGCCGCCTCGGTGGGGATGGGTTCCGGCGATTCCGTCGCCGAGGTGGAGGTGGCCGGATCGATGGGAACCTGAGTTCCCGGTGTCGGCTCTCCGATGAGTTCTTCGAAGCGGATCGGCACGTCGAGTTCGGGATCGACGACGAAGCCGAACGTCACTTCGAACCCGAGGACCTTGGAGAACTCCCTGGTCAGGGGGCCGAGCAGTCGAGTCTCGATGGTGCGGCGGGTGTGTTCTTCGCGCACGGCGAGAAGGATGAGGGCATTGTCGACGAGGGCCTTCGGCACGGCGAGGGAGAGGAAACCCTTCTGGTGCGACGTGAGGTCCGGGTCCCTTTCCAGGTTTGAGACCACCGTGTGCCAGCGGCTGATGAGCTCATTCTTGGAATTCGACACCGTCACATTTCCTCAGCTTTCAAAAAAATTCGTTCTGGCATGATCCACACCTGTGCATGACTTCCACATAGTTTTCCACAGAATGTGGATCAGTGCCGACTCAGCCCAGTGAATCTCCACACTCGTGGATAAGCTTGTGGAAAACTACATGGGTGTGACTTGTGGACGAGGGTTGGTGACAGAAGCGCGAATGGCGATGAATTTCGGGCGAGCGTGACGTGAAACATGCAGGTCCCGTTTGACCGGTCCGATTCCGCCTCGCTAAGATGGAGTGTCCTGTGTACCGGGCTTCATCCGATTATCCTGATTATCTTTTGGCTCTTATGCACAGGAGTGCTCGGCGGTCGAGACTCGCACCGCCGTTTTTTGTGAGAACGCACCGGCGTTCACCCGCAACCTAGAAATCGGAGACTGAAGTGAGCAAGCGTACATTCCAGCCCAATAACCGTAAGCGCGCCAAGAAGCACGGCTTCCGTCTGCGTATGCGCACCCGCGCGGGCCGCTCGATCCTGGCTGCACGTCGTCGCAAGGGACGTTCCGACATTTCGGCCTGAGCATGCTTGACGCGGCACATCGGATCCGCAGCGGCGAAGACTTCAGACGAATCTTCAGGGCCGGGGTCCGGGTGCGCACAGAGCATCTCATGGCGCACAGCCTGAGAGACACCGATGATACCCACGCTGCACGCGTGGGTTTCATCGTATCCAAGGCCGTCGGGAATGCCGTGGTGCGCAACCGCACCAAACGTCGGCTGCGCGAGATCATGCGTGCGCGCCTCGGTGAGCTGAGAGCAGGAGATCTGTTCGTCATCCGGGCACTGCCGCATGCCGGACAGGCCGACTTCGCTGTTCTGTCCGCCGAGGTCGACGAGCTGCTGGTCAAGGCAGAGAAGAAGCTGGAACGTCGTGGACGCCGAGCATGATCTGAAGCATGTCTCCGAGGTGCCCCGTCGGCCGGCAGGTTTCTGGCCGACACTCGGCTGGATCGTCCTGATCGGACCGAGGATGCCGTTCGTCTGGTTCATCCGCGCCTATCGGATCGTGATCTCACCTCTCTACGGCCAAGTGTGTCGCTACTATCCCAGCTGCTCCATGTACGGTCTCGAGGCGTTCGAGATACACGGAGTTCTCAAGGGCGTGGTGTTAACTGGGTGGCGCATACTGCGCTGCAATCCGTGGTCGCACGGCGGTGTCGACCATGTGCCGGGTTCCGCTCGGGAGGCCAGGTCGAAGGACATCCACCGCGGTCAGGCACACACCTGAATATATTGAACTTGCAGTCCGCGCACGAGCGTGGAGAAGCGGACTGCCTCGGGGCACACGTCGTGTCGCGCAGACCTGTGAACAATGGCAAAATGAACTTCGCGCAAGAATCGGTGTAACGAGGAGAACTGAATGGACTGGATGGACAAGCTGCTCTACCCGCTGCAGTGGGTAGTTGCTTGGATCCTCGCGATCTTCCACGAGATCTTCACCGCAATCGGTCTCCCGGCCGACAGCGGTTGGACCTGGGTGCTCTCGATCGCCGGACTGACCGTGGTCATCCGTGCTCTCCTCATCCCTCTCTTCGTCTACCAGATCAAGTCGCAGCGCAAGATGCAGCTGCTGCAGCCGGAGATCCAGCGCCTGCAGGCGAAGTACAAGGGCAAGAAGGACCAGTACTCGCGCCAGGCCATGGCCGAAGAGCAGATGGCGCTGTTCCGCGACAACAAGACGAGCCCGTGGGCATCGTGTCTGCCGCTGCTCGTGCAGATGCCGATCTTCTTCTCGCTCTTCCGCGTCATCCACAACATGCCGAAGGTCGCCTCCGGTGACATCGGAGCCATCGGCGGTTTCACACAGCAGTTGGCGATCCAGGCTGAGAACTCCTCGATCTTCGGCATCCACCTCTCCGAGACATTCACAAGCCCGGGATTCGCAGTCAAGCTGCTGACTGGTGTGCTCATCGTCGTCATGGCCGCCACCATGTTCATCACCCAGAAGCAGATGATGGCGAAGAACATGTCGGAGTCGGCAATGGCCAATCCGATGATGCAGTCGCAGAAGATGCTGCTCTACGTGATGCCTCTCGTCTTCGGCATCGGCGGCATCTACTTCCCGCTCGGTGTCCTCATCTACTGGTTGGTCTCGAATACTTGGACGATGGCCCAGCAGCACATGGTCATCCGCAATATGCCCGCTCCCGGCTCGAAGGCCGAGAAGGAGATGCTTGAGCGCAAGGCTCGCAAGGGAAAGACTGTGAAGCAGGGTGAGCTCAAGGGATCGACCGTCACCGAGGAGGCCCCGAAGAAGAGCGGCCAGCGGCAGCAGCCCGTGAGCAAGAACCGTAAGAAGAACAAGAAGCGCTGAGGACAGACATGACCGAAGAGAAGATCGACGAGACCTCCGAACAGACACCGGAAAAGACTCCGGAGGAGACCTCGCCGAAGCCGAGCCGTGCCGAACTCCTCGAAGAAGAGGGTGAGATCGCCGCGGACTACCTCGAAGAGCTGATGGATCTGGCCGACATCGATGGCGACATCGATATCGATGTCGCCGACGGCCGTGCACAGCTGTCTATCGTCTGCGAGGACGACGAGGACTCTAACCTGGGCACCCTGGTCGGCCGCGAGGGCCGCACCCTCGGTGCGCTTCAGGAACTCAGCCGTCTGGCGGTGCAGACCCAGACCGGTCAGCGGTCATGGCTGATGCTCGATATCGACGGTTTCCGCAACAGCCGTCGCGAAGAGCTGATCAAGAAGGCCAAGCGCGCGATCGCCGAAGTCAAGGACGGCGGCGAGGAGTTCGCTTTCAAGCCGATGAACAGCTTCGAGCGCAAGATCATCCATGACCAAGCAGCTCGTGCCGGCCTGGTCTCGGAGTCCGAGGGTGAGGGCGACGGTCGTCATGTCGTCATCCGGCTCGCCGATGACTGATCAGCCCGAGAACGACCTCGAGCTCTCGACCGAGGCGGAGCTCTCGAACGAGACGACGACAGCGGAGATCGAGTCGCCTCCGGCTGGCACTGAAGAGTACTTCGGTGCGGCTTATCCTGCCGCGCAGCGGTATGCCGAGCACTTGGCCACGACCGGAATCGAGTGGGGGCTCATCGGTCCGCGCGAGGTCGATCGGTTGTGGACTCGGCATATTCTCAACTGCGCTGTGGTTGCCGAATACATCAATGATGATGATGTCGTCGGTGATGTCGGCAGCGGTGCCGGATTGCCGGGTATTCCGATCGCACTGCTGCGCCCCGAGGCGAAGATCGTCCTCATCGAACCGATGGAACGCCGCGTCGAATGGCTGAATATGGTCGTCGACGATCTGGGCCTGAAGAATGTGCGAATCGTGCGTGCACGCGTCGAGGAACTCGTCGACGAGGAGATGTTCACGGTCGTCACCGCACGAGCGGTCAAGGCGATGACGACTCTCATCGAATGGACCCGCGAGGTGATCAGCCCCGGGGGCCGGATCCTCGCCCTCAAGGGAGCTTCCGTCGAAGGCGAGCTGGTCAAAGCGAGGAAACTGATCAAGCGATATCGACTGTCCCAACCTCAGATCCACGTCGTCGATGGCGGCGGCATGCTCGAGGTCCCGAGTCGTGTCGTCGAGATCGTCAAGAAATAGTACGAAGTAGAGTTGGTCTAGGCTGGATGAGAGCCTTGTGAAACCGATGGATGATGGAGTGCGCCCTATGCCGATCATGGATGAGTCGTCTCCCATTGGTGCCGCGATTGCACGGGACAACCGGCGAGCGGATCGACTGTCGCAGTCAACCTTTCCACGGCCGGACTCTACCCGTATCTTCACGATCGCGAACCAGAAGGGTGGCGTCGGAAAGACCACGACGGCGGTGAACATCGCAGCGGCTCTGGCCAATCAAGGTCTCAATGTGCTGCTCGTCGACATCGATCCGCAGGGAAACGCGAGCACTGCCCTGGGAATCGACCACTATTCCGAGGTCACGAGCATCTATGACGTCCTCATCGATGACGTTCCCATGCGCGAGGCAGTGGCGCAGTGTCCGGACTTCGATACTCTCAAATGCGTACCGGCCACCATCGACCTCGCCGGCGCGGAGATCGAACTCGTGTCTCTCGTCGCTCGTGAACAGCGACTGCAACGTGCCTTGGGCATCTACCTGAAGGAGGAGGAAGCAGCGGGAGACCGCGTCGACTACATCATCATCGACTGCCCGCCCAGCCTCGGTCTGCTGACGGTGAACGCTTTCGTGGCCGCTCGCGAGGTCCTCATCCCGATCCAGTGTGAATATTATGCACTCGAGGGTCTCAGCCAGCTGCTGAAGAACATCCAGCTCATCCAGAAGCACCTCAATCCCGAATTGGCCATCACGACGATTCTGCTGACGATGTATGACGGACGGACGAACCTCAGTGCTCAGGTCGCTGAGGATGTGCGCACTCACTTCCCGGAGCAGGTTCTCGGAACTGCCATTCCGCGTTCGGTGAGGATCTCCGAAGCACCGAGCTATGGCCAGACCGTGATCTCATATGACCCAAATTCCAGCGGTGCCCTGTCCTATCGGGAAGCCGCCGAAGAAATTGCGAATCGAGGAGTAAGTCGTGGTTGAACGCAAAAAGAGGGGCCTGGGGCGCGGGCTCGGAGCATTGATTCCCGACGCGAACTCCAATGATCGTCCGGTCGATGTGTTCTTCTCCGGCGGGAACTCGGAAGACGGCAAACGTGAGAGCGAGACGAAGTCGTCACGCACTGCGCGTACGGACCCAGCTGCGTCGATGCAGTCGTCCCGACGACGCAAGCCGAAGGCATCCGGGACAAATCGATCGCCGTCGACCACTACCGGGGCAGATACCGAGACTGAGGCAGCTGCCTCGAAGACAGAGTCCTCGAAGGTCGGGTCGACGAAGGCCGGGTCGACGAAATCGGGAACGGCCAAGGCTGCGTCGTCCACGTCGTCCAAGACTCCTGGGTCCAAGCCCGCGGGTTCGAAGTTGACCGCCTCTAAGTCGACCACGTCTCAGTCGACAGGGACGAAGACGACGGCCTCGAAGACGACGGGAACGAAGGCATCGACGGCGAAGTCGAGCGCAGCGAAGACGAGTTCACCGACGACGAGTGCACCGAAGGCAGCCGGGAGAGGTTCTTCCAGAACTTCCGCTGCCGCCAAATCGACGTCTACTAAGTCGAAGGCTGGGTCTTCTGCTCAACCGCGGTCCGGTTCCTCCTCTGCCTCCCCAGTTGAAAGCGCAGAGAAGGTGTCTGCAGCGCCGAAGAGGACGACTCGAAAGTCAGCGTCCCCCGATGCGGTTTCTGACACGGCAGACGGCTCAGCCAATGTCTCGACTTCAGTGGCGAGTTCGTCTGTTGAATCCAATTCGGTTCAGGTGGCTGACAATGAGGCTGTTGACGCGAGTTCTGACCTCGTCAATGACACTCAGGTCCCAGCGGCCACCTCGGCAGTTGCGTCGGCATCGCCGGCCGATGATGTTGTTCGGGAGACGCATCCCGGCGTATACACGTCGTCTGGGCGAAGCGATGCTGACAATGAGGCGGATGAAAAGGGCCAGTCTGAACGCCGCGGAGTTGACGAGCATGCCGCCACTACGAATGTAGTTGAACCTGAGTCAGTGGATGATGAAGGCGAGAGTCGTCCGGCGGTGACCTCGGAATCAGATGTTTCGACAGCCTCCGAACCAGATATGGGAGAGAGCACTTCAGCTTCAACCGAACAGTCGGGTGACTCCGACACCGCGAAGTCCGACGATGACGGCGAACTCGACGATTTTGAAGGCGTCGAGTCGATTCCGGATACCGAATTCGGTGAGATTGACGTCGATCTCATCGATGCGAACCCCAGGCAGCCGCGAACCGTCTTCGATGAAGATCTGCTGGCGGAGTTGGTCCACAGTATTCGTGAGATCGGTGTCCTTCAGCCTGTCGTCGTCAGGCAGAAGCCGAGCGACCGCTCGCGCTTCGAGCTCATCATGGGCGAGAGGCGTCTTCGTGCGACAAAGGACGCGGGCCTGTCGACGATTCCGGCAATCATTCGGTATGTCGAAGATACAGCCCTTCTCCGTGATGCGCTTCTGGAGAACCTGCATCGAGCAGAGCTCAATCCGCTTGAAGAGGCAGCGGCCTATGGTCAGCTGCTCGAGGACTTCGGCTGTACTCAGGAAGAGCTCTCCGAGCGTATCGGACGATCTCGTCCTCAGATCTCCAATACTCTTCGTCTGCTGCGCCTTCCTCCTCTGGTGCAGAGGCGGGTCGCTGCCGGCGTCATCTCGGCCGGTCACGCTCGAGCGATTCTTGGCCTGCGTGATCCGGAGCATATGGAAGTGCTTGCGCAGCGGATCGTTGCAGAGGGACTGTCCGTTAGGGCATCGGAGGAAGCTGTTGTATTGCTCAACCGAGGCGACTCCATCAATGTTTCACGTGCAACGACGAAGGTGGCCCCGGAGTTTCTGGCGGTAGCTGAACGTTTGGGCGATCGTCTCGACACCAAGGTGAACATCTCCGTTGGCAAACGCAAGGGCAAGCTGAGTGTGGAGTTCGCGAACCAAGACGACCTCGACCGTATTCTCGGTCTTTTGGGAGTATCGAACGAAGACGGTCTCTGAACGCAACACAATAGGTGCTGATGGGCTTCGGGGTGATCGCCCCGAAGCCCATTTCTTTTGGCGCGGACCTTGGTTGAGACGGTCTGTGAGATTCCATGCGTCTGTTCCCTCATATCACTATCGACGATCTCCCGATATGACTTCGCTGATAGGACGGCGGTGCCAGCGTTTCACGTGAAACGAGATAGCTGTAGATCAACGTGAGACGTTCGCACCAGTGATTGAGGTTGTGTGGAGATTCTGGCCCGCTACGGGCAACCAGCTCGAAGTATTCAGATACTAGTTAATATGAACGTGAATAACGATAGGTCGCTTAGCGGGTAGGAGTGCGTTGGTGAAATGGGGAGTTCCAATGTCTATCCGTGGACTCCAGGGATGGATCTCCTCGTAGATGTGGGCAGAGTGCCTGGAACGCTTGCGCTGGGCTCGTGTCAGCTGCACATTGCCTGAAGCGCTGTTTCACGTGAAACAGTCAAGTCAGATCGGTTGCTGGAGATTCTCCTGGAGCACCTCGGTTCTGCTTGAAGACGTGGAGCAGTTCCTGGTGGAGGCTAGACATTCACGAGTGCACTGGTCCTTGTTTCACGTGAAAAGGGGTGCTGCAATTGTTGGGCGATAAGGGACGCGCTAATCTGAAGTCACGTCGTGTCATTACTGAAACTGCTTATATCCATACGCGCCTTGTTGATTCTGGTTTGTCGACATCATTCCCCCTGCTATACGACATGAGTTACTGTTTCACCTGAAACCAGGATTGACGGGTGAGCGAGACTCTGGTGACGACGGCAGTGATGTTCGATCTAGAACGCTGCTTGTGCTCTGATCGCAACGTTCCCCGGACATCGAATTGGGTGGTGATCTGCGGGTTATTAGCTCTCAATTGTCTCTTTTCGAGAGCGGCCCACGCCAGGGTCCACTACGGTGCTCACAATGCTCTGCTGCCTTCTCCGTCAGTCTTCCGAACACGGCTGGAACGCTGCTAATCGGCACGGTATGGCCCACCTAGAGAGTGCATCTGACAATTGACTGATGGCCATCCTCCTGAGTTGGATTCCCATAGACCGGTGGATACTAGCCGATTGCTCTGTCCACCTATATGAAGTAGAACAGAGATGTCTTCTCGGCGTTTCACGTGGAACAATGAGTTTGCCGGTCGTATTCGGAAGCCGGATGCATCGGTGGGGTTGGCTGCTGTTGCAAGAACGTCTGCCACTCAAGGTTCACGCTTGCCATTTGGTGACGGATCTATTGCTGACATCATGTGGTGATAGCTCTAGAACAGGCTGAAGTGTGTCAGGAGTGCTCTGCCTAGGAGCCGATTTAGATTCCATTCGCGCGAGTGGAAGGGAGGACGGGCTGAATTGAGGTGATGTGACTCGGAGAGTACGTCCACCGATGTGACGGATCTACCGCCCTTTGTCATATGATGTACCGATCGTAAGGCGCATGTTTCACGTGCAACCTCGTTCTAACCGAGCATTTCTGATCGTGGTGCTGGAAGAGGTAGCTTGAGTATAGGACACGGTACCGACGTCGTACTTAGGGAGCTCAGGTACTCTGTTCTTTACCGTTGTCGGGTCTGGCATAATTCCTTGTACTGTGGTCACGCGTCCGCCGTACTCAGTCCGTGTCACGTAGCCGGGCTCAGCATAGTTCGGCTTATGCACCTTCTGTCCGATGGCAGATTCTTTGTGGGCTTGTCACTCGGTTCGGCCGGTGTTCTCCCGACTGGTTTCAGATATAGGGTGCCTGGATTCAGGTAGGAGGTACGTTTCACGTGAAACGAATTCTGGCGCTCATCGTATCGATGCCGGTTACAGTCGCCTTTCGCCCCTGGAATGATTGCTCTTCGACAGGGGGCGACATATGTGAACGGTCGAGGTCGCCCAGTGGTTTCGATCTGCTGAACCGAGCTGGCAACGAGTCTGTGTCTTCCACATTGGCGGCAACTAGCAGTACAGGCGGATTCTGAATCTCGTTGTTTCACGTGAAACAACCCGCCCCGTACGCTAGGGTCGCGGCTAATTCAGCGTTGCCTTGAAGTTGAGAGAACGGCCTCATCGGCTCTCGATCAGTTGGATGTTGATCTGGGACTTCTCAGAGCCCGATGCCCGGCAACTCGATGTGCCGAAGGTGAGAACTTGCTGCTACGTCTTTTGGAGGCGTTTGTCAATCAGTCGTTCGCGAAGATGGCGCTCGAGCGGCGATTAGAACCGGTGTGTCCGACATCGCTTTAGCAGCGAACGGGCGGGATGTTTCGACGCCATAAGAATGCTCTGGTGTCAGCCAGGGCTGGTCGGTAATGTTGGTATAGTCACTGGTGTTCTGCCATCGGACGGAGTCTTAAGATGGTTTCACGTGAAACGAAGGAACCGTTCTAGTCCTGTTCTCCATCGGCGGCCGTATGAGATTGAATCAGCCTGCGTGTATTGCCGGTGCTAGAGCCTACGGGTTGTGTTCAGTAGTTTCAGACAGTAGTTACATGTCAAAGTAGGCTCGTTCTTCAACGGAAACCGCTGCAAATCCGAGTGACGCGTCGGTTGAATTGTGCACAGCCTGCCGTTTCACGTGAAACATACCGCGGCCGAGTCCATGCTGCGATTTCTGCTGTGTTCGTTACGCGCGCTGTGCGGCCGAAGAGCGAATCGACTTATGGCGGTTGTATGCCTTGTTTCGAGGCTGTATCAGCCTGTCATCGGTGTTTGTAGGTGGCGCCTTGTCTCTGTCTTTAGTCATATGGTGATATGTCCCCTCGGTTTCAAGATCGAGGTGAGAAGAGCGGTGCTCCTGTTCGAGGAACACGGCTCTGGAGGCATCGAGGTTGAAGCTGGATGACTAGTTCAGAGCCTTGATGGCATCGAGACTGAGAGTACCGGTCTGAGGATCTTTGTCTTCCATAATGTAGAGGCGTTGGAGCGCAGCGGCTATGCCATCGGCGATCGCGTCTCTCACCTGCGGATCCTGGAGGTTCTCAAGATCGTCTTTGTTGGTGAGGTAACCGCTGACGACATGCACCTTCGGTGTCTTCAGTCGCTTGAGTGATGACCATGTGCGCGCATGCGTGCGGCAGTCCTGCATTCCGGTCCGTGCGACCAATTCTCCTTGGATGAGCTCCGCCAGCTTCTGCCCCGTCGGCGAGTTGAGATCCGACTGGCGTTCGTGGCCGAAGTAGAAGGTTGCCAGTCCGTTGGCATCCTTGGATTTGCTGACATCTGCTGTGACGGTGATGACTGCAGATGCACCGAGTGTATCTGCGCGATTGACCTCGACAGCATCGCCTTCGAGGAGGATTGCCCCAGCACCGATTGCTTCCAAGCGTCCGACAAGGCGGCTTGCTATGTCCGAAGTGATCTGACGCTCGAGGGCAGCTTGCTCGTCGGTCATCGGCAATGTCTGAAAATCTACAACTGTAGTTGCCGCCTCAATGACGAAAGTGCGGCCGACTAGGGACGTACCCGAAGCCGCTACGCGTGCACGCTCCTGAAGCGCGAAGAGATTGCCGGTGTCCTGGTTGCGGTCGATCGCGTTGAGTCCGCGCAGAGTCTGCGGCCCCGTCACACCGTCGACCTTCGTACCCAGACTCATCTGCAGTTCCTTGACCGCTGCCTCGGTCAGAGACGCGTACTCGGAATCGATACGACCCGGATAGAAGCCCAAGCCGGCGAGTTTGGTCTGGAGGTCGACGACGTCATCGCCTGTCAGCACTCTGACGGGGTCGAATCGGAGCACACGGTCGCCCAACTGATAGCGAGCCTGCTCGAGCGCAGAAAACGTCTCAGGGCCCAACACACCGTCGCAGAGGATCCCCCGGTCCTGCTGGAACTGGCGGACACCCAACTCAAAAGCACGATCGAAGTCCGGGGTCTCGGTATCGCCGACATGGAGCCCCAATCGGGCCATCTGAGCTTTGATATTGGGCAGCATCTCGGAAGTGTCGCCGCGCGAATAGCGCGGTAAGTTCGTGTTCGTCAATGCGGTGCCAATCGTCGGTGATGCGTTTCGAGGGTCAGTGTTCAGGGGCGCTCAGAAATGCCTAAGGCGCCCGTTGATACTACAACAGGCGCCTTAGAACTCGATCAGATGAAGTCGGAGAGCTCATCCTCGAGGGCGGGCTTCGGACGTGCGCCGATGATGGTCTTGGCGACTTCGCCGTCCTTGAAGACGTAGAGCGCCGGAATCGAGGTGATTCCATAGGTGCTTGCGGTCTCGAGGTTCTCGTCAGTGTTGACCTTGACCACGTTGAGCTTGTCTCCGTGCTCTTCGGCGATCTGGTCGACGATGGGGCTGACCATACGGCAGGGGCCGCACCAAGGAGCCCAGAAATCGACGAGTACGGGCTTGTCGGACTTCAGTACGTTCTCTTCGAACGTGGCATCGGTGACTTCTGTCGACATGAGTAACCTTCCTTCACAACGAATGTCTCTATCAGAACAGTGGAGCTGGATCTTTCATTCCCGGGCCTATTCGCTCGGCCGGATGGTGCTGTCAAGTGCAGCTTTACAAGCGGGCGGATCGGGGTCAGGAAGCGACTGAGGCCTCGGGCACTGCTGCCTCCGCCATAGCGGGCTTTGAAGCAGCGTCAAGGTCACCGAGGTAGTGTTCGGCGTCGAGCGCGGCTGAGCAGCCCGAACCGGCTGCAGTGATGGCCTGACGGTAGACCGAGTCGATGACGTCGCCGGCTGCGAAGACGCCCTCGACAGACGTCTTCGAGGTGCGACCGTCGACGCTGAGGTACCCGTCGGCGCGCATCTCAAGCTGATCGGCGAACAGGCTTGTGCGCGGGTCGGAACCGATAGCCACGAACATGCCGGTCACAGGCAGTTCTGAGGTCTCCCCGGTCACCGTGTTGCGGACGGTCAGCCCAGTGAGGGAGTCTTCGCCGTGGACTTCGGCGACCTCGGAGTCGAGGAGGAACTCGAGCTTCTCATCGGCGTTCGCGCGGTCCTGCATAGCCTGCGAGGCACGCAGTTCCTGCCGGCGGTGGACCAAAGTGACCTTGGACGCGAAACGGGTGAGGAATGTGGCCTCTTCAAGCGCGGAGTCGCCGCCGCCGATGACAGCGATGTGCTGATCACGGAAGAAGAATCCGTCACAGGTGGCACACCAGCTGACTCCGTGCCCGGAGAGCTTCTTCTCATTGGGCAGTCCGAGTTCGCGGTATGCCGAGCCGGTCGCCAGGATGACGGCCTTTGCTGTGTAGCGCGACCCCAGAGCGGTCTCGATCTCGTGAGCACCCGGGTTGAGTTTGAGGGTCTCGACATCGTCGTAGATGACCTCGGCACCGAACTTCTCAGCCTGCTCTCGCATGCTCTCCATGAGTTCGGGCCCCTGTACACCGGCGGGGAATCCGGGGAAGTTCTCGACGTCTGTGGTGTTCATCAGTTCGCCGCCTGCGGTCACCGATCCTGCGATGACGACCGGCGAGAGGTTCGCACGGGCCGCGTAGACGGCTGCGGTGTAGCCGGCCGGCCCCGATCCGATGATCACCAGTTGAGTATCAGTCATGTGAAAAGTTCCCTGCTTCTATCTGCTGTGCTCAGCGCGCCGCGGAGTGCCGCGCGAAATGACGTTCGTATCTACAACGGTACGGTGCCGCGGACTATTCCGCACCCGCATTCTGTCCGGCATCAGGGTACGAGGAACTGCTGGTCGGTTCAGAAGAACTTCACAGAGCTGATTGTGGCCTTATAGCCGCCGTCGGTCTGCGGCAGTTCAGTGACCCAGAGGATGAGTTTGTCCGTCTTGACCTCTTCATCGAACTCCACGGTGACGGCGCCGTCGGCATCGAAGACGCCTTCGCCGATGACCTTCGCGTCCTCGGGTTCGTCACCGTCACGGATCTCGAACTTGCCGCCGGAGTTCCCCGACGCCACCTTCACCTTGCTCATGGTGGTCTCGTCCTCGAACTCGAAGAGCAGACCGACACCGGATTTGAGATTGCCGAAGCTCGCCGAGTTGTACCGGTCCGTGTTCCAGGACCCTTCGGTCTTTGGAATGACGTTCTCGGTTTCACTGTCGTGTTCCGATCCGTCGCCTTCAGGGTCGAGGGATTCGACCGTCTTGATCTTCGGAGGATCGGCTTTCGGAGTCTCCTTCTCTTCCTTCTTCGTCGGCTTCTCGCTCGCTGCGGACGTCTCGGAGACTGGAGTGGACTCCTCATCCCCCGAGTTGAAGCCGATGATGACGATGCCCAGCACGATTGCGGCAACGACCGCGAGGCCGAGAACCAGCCACAGGAAGGGCTTCCGAGTGGCCGCTGGATCACGTTCGTCGGGACCTGCTCCACCCGAACCGCTGCCTGTACCGCCGGAAGCCGCGCCGCCGACAGCACCACCGGCGCTGGCACCTCCTGCCGTGGCCGAAGCAGCTGCGGGTGCGGAGCTCGAGGCTGATGAACCGGAGGACTTCGCTGCACCGCCCGCCGCGGCAGCACCGGCAACGGCTGCTGCCGCGGCACCTGCTGTCCCCGCAGCCTCGTTTCGGTTCTTCACAGACCCAGCCTGGGCTGCACCGGTCGAATCGCTGTGCTGTTGGCGCGGTTTCCCGGCCTTGCGCTCAGCAGGGCGCACAGATTCGGAGCCTTCAGCCGCCTCGGCGCGGGACTCACCACCGGTGTTCCGGTTGTCGACTGCACTGCGATCGTCAACGGAGTCCGGGGACAGCCGGCGCATCTCCTTCGGCGGTGCGGCAGCATTGGCTTCCTGCTGACGGGCAGTCGAACTCGCCTCGAAGGCGGCAAGCCGCCTTCGCGCTTCGTCTTCCTTGGCCTTCGCGATGCGCCGTTCGCGTTCATACTCGCGTCGCTGATGCTCGCGTTGCTGTTCATTGGTTTCGAACATGCCGCCGAGGAACCAGGAACCGTCGTCCTCGTCCTCGCCGTCCATGATCACGCGAGTATCGTTGTCATCACCTTCGTCGGCGTACTCGGGGACGATCTCAAGTGCCTGAGTGTCAGGGTCCGAATCGTCATCCCGGCTCATGATCGGGGTCGTGAGGTTCTCGTCGTATTCGTGCTCCGCGTACTCCGAATACTCCGAATACGTCTGCTCCGGCTGCCATTCCTCCCAGTCCTGAGCGGCGCTGTCGAGTTGTTCCTTCGCGATCGGGAAGCTCGAGGCCTCGCGCATCTGCATCCGATCGGCATACCGGCCCGTGGTGCTTCCGACCACTCCGGCGGCCAGTCCCCGCGTTCCCGGACGAGTGATTCCGATGCGCACCAGGGCGGCCTGCACCTGATCTTCGCTGGCGCTGGTCGAACCCCCGGGACCAGGTCCGATGGTCTTCGAGCGTGGAGCGGGCAGGCTGGTGGCCTCATCGAAGCTGCGCGGCGACTGATCGAACAGATTCTCGTTCTCCGCCACCGGAGCACGATTGACGTAGCGCAGCAGTTCCGGGTCCCACTTGTCGATATAGCCGAGAACCTCGGCGACCGAACCCGGACCGGGATCCGAACCTGTGATGATTCCACTGACGAAATCATCGAGTCTGTCAGGGACCTCGGGGTTGAGCGCCTGTGCCCGGGCGATCCGGGCGTTCTCCTTCTCCGCAGGAGGAATACCGTCGAATGCCTCTTCACCGGGCCAGTATCCGGTCAGAGCCGTGTAGAAGAGCTGGACGAGCGCGAGAGCGTCTCGACGTGAGGCCTTGGTCGGCGTGTAGTCCTTCTGCTCGACGAGCCCGGTGTCCAGCGCCAGTGCCGCATCGATGCCGATGCCTGCGATGACCACCGCACCCTTCGACGTCAGACCGACCAGACTCGGACGCAGGAACATGTGGAACAGTCCCCGCCTGGCCGAGGTCACGAGCGCCGAGCCGACCTCGCCGATGAGTGCGCAGGCGGCGTCGACGGGCAGCGGCGAACGCGGCAGGATCTGGTTGAACGGCGTCACCGCGATGCGCTTGATGACGATGTAGTCCAGCCCGTTGGAATGGCCGACGTCGAGCGTCGGGGCGATGCGCGGGTCACCGAGGATCGATACACGACGAGCGGCTTCGAGGACGTCGTTGGAACCGTCGGCATCGGCGACGAGGATGAGCACGGGTTCATCGAGGATCGCATCGAGTCCTGTGCAGACAGCACCGACCTCGGGCTTTTCGGGGAGCCATCGGCGGTCGACGGTCGATACGACATAGCGGCCGGCCACCACCATGCCGGGTTCGATATCGATCAGGGCGACCACCTCCGGTGGGGATTGACGGGGCTCAGGCTGTTTTCCTTAGTTTTCCAGCTACCACGCCAATAATCGAATGCAACTCTCTGACTCTGAGCAAATAACAAGCTCCGATGAAGAACAGGAGCATCACGGTGCCGACGGCAGCCGTGGTGATGAACGCCTGCCAGCGTCCTGCCAAGGCGAAGTCCGGGAAGAAGTAGAGCAGACCGAACCCAGCACCTGCGGCGACGATCGCCGCGAGAAGGAACTTCATGTGCGAGGTGAGGATTCCGCGCAGGTCGATGGCGCCGAGGCGCTTCTTCAGGACCGCAAACGAGATGATCATCGCCATCAGATATCCGAGGCTCATGACGAGACCGATGATAGCGACCGTCACCGACTTCGGGAAGATCGATACCGAGAGCACTGCCAGGGACTGGAAGATGATCTGCGGCAGCTGTATGAGGAACGGGGTCTTCGCATCCCCGTATGCGTAGAACACCCGCTGCGCGAGATAGTTCGCGCTGAAGGGAACGAGGCCGAAGACCATCGTGATGATGACCAGACCGATGGCCATGGCCTGTTCGCGACCAGGACCGGCAATGATCATCGCCACCGGTGAGGCGAGGACGACGAGGGCGGCAAGGGCGAAGGTGTTGACCATCCCGACCATCCGAACACCCATCGAGAAGTCGCCGACGACAGCCTCGGTGTCCTCCTCGGCCGCGTTCTTCGCCAGAGAGGTGAACAGCGCCGTGGCCAGAGACACCGCGATGAGCGAATGCGGGAGCATGAACACAAGGTAGGCGTTCGTATAAGCGGCGTTCGAGGCGTTTCCGTCACCGGGGATCGACGCCCCCGAGGCCACACGGGAGATGATGAGGAAGCCGATCTGGCCGATGAGCATGGCTGCGAACGTCCAGAAGGCTACCTTGCCGGCTGAGCCGAGACCGACTCCCCGGAATCCGAACGTCGGCCTGTACTTGAAGCCGATGCGCTTGAGCGGCCAGATGAGGATGAGCGCCTGAGCCGCGACGCCGAGGGTCGCCGTTCCGGCGATGAGGGCGATCTTGTCCGGGGTCCAGGTGTCGAGCCCGTGCGGAGACGCATTGTTCGTGCCGAAGATGAGGATGAAGACGGCAAGTCCTGCGATCGCGACGACGTTGTTGAGCACCGGTGCCCACATATAAGGACCGAACGACGACTTCGCATTGAGCACCTGGCCCAGCAGAGTGTAGAGGCCGTAGAAGAACAGCTGCGGCAGACACCAGAATGCGAAAGCCGTAGCCAGCGCCATCTGCTCCTCGCTCCACCCCGAAGAGTAGAGCCAGACGAGCAGCGGGGCAGCGGCGGTGGCGATGATGCTCACACCGGCAAGGAGCAGGAACGACAGCGTCAACAGTCGATTCGTGAAGTCGGCACCGCCGTCTTCCCGTTTGGAGGCACGCACGATCTGCGGGACGAGGACAGCATTGACCACGCCGCCGGCCAGCAGCATGTAGAGGGTGTTCGGCACCTTGTTGGCAATATCGAAGGCATCGGCCTGGACCGCCGTGACTCCGATCGCCATGGCCAGCATCGAGGCTTTGACGAAACCGAGCACACGCGAGGTCATGGTGCCGGCGGTCATGATCGCCGAGGACCGGGCCAGGGATGAGAAGCTGGACACGCTCTACCTCTTTTCGGGGTCGTCGGTCTTGGCGCGGGCCATCGCATCGGCCAGCTGCTGTTCGGGGATCTTCGGTCGCCCCCGAGAAATGGTCTTGATCAAGCCGATCACGAACACCACGGCCAGGGCCAATCCGATCACAGCGGTGCCGATGTTCTCCCAATCGGCGCGGACCCGAACCATGAGTGATTCCTGCTTGGGCAGGACCACCTCGTCGGCGGTGACCATCTCGATCGTCGTCGGCACATCGGAGTTGGCGAGGCCCTCGACGGGCACGTCCACACGCATCGTCTCCGCGGCCGGCACCTTCACGGTCTCCGTCTCCTGCGCCCGCAGCTGCGGAGTGTTCGGCTTCATCCGGATCCGCAGTGTCGCCTCGGCGGGGGAATCATTGACGATCGTGACCGGAATCGTCGTCTTCTCGCCGGTGACGAGGAGGACGGACGATCCCTTGCGCAGGTGCAGACTGTCCATGAGGTTCTCGCTCTGCTCGCGGGCCTGACCGGCGCAGATGTTCGCGTTCCGGCCCAGGGTCCACGCCGCCGAGGTGCAGGTGAGGAGTTCGCGGTCGAGCCGGATATCGGCACTGGCACGGTCGCTGAAGGCGCTGTTGAAGTCCTCCTGGTTCGCCCGGGTCTCGGCCAGCGACTCCACGGCCCTCTTCCGGATGTGCGGAGCATCGGAATCCGTCCGCAGCAGCCCGCGCGCCTCGGAGCTGGAATCGAGGATCTTGTCGACCCCAGTGGGAGCGATCCACGGTGCCGAGCTCAGTTCCTCGACGGTCTGTTCCCAATTCGCCGAGGCGGCCGCGCGTGGGAGCGGAACGAACAGGCTGCGAGTGCGGTAGGGCGCCTCGGATTGGATCACCGCGGACTCCGCGACGAGCTCGGACAGTGCCCCGGCCGGGTTGTCCTCGGCGATCGCCTCGGCGCTCATGTCAGTGAGCTTCGTATCCGAGATGAGAGTGTCGATCGTCGACTCCCCGTCGTCGGTGATCGTCGTCTGCGAATGCGCATCATCGTGGATGCCGGTGATCGAAGGCTGCTGACCATCGCTGAGGATCGCGGTGGAATTGCCCGACTTCTTCAGTGCCCGCAGCCCGTTCTTCGTCGCACTTCCGGCAACCGGCCAAGCGATGTCCGTGCGGGCATCGGGGAAGACGTCCTTGACGATCTCGCGCTGCTTCTGAGCGAAGGAGCTCAGTCGGTCGATCTTCGTCCCGCGCAGGGCGCTGAGATCGGGATCGCCGTAGGGCAGAGCGACGACCGTGTGCTTCTGCGCCGCCTCCACGAAGTCCTGATACCAGGAATCGAGGCGTTTGCGCTGCTTCTCTGCGGCTTCGAATTCGGCACCGCTGGAATCGGCGTCATCGTTCTCCGGTGCTCCGACCGGTGGCGACTGAGTCTCCTCACCGCTTCCCCCGTCGGGCTCTTCGGTCTCCTCCGGTGCGTCGGCGGGAGGCGGTTCGGCGATCGCGGCTTCGAAGGAAGCGATGATTCGCGGGTCGATCGCCAGAGCGAGCTCTTTGTGTTCCAGCAGCTTCGCGATCGTGTCGAGCGAACCGCCTTCGGCGATGGCGGCATCGAGCCGGTCGGAAGGGATGAGCCCGCCCTCGGAGTGGCCGGGCAGGGTGACGGGAGCGAGCAGGCTGATCTTCGTCTGATCGAACTCCGGATCCGGGTACCACGTGGTGAAGCCGAGCGCAGAGGCCCGCAGACCGGTGTCGTCGCCGAGCTGAACCGCCAGCCCCCGCGGGCCCCAGGAACTCACGGGTGAGGACTTGCTCAGGTCGAGGTCATCGGCGGGCACGCGGAAGGTGAATTCCGCGGAGGTGCCGGGATCGATGGTGTCGTCGAACGAGGTGTCGAGGGTGATTCCCGAGCTGTCATCGGAAGCGGCGTCCTTGTCCTTCTTCGCCTTCTTCCTCGCTTCGGTTCCATCATGTTCGAGATCGGCGACGGTGCGGTGCTGTGCCTGTCCCTGCTTCCAGGAGGTCAGGCGGGATTCGGAATCGAGCTTGCGAGTCGACATCTGCAGGCTCAGGCTCGGCTTCTCGACCGCCTTCTTCGTCGTGTTCGAGATCGTTCCCCGCACGGTCAGCGTGCCCTTGTCATCGATCCACGGAGTCACCTCGTCGAGGGTGATCGAGACCTCCCCCTTCTTCGCATCGGTGTCCGCGTCGGTATTCGCATCGGTGCTGGCAGCGGCCGGGGCGGCATCGATCAGCGGGTATGCGAAAACCGGCCCTGCGAGCAGCAGGAGCGTGCTCAGCAGGGCGGTGAGGAATCGCAGTCGGCGGATGGGAATGGGTTTCACTGCTCCAGTCGGGACACCATCGGTCGGGCGGCGGCGACGATTCGGCGCTCATTGGCGAACGAGAGTCGCGAACGAAGGTCATTGAAGGGCACCCACGCCGCATCGATCGCTTCTTGGTCAGGATCATTATCCACGGTCAGAGTCCCCGACTGTGCACGCAACAGGAAATGGTGGACGAGTTTGTGGATCCGGATTCCGGTCACGGTGAACCAGTAGTCGACGGTTCCCAGCGGGCAGATGATCTGCCCCGCGATCCCGGTCTCCTCTTCGACCTCACGGCGGGCCGCCTCGGCGGGGGTCTCCGTTCCTTCGAGATGCCCCTTGGGAAGGCACCATTCGATCCGGCCGGCGCGATTGATGCGCGCGATGACGGCCACGGTCAGCTTCGGATGAGAGAAGTCGACAACGATGCCACCGGCGGAGATCTCCTCCACTGTGGTGCGGCGGGACGTGCGGGGTCCCGGCTTGGGCATCGGTGTGGTCATTCTCCTACCTTAGTAGGCGAAGCTTGGAAGTTTCGTGTCATCTGCTCCCGGTAGGCTTATGGAGACCGGAACTCACGCCTGGACGCGGGAGACGAGTTCCCATGGGCAAGAGCAGAGATCTTAAGAATTGAAGGAGCTCGGTGGATCCGCAGACCGCGCACAACCGACTGCACGATAAGCTCGACGAACTCGAGCACATCCTCGGCCCGCTGGGTCAGAGGTTCTCCTCAGCTGGTTTCGAACTCGCCCTCGTCGGCGGTTCCGTCCGTGACGCGCTGCTCGGTCGCCCCATGCCCGACCTCGACTTCACCACCGATGCCCACCCCGACGACATCCTCGGACTGATCTCCGATTGGGTCGACACACACTGGGACATCGGACGCGAATTCGGCACCATCGGAGCCGTGAAGTCCGGTGTGCAGATCGAGATCACGACCTACCGTGCAGAAGCCTATGAAGAGGACTCGCGCAAACCTGTTGTCGCCTTCGGCACGGACCTTGACGCCGACCTCGTCCGCCGCGACTTCACGATCGGGGCGATGGCGATCCGGCTGCCCTCGAAGACGTTCGTCGACCCGCATCATGGATTCGACGACCTCATCGCCGGTCGCATCCGCACCCCCGGGGCCGCCGCGGACTCGTTCTCCGATGATCCGCTGCGGATGATGCGCGCGGCCAGGTTCACCTCTCAGCTCGGGCTCGACCCCGTGCCTGAAGTGGAAGAGGCGATGACGGCGATGGCCGATCGGATCGAGATCATCTCCGCCGAACGCGTCCAGGTCGAACTCGTCAAGCTCATCACCGGCATCGATCCGGTCGCCGGAATCGACCTGCTCGTGCGCACCGGAATCGCCGACCATGTCCTGCCAGAGGTGTCCGGACTGCAGCTCGAGACCGATGAGCACCATCGGCACAAGGACGTCTACCAGCATTCGCTGACCGTGCTGCGTCAGGCAGTCGAGCTCGAGAGCCGATATGCCGCGGCTCAAGAGGAGGCCGGAATGGCCGACGACGATCCGCAGCGCCTGCGCGTGCCGGACTTCGTCGTGCGTTTCGCCGCGCTCATGCACGATGTCGGCAAACCCGCCACTCGGCGCTTCCAACCCGGTGGTGCCGTGACGTTCTACCATCACGATGCGGTCGGTGCGAAGCTCACGACCAAGCGGATGAAGGCGCTGCGCTTCGACAAGGACACGACGAAGGCGGTCGGCCGCCTCGTCGAACTGCATCTGCGCTTCTACGGCTACGGCGATGCCGGGTGGACGGATTCGGCGGTGCGCCGCTATGTCACCGACGCGGGACGGCTGCTCTCGCGGCTGCACATTCTCACCCGTGCGGACGTGACCACCCGGAACAAGCGGAAGGCCGATCGGCTCGCGTTCGCCTACGACGACCTGGAAGCGCGCATCGAGGCCCTGGCGAAACAGGAGGAGCTCGATTCGATCCGCCCGGACCTCGACGGCAAGCAGATCATGTCGATCCTCGATATCGAACCATCACCGCTGGTGGGCAAGGCGTACAAGCATCTGCTCGAGCTGCGGATGGAGCACGGGCCGCTCGGACCCGAACGCGCCGAGGCGGAGCTGCGCTCCTGGTGGGAGTCACACGGTCAGTGACCGACCCCCGCCCGCTCACCGGCTGTTCCGTGCTGATAGCTTCGTAATCGTTTAGATTTGTGTGTGACGTCACATGATGTGACGGTGGCGAAAGGTGAGGAGACCACAATGACAGTGACCGAGGAGTTCCGCGCTGCCCGAGATAAGCTGATCGAGCTCCGCAGCGACTACGAGGCCGCGCGCGAACAATTCGAATGGCCGCGACTCACGCACTTCAACTTCGCACTCGACTGGTTCGACAAGATCGCCGAGAACAACGACAAGCCGGCTCTGTGGATCGTCGAACAGGACGGAACTGAGGGCAAGTGGAGCTTCGCGGAGCTCTCCGCGCGGTCGAACCAGGTGGCGAATCACTTCCGCCGTGCCGGGATCAAGCGCGGCGACCATGTCATGGTCATGCTCAACAACCAGGTCGAGCTGTGGGAGACGATGCTCGCCGGCATCAAGCTCGGTGCCGTGCTGATGCCGGCCACCACGCAGCTGGGCCCCATCGATCTCACCGACCGCGCCGAGCGCGGTCAGGCCGAGTTCGTCGTCGCCGGCGCCGAGGATGCCGCAAAGTTCGATGACGTCGATGTCGAAGTCGTCCGCATCGTCGTCGGCGGGGAGCCCACCCGCCAGCAGGACTACAGCTATTCCGACGCCGTTGATGAGAGCACCGAGTTCGACCCGCAGGGCAGCTCGCGCGCCGATGACCTGATGCTCCTCTACTTCACTTCGGGCACCACCTCGAAGGCGAAGATGGTCGCCCACACTCATGTCTCCTACCCGGTCGGTCATCTCTCGACGATGTACTGGATGGGACTGACACCCGGCGATGTCCACCTCAATGTCGCATCGCCCGGTTGGGCCAAGCACGCCTGGTCGAACATCTTCACCCCGTGGATCGCCGAAGCCTGTGTCTTCCTCTACAACTACTCGCGCTTCGACGCCAACGCCCTCATGGAGACCATGGACCGCGTGGGAGTGACGAGCTTCTGCGCCCCGCCGACCGTGTGGCGCATGCTCATCCAGGCCGACCTGGGCCACCTGAAGAATCCTCCGACGAAGGCTCTGGGCGCCGGTGAACCCCTCAACCCCGAGATCATCGACCGTGTTCACAGCGAATGGGGTGTGCTCATCCGCGACGGCTTCGGTCAGACCGAGTCGACCCTGCAGATCGGCAACTCGCCCGATCAGGAGCTCAAATACGGTTCCATGGGCAAGGCTCTGCCCGGGTTCGATGTCGTGCTCATCGACCCGGCGACCGGTGAGGAAGGCGACGAGGGCGAGATCTGCCTGCGCCTCGATCCTCGTCCCATCGGCCTAACGACCGGATACTGGAGCAACTCGGAGAAGACCGCAGAGGCCTTCGAAGGCGGCGTCTACCACACCGGTGACGTGGCCTCCCGGGATGAGGACGGCTACATCACCTACGTCGGTCGCGCCGATGATGTGTTCAAGGCCAGCGACTACCGGCTCTCCCCCTTCGAGCTCGAAAGCGTGCTCATCGAACACGAGGCCGTTGCCGAGGCGGCCGTCGTGCCCTCGCCGGATCCGGTGCGACTGGCTGTGCCCAAGGCGTACGTCGTCGTGTCGAGCAAGTTCGAGGCCGATGCCGAGACGGCGCGGTCGATCCTCGCCTACTGCCGTGAGAACCTGGCTCCGTACAAGCGCATCCGCCGACTCGAATTCGCCGAGCTGCCGAAAACGATCTCCGGAAAGATCCGTCGCGTCGAGCTGCGCGCCCGCGAAGACCAGCTGCATCCGTTCAGCGGCGAACCCGTCGTCGAGGGCAACGAGTACGCCGATACGGACTTCGACCTCAAGAGCTGAGCGCGCCATAGAGGCTCGTTCAAGCAGGAGCTCGCTTTTCGGCTGTTACTCGGGACGAAAAGCGGGCTCCCACTTGATCGAGTGCGGCACGGACCGAAAAGTGAGCGCACGCTTGAATGTGAGCAAACACGCACCAGTAATGGTTGATTCTTCCGCAGTGAATTAAAATGCCTGGTGAGACGCCGAATGCGTGGTTACTCAGAGAACGGTTCGGTAACCTGGCGTGTCGGCAGGGCGTCAGGCTCAGCGCTTTTTCATCCTCTACTAATGAATGCGTGCGAGACTGATTGGCGTCTTTGACCTTTTTCGGACCTCGTCGCCACGCATTGCGGCAGGCTGACTGACCTGGAGGACCTTGGGTGGCTAAGGGACAACACACAGCCAAGAACATCGGCAGGAATACGAAGAACCTGCTCAACTACCCGCGAGCGGGTGTGAGTGGATGGACCCGTTTCCTGCCGAGCATTCGCGTACTCGTCGTCGGCGGGCTCAGCCTCGTCATCGCCCTGTGCGTGGCATTTGCCATCGGCTATGCCGCAACGGACATCCCCGAGCCGAACCTCGAGGCCACCGGTCAGACCTCGACGATCTACTACAGCGACGGCAAGACGCCGATCGGTCAGTACAAGGTCGAAGACCGCAAGTCCGTGGAGATCGATGAAATCTCCGAGCCGATGCAGAAGGCGGCGATCGCCGCCGAGGACACCTCGTTCTACGAGAACCGCGGCATCTCGATCAAAGGCCTCTCCCGCGCTGTCGTCGGCGTGGCCACCAATAAGTACGCGGGTGGCGGTTCGACGATCACCCAGCAGTACGTGAAGAACTTCTACCTCACGAACGAGCACTCACTTGATCGCAAGGTCAAGGAGATGTTCATCTCGCTCAAGATCGACCAGCAGCAGTCGAAGGACGAGATCCTCGCGAACTACCTCAACACCATCTACCTCGGCCGTCGTTCCTACGGCATCGAAGTGGCATCTCAGAACTATTTCGACAAACCGGCCTCGGAACTCAATGTCAGCGAGTCCGCCCTGCTTGCCGCGATGATCCAGCGCCCGGGTGCCGCCGATCCTTCGGACAACCCCGAGGCCTATCAGGACCGCTTCGACTACGTGGTCAAGAACATGGTCGACGAAGGCTTCCTCACCGAGGAACAGGCCGCCAAGGTCGAGATGCCCGCGGTGAAGAAGCAGAACAAGGAGTCCTCGCTGTCCGGGCAGAAGGGCTACATGTGGGACTTCGTCCGCCGCGAGGCACTGCGGAAGCTCGACATCGATGAAGCCCAGCTCGATCGCGGTGGCTACAATATCGTCACCACGTTCGACAAGGATCGGATGAAGGCCGCCGAGCAAGCCATCAAGACGCTCCCGCAGGACCAACCGGAAGGCATGCAGGCCGGACTCGTCTCGATCGATCCGGACGACGGCGGAATCGAAGCCTTCTACGGCGGTAAGAACTACCTCGATCAGGCTTTCAACGCCTCGACGCAGAGCCATGTGCAAGCCGGTTCGACGTTCAAGCCCTTCGCGCTCGTCGCCGGACTGGAGAACGGTGTGCGCCTGACCGATTCGTACCCGGGTGCCAGCCCGACGACGCTGAACAATGACGGGACTCCGTGGACGGTCAACAACTTCGGCGGCTCGAGCTATGGGCCCGTCAGCCTGCTCAAGGCGACGCAGTCTTCGATCAACACCGCCTATGCTGCGCTGAATGTGCAGGTCGGGCCGGACAAGACCGTTGATGTCGCCGAACGGGCGGGCCTGAGCGCGAACTGCACCGAGAAGGAGATGAAGTCCGGCGATACCGGTGGCTGTTCGATCGGTCTGACCCCGAACCCCTCGAACGTGCTCGGCACTCCCAGTGTCAAGCCCATTGATATGGCTTCGGCGTACGCGACCTTTGCGGCAAACGGCGTGCACCACGAGACCCACTCGATCAAGAAGGTCACGAAGGGTGCCGAGGACGAGGAAGTGTACAAGGCCGAAACCAAGGGCAAGCGCGTCTTCGACAAGGCAGTTGGTGCCGAGACCTCGTACGCCCTGAGCCAGGTCGTTCAGGGTGGTTCGGGCAGCTACGCCCAGAACCTCGGTCGTCCTGCCGCCGGCAAGACCGGTACGACGAACGAGAACAAGGCCGCATGGTTCTCCGGTTACACACCGAACCTCGCGACCTCGGTCGTGCTCTACCGCGAGGTCGACGGGAAGTCCGTGTCGATCGGCTCCTTCGGCGGTCGCGGTGAGATCACCGGTGGTTCGTTCCCCGTTCAGGTGTGGACCGACTACATGCAGAAGGCCCTCCAGGGTGAGAAGGTCGAACAGTTCCCGGCCCGCGGCGAGCTGCCCGACAAGCCGAAACCGAAGAACACGAACCCGGCCCCGGCTCCGAAGCCCGAGCCGAAAGCACCGTCGGGCAGTAACGACGGCAGCGACGGGGACAAGGAGAAGGAAGAGCCCAAGGCTCCGATCGAGACTCCGAAGGACGACGAGGACAAGAACAAGGACTCGGACGGGGACGAGAAGGGCAAGGAGGAAGGCTCGAAGGACGGCTCCGACGAGGGTTCGAAGGACTCCGACGGCAAGGACGGCGGGTCCGAAGACGGCGGCGGTGGTGACACCGGCGGCGACGGACCTGGCAACGGCTCTGACAACGGAAACGACAGCGACTCCGGCGGCGGAGGCGACTCCCCTGGCGGTGGCGACAGCAAGAACGGTGGCGGCGAAATCACCGGCGGTGATGGAGGCGGCAGCATAGATGGTGATGATGGTCCTCTTGGTGTCGGCGGCTGACCGGTAGCCTCGAGTCATGCCCTCGAAGTCCAGCACCCGGATCGCCGAGCCTCTGCTCGGCGGTCCGGTCGGCATTCACCTCGGTGCTGCCGGTCGCCGGTTCCGCAGTTCGCAGGCGTATATCCTCGCTGCGGTCCTCGGCGTCACCACTTTCCTCGCCCTGGCCCTCCAAGGCCCGTGTCTGAGCTCGGGATACGAGCAGCCGTCCGCCTCGGCGAGGATGTGTGCGGGGCCGCTGTCCACGGCCTTTCTCGGTGACACCAACCCCGACGTGCTCGGGCGCGCACACGGCGGAGCGGCGGCTCTGGCACCGCTGGAAGCTCGCCTGGTCGACCTGTTCCAGCTGTTCACCAACGACGTCTCTCTGTTCATGGTCGTCGTACTCCTGCTCAACACCGCAGGCATCGCGGCACTCGGTGCCGGACTTCTCGTCCTCGCCCGCTTCCGGGGTTGGCTGGTCGCGGTCTTCGCATCCCCGCTCATCCTCTTCACCCTCGGCTCGACCCTAGACCCCATCGCCCTCGCGCTGGCGGTGTGGGCGATGGTCATCTTCTTCGGAACCCCACCGATACGCCAGCCCGGGTGGTTGGCCGGTGTGCTGCTGGGCATCGCGACGTTCATCAACCCCCTCGCCCTGCTCGTCCTACTCGCTCTGACCGTGGCCGGACCGAACCCGGCACGGGGGCTGAAGCCGCGCAATCCGCGGATGATGCTCGCTGCGGCCACGGTCACCTCGGCGGTGCTGCTTGTCGTCGATCTCAGCGCGATCGACCGGATCATCCACTGGTACTCCGATGCCGTCGACGGCGGATCCTTCGCCTCGATCCTGCTCATGGCCGAACTCGGCGACGTCTCCGTCTGGGCCCCGCTGTGGATCATCGTCAGCGCTGGTGTGGTCCTCGCCGTCGCCGTCTCCCTCTACATGGTCCGCCGCACGGGTCTCGACCCGGCCGTAGCCGTATGCCTGCTCATCGGCGGCTGCCTGCTGCTTGCGCCGGGACTCATGCCCTGGGACAGCCTGTGGCTGCTGCCCTTCATCGCCCTGTCCGTCCGCCGCTGGTGGGTGCTCATCGTCTGGACCCTCGCCGAGGCGGTCTTCGCCGTCGCCGTCCAACTCGGTGATGTGTCGGGATTCGAAGTCGATGAGGGACTCGACTCAACCTTCGTCGCCCTGTTCACCCTGCTGCGACTGCTGGCCCTCGTCCTCGTCGTGATCATGGCAGGTGAGAACCTCTACCGGCGCGGTATCCGCGGTCTCACGGCTGCGTCGGCGCCGACTCGGCGAGAAGAGATCGACGGTCCTGGCGACGCTCTGGAACATCGGGCTACAGGACGTAAGGAAGAGCACGAATCCGGACATGACAGTCGGCGCACCAGTCGATTAGACTAGTGAGGTCTGTTCCCATTTCGTGACGATCACGAGACGGGGAGCGGGCGTGCATATACCCTCCTGCCATGGACCGACCATGGCCGCAAAGACCAGAGGAGGTGGGTGACATATGCGTAAGTACGAGCTCATGCTCATTCTTGATAACGACCTCGAAGAGCGGACGCTGGCTGACACCGTGAACAACCTGATCAAGGTTGTCCCGGCTGAGAACGGCACCGTCGACAATGTGGATATCTGGGGACGTCGTCGCTTCGCGTACGAGATCCAGAAGAAGTCCGAAGGCTACTACGTCGTGGTTGATTTCCACGCCGAGCCTGCAACGACCAAGGAACTCGATCGTCAGCTCGGACTCAACGAGTCCGTTCTGCGTACGAAGATCCTCCGCCCGGACGCCAAGTAAGGCATCTTAAGCTACCTCGCTTCTAGGAGATTCAATGGCAGGCGAAACAGTCATCACGGTCGTCGGGAACCTCACCAGCGATCCCGAACTGCGATTCACACCGAACGGTGCGGCAGTCGCAAACTTCACCGTGGCCTCGACGCCGCGTATCTTCGACCGTCAGGCCAACGAGTTCAAGGACGGAGAGACTCTCTTCCTCCGCTGCTCGGTGTGGCGTGAAATGGGAGAGAACGTCGCCGAATCTCTGCAGCGCGGTACTCGGGTCATCGTTCAGGGCCGACTGAAGTCCCGGTCCTTCGAGACCAAGGAAGGCGAGAAGCGCACGGTCATGGAGCTGGACGTCGACGAAGTCGGCCCCAGCCTGCGACGCGCCACCGCACAGGTCTCGAAGAACAATCCCAGCGGCGGAGGAAACTTCGGCGGTGGCGGCGGCAACTTCGGTGGCGGCAACCAGGGCGGAGGCGGCCAGCAGGGCGGCTTCGGCAACCAGCAGTCCTCCGGTTGGGGCAACAATCCTCAGCAGGGCGGCCAGCAGGGTGGTCAGCGCCAGGGCTACAGCCAGGGCGGCAACAACGCACCCGCCAATGACCCGTGGGCATCATCGAACCCGCAGAGCGGCAACGGCGGCTGGGGCAACCCCGGCGCCGATGAGCCCCCGTTCTGATCCACGTCTTCACGACATTTCGAGACATTCGTTAACAGGAGATACTCATGGCAAAGCCAGAGATCCGGAAGCCTATCAAGAAGAAGGCTAATCCGCTCAAGAAGGGCGAAGCGGCGAACATCCACTACAAGGACACCGCTACGCTCCGTAAGTTCATTTCCGACCGCGGCAAGATCCGTGCACGTCGAGTCACCGGTGTGACCGTGCAGGAACAGCGCGTCATCGCAAAGGCCGTCAAGAACGCCCGCGAGATGGCACTTCTGCCCTACTCGAGCTCAGCTCGCTGATCGGAGGGAAAGAATAATGCCTAACCGCAAAGTGATTCTGAACCAGGAAGTCGACGGCCTCGGTGCCGCCGGCGATGTCGTCGAGGTCCGTGCCGGATACGCACGCAACCTGCTTCTGCCTCGTGGCTGGGCTTCGGCCTGGTCCGCCGGCGCTGAGAAGCACATCGAGGCTCTGCGCAAGGCCCGCCAGGCCAAGCAGATCGCCGATCACGACGAAGCCATCAAGGTCAAGGGCGAACTCGAGTCGACCACGGCTCGCATCGACATGAAGGCCGGCAAGAACGGTCGCCTCTTCGGCGCCGTCACCCCTGCCCTCGTGGCCGAGGCCCTCCAGACCGCGACCGGACGCGACTTCGATCGCCGTCAGGTCGCCCTGACCGGTCACGTCAAGACCCCCGGCAGCTACAACGCTGTCGTGCGCGTCGGCGACGAGATCACCGCGAAGATCAAGTTCGAGGTCATCGGCAAGGCCTGATCAAGGCCTGCGTCCGGATGATTCGGACGTGGTGAGTCGAACTGGGGTTATGCCCCGATCTTCGGATCGCTGATCGACGCCACCACACCACCGCCGAGGCGGCACCTGAGTTCAGGTGCCGCCTCGGCGTTTTTCGTGGGGTTGGGTGGTTCAGGAGGAGGTGCGGACTCGGGCCGCGGACACGGTCAGCTGTCAGCGGGATAGGTGAGGGTGCCGTCCGCCTCGATCCGGGCGCCCTCGCTCAGCTTCGCCGCATCGATGTGACCTTGGCCGAGGACGTGCGCGACGGGGAGATCCCGGGCGAGCAGCTGATCGGCGAGGATCCTCCGGTGACACCGCCACCACACGGCTTCCGAGCACAAGATCGCGCAGCGCGCCTCCGTACTCCAGCCGATGAGAGTTTCGAGGTCGGTGCGGAATGCCGATGAGAGACAGTGGTCGGCATAGTTGTGGAAGCTGCGGTTCTGCCACCATGCGTTGACGTCGAAGGGCACCGTCCGGCTGACCGGTCGGCGACCGGTCAGCCCCTCGAGGCGTCGCAATTCGAACCCCACTTCGGCGAGGTCGCTCTCAAGGGTGTCGGCGTTGAACCAGGGGTTCTTCGTCGAACCAGGCAGCTTGCGGACGTCGACGACCACCTCGGTGCCGGTACCCGTGAGCAGTTCGATGAACTCATTCAGTTCACGATTCGAATGCCCGACTGTCAGCAGACGCGGCAGAGCGGCGTCGGCAGGGCCGGCCGACGCGACGGGGGGTTTCGCGGTGCCCCGTCCTGTCATTCGTCGTCGATGAGGTGCGGAGCGCTGCCTTTGTGGGCGGCGATGTGATCGGTCTTGTCGCTCTTGATCTCGTACTGCGGGTCCTCTGTCGAGGCGCGGCGACGGTGTGCCTTGTAGTCGAAGTCGGCAGTGTGGACCTTCGTGATGCGACCGGAGACCTGCCCGGCCTCGGAGTTCCAGCCCACGTGGTCACCGAACGAGAATTCGGTTGCCATGCTTCCTCCTCGACTGCGGTGATTGATCCTCTCTGCAGTGTACGACCCCTGAATCCGCGTCCTCAGCTCTCGGAGAGGTCGGAGATGAGGGCGTCGATGAACGACTCACAGGCGGCGATCTGGTCGAGTTCGATGAACTCGTCGGGAGCGTGGGCCTGAGCGATGTCTCCGGGACCGCAGACGACGGTCGGGATGCCGGCTTCGGAGAACAGCCCCGCCTCGGTGCCGTAGGTGACCTTGTCATCGGTGGCGATTGCGCCCCAGTTCGCGGCGAGCGAGACGATGTCCGCATCGGCCGGGGTCTCGCAGCCGGGAGCTTCGGCTTCGATCGTGAAGTCGACACCGGCGGCCTCGTTCTCGGCGGCCATCGCTCGACCGAGACGCTGAGCCTCGGCGCGGAAGCGTTCGATGAGGGCCTCGCGGTCCACGGAACCGAGCGATCGGAACTCGAACTGGACGGTCGCCTCGGCGGGGATGGTGTTCACGGCGATGCCGCCGTTGAACGTGTTCGCCGTGACCGAGGTGAAGGGCACGACATAGGCCTCGTCGAAGGGCCCTTCGGTGCGGAATTCGGCTGCGACGGCGTGGACGAAGGCGACGAATTCGGAGGCATAGGCGATGGCATTGACGCCTTCGGGGGTGAGCGAGGAGTGGGCGGCGACGCCATGGAAGTCGACGCGGAAGACGTTCATCGATTTGTGGCCGCGGATGGCCCGCATGCTCGAGGGTTCACCGACGATGCAGCCGCGGGGAGCCAGGCCCTCCTCGGTGATCGCCTCGACGAGGGAGATGGCGCCCACGCAGCCGATCTCTTCGTCATAGGAGAAGGCGAGGTGGATGGGTTCGCTGAGTTTCGCGGATCTGAGCGCTTCGAGGCGGGAGAGGATGACGCCGATGAAGGACTTCATGTCGGCGCTGCCGCGGGCAAAGTACTTTCCGTCGCGGATCTCGGGGGTGAACGGGTCGGAGGACCAGTCCTGGCCGTCGACGGGGACGACGTCGGTGTGCCCGGACAGGACGATGCCTCCGCTGGTCGTGCCGTCGGCTGCGGGGATGGTTGCGAGCAGGTTCGCCTTCGTGCCCTCCGGGTTCGGGATCCGGCGCGATTCGATGCCGGCGGCCTGGAGGCGGGCTTCGACGTGGTCGATGAGCGGGAGGTTCGTGTCCCGGCTCGTCGTGTCGAAGGTGATGAGATCCGTGATCTCGGTGATGGTGGCCTCGGCGGGTGTCGCTGGCACGACTGCTCCTGACTCTCGGATGCGGGTGGTCTCGGTTTGGTCAGATCGCTGCGTCTGCGGGAGGGCCGCGGTGGTCCCAAAAGGGACGACTGCACGTTTCCACATGGTGGTGGAGGTGTCAGCGAGGGCGCGGCCCCGGGCAGGACAGCGGTGACCAGACTCTTCTCACTCTACGGGTCGGGCTGGTGGCGCGTGGGCCCGGCCCAGTCGGTGGGCGCAGATGCGGTGCGAAGCGGTGTGGTGGTCGCAGCTTCGGTTCGGCGTCGGTTGCGGGTGCGGTGCTCTTAGGGCGCGCGGCGCATCTCGCACCCTTGGCGCCACATCCTCTCGCCCGCCGCGCAACGCCTTGGCGGCCGCATAACCTCCCGTTGCACCGGTGCAAAGTCGTGTTGAATCGGCGAGGTGGCAGAAACGGTGACAGATGCTCAGCTGCAGACAGAGGCTCTTCAGGCGTGCGCGAGCACGAGAAGAGCCTCATTCCGTGCCTCGAGGCCGTTGTTCGGGATGACTTTCGACATCTCTTCGCGCATGACCGCCCTCTTCACCGGGTCCATTGTCAGCTGAGCCGAGTAGGTGAAGACCATCGAGAGCCAATCGTGCCTCGAAAAGCGGAGGTCTTCGGTGAAAGTGGCCTCGTCCGGGGTGAATCCGGCACCGCGGAGCTGTGTGAGAGCCGGATGTTCGACGTGTGCGAAGTTGCCCTCGGCGACCGCCGTGCCCAGACTCGGAGCTGATCCCTCGGCGTGGAAGTTTGCGGCGATCGCATCGAGCCGACTCTTCAGTTCACCCCTCGGTTGG
Organism: Brevibacterium permense; assembly: GCF_025506275.1. GTDB lineage: Bacteria > Actinomycetota > Actinomycetes > Actinomycetales > Brevibacteriaceae > Brevibacterium > Brevibacterium permense_A. Next base: position 81,870 of record NZ_QYCP01000086.1, read on the forward strand.
ATGTCGTTCCAGGCAAGGGCCAGGCTGCCACTGTCCTTGAGCACGGAGCGGATCTTCGGCAGGGCAATAATTGGGTCGACCCAATGGAAGGACTGTCCGAAGCAGACAAGGTCGAAGATGCGGCCCTGCGGATCCCAATCCTCGAACACTGACACGTCCACTTTGAGGCCCTTGGCTCGCGCGACGGCGGCCATCTCGAAGTCGGGTTCGACCGCGAGAATCTCGGCACACGCATCCTTCAGCTGGGACGCGAGGAGACCGGTGCCAGAACCGACGTCGAGGATGCGCGGGGCGCCTGAACCAGAGCCGACCCCCGCCTCGGCGGCCTGCATCACGGTCGAGATGAGCGCGGCAGGGTATTTCGGACGGTAGGCGTCGTAGTCCGCGGCCACCTCGCCGAAGGACTCCGCCCGCTCACGATCTTCGAAATACTCCATCCACCGAGCTTATCGCCCACGAAGGATCTCGCGGCACTTCCGCAGGCGGCCATCCCCTGTCACACGATGATTGACGCGGGCTCGGGGAACTCCGCGAAGCTCACGCCATCATCGATGGGTGCCAGCTCGAGATAACTGGGGGAGTCGTCGTCTATGAAGAGCTGGAGCATCGCCCCAGGTGCGCCCGCATGGAGGACGACGCGATCCGACCAGTCACCGTCACCGCCCTTGTCGTCGCGTCGTTCGTCCTCGTCGCGAGCCCTGGGACGCATACCGACGCTCGGGCAAGTTCCGCATTTACATTCATTCGTCACCACGACCTCGCCGAGGCTGCCCTCCCAGAGTCGTCTCCGCTCAGTGGTGATCGGCACCGGTGGGTCCCACGCCTCACGCTGCTCGGGAGAGAACCCGGCGTAGTCGACCGCGTCGGGAAAGGTCATGGCGGAGCGGATCATGAAGAGTGCGACGCTGTGTTCTCGGGCGCTCAATGGACGAACCATGGTCGTCACTCTAACTCGACAGGCTCAGGGTCCGCCCTGCCGGCGTAAGTGATAGAGGTCTTCCCCTACGGGCAGCCGCATAACCAACCGATGCACGGGGGCGTTAGGTCGCGAACGGTGCATAGTGTGGGCAGCGGGTAGGTGTGATGCCAACGTTGTTGGATGCCTGATCGCGGTTCTGCTGATCTCGCGCTCGGACTGCACGCCGAATTCTCAGCTGTGAACCCGCCTGCGAATGCGTATGGAAGGGCCGGGTTTCGCTAAAGTCGTGGAGCAGGGGGTAACGATGTCGATCGAGAAGACACCATCCGTGCCGCGCTTCGGCGACGGAAGCGGAACCGGCGGGCCGGCCGAGCTCACGCCGGAGGATCAAGCGCGCGCTCGCGGGCTGAAGAAGATGCGCACGCTCGCGCTCTCGCTGCTCATCCTCGCCACGCTCATCTTCCTCTCCACCCATATCTTCACCGACAACACGGGCGTTTGGGGATTCGTCTCCCGAGCCTCGGAGGCGGCGATGATCGGCGCGATCGCCGACTGGTTCGCCGTCACCGCGCTCTTCCGTCATCCCCTCGGCCTGCCGATCCCGCACACCGCGATCATCCCGCGCAAGAAAGACACCCTCGGTGCGAGTCTGTCGGCCTTCGTCGCCGCGAACTTCCTCCACGCCGAGGCGGTGTCGACGAAGATCCGATCCGCTGAGATCTCCCATCGAGCCGGGAAATGGCTGGCCAAGCCCGCCAACCGAGATATCGTCGTCGACCGTGCCGCAGGAGGGCTCGAATATGTGCTCGCGCGCATCGATGACGACTCCGTCAAAGCGCTGACCAGGAACGTCATCATTCCGCGGCTCGTAGCCACTCGGAAGACCCCGGTGCTGGCTCAGCTGCTGCGCCAGATCGTGCTCGACGGTGCCCACCACAGACTCGTCGACCTCATCGTCGCCGAAGCATACTCCTGGCTAGGTGACAATCCACAGGTCATCGACGAGATCGTCCACAATAGGGCGCCTTCATGGGTGCCCGACTTCGTCAACGAACAATTGGCGAATCGGCTGCAGCGCGAGGTGCTCGGCTGGATCGCCGACGTCCGCGACAACGAATATCACAAGGCCCGTCAGGCGTTGGATGCCTGGCTCGTCGACCTCTCCGACGACCTCGAATCCGACTCGTCTCTGTCCCAGCGGGCCGAGGAGATCATCAACGATCTGCTCAGTCAGGACGGAGTCGTCGACTCGGTCCTCGAGATCTGGGGTTCGCTCAAACAGCTGCTGCGCGAGGCCATCATCGACGAAGGCGGCGAAGTCCGCGCCCGCATCTGGCAGCTCATCGGCGAATTCGCCGAACGGCTGCAGGCGGACTCGGAATTCTCCCGCCGCATCGATGACCGGATCGCCACCACTGCCGGCGATCTGGCCGAGAGCTTCGGCCCCGAGATCGCCAGCGTCATCTCCGATACCATCGAGCGCTGGGACGCTAAGGAAGCCGCCGAGCGCATCGAACTCTACGTCGGCCGCGACCTCCAGTACATCCGCATCAACGGCACCGTCATCGGCGCGCTGGTCGGCCTCGTGATCCACACCGTCATCGTGCTGCTGCCAGGGTGAGTACGCCGGCGGCACATTGAGGGGCAGGCCCACCGCGACAAAGACGATCAAGGAGCCGAGGGAGGGCCCCGTTCGGATTGTTCAGACTCAGCCCTGAGCGCCTTCGTCCTGGTGGACGAGTTGGATGAGGTTGCCGACCGTGTCATCGAGGACGGCCGTGGTGATCGGGCCCATCGTCGTGGGTTCCTGGGTGAAGGTGACGCCGAGGCTGCTCAGTCGTTCGTACTCGGCTTCGACATCGTCGACGGCGAACTGATTCATCGGGATCCCGTCGGCTACGAGCGCCTCGGTGAAGGGCACCACCGCGGGATGCGAATTGGGTTCGAGGACGATCTCGACCCCGTCCGGTTCCTCGGATGAGACCACGGTCAGCCAGCGGGGTCCGCCCATGTCGATGTCGTGTTTGAGGACGAAGCCGAGCTTGTCTGTGTAGAAGTCCAGGGCCTTCTGCTGGTCGGTGACGAAGATGGATGTCCAGTTGATCTTCATGACTGCTCCTCTGTTTCGGTGGATGCTCGTTTCGTGGTCCTCGATGCGTCGGGCGAAGATCGAGACGCGTCTGCCGGCCAGCGAGCGGTGATCTCGTCCAGCGGGGTGGAGTCGATCTGGTGGAACTTGAAGCGACCCTCTTTCCTCGACTTGACCAGTCCGGCGGATTCCAGTGTCTCGAGATGTTGGGACACAGCCTGCCGCGACAGTCCGAGGCCGTGGTTGTTCGTCAGGCGGGCGCAGATCTCGAACAGTGTCTGGTCATTTTGTTCGCAGAGCTCGTCGAGAATCGTGCGCCTCGTCGAATCGGCGATGGCACGGTAGATGTCAACCACCTTCATCACAATAGGCAAGTACTGACTTGCCTGTCAATGGGCCGTCGGAGTGCAGTCGCCGACACTGACCTCCAAGCAGGGGATTTCCGTCAATGGAGGTTGGGAAATCCTGCCTCGGCTGATGGGCTGACTGCATAGTGCCACGGCTCGTTGGGCGAAAGCATGGAGACATGACTTCTTCACCGAATGCTGTACCGCAGCCCGTCAACCAGCACCTTGCCATCATCACCGCCGGCAACGTCACGAAGCACTTCAACCAGACGTATGCTCTCGCCGGAGTCGACCTCACGATCAGCCTCGGCGAATCCCTGGCGATCATGGGACCCTCCGGTTCCGGCAAGACGACTCTTCTGCACTGCCTCGCCGGCATCATCAGTCCCGACAGCGGCCGCATCCGACTCTCGCCGACCGACCGCAGCGCCGCCGCCGAGATCACCTCCCTCAAAGAATCCGGCCGCACCGCTCTGCGCCGCGAGGTCTTCGGCTTCGTCTTCCAACAGGGACTGCTCCTGCCCGAACTCACCGCCATCGACAACGTCGCGCTCGCCGCCATGCTCGCAGGCATGAACCGCTCGGACGCCACCCAGCACGCCCGGGCCTGGCTCGACCGTCTCGGTCTGAGCGAGCACGGACACAAACGGATCGGACAGCTCTCCGGCGGTCAGGCGCAGAGAGTGGCGATCGCCCGCGCCCAGGTCACCCAGCCCGTCGTCACCTTCGCCGACGAACCGACCGGCGCCCTCGACTCGCGCACCTCGAATGAGGTTCTCACCGAGCTGCTGGGTTCCACCGTCGGCCGCGGATCCACTCTCGTTGTCGTCACCCACGATGAGAATGTCGCCGCCCGCTGCTCCCGTGTCGTGAGGCTCGCCGACGGTCGCATCGTCGCCGATTCGGCCATGCACTCTGCGACACAGCAATCGGCACAGCACCCGTCCTCCGTCCAGAACCACGGGTGAACACTGAGATGAATATCCTTCCCGTCCTCCTGTCCAAACAGTCCCTGACCTCGATGACGTCGCGCCTCGTCGGGATCGCCTTCTTCTCCTGCGCGACGATCTTTCTCACCGTGGCCGCCGGCGCCTGGGCATTCATCGACCGCCCCGACGTCTCGGGATACGCCGAGGTGGCCGAGCTGTACCAGCTCCTCGCCGTCCTCGCCACGGTCTTCCTCTTCGTGCCCGCGACCAGCCTCGGGGTCGCCTCGGCGAAACTGAGCGCCCGCCGTCAGGACGAACGACTCTCGACCCTGTCCCTGCTTGGGGCGCAACCCGGCACGATCCGCCTCCTCGCCGTCGCCGAACCCTTCATCCCCGCCTCGCTGGGCATCCTCGCCGGAATCGGCGGCTACCTGCTGGTCGCCTGGCCGCTCAGCTTCATCACCTTCGTCGGCGAGCCCTTGGGCTACCAGGCGCTGCTCATGCCGGTCTGGCTGCTCGCCGCGGTCGTCGCCGGCCTCCTTGCCGTCTGTCTGATCGCCTCGCTCATCGGCCTGCGCAAGATCCAGGTCTCCCCGCTGGGCGTGCGCACCCGGTCGCTGCCCCGGAGATTCCCCCTGGCCCGCATCATCACGGCCATCGTGCTCATCCTCATCGTGGCCATCGCGACCTATATCTCCACCCAGATGGAGCTGCCGATGGCGGTGACGATCATGTACAGCATCGCCACGATCGGCATCACCCTTCTGCTCATCAGCGTCCTCGGCGTCCTGTGCATCCGCATCCACGCCGGCATCGCCGGCAGAATCGCCCGCGGTCCCGCCTCGGTGATGGCGGCAGGGATGATCGCCGACGCTCCCGGACAGTACTGGCGCCGGGTCGCCGGGCTGGCGATGATCACCTTCATCGCCGTCGTCGGCGGGGCGGGAACGGCGATGATGCGCAGCGGCCAGGAGGACTTCTCCGCCGAGGACCGCGCGGTCATGGGACCGTACGTCCACCTCGGCGACGATATCTTCACCGGGCTCATCCTCACCCTGGTCATCGCCTTCGTCCTCGTCATCGTTTCGGCCACGATCAACCAGGCCGCTGACATCCTCGACCGGGCCGCGACCTACCGCGAGCTCCACGCCGCCGGAATGACCCAGCAGATGATGCACCGGGTGACCGTCAACGCCGTGATGTCGCCGATCCTGCTGGTCACCGTCGTCTCCCTGTTCCTCGGCGGAATCCTAGCCTGGCTCATGGCTTCGGTGAGCGACCTCGGCGATCCGTTCACCATCGGAACCGTCGCCGCCGTCCTCGTGGCCGGGGTTGCGATGGTGTGGCTGGGGCTGCAGGTCACCCGCCCGCTCGTCCGCCGGGTCACCGAGATCGATCCCCATAACCGCACCCTCGCCGAGGCGGCACCCGAGAACCGGGCCAACGCCGAGGCGACCATGGCCTGAGAGGAGACCCGATGTCCACGTCCTTCGCAGCAGTTCCCCTCGTCCTCGGACGGAGATCGCTGACCTCGGCGAGCTCCGTGCTCGTGGCCGCCGCGTTCTTCGCGTGTGCCACGCTGTTCCTCACCGTGGCGGCCGGGACCTGGATGTTCTTCCAGATCCCACCGAGCCCCGATCCCGCGGACGAGGGTCTCGACATCATGTACAAGACCCTCGCGGCCCTGGCCACGGCTCTGCTGATCATCCCCGCCTCCACCCTGGCATCGGCCTCGGCGACCCTGTCGGCACGTCGCCAGGACGAACGGCTGTCGACGATGTCGCTGCTCGGGGCCCGACGCTCCCAGATCACTGCGCTCGCCGTGGCCGAACCGCTGATCCCGGCCCTGGCCGGCATCATCCTCGGGGTGTTCGGGTATCTCGGATTGGCGCTGCCGGTCAGCTTCATCCATTTCATGGGCGAACCCATCGGGTATGCGAACATGCTCATGCCCACTTGGCTCATCCTCGTCGTGGTCGTCTTCCTGGCTCTGGTCTGCGCGGGTTCGGCCCTGCTGGGTCTGCGCAAGGTCGCGGTCTCTCCGTTGGGGGTGCGGACGAAGAGCTTGGAGCGGAAGTTCCCCGTGGCGAAGGTCATCGTCACGGTGCTCGTGATCTGCCTGCTGCCGGTCGTCTTCGCGCTCACCCAGAGCGGCGGCCTCGGCGTGGGGATCGTGCTCGGCGCGATGGTCGGATTCTTCGCTCTCGGGCTGGTCGTCGTCGACCTCCTCGGCGGGCTCCTCGTCCGCTGGTTCGCCCACCTGTCCGGTCGGCAGGCCGCCACCCCGGAGCGCCTCATCGCGGCTCGCCTGGTCTCCGACGAACCCAAACGGTTCTGGCGACGTGTGTCCGGACTCGCGATGGCTTCGTTCACCGCGGCCGTCTGCGGGTCGGGGGTGGCGCTGATGCAGCTCGGCCTCGACGCCGCCGAGGACGACCCGGCAACGATGGGCACCTCCGATATCAACCTCTTCCACGACCTGTTCACCGGGGTGTTGCTCGTCATGGGCATCGCGATCGTGCTCATCGCCGTGTCCGCGGTGATCAACCAGGTCGCCGACATCTACGACCGTGCCGACACCTTCTCCGACCTCTATGCCGCCGGCGCCGATCCTCAGCTGCTGCACCGGGCACTGGTGCGGGCCGTCATGGCCCCAGCGATCTGGGTGTCCCTGCTGGCCGGAGGGCTCGGGCTGCTGCTCGTCCTGCCCCTGGCCGGAGCCGCGCTCGTGTTCAAGCCGGTCACCTTCCTCACGATCCTGCTCACAGTGGTCGTCGGCATCGGCATCATCCGTGGTGGGCTGCAGCTGACGAAGCCGATTCTGCACTCCGTGGCCACGGCCGGGAGGACGCGGGACTGAAGCTTCTGTGTCAGAGCCGCGTCCTAGGATGGTCGGAACCGGTTCGGCGGGAGTGATCGGGCCGGTGGGACCCTCCTCGGGTCTCCGGGTACAGTTGGAGCGCACCATCTGCGGGTGCGCGTCGACGCGGCTGTGTAGGAAGAGGAACTGAAGTGAGCAACGACCAGGGCTATGACGGTCTGAGGACCCCTCCGCAGGACGTCGAAGCCGAGCAGAGCGTGCTCGGCGCGATGCTTCTGTCGAAGGACGCCATCGCCGACTGCGTCGAGACGATGAAGGGCGACGACTTCTACAAACCCGCTCACGAAACCATCTACGAGGCGGTCCTCGACCTCTACTCCCGGGGCGAGCCCGCGGACTCGGTGACGGTGGCGAACTACCTGACGAAGACCGGCGACCTCGCCCGCGTCGGCGGTGCCGCCTACCTGCACACCCTCATCTCGTCGGTCCCGACCGCCGCCAACGCCGGGTACTATGCCGCGATCGTCAGCGAACAGGCCGTACTGCGCCGCCTCGTCGAGGCCGGCACCCGCATCGTGCAGATGGGCTACGACGCCGAAGGCGATACCGATGACGTCGTGAACTCCGCTCAGGCGGAGATCTACAAGGTCACCGAACGCCATACGACAGAGGATTACGTCATCCTGTCCGACATCCTCGGCGAGGTGGCCCAGGAGATCGAACGCAACGGCAACACCGATGGGCAGACCGCGGGTGTGCCCACCGGTTTCACCGAGTTCGACAACCTCACCAACGGTCTTCACCCGGGCACGATGATCGTCATCGCCGCGCGTCCCGGAGTCGGCAAGTCGACTCTGGCGCTCGACTTCATCCGTTCGGCCGCGATCCACAATGATGCGGCCGCTGTGTTCTTCTCACTCGAGATGGGCAAGAACGAACTCGTCATGCGTCTGCTCTCGGCAGAATCCGAGATTCCGCTGCAGAACCTGCGCCGCGGCGAACTCAGTCCGCACGACTGGACGACGCTGGCCGCGACCGAGGCCCGGATCAACAATGCGCCGCTGTTCGTCGACGATTCGCCGAACATGGCGCTGACCGAGATCCGCGCGAAGTGCCGCCGGCTCAAGCAACAGCACAATCTGCAGATGGTCTGCGTCGACTACCTGCAGCTGATGTCCTCGGGCAAGCGCGTCGAGTCCCGTCAGCAGGAGGTCTCTGAGTTCTCCCGTTCGCTCAAGCTGCTGGCCAAGGAACTCGAGGTGCCGGTCATCGCTTTGTCCCAGCTCAACCGCGGCAGCGAACAGCGCACGGACAAGCGGCCGATGATCTCGGATCTGCGTGAGTCCGGTTCGATCGAGCAGGACGCGGATATGGTCCTCCTCATCCACCGTGAGGACATGTACGACAAGGAACACGAACGCGCCGGTGAGGCCGACATCATCGTCGCCAAGCACCGTGCCGGTCCGACGATGGACATCCCCGTGGCGTTCCAGGGAGCGAAGTCCCGATTCGTCAACATGCCGCAGTGACGAGCGGGGCTTGAATGGACGCCTACTGGATGCGCGGCAAGTGGGGTGACGGCGGGAAGAGTGAGCGCCGCTGGAACCAAGGCACTCGGAATCCGCTGACCATTATCATCACCGCTGCTGTCTTCTTCGTCGGCTCGGGTGCGGTCTTCACGATCGGATGCCTGTATCCGGACCAACTGCTGTTCACGATCATCCTCGGATGCTTCGTGTTCCTCGGCGTCACTCTGGCGATGCGCAGGTTCATGGGACACACGCCGGCGTATTGGTACACCGGACCGTTCGTGGCCATTGCGCTCATCGGCACTGTGATGCTCGGCGAGGATCTCGCTTTGTCTCAGACGGGTGAACTCACCGAGGTGGTCGTCGCCGATCACAAAGTCGAACAGAAGACCGTGCACAGTTCCAATCCGCCCAGGTTGCGGCAGGTCTATGTTCATACCTACAGCCTCGAACGCGCCGACGGCACCCCCGTCGCCGAGCCGCTGATCTACCGCGGCAAGGACGGATACGACGACTTTGATGAGGGCGACACGATCTCCGTCCTCATCGATCCGGAAGGGAAGGCACCGACCAAACCGGCCGAAGACGTGGATCTGCCTGCCGATATCGGCATCCTCGTCACCGGACTGGTCACCTCGGGGATCGTGTTCCTCATCTGTCTGATCGTCGTCTTGCTGCGATGGACGCGTTCCCCGTCGCAGCAACACGTGCGCTGACGACCGGGCGGCAGGCGCCGGAGGCGCCCTCATTCCGCGTGAGCGGTCCGCGACAACAGGTCAGCGTACGCTGTATAGTCAGCACATGCTGACTATTCCTTCCCGTGTCGATGCCATGCAGCGCCTCGGCCGCGCGATGGCCGATCCCACACGATCACGGATTCTGCTGTCGCTGCTCTCCGAGCCCGGCTATCCTGCGCGCTTGGCAAGTGATCTGGGACTGACGCGCACCAATGTCTCGAACCACCTCGCCTGCCTGCGAGGATGCGGAATCGTGGTGGCCGAACCTGAAGGTCGGCGGACGCGCTACGAGATCGCCGACCCTCATCTGGCAACAGCTCTCAGTGCTCTTGTCGAGACGACTCTGGCAGTCGATGAGAACGCGCCGTGTGCCGATTCCGATTGCACGGTGGCCGGCTGCTGTGACGCTGGACCGAGCCGATGACCGAGACTGCGCCGCGAACGGAGAGAGCAGCAATTCTGCGGAAGCGGATCCGGATCATCGTTGCCATCACCATCACTTGGAACGTGATTGAAGCGTTCGTTGCCATTGCTGCAGGAGGAGCAGCCTCCTCGGCGGCTCTCATCGGGTTCGGACTCGATTCGATTGTCGAGGTCCTCTCCGCCGCAGCGGTAGCCTGGCAGTTCTCGGCACCGGAACCCCAGCGCCGGGAACGGGTCGCTCTGCGCGTCATCGCAGTATCTTTCTTCGCGCTCGCGGTCTACGTCAGCGTGGACGCTGTTCTGTCCATGGTGGGCCTGCGCCAGCCTGAACATTCGACCGTCGGCATCATCATCGCCGCACTCAGCCTGCTGGTGATGCCGTTCCTCAGCTGGTTCGAGCGGAGGACGGGACGAGAACTGGGATCTGCTACGGCGGTCGCTGATTCCAAGCAGACCCTCATCTGAGGAAGTCAGCGACCACCGGCTCGTCTATTTCGTCGATTCCATGCTCCAGGTCGACGACCTCGATGCGCCGAGGCGGCTGTTTCCCGAGATGAAGGATGCACTGACCTCGACGAACGTCTTCGTTCACGTCGAAGCGACGCGTGCGGGTGCCGGAATCGGCTTCCTCCCGTGTTTCATGGCCGACCGGCACCCCGACCTCGTGCGGCTCTTCTCCGATTCGGTGGCCGAGCGACTGCCCTACTGGATGGTGCTCAGGCCCGATTCGATGCGGCGACCGGCGATCGCCGCCGTCGTCCAGGGGCTCAAGGATGAGATGCTCGCCCACCAGGCTGCTCTCGACGGCCGGAAGTTGCCCCGGTGAGGCGGCGCGACCAGGATATGAGCATGAACCAGCCCCGTACTGACGTCGGTGACGAGTTGGCCGGACGTCGCATCGTGCTCACAGCTCAGCGGCGCGCGGAGCAGCTTGCCTCCGCTCTCGAGCGTCACGGTGCCAAGATCGTGCACGCACCGACCCTGTCCGTCATCCCTCACATCGATGACCCTGAACTCGTCACACGCACCCGTGAGCTCATCGAGGCCCGGCCGGACATCGTCGTGGTCACGACCGGCGTCGGATTCACCGGCTGGGGCGACGTGGCTGAAGCCGCGGGTCTGCGCGAGGAGTGGCACTCGATGCTCGCTGGAGCACGGATATACGCCCGCGGCCCCAAGGCACGCGGAGCGATTCAGGGGGCCGGACTGAGCGCTCACTGGGTCGCGGAATCCGAGACGAGCGCAGAGATCCAGCAGGTCCTCCTCAGCGAGGGCGTGGACGGTCAGCGCATCGCCGTACAGCATCACGGTGCCGGCGCCGACGGACTTGATGAGGCCTTCGCCGCAGCAGGCGCCGATGTCCGCTCCCTCGTCATCTACCGGTGGGGTCCGGCCCCCGATCCGGCCGCCGTGGTCGACGCGGTCCGACTCGTCGTGGAGCGCAGGTGCGATGCCGTGGCCTTCACCTCAGCACCCGGGGCCGCAGCATTCCTCACCGCTGCCGACGAGCAGGCACAGCTGCCGGCCGTGATCGAGGCGTTCAACGAATCGGTGGTGGCGGCAGCAGTCGGCGACGTCACCGCAGCACCGCTGCATGAACAGGGCATCAGAACCGTGATTCCCGAGCGATTCCGACTCGGAGCCCTCGCTCGCGTGCTGATCAGCGAACTCGCTGAATGATCTCAGTCTGACGTGAATTCGATGTCGACACCGTCTGCCTCGCGCAGTGCGCCGATGGCCTCTGCCTCAGCGGTCAGCGCGCTCTTCACCGACTTCGGGACGGTGCCGAACGTTGCGATCGTCATGCTCAGTCGTCGATTCCGCTTCCGCGCCCTCCAGGTCCCCGCGACCCGGCCGTCGACCAGCAGCGCTCCCGGATCGCCCACGGTCTTCCAGATCTCCCGATGGAAGTCCTCGGACGCGATCGTCTCCCGATCCCGCATCTGCGTATATGGATCGTGTGGGGGAAGCAGACGGACGCCGTGCGGAAGCTGCGCGCGATGCAGCTGATCGACATCCTCGGCGAGCATCCAGGTCCGTCGCCCGCGATCGATTTCGGTGATCTCTCCGGCGATCAGGTCCCACCATGGTTTCGCCTCCGTGGACCGGATTCCGATCCAAGCGGCGAAGTCGGCACGTGTCGACGGTCCATAGCAGTGCAGATAACGCCGCAGCAGCTCGGACCTGGCCCGGTCGCGTTCGCTCTCGTCGGATGCGGTCGAGGAGGTGATCGAAGGATCGTCGATCCATTCGTCGAGCAGAACGAACTGAGCCGTGTTTCCCTCGCGCGGGGCGAAGCAGAGGATCTGCCGCAGAGTGAGCAGTCGAATGCAGAAGTGGATCACCCCGGCACCGAGGCTCTGGCCCCTCGCATACGGGCCCTGAGATTCCCATGTGCTTCGCTGTTTCGTCGTCAGGGAGTTTGCGAGCACGTCGGCGAGTTCCTCGCCGAGTTCTGTGATCGTCATCCTCCGCCTTCTGAGCACCCCGGCGATCTCCTGCTCAACCCGATCGAGGATCTGACTCAGCGGGATCCCGAGCGAATCGACCGACTGCTCGACTCCGAGGACGAAATGGCGCATCGCCTTCTCACTCGTCGGTTCGACCCCGGTGGTGAAGACCGGGAGATCGGCAGCGGGAAAGAAATGGGGTGCCCCTCGCATGCACCAGCTCTGCAACAGCGACTTCTCCTCTTCGACGGCCGAATCTAACGCCGTCGCACTCATGTCCTCGACCCGTGCATGGAGCGCAGTCAGCGCGGATCCCGGTGGGCTGTTCTGGATGCCGCAAGCTCCCGCGGCGTCAAGGAGTGAGTTGTAGCTGAGTCGCTCATCGAGGTGATGGGCGCGGAGGCGGAAGGCGATGATCTCGTCGTTCGTCGCGGAGTCGGCCATGGGCCCAGGCTAGCTCAGGACCCGTGTTTGAATGGGGCCACGTGCTCGGCCGACTCCTGGTGCGTGCACGACCACAATGAGAAGGAACGACGACGACGCGAACGATGCAGGTCAGCGACAGTATGGTGATCAAAGCCGACGCCGCCGGGCTCTGGGAGCAGATCGCCGATCCGACCCAGATGACCCGATGGTTCGCCTGGGTTTTCGACCACATCGTCACCCGTGGGAAGAGCTTCGCGGACTTCCAGCGATTGAACATCCGGCGGACCCTCACCGCCATGAAGGATGACGTCGAAAAGCGGTAACACGGACGAAGCGACGGCGAAACAATTCCTCGCTACTCTGATCGCATGACAGCGACGGCACAGCCCACAGAGAGCTTCGCCCGCCACGATGTGGAGGGGATGAACTTCTATACCCGCAAATGGGTGCGGCCCGAGGACCTCAATGCCAACGGCTCCCTCTTCGGCGGCAGCCTGCTGAGGTGGATCGATGAGGAGGCCGCGATCTACGCGATCATCCAGCTCGGCAACCATCGAGTTGTGACGAAGCTGATCTCGGAGATCGACTTCCAGGCTTCGGCGAGGGAAGGCGATCTCATCGAGATGGGGCTCATCGCAACCCAGTTCGGGCGTACGTCGCTGACGATGAAGGCGAGGGTGCGCAATATGATCACCCGGAAGACGATCCTAAGCATCGAGAAGATCGTATTCGTCGGAGTCGACGAGGACGGCACACCGGTTCCACACGGGTACACGACGATCACCTACGATCGCGACCGAATGCCCCACCCACCACCGTAGACACGCTCGGTGCTGCAGAAGTGATGCGCAGAGGTGCCCTGACAGGGTATCCCTCTCAGATGAGAACGCGTCTAGCCTGGAGAATATGGACAACCGGGCCGAAGTACGCGAATTCCTCATGTCACGACGGGCGAAGATCACCCCTGATCGGGTCGGCCTGCCCACCCACGGCACGAGGCGAGTGCCGGGCCTGCGCCGCAGCGAGGTCGCGGCCCTGGCCGGACTGAGCGTCGAGTACTACTCGAAACTCGAACGGGGCGCGATCGGTGGGGCTTCTGCGGCTGTCCTCGAAGCGCTCGCCGAGGCTCTGCTGCTCAACGACACCGAGCGGGGCCACCTCGTTGATCTCGCCCGTGCCGCCGACGGCATTCCGACCTCGGGTCGCAGACGACGTCCCGTGACCGCTCAGCGTCCACCGCACGAGACGTTGTTCTGGATGCTCGATTCGATCAAGGAATCGATCGCCTTCGTCCGCAACGATATGCAGGACATGGTCGCCGTCAACGAACTCGGCCGAGCCTTCTACTCGCCGGTCATCGGCGATGGCGGACGGATTCCGAACCTGGCGCGATTCCAGTTCCTCGATCCCGCATCGAAGGACTTCTATCCGGACTGGGAACTCTTCGCACAGATGTGCGTGGCGATCATCCGCAGCGCGGCAGGAAGGGATCCCCACAATCGCGGAATCCAGGACCTCGTCGGGGAACTGTCGACTCAGAGCGAGACGTTTCGAACCCTGTGGGCCCAACATGATGTCCGCACGCACGGGACGGGGATGAAGCGCTTCAACCATCCGGTCGTGGGCGAGCTCGTCCTCGCCTTCGAGGAGCTGCGGATCACCGCCGAAGACGGACTCGTCCTCCTCATCTACACAGCAGAACCTGGCTCGGAATCGGAGCAGAAGCTGCGCCTGCTCGCCTCGTGGGCGGCGCCGACAACCGAGACCGAACGACTATCCGAGAACCAACTTCCTGAGAACAGGGGACATCGATCATGAGCCACCGCATTCTCCCAACGACACCGACAGCGAAGAACCCGCCCGAGCAATTCAGCGGCGATGTGTGGGTCGACCCCATCGCCTCCCCGCAGGAGGACGGCCAGACCATGGTCGTCGCACGGGTCCGATTCGCCCCCGGTGCGCATACCGCATGGCATTCGCACGCTAAGGGTCAGACTCTGCACGTGACCAGCGGAACCGCTCTGTTCGGCACACGCGACGGTGACGTTATCGAGGCCCGCCCGGGGCAGACCGTCTACTGCCCGGCCGGCCAGGAACACTGGCACGGAGCCGCCCCCGAGACATTCATGGAGCACATCGCCATGCTCGAGAACGCCGAGGATCCCGCTCAGACGACCACCTGGCTCGAGCACGTGGACGAGGCGGACCTGAACCGTCCGCGGAGCTGAGCCCCACGACCAGAACCGAACAGCAACGAACAACCGAACTTCTCAAGGAGAGAACTATGCGCGGAGTGATCATGCATGGGCCCGGCGACGTCCGGGTCGAAGAACGTCCCGATCCGACCATCGAGGCACCCACTGATGCCGTCATCCGGGTCGTGGCAGCGTGCGTCTGCGGATCGGACCTGTGGCCCTACCGCGGTGCGGACGCACCGGATCAGCAGCTCATGGGCCACGAATACGTCGGCATCGTCGAGGAAGTCGGCGACGAGGTGCGCAACGTCAAACCTGGTGACTTCGTCGTCGGATCATTCGTCATCTCCGACAACACCTGCCCGATCTGCACCGCCGGCTACCAGTCCCGCTGCGTCAACGGAATCTTCGTCGACGGCGGAATCGGCACCCAGGCCGAATTCGCTCGCATTCCCCATGCCGACGGCACCCTGGTCGCCACGCCGGGACAGCCTGATGACGATCTCATCCCGTCGCTGCTGGCAGCATCCGATGTGCTCGGCACCGGGTGGTTCGCTGCAGATGCCGCCGAGGTGGGCCCCGGTAAGTCGGTCGCCGTCATCGGCGACGGCGCTGTCGGACTGATGGGAGTCCTCGCCGCCAAGCAGATGGGAGCGGAGACGATCATCGCCATGAGCCGTCACGTCGACAGGCAGAACCTCGCCCGCGAATTCGGTGCCACCCACATCGTCGAAGAACGCGGCGACGAGGGCGTGGCGAAGATCAGAGAGCTCACCGACGGCCTCGGCGTCCACAGCGCCATCGAGGCGGTCGGCTCACAGGAAGCGATGATGCAGGCGATCCGGTCGACCCGACCCGGCGGTCATGTCGGCTATGTCGGTGTCTCACACGATGTCGAGCTGCCCGGAGGAGAACTGTTCTTCGGTCTGGTTCATCTGCACGGCGGGCCCGCACCGGTTCGTCGCTTCCTGCCGGACCTCATCGAACTCATCTGGAACCGAGAGATCGACCCGGGGAAGGTCTTCGACCAGACGATGAGCCTCGACGACGCCGCGGCCGCCTATTCGGCTATGGACAGCCGTGAAGCCGTCAAGGTCCTGCTGCAGCCCTGATCTCTTCATCTGTCAGTACAGGAGAAAGGTGACACCTTGGACACAGCAGATCTGCTGAAAGCCCTCAACGCCGGAGAGACGATCACGGGCGGCTCGCCTCTTCATGATGTCATGCACCGCACCAGCCAGGAAGCCCTGCGCATCACGGCAGAAATCAACGGCAGCTACCATGAACCCGATGAGGTTCGCGCGCTGTTGGCCGAGCTGACGGGACGCCAGGTCGATCCGACTGTGGCCATGTTTCCCCCGTTCCACACGGACTTCGGGAAGAACATCACCTTGGGGCAGCGGATCTTCATCAACTCCGGGTGCAGCTTTCAGGACCAGGGCGGAATAACGATCGGCGATGACACGCTCATCGGGCACAACACCGTTCTCGCCACCCTCAACCATGGGATGGAGCCGGACCGTCGTGCGGACATGCACCCGGCTCCGATCGTCATCGGACGCAATGTTTGGATCGGGTCGAACGTGACCGTCCTGCCAGGCATCACCATCGGTGATGACGCCGTCGTCGCCGCGGCATCTGTGGTGACCAGAGACGTTCCGGCTCGCGCCGTAGTCGTCGGCTCACCGGCACACGTCGTGCGCACGATCGACGAGTGAATCACCCGACGAGGGAGCCTGCTGTCTCCGCGCGACCGATCACAGGCCACGGGGAGACTGCTCGGGATCGGTGGTCGAAGTAGGTAGGCTCAGCCGCCGAGATAGGCCAAAGCGCCGACGACCTGCGCCTTCGTCGCGATCTCGAGAGTCGGCTCGAGTTCGGGGGCGAAGAACGGCGAATGATTGGCCGGAACATCCGTGAATACGGTTCCGGCCTCTTCGGCGGCTCGGTACTTCTCGGCATCGAAGGAACCCACGAACCAGTAGGCGTAGGGAATGCCGAAGGCCTTCGGCAGTTCGCTGAAGTCCTCCGACGCGGTCTCCGGGGTCGCCTCGAGCACCGCCTCGGTGCCGAAGAACTCTGTGAGCGCCTCGGTGATGGTGTCATTGACCGCTTCGCTGTTGTCCGTCAGAGGGAACTGGTCGAAATACTCGAACGTCGGTTCCTTCGGGGTTCCGGCGGCCTCGCATTCGCCGCGGACGATCCGCTCGATCGATGCGATCACCCGCTTGCGCACCGCGGTGTCGTAGGTGCGGACGTTGAGCAGCAGCTCGGCCCGATCGGGGATGATGTTCGACTTCGATCCGGCGTTCGACGCACCGACCGTGACGACGGCGAACTCACCCGGTTCGGTCTCTCGGGACACGATCGTCTGCAGGCGCAGAACGATCGAGGCCGCGAGGACCACGGGGTCGACGGACAGGTGCGGCATGGACCCGTGGGCGCCGCGGCCGAAGACCGTGATCTTCACCGAATCCCCGGCCGACATCACCGGTCCGGCAGCGGTGAAGATCTTGCCGGCCGGCAGCGGCATGACGTGCTGGGCCAGGGCCACATCGGGGGTCGCAACCTTGTCCGTCAGCCCGTCGTCGATCATCGCCTTCGCTCCGGCCGCGTTCTCCTCTGCCGGTTGGAAGAGCGCGATATACGTGCCTGACCAGGCATCTTGGTTCTCTTTGAGCAGCCGGACCGCGCCGAGAAGAGCGGCGGCATGCATATCGTGACCGCAGGCGTGCATGACACCGTCGACCTCGGACGCGAAGTCGAGGCCGGTGTCCTCGGTGACGGGGAGAGCATCGATATCGGCTCGTGCGAGAACGGTCGGTCCGGTGCCGTTGTCGATGACGGCGACCAGACCGGTGGCGGAGATCCGGGTGACCTCGAGGCCGAGTCCCTCGAGTTCGACCGCGATGCGATCGGCGGTCTTGTGCTCGTCGAGGCTGACCTCAGGATTGCGGTGAAGGTCTTTGTAGACCTCGCGCTGCCAGTCGAGCTGGGAAGCGATGGAGTCGAGGAATGAAGGTGTCGTCATCGTGTCTCCTGTGCTCTGGTCGCGGGTGGACTCTCCAGGCGCGGACATTTCTCACAGTATCAGCGGGGATGACGCCTCGAACGGTACGAAATTCTCAGTTGTGCGAAACATTGCGACAACTGTAGGTGGCGGAAGAGACGTGCAGAGACGGACGGGAAGTGCACAAGGATTGGATTGGCACCTGCCGGATCAAACGGTGCGCGGTTGGTGCCGAGAAGATCAACGCGGCACCAATCACGACGCTACCGAGCGGCGACTCCTGGCCCCAGAGGCAGACCCATGAGGTACCACAATATGAAAAGGACCAGCCAGACGACGAGATTGACCAAGGCGATCGGAAGAACCAGCGACATCAACGTACCGACACCAGCCGTGGGTCGATGTTGCCGGATGAATCCGAGGGCAAGAACGAAGTATGGGCTCATCGGGGTCAAGCTGTTTGTCGGCGCATCGGCGATGCGGAACATCGCCTGAGTGGTCTCTGGCGCAATGTCGAGGAGCATGAGCATAGGTACCAGGACCGGTGCTACGAATGCGTACATTGCCGAACCCGAAGTGAGCACCAAATTGAGGCAGCTGATAAACAGCACGGCGACGACAAATATGACGATTGGAGCTGCACCTATGCGGTCTAGGAGCCCTGCCCCCTCAATCGCAATGACTTGCCCCATATTTGACCATTTGAAGTAGGCCAAGAATTGTGAAGCGGCGAAGAAAAGAACCACGACTGGAACGAGAGCAGAGACGCCAGGAGCCATGAGCTCGGGGATGTCGCTGAACTTCTTGATGGAACCGACGATGACACCGTAGACGATTCCCACAGTACTGAAGAACAACATCATGATGACAGCGATATTGTTCATCAGAGGTGAATCGACAACACTTCCACCCTCTCCGCGGAGGGGCGAACTCGCCGGTACTGTTGCCAGGACAAGGAGGCCGAAGAACAGGACCGTGGCGATTCCTGCGCCGATCATGCCACGTTGCTCAGAGAGCTTGAGCTTCATGTCTGGTAGTGGTTCAGCGTCTATTGAAGGTTCTGCCGCCTCAAGGTACGCGACTCGTTTGGCCACAACCAGTTCAACAACCAAAGTGATGGAGAGAGCCAGGACAATGGACGATGAAGCCGAGAAATAGTAGTTAGATAGAGGATTGACGTTATAGCTCGGGTCGATCGTGTGAGCCGCGGCGGTCGTTAGACCGGCAAATACCGCGTCGGTTCCGGTGGGGATCAGTCCAACGCTGCTTGCTCCACCCACAGCAACATATGCCACGACAGCCCCGATTATCGGACTGCGCCCGACTGCGCGGTAGGCAATCATCGCCAGTGGAATCATTACGGCAAAGGCCGCGTCTCCGGCAATCTGAGCGGCCATTGCGGTGATTGCGATCATGAAGGTCACGTAGCGGGGATTGACCTTGGAAAGCATTCCCCGCATCAGGGAGGGCAACAGCCCCGTTGCGTCTGCGATAGACACTCCAAGTGCGACCACGACAATCAACCCCAGAGGGGGAAAGTTCACGAAGTTCTCGATCGCATCGTCCAGCATCATCTGGATGCCCTCTGATGTGAGCAAACTCTTCACCGCAACCGTCTTACCGTCAGTGGGATTGACTGAAGAAAGATCAAAGCGGGCGAACAACGCGCTGAGTAAGGCAACAATTACGGCAAGACCCACAAAGATCCAGAATGGGTGAGGCAGTTTGTTGCCTGCTCGGTCTACCGCTTCGAGGAGTTTCATCACTCCTCGAGACAAGCGACTTTGCCTGTCTTCGTCAGTGGGTGCGTGAACTGACATATTTCTCCTAGTTAAGTAATCGTCAAATCCAACTACCGGCATTCCCCGGGCCGGAGGTTCAAACGTGCGTGTATGTGCCTGCGGAATCGGATGACCCGTAGAACATATCGCCGCTGTTGTACGCCGCGAGCCCCCCGCCAGAGGCCGGAATGACGATCATTCCTCCCATCCCGCCGCGCATTGAGATTCGATCGAGGACTGCGACTGCTGCTTCATTTGGAAGGGCTCCTCCGAGAGAAACCCGACCGTGCACGCTGTGAGCTGCAACTTCGGTCATGAACACTTCTCCTGTGCCGGTGCAAGAGACTGCCACCGTGCCGTCGTCAGCAAATGTTCCGGCACCTACCAGAGGCGTGTCGCCTACCCTGCCTGGCTCCTGATTAACGATTCCACCGGTGGATGTTGCGGCTGCCAGTTTCCCCTCTGCATCGCGAGCAACGGCACCGACAGTTCCGTGCTGGAGTAATGCGTCAGGCTGTTTCTGAAAGGCGGCGAGTTCCTCTCGCCTCTTCTCCGTGACGAAGTAGTGAGGATCGACTATTTCGACTTCCCACTTGCACAGCTGTTCGTGAGTCGGTGCCGCGAAGAGCAAGTGGTCGGTTTTATCCATCACCGCGCGAGCGGCCGAAATGGGGTTGCGAGCGGTAGACACACCCGTGATGGCACCCGAGGCGCCGTCACCGGCCATGATCGAAGCGTCGAGTTCAACGGTTCCTGACGCAGTGAGTGCGGCCCCGTGGCCGGCATTGAAATCGGGGGCATTCTCGAGTTCGCGGACAGCGGCGACGACCGCGTCGACTGCGGAGCCACCCGCGCTGAGTACTGAGTAGCCTGCAGCGAGTACTTTCTCCAACGCTGCATGCGCGCTAGCTGTACCATCCGAGGTAAGGGGAGTCGATCGATGTCCGGCGCCGCCATGAACGATGAGAAGCGGCTCGGTGCCCTGGCCAAACGATCGGAGGATGGTTTCAGTCATGTGATGTTCCTTTCATTTGTGCTGAGCGAGATCAGCTTGGCATAATCATTCCACAACCGCAATATGGATCACATTTGAAATGTACATTTCACTCTCGGGAGTCATGCGATGGAAACAGTCGCGGAGAAGGTCAATTCGTCGATTGATTCGTTCAGTCCCGCCAGTCGGCGGATTGCTCGTGCACTGCTGGCCGACTATCCGAGTGCTGGTTTGGGGACAACATCGTCATTAGCGGACTTGGCGAATTCGAGTTCTGCTTCGGTCGTGCGGTTCTGCACACAGCTCGGTTTCGACAGCTTCGTCGAATTGCAGAATCATCTGCGGACCGAATTGACGACGAGATCGGCGAGTCCGCTTATTCGGGCTGAGGCAGAGACGGCTGGGCGAGATTTTTCAGACGAGTTCTCCTCCAGCGGGATGGACCGGGCGAATCTCATCACCAGAACTTTTCAGCAGAATCCACGTTCGGAAATTGACCGCTTGGTTCAGATGCTGACCAAGGTATCGAATCGCGTGGTGGTTGTCGGGGGACACTACAGCGGACTGGTTGGGCGTGTGGCTCAGTTGCAACTATCGAAGGTGAGGCCGGGCGTCTCTTTCTTGGAAGATCCGATGGGACGTGACCTTCATGTTGTTACCGATCTGCGGCGAAAAGACGTTTTGCTGGTTCTTGACGTCAGGCGATATCAGGAACATCTTCTCCTGGTTTCTGAGGCAGCAAAGCGAAACTCTGCTTCGGTCGCGTTGATCACTGACCAATGGTTGTCGCCGGTTGCTGGTATTGCTGACGTCGTACTGCAGGCCGCCGTCGATGTATCATTCTTTGATAGCCAAGTGGGATGCCTAGCATTGGTTGAAGCGGTGGTTCACGAGGCCGCAACCAAGATAGAGGGTGCGCTAGAACGTCTTCGGGCGCTAGAAGAACTTCGACCTTCGCAGAGGTCCAAGTGAAGTTTCGGATCTAAGACGATCAACTTGGACAGACTGAAAGCCCAACAAGTAATTGGATGCAAGGTCTTAGTAAGACTTAAACAGACCGAGCTCGGATAGTTCCCCGCGCAGCGAGGCGGCTCCTGAGAACACATGACCGATGAAGCCGAGCTGCTCGGCAGCCTTCACATTGGCGGGCAGATCATCGACGAAGACCGTCCGGGCCGGGTCGAGGTCGAATCGGTTCCGGGTCAGTTCGAAGATCGCCGGATCGGGTTTGACCAGCCCGACTTCACCCGAGACGACGATGTCTTCGAGTTCGCTGATCGCCGGGGCGACGACGGGGGCATGGTGGATGGTCTCAGCCGACCAGTTCGACAGCCCGAGCAGGCGGACGCCGGCGGTCTTGAGAACTGCGACGATCTCGGCCATGCCGTCGATCGGACCGGTCAGGGATTTGTCGAAGTTCTCGTAGTAGCCGGCGACGATCTCACCGTGGCGGGGGTCCGTCTCGGCGGCTCGGGCGACGATATCGTTGATCGAAACGCCGGAATCAGCTGCGGTATTGAGCGTGGGGAAGTCGGCCGCCTCGGCGAAGGAATGCCATTCATCGGCACTCATGCGATCGGCCAGAGGCCCTGTCTGGTCCCAGCCGATGAGCACATTGCCGAGGTCGAAGACAACGGTCGTCGGGGTCGGGCGGTCGGGTTCGGTCATGGGCCACCACCTGTTTTCGGCATCCTGGAGTCGAACCCCACGCTACCTGGAGTTGTCGGACCATTGTGGATTCGGTCCGGCTGGCCTAGGTTGGTTTCATGATCGGCTACCCGCCCCTGCAGATCCGGGTGAAGACTCCCCGACTCGAGCTCGTCGGTGCCGCCGATGAGATGCTCGCGGCGCTCGCCCCACTTGTGCGGGACGGCAAGGTCTTCGCGGAACCCGCCCCCTACGACGATCCGATGTCGTTCTACGAATCCGACCCGGACATGCGGGTAAGCAGGTGGCTCCAGAGCGTATGGCGTGGACGGGGGCGGTTCTCTCCCTCTGATTTTCGGTTGGCCTTCGCCGTCCTCGTCGATGGTGAGGCCGTGGGGATGCAGGACCTCATTGGGGAGAAATTCGACTCCTGCGGGACGTTCGCGTCATTCTCCTGGCTGTCGACGGATGTGCGCGGTCGCGGCCTCGGCACGGAGATGCGCAGTGCTCTGCTGCATCTCGCGTTCGCGGGGCTCGGGGCGAGTGAGGCCGGTTCCGATGCGTTCGTCGACAACATCGGATCGAACAAGGTGTCTGAAGCCTTGGGGTACGAGCGCAACGGCGTCGACTGGGACATCCGCCGAGGCGAGCCGGGACGCATCCAACGCTGGCGCCTGACCCGCTCGGCGTGGGAAGCCAGACGGCGGAACGACATCGAGCTCAGCGGAGTCGAGGACTTCTGCACTTTCCTAGACCACCACTAATTGCTACCCGACGGCGGCCCAGCAACCTCGCGCGAGGTATCTGGGCCCCCGTCGGGTAGCAATTAGGGCGATGACAGGTCCAGGGAGAATACCTCGTGGTCCGGGGACTTGTGTCGGAGTTCGGGGTTGCGCTGCATTCCGAGCTTCTCGGCCACACGCTGCGACGGTCGATTGTCTCGGTGGATGATGGCGGTCAGTATTGCAGCGACCTCGAGCTCACGAGCGTGATCGACGCAGGCCAGAGCCGCCTCGGTGGCGAACCCATTACCTTGGGCGGACGGCTTCACATGAAAACCGACCTCAAGGTGAGGTGCGCCGTTGACGGTCTGCCAAGTCAGTCCGCAGTCGCCGAGGAACTCACCTTTGTGCGTCTCCACGATCCACAGCCCGAAGCCGTGCTCTGCGTAATTGCGTCGATTCCACCGGATCCACGCAGCCGCCTCGGTGCGGTCTTTGAGGTGAGGGTAATATTCCATCACCTGCGGATCGCCGAGGAGGGCGGTCATATCGTCGAGATCGTCGTCGGCCATCTCCCGCAGGTGCAGACGCGGCGTGTTCCGGGGCGGCATGAGTTCAGGATAACCGGGAGGGCCGAAGTGTGCGGATCTGCTCTGTTGATCAGCTCGATCGGCGCCGCCGGCGATCACGGACGACCGCGAGTGCCGTGGCGGTGATCATCAGCACGAGGGCCAAGAGCCAGAGAAAAGCGGCAAAGTCATGAAACGGGGCCGCCTGGGAACTCAGTACGCAGACAGCGGCGAGCATGATGAATGCGACGATCCAGCGAGTGAGCCCGATGTGCTGCATCGCTTCTCCAGCGTCACGGTTCACGGTCGTTGGCACCGACTCTAAATAGAGCAAGGATGCATGTCAACGGCGGTGACGGCGGCCCAGATACCTCGCGCGAGGTATCTGGGCCGCCGTCAGGTAGCAATTGGGGAGGAGATGACAGCGACCCTGCGTTCACACCAAGTGGGTGAACGCAGGGTCGCTGGTGAATCTCAGAAGTCTCTAGGTGAGACTCTCAAAGAGTCTCAGAGGCCGCGGACGCGAGTCGCCTGCAGGCCCTTGGAGCCCATCTCAGAGTCGAACTCGACGTTCTGACCCTCGGTGAGCTCGCGGTAGCCGGAGGCTTCGATCGCGGAGAAGTGAGTGAACACGTCAGCCGAACCGTCGTCAGGCTGGATGAATCCGAAACCCTTTTCCGCGTTGAACCATTTCACGGTACCTGTTGCCATAATCTTTGTATCCTTATTTTTTAACTGATGACCGCTGCTGCGATCGTGATGGTCGAACCCATTGCTGGATCCGGCTTTCCCGCTGGCTGGACTGGATCTTCAGACGCAGATCCAACGAAAATCTGTGGGTGAACCGAGGACTCGGAATCGCTGGCGAGGATGAGTTCTCTGATGTGAGGTCTCTGTCTCAGACGAAATCGTGGGGATACTCGGTTTCGATCATGCACTCGAAAGTGCTGGACGGAAGTCGTCAGACGACTGAACTGGGAAAAATCATGAGGGGCGCGGAAGGCAGACACGCGCCGGCGGGCAAACACATGGTGACGAGCGAATCTACCTGCTCTTAAGGCACCATCTGCTCCGCACATTTCTGTGCGAGAACGATTCCAGCTTAACAGAGTGATCGCTGTGCGGGTGATTTCGGTCGAATGTTTTCAGTCGAGAGATGGAACACAGCGATGTGCACTCGACCGCGCAGGCATCTAGGATTGTATACATTCCGTTTTGTATGCAATCCGCCGTGACCCCGGACGCAGGAGCACCCGAACCGTGGACAACGAAGAATCGTCACCGCCGCCAGGACCCCGCCGACAGCGACGCCTCGCCGCGAAGTACCGGCGCCGGCGCACCTTCGTCGCCGTGGCTGCGGTCCTCATCATCGGCGCCCCCGTGACGATCGCGGTGGCGGTGCACAACCTCGGCGCGAATATCTCCTCCTCCCCGCTGCGCGCCCACGGCGGCGACGTCCCCGAGAAACTCACCGACGAGACGAACGTCCTCATCATCGGATCCGACACTCGCGATCTCGACTCGGCGAAGGACGCCTCCGATGACTCGGGCACAGGCGAAGGCGCGAACTCCGCGGCCTCCTCGGCGCAAGGTTTCGGCAGTGCTGAGGGGGCTCGCAGCGATGCGATGATCCTCGCTCACGTCGCCGCCCACGGCGGCCGCATCGACGCCGTGCAGATCCCACGTGACACGATCATGGACATTCCCGCCTGCGACGACACCGGCCACGGCGCATCAGCGGCCACGCACGGAATGATCAACTCGGCTCTCAACGCCGGGCCGGCCTGCTCCGTATCAGCGGCGGAGGAACTCACCGGGGTGCGCGTCGACCACTTCATCAACGTCGACTTCGACGGATTCTCAGCGATCGTCGACGCGCTCGACGGGATCACCGTCGACCTCGACGAACCTCTCAACGACCCGAAGGCGAACCTCGACCTGCCCGCCGGCCACCAGACGATCGGCGGTGACGATGCTCTCGCCCTGGCTCGGACACGGCACGCCGTGGGCGATGGCAGCGACATCTCCCGGATGGGCAACCAGCAGATGGTCATGGAAGCCATCATCGACCGCGCCAAGAGCGGCCAGGTCCTCACCCGGCCCGACCGCCTGTATGGATTCCTCGACGCTGTGACCTCGACGATCGGCGTCGACGATGAACTCGACTCGATGCGTTCGCTCGCCTCCCTGGCCACGACGGTGGCTTCCGTGCCCGAGGACGACATCACCTTCGAAATCATGCCGTGGACACCCGCACCGGAAGACCCCAACCGCGTGGTCAAATCCGCCGAGGCGGACGCCGTATTCACCGCCATCATCGACGACGAACCGATCACGGACCTCGTCGGCTGAACCGGCTCGGGCCGCTCCCGGCTGAAGCCGGCAGGGAGCCGTCGATGACCTCCGTCCAGGCGATAATCATTCGCGGCTCCTAGACTGGACGGCATGTCTACGATCGAAATCACGCAAGACAACTTCGAGTCGACCATCAACGACAACGAGATCATCCTCCTCGACTTCTGGGCCGATTGGTGCGGCCCCTGCAAGCAGTTCGCCCCGGTCTTCGAACAGGCCGCCGAGGCCAACCCCGACATCGTCTTCGGCAAGATCGACACCGAAGCCCAGCAGCAGCTGGCCGGACTCTTCGCGATCACCTCGATCCCGACCCTCGTCGCCTTCCGCCAGGGCATCGTCGTCTTCGCCCAGCCCGGCGCGCTCGCCGCCCCGCAGCTCGAACAGGTCATCACCGCCGTCAAGGGACTCGACATGGACGAGGTCCGTGCCGAACTGGCCAAACAGGAAGCCGCTGCTGCCGCAGAGACCGACGGCGCGGACGGTGCCGCACCCGATTCGATCCCTGCCGACCCGGGCGTCGACAAGTGACCGCGACCAGCAGCAACGACCACACCCACGCAGACAGAACCGGCGCAGACGACGCCGGCGTGCCCGATTCCGTGGCCGCCTGGGAAGAGCGCTACGCCGAGGCCGACGACGCCATCTGGTCCGGAAACCCGAACGAATCCCTCGTCGCCGTCGTCTCCGAGATGGCCCCCGGCCGCGTCCTCGACGTCGGCTGCGGAGAAGGCGCCGACGTCATCTGGATGGCCGAGAACGGCTGGGACGCCACCGGCATCGATCTGTCGACCACAGCCATCGACCGTGCCCGCCGGGCCGCCGAATCCCGCGGAGTCTCCGCCGAATTCGCCGTCGCCGACGTCTCCACCTGGGAACCGGAGGACCCCGATCGCCGAGGCGGCTTCGACCTCGTCACCGGATCCTTCCTCCACACCCGGTTGCCCGATACCCGGGAAGAGCTCCTCACCCGCGTCGCCGCACACGTGGCACCGGGCGGCGCCCTCCTGCTCGTCTCCCATGCGACGATGCCGCCGTGGGCCGCCGAACACAGCGAGAAGTTCGAGCACGGCATGGACCACCATCATGAACTGGTCAGTCCGAACGGAGACTTCGCCCTCCTCATCGGCGCCAGCCCGCACCGGTGGGAGATCGAACTCGCCGACACCCGCACCCGAGAAGTGACCTCCCCGTCGGGCGAACCCGCCGAACTCGAGGACGCGATCCTCCTGGCTCGCAGGGTCTGAACTCAGCCAACCCAGAGACCCGAACCCGGAACCCAGCACCGAGGCGGCTGCGCGGTCGATCATGACCGCGCAGCCGCCTCGGCGAACCGGGCGATTCCCAGCCCCCTGAGATGGGGTCGAAAACCCGGTCTCACCTGGTGCATTTCCGCCCCGTGAGGGGCTATGGTGGTGCCATGGCTCGGTTCAGCTTCCTCGAGTGGCCGGTACTCCGGCAGCTGCGCACGTCGGATAAGACGGGACGCGGCGAATCCGTCGTGTCCCAGCAGACTCGGGACACCACTCCACGCACGGTCACGGCCGACAAGGTCGTCCAATCCGTGTGCCCGTACTGCGCCGTCGGCTGTGGGCAGAAGATCTTCGTCAAGGACGACAAGGTCGTGCAGATCGAAGGCGACCCGGACTCACCGATCTCACGCGGCCGCCTGTGCCCGAAGGGCGCAGCCAGCGAACAGCTCGTCAACGCTCCCGGCCGTGTCACCGACGTCCTCTACCGGGCTCCGAAGGCCAGGGACTGGACGAAGATCGACCTGCCGACCGCGATCGACATGATCGCCGACCGATTCATCGAAGCCCGCCGCAACCACTGGGAGGACTTCGACGACAAAGGCCACCCGCTGCGGCGGACGATGGGCATCGCCAGCCTCGGCGGGGCGACCATCGACAACGAGGAGAACTACCTCGCCAAGAAGCTCTACACCGCGGCCGGGGCGGTACAGATCGAGAACCAGGCGCGTATTTGACACTCCGCCACCGTTCCCAGTTTGGGAACTTCGTTCGGGCGCGGCGGCGCCACTCAACCCGTCCAGGATATGGCGAATGCGGACTGCATCATCATCCAGGGTTCCAATATGGCCGAGTGCCACCCGGTGGGCTTCCAGTGGGTGAGCGAGGCCAAGGCCCGGGGTGCCCGCATCATCCACGTCGATCCTCGTTTCACGCGCACCACCGCGATCGCCGATAAGCACGTGCCCATTCGGGCCGGCTCCGACATTGTGCTGCTCGGTGCGCTCATCAACCGTGTGCTCACCGAGGGCCGCTACTTCGACGAGTACGTGCGCGCCTACACCAACGCCGCGAATCTCATCAGCGACGACTATGTCGACACCGAGGATCTCGACGGACTGTTCTCCGGGTTCGACCCGGACACGAACTCCTACGAGAACTCGACGTGGTCGTACCAGACGGATGAGCACGGTGCACCGCTGAAGGACCCGAGCCTGAAGGACCCGAAGTCGGTCTTCCAGATTCTGCGACACCACTACTCGCGCTACACGCCTGAGATGGTCGAGGAGAACTGCGGAATAAAACCCGCAGACTTCGACTACCTCTACGAATCGGTGACCGAGAACTCGGGCCGGGAACGGACCACGTGCTTCGCCTACGCGGTCGGGTGGACCCAGCACAGCCTCGGCGCGCAATTCATCCGCACCGCCTCGATCCTCCAGCTCCTGCTCGGCAACATGGGTCGACCGGGCGGCGGAATCATGGCGCTGCGCGGACACGCGACGATCCAGGGATCGACCGATATCCCGACCCTGTTCAACCTGCTGCCCGGCTACCTGCCGATGCCCAGCGCAGGAGTCCACGACACCTTCGACGACTACGTCGCGGCCGTCGGCACCCCACAGACCCACAAGGGCTACTGGGCCAACGGCCGTGCCTACGCCACCAGCCTGCTCAAGGCCTGGTGGGGTGATGCGGCGACGGCAGACAATGACTTCGCCTTTGACTATCTGCCGCGCATCAACGGCGCCCACGGCACCTACCAGACCGCGGTGCGCATGCTCAACGACGGAGTCGACGGGTACTTCCTGCTCGGGCAGAACCCGGCAGTGGGCTCGGCCAACGGGCGCATGCAGCGCATGGCGATGAGTCACCTGAAATGGATGGTCGTGCGTGACTTCAGCCTCATCGAATCCGCCACCTGGTGGAAGGACGGCCCCGAGATCGAGACCGGGGAGCTGAGGACCGAGGACATCGACACCGAGATGTTCTTCCTGCCCGCAGCCAACCACACGGAGAAGGCCGGCACCTTCACACAGACCCAGCGTCTCGTGCAGTGGCGCCATAAGGCCGTCAACCCGCCCGGGGACGCACAGAGCGAGCTCGACTTCTTCTACGAACTCGGCCAAGCCGTGCGCGAGAAGCTGAGGGACTCCGACGACCCCCGCGATCGGCCGCTGCTCGACATGACCTGGGACTACCCGGTCGACGAGGAGGGCGAAGTCGACGCCGAGGCGGTCGTCAAGGAGATCAACGGCTACTTCATCGGCGGCGACCGCGACGGCGAGCCCTTGGACAGCTTCAACCAGATGACCGACGACGGGACCACCGCCGGAGGCTGCTGGATCTACGCCGGCGTCTACGCCGGAGGCCAGAACATGGCCGCCCGCCGCAAACCGCGGGATGAGCAGGACGAGACCGCCGCCGAATGGGCGTGGGCATGGCCGGCGAACCGCCGGATCCTGTACAACCGTGCCTCGGCCGCACCCGACGGAACTCCATGGTCGGAGCGGAAGAAGTTCGTGTGGTGGGACGACGAGGCCGGGAAGTGGACCGGCAAGGACGTGCCCGACTTCCCGATCGACCGCGCACCCGCCGCCCGATCGGATGCCGCCTACGGCGGTCCCGCGAATCTCGACGGTGACGATCCGTTCATCATGCAGGCCGACGGCAAGGGGTGGCTGTTCGCACCCAGCGGCATGATCGACGGGCCGATTCCCACCCACTACGAACCGCAGGAATCGACGGTTGCGAACCCGCTGTACTCCCAGCAGAACAGCCCGACCCGGATGGTCATGCGCCGTGAGGACAACCTTTCCGCCCCCGGTGCCGGGGTGCCCGGATCCGAGGTCTTCCCCTATGTGTTCACGACCTACCGACTCACCGAGCACCACACCGCCGGAGGCATGTCCCGGTGGCTGCCGTACCTCTCGGAGCTGCAGCCGGAGATGTTCTGCGAGATCTCACCCGAACTCGCCGCCGAGGTGGGGCTCGAACCCTACGGGTGGGCGACCTTGGTGTCCCCGCGGGCGGCGATCGAGGCCCGCGTTCTCGTGACGAAGCGGATGACCCCGCTGACGATCGGTGGGAAGACGGTCCACCAGATCGGTCTGCCCTACCACTGGGGAGTGGGCGGTCAGGGTGCCGTCGTCGAAGGCGATTCCGCCAACGACCTGCTCGGCGTGACGATGGACCCCAACGTCTACATCCAGAACAGCAAATACGTGGCCGGAACGATCATGCCCGGCCGTCGTCCCCGCGGACCCGAACTCGTCGATTTCGTCGAGAAGTACCAACGCGAGGCCGGCCTCAGCCCCGAATCCGGCAACCAGCAGGTCACGGTGTCAGCCGAGGATGTCGCGGCCTCCCACGACGCCGGGCAGGGCCGCAATGCTGGTGGGCACGCCCACCGAGGCGGCGACTCGGCCGTCGGCGTCACCCCCGGCAGGACCCTGGACGGGGGACGCGATGGAGCCTCCGACGGGGACGGCACGACCGCCTCGGCGACGGTCGACAGTGCCGATGATCGCAGCGGTAGGATCACCATCGAACCCACCGAGGCGGCCGAACCCGCCGAGACTGCGGTGTCGAACCGCGCCGACGACGGGGACCCCAGCGACGGCGACCCCGACCACGGACGGCATGCCGACGGCAGTGCGATCGCCGAAACCGAGGTGGCCGAAGCGGAAGCTCGCGCCCGCGCGGCTCGGGATCGGCAGGAGAACGAGGAGGAGGACGACTGATGTCGACACCGACGATCGATGACGGCACGTTGGCGGACGGACACTGGCACGATTCCGCGCACAGCCGCAAGGGATTCTTCACCGACACCTCGATCTGCATCGGCTGCAAGGCCTGCGAAGTCGCGTGCAAGGAGTGGAACCGCAACCCGCAGGACGGCACCTTCGAACTGCTCGGTTCCTCGTATGACAACACGGGCAGCCTCGGCGCGAACACCTGGCGGCACGTCGCTTTCATCGAACAGGATTCCGAACGGATCGAGAAGGCTCGGGAATCCGGGCGCAAACTCGTCAATCTCGGCATGCCCACGATCCGCCCGCGCAACGATGAGTCTGCCGCCGCCCAGCCGCTCGACGGGGCCTTGGGTGCGGCGGCGGAGGGCCGGACCTCCGCCGGGCTGCCGACGACCCCCGAGCTCAACGTCGACCTGCTGGCACCGGGTGCCCTGGAGCCGACCGACCTGTCGAACGTCGATACGACGCCCCCGGACACCGCGGACTTCCGCTGGCTGATGTCCTCCGACGTGTGCAAACACTGCACGCACGCCGGCTGTCTCGACGTGTGCCCGACCGGTGCACTCTTCCGCACCGAATTCGACACCGTCGTCGTCCAGAACGACGTCTGCAACGGCTGCGGAACCTGCGTGGCCGGCTGTCCCTTCGGCGTCATCGAACGCCGAGACGACGGCACGATCAACACCCCGACCGATCGGGATGATCGCAAGGCCGCGGACATGGACGTGCCGAACGCGGGCACCGCGAACAAGTGCACCCTCTGCTACGACCGCCTCGTCGAGGGTCAGGAACCAGCCTGCGCGCAGACCTGCCCGACACAGTCGATCAAGTTCGGCGACCGTCAGGACATGGTCGACCAGGCGCATGACCGTGTGGCCGAACTCCACGCGAAGGGACTGACCGAGGCTCGCCTGTACGGGGCGAACCCGAACGACGGGGTCGGCGGCACCGGATCTGTGTTCCTGCTCCTCGACGAACCCGAGGTCTACGGCCTGCCGCCGGACCCGCGGGTCGCGACGAAGGACCTGCCGAAGATGTACGCCAACGCCGGGATCGCGGCACTGGGCATGGTTGCTGCGGCCGGACTCGCGTTCATCGGGAGCCGCCGTTCATGAGCACCTCAGAATACGATTCCTACCGCCCGCCCGAGCCGGAAGGCGGACGCAGAAAACGTCGCCGAGGCGGCCGTGGAGGTCCCAGCGGACCTGACGGTCCCGGTGGTCGACGTGGCGGTCGCGGCCGTGGCGGCGGGTGGAAGAACCGCGGAGCCGACGGCAACCGTGAGATGCCGATGGTCGAGGATGTCGAGTTCACGTCCTACTACGGCCGCCCGATCGTCAAGGCTCCACCATGGGGTGACGAGATCGGGACGTACCTGTTCCTCGGCGGTCTGGCCGGGGGTTCGTCTCTGCTGGGCTTCGGCGCGCAGCTGACCGATCGGCCCGGCCTGCGCATCGCCTCCCGGATGACTGCGCTCGCCGCGACCGGAATCGGCGGTGCCGCCCTCGTTGCCGACCTCGGCAGGCCCGAACGATTCCTCAATATGATGCGCGTGGTCAAGGTGTCGTCGCCGATGAGCTTGGGGACCTGGATCCTCTCGGGTTTCGGTGTCGGATCGGGAGTGACCTTCGCGATAGAACTTGACCGGATCACCGGTGAGAAGCTGTTGCCTCTGGGTCCGTTGCGCAAGGTGCTCCATGCTTTGGAGACGCCTGCGGCCGTCGAATCCGCCTTCTTCGCCACCCCGTTGGCCGTATATACAGCGGTGCTTCTCGGGGCGACGGCCGTTCCGACCTGGAACGCCGCCGGCCGCAATGGTCTGCCGTACGTGTTCGTGTCCTCGGCTTCGATGGCCGCTGGAGGTGCCGCGATGGCATTGGCACCGGTGGCCGAGACCGGACCTGCTCGACTGCTCGCGCTCACCGGCACTGCCGGAGAGGCTTATGCGATGTCTGCGATGAGGAAGCGCATGCATCCGGCCGAGGTCGATCCGATGGACGACGGCGAACCGGGCAACAAGCTGCATCGGGCCGAAAAACTGCTGATCGCCGGAGCCATCGGTGCCGCCGCCGTCGAGGTAGGTGCCAGGGTGTTCGCGAAGAAGCTGGCACGTAGCGGAGCCGGTGGTGTGACTGGTGCGATTGCAGAGGCTGTGGGCGGGGCTGGCGAATCAGCCGGTGTCGGCAAACGGAGTTGGAAGACGCGCGCCGTTCTGCGTGGGCTGTCCGTCGTCTCCGGTGCGGCACTTGCGGCCGCCTCGGCGTACACGCGTTTCGGTGTGTTGGAAGCCGGCATTGAATCGACGAAGGACCCGCGCCACGTCGTCGAACCGCAGCGCGCTCGCCTCGAAGAGCGTCGAGCTCGCGGCATCACCGACGACTCCATCACCACCGGCCGGTAGGCGAGAGGAGGGTATCCTTCGCCGCTAGCGCCAAAACACCTCGATGGACCAGGGTGTTTTGACACCGCAGTTGAGTGGTACCCAACTGATTGGCAAACAAGCTTGCAAATTGAAGCGCTTCGGGCAGCGTGAGAGATCGATGATGAAACTGCTCAGGGATCGTAAGAGCATCAAAGCCGGCATTGTCGTGGCTCTGCTCTTCCCACTGGTCTACTTCGGCATGCATCTGCTCGGCTGGGGCAACGAGCTATACAACTGGTGGCAGACGCTGCTGGTCGGCCTCTTCACCGGTGCCGTCTTCTGGTTCTTCATGTCCAGCTTTCGTCAGTTCCGCGACGAGGACGTCACTCCGCGCTGAGCAGGTATCGGAGCGCTGCCAAGTCGAAACACCCTCGAACGACGAAATGACGCGTGAGTAAGGTTCATTTCACCTAGTCAGCCATCTACGACTGAAGCACTGTTCTCCCACACAGTTTCACCGTCAACAATCGTGGCACGCACCTGCGCCTCAAGGAGTCGGTCTTCATCATCGGAGAAGGGATCGACGTCGAGAACGACGAGGTTGGCGCGACCGCCTGGGGCGATTCGGCCGATGCCATCGGTGAAACCGCCTGCCAATGCCGAGGCGAGCGTGAGAGCGCCCAATGCCTGACTTGGAGTGAATGCTCGCTCAGGATGATAGCTCGCCATCCCGGGTTCAAGGGCCGAGCGGGTAGTCAAGGCGATGAAGAGGTTGTGCGACATCTGATGCGGTGCAGTCGGTGCATCCGTGCCCAGAGCAATACGGACTCCGGCCTGACGGAACTTCTGCCAGGGGAATCCGGTCTCGGCGCGCTCGCCTCCGAGCACCGTCATCCAATTGCCCATGATCGCCGGATCGCAGTGCACCGGCTGCATCGATGCAACGACGCCGAGGCTGGCCATGCGTGCGATCGTCTGATCGGTCACCGACTCGAGGTGTTCGATCCGCGGAGTCCGGATTCGGGGTCCATTGACGCGTACGCATTCGGCCACAAGGTCGAGCGCGATCTCACTTGCGTGGTCACCGATGGCGTGCATGGCAAGCTCAAGCCCATGGGCATCGGCAGCGACAGCGACCGGGGCCGCCGACTCGAACGACCAGATCGGCCCGGTGTGAGTGCCGTTGACATAGGGGTCGCGCATGGCAGCAGTGCACGCATCGATGACGCCATCGAGGATGAATTTCACGCCGACGATGCGGAACCATTCGGAACCGGCGAGGTCGGCGAACTGGTCGCGAACCTCGGCGGCTCGTGCGACAGCAGCGAGATCGCGGGCCGGATCGCCGGAGGGCCGCAGCAGCCAATGGGCAGTGACGGGAAACGGCAGTCGTCCGTCTCTCTCGAGCCGACGGCAGAAGGCCGCGGCCTCTGCTTCGCCCACCGCCATGTCGGTCGCCGATGTGACTCCGTTCTCCAGGTAGACGCGGAAGGCGCTGTCGAGGAACCGATCTCGATCTTCGTCTGTCGTGACGGACTCAAGATAGGACCATGCGTGCTCGATCGCCGCGTTCTCGAGCAGGAACCCGGTCGCCTTACCCTGCCCATCACGGACGATCTCGCCGCCGTGTGGGTTCGGTGTCGCCTCCGTGATGCCCATGGCCTCAAGCGCTGCTGTATTCACCCAAGCGGAATGAACATCATTGGAGTCGAGGAGCACGGGGACATCGCTGACCACCTCGTCGATCATGGCAGCCGTGGGCCTGTCGCCGGGGATGGCGTCGAACATCCAACCCGAGCCCAGCACGCACGGGGCTTCGGGCTGCTCCTGCCGCCTGAGCGCCAAGCGCTCTTGGATTTCCTCGAGACTCGTGCAGTCCCGCAGCTGAACCTTGTCGAGTGTCTGGCCGAGCATCATCATGTGCGTGTGTCCCTCGACGAATCCGGGAGCGAGGAGGCTGCCTTCGAGGTCGATCCGCTGCGCGGAGTCTCCCGCGATATCGAGGACCGCTGAGGTGTCTCCGACGGCGAGAATACGGCCGGCGTCGATCGCCACTGCCTTGCCGATCGGTGCGTGTTCGTCTCCGGTAAAGACAGCGGCATTCTCATAGACGGTGGTCATGGTGTCCTTTCGTGGGTTTCTGCGGCTTCGTCGAGGCTGTTGAGCGTCTTCTCTACGCGGGTTGATACGCGTGCGATGAGCATCGTCGGAATGATGAGGACGAAGCTGACGAGACCCATGATCAGTCCGAAGTTCGGAATTCCGACACCGTCGATGATCCAGGCTCCGATGATCGGGGCGAAGCTCGAACCGACGATATAGGCCCCGATCAGCGGTCCTGACCAACTTCCTCGCGCATCGAGACCGGCGGCAGTGGCAATGAAGAGCGTGAAGGCGAAGGCGTAGATGGTGTTCACCGCAATGATGAGAGTGGCGAGCATTGCAGGGTCCGACTCCACGCCGATCCAGATCTTGATCGCCCCTCCGAGTGCGAGTGCGATGCCCAAGGGCAGGGCGCGTCCGATTCTGCTGCCGAGCAGGGTCACAATGAGCATTGCTCCGGCGCCGATGCCAGCTGCCGCGCTGAGCGCGAAGCCGAGGGTCTGATCGGACATGCCGACCGCACCTCCGAGGGTTGGTGCTAATGTCCACACCGAATCCTCGCTGGTTCCCCACAGGGGGAAGACGATGAGGACGCCGATTCCTGCGAGGAGGACCGTACGCGGGGTCCGCGGTCGACTCGATGAAGGGATCGCCTCGGTTGTGGTTTCGGCGAGCACCTCGGTCGTCGATGTTTCGGGTGTCTTCGGCAGCCATACGGTCACGGCGAGGCTGATCAGCGACAGCAGGGCCAGGGATCCGAAGACGGTGTTCTGGGCCAGACCGAGCACGGGAATGACGGCGAGGACGACCATGACGAGGAGTCGGTTGACGACTCCGGACGAGGCGCTGACCCGGTTGGGGTTCCGCAACGCGGCAATCGCTGCGCCCGAGGTCGACACCGCGGTGCCGAGCCCCGCCGAGCCGAGGAGGAAGCTGATGACGATGAGCGCATTGGGTCCGGGGACCAGTGCGGCGACGAGGAAGGCGATCGTCGCAATGCCGAGTCCTCCGCCCGCTATGGTGCGCCGCCTGATTCCGGCCGCGGCACGGGAGGTCACCAACCCGATGATCGCCGAGGTGAAGAGCCCCCAGGTGAGGATGTTGCCTGCGGCGACGACGTCGAATCCGATCTGCTCGAAGACCGACATGATCAGCGGGGCGAGGTTGGCAAGCATGAGTCCGGCGAGAGAGACGAGGAAGACCGCAGTTCCATTCCGCAGCCCGAGGGGGACCCGAGGATCGTCCGGTGTCGGTGGTGCGGAAGTGGAGGTGGAACTCATAGGTCGGCCCCTTTGCCAGTGCGAGTTTCGCGTATTAAACGAAAAGTTTTCGGTTATATAGAATGGTGCCCGTACACCGAGACCTTGTCAATGCGTAGTCGCGCAGCGATACGTCCAGATTTCGGGATCCTTGGGCGCCTGGGCGTCCGGATGGCCCTGAGGAAGTGAGCGCTTCATGGCACGACCTAGTTCCCCGCTGCTGAGCCGGGAGAAGATCGGACGCGCGGCAATCAGGATGATCGATGACGGCGGCGAGCTCAAGATCCAGCCGCTGGCCAAGGAGCTGGGAGTCAGTTTGTCCTCGATCTATCACCATGTCGACGGACGGGAGGGGATCATCCATGCGATGCGCGAGGTTCTCAGCGCCGAATACACCTTGAGCATCCCTGAGCAGGGATCTTGGAAAGACGATCTGAAGGCGAGGATGGATTCGCTGTGGCGGCTCTATTCGGATCATCCGCGGGTGATGATCCACCTGCTGGGGGTCACGGTCGAGGAGCCCGGGACTTTGACTCTCTATGAGTCTCTCATCGACGTGCTGGCTGGTGCGGGTGTGCCGGAGAGCGAGCTTCTCACGACGGTCGAGGTGCTTGATGCATTCGCCTTCGGAGCCGCGCTCGACGCGCTGTCGCCGCAGGTAGTCTTCTCTCCTGCGTCAGAGGACTCTCGGCTCACCAGTCTGATTGAGAATCACCCTGCGGGCACCGAGCGGAATCACCGGCTCTACCGACGTGGTCTCGACTTCATCATCGCCGGTATCGAGGCTGGGATCCCCCAGCCCTAGCCCATCACCGCACGTGCACGCCCGAGCCGGCGACAATCTCGCCGATGACCGGGTAACCAGGCAGTTCACCGACGACGAGCAGTCCGCCGGAGGTCTGAGCATCCGCCAGAAGCAGCAGGTCGTCCTCGGTCACCGAATCGTCCGCGGTGAGATGAGGCCGAACCCAGTCGAGATTTCGCCTGGTCCCGCCTGACACATACCCGGCCGCGATCGACTCATCGACTCCGCCGAGGCGGGGCACCGCGGCCGCGTCGATGACCGCTCCGACTCCTGAGGCGCGGGCCATCTTGAACAGGTGCCCGAGCAGGCCGAAACCGGTGACGTCGGTGGCCGCTCGCACTGCTGCAGCCACGGCCGCCCGTGAGGCTTCGTCGTTGAGTGCGGTCATCGTGGCGATGGCCTCGTCGAAACGATCACCCGTGACTTTGTGCCGATTGTTGAGGATCCCCACGCCGATCGGCTTGGTCAATGTCAGGGGCAGGCCAGCCTCGGCGGAATCATTGCGCATGAGTTCATCCGGGCGGGCCACACCGGTCACGGCCATCCCGTACTTCGGTTCGGGATCGTCGATCGAATGCCCGCCGGCGACTGGACAGTTCGCCTGCGCTGCAATGTCGAGCCCGCCGCGCAGGACCTCGGTGAGCAGCTCCATCGGCAGCTTCTCGCGCGGCCACCCGACGAGGTTGATCGCCGTGACCGGGGTCCCGCCCATCGCGTAGATGTCCGAGAGCGCATTGGCCGCCGCGATCCGTCCCCAGTCGTAGGCGTCATCGACGACCGGGGTGAAGAAATCCGCGGTCGAGAGCACCGCAAGGTCGTCACGGACTCGCACCGCCGAGGCATCATCGCCGTCATCGAGGCCGACAAGGACATCCGGACCGGGCTGACCGACCAGCCCGCGCACCGCATCCTCGAGCTCGCCCGGCGGGATCTTGCAGGCGCATCCTCCACCGTGGGCGAACGAGGTCAGACGGTCCTGAATCGCAGTCATACCCGGAGACTAACACTCGCGTGGTGGGTCGTCACCAGGTCCGACGAGTGTCCACATCTCGACGGATGGCCCTCTTCAACGGGCGCTGAGAGCACCTGTCGTCCCGCGATAGGATGACTGGTGGAGGCGTCCGTGTCCTGGTGGGCGCCCTGGTCTTCAAAACCAGTGAGACCGAGTATCTCGGTCTGGCGGGTTCGATTCCCGTCCGCCTCCGCCAAGCGTCCCGCGGTCCCGCCGACCGGGTGTCACCGCCGTGATTCTGCACCGAGGAGGAGGTCAGATGGTCGAGCCCGACCCGCGTCGATCCATTCCGCGAACGGATCATCTCCTCGCCCTTCCGGAGGTCATCGCCGCAGGCGAGCACGTCAATCAGGCAACCATCAAGGCCATCATCTCCGAAGTGCAGACCGCAGCCCGAAACGGCGAGGTCCCCGTCGCCGAGGTGGTCCCCACCATCACCTCCAAGCTCGGTTCCCGTTCGGCCTCCTCTCTGATTCCGGTGCTCAACGCCACCGGCATCCTCGTCCACACGAACCTCGGGCGGGCGCCGCTCTCAGCTGCGGCGACACAGGCAGTCGTCGAGGCGGCCGGTTACGTCGACGTCGAAATGGACCTCGGCACCGGCAAACGCAGCAAGCGGGGGACCGGAGCGAAAGCCGCCCTGCTGCGGGCCTGCCCGACCGCCGAGGATGCCCTCGTCGTCAACAACGGTGCCGCCGCCCTGCTGCTGGCTGTCACTGCGCTGCGCGGTCGCGGTGCAGGTTCCGGCGAGATCATCATCAGCCGCGGCGAACTCATCGAAATCGGCGCCGGGTTCCGTCTCACCGACCTCATGACGACGACCGGCTCACGGCTGCGCGAGGTCGGCACGACGAACCGCACCCACCTGACCGACTACGCGGAAGCGATCGGCCCGAACACATCGAGCCTGCTCAAGGTGCATACGAGCAACTTCCGCGTCGAAGGATTCACCTCCTCCGTCGACGTGGCGGATCTGCGCACACTCGCGGACGAGCACGGCCTCCCGCTCATGGTCGACCTCGGCTCCGGACTCTTCACCCCCGACCCGGCCCTGCCCGACGAACCGGACATCGACACAGCGCTGCGCGCCGGCGCCGACCTCGTCATCGTCTCCGGAGACAAGCTCTTGGGCGGCCCGCAGGCCGGACTCATCCTCGGCCGCACCGAAGCGGTGCAGACACTGGCCAAGCACCCTTTGGCCAGAGCGCTGCGCACGGACAAACTCACCCTCGCCGCCCTCGAAGCCACGAT
The DNA here is from genome assembly GCF_025506275.1 of Brevibacterium permense. Classification (GTDB taxonomy): domain Bacteria; phylum Actinomycetota; class Actinomycetes; order Actinomycetales; family Brevibacteriaceae; genus Brevibacterium; species Brevibacterium permense_A. The sequence continues at coordinate 121,607 of NZ_QYCP01000086.1, forward strand.
CACCGACGCGACGAACCCGATCCACGACGCCCTCCACATCGACGCAGATCACCTGCGGAAACGCACCGAAACCCTCGCCGAGGCGGTCGGCGCCACGGTCGTCGAACATGACGGCCGAGTCGGCGGCGGGGGAGCTCCCGGAGTGCCCCTGCCCGGCTGGGCCGTCGAACTGCCTGAAGACTGCGCCGAACCGCTGCGCCTCGCGGACCCCTCGATCGTCGCCCGCGTCCACCAGGGACGATGCCTCATCGACCTGCGCTGCGTGCCCGAAACCGACGACCAGCGCGTCGCCGATGCCATCGACAGAGTGACATCCGTCCGCGTCGGTGACGATGACTGAAACGCCCCGGACCGCCGATGCGGCCGCACCCGGCACCTTCGTCATCGCCACCGCCGGGCATGTCGACCACGGGAAGTCGACGCTGGTGGGTGCCCTGACCGGGATGGAACCCGACCGTTGGGCCGAAGAGAAGAAACGCGGACTGACGATCGACCTCGGGTTCGCTTGGACGACCCTGCCCTCGGGGCGGGAGCTCGCCTTCGTCGACGTTCCGGGGCACGAGAAGTTCCTTGCGAACATGCTCGCCGGACTCGGTCCCGCACCCATCGCCTGCTTCGTCATCGCCGCCGACAAGGGGTGGCAGGCCCAATCGAGTGACCACCGCGACGCGATCAATGCGCTGGGCATCACTCACGGCCTCGTCGTCGTCACCCGCGCCGACCTCGCCCCTGACTCCGTTGAAACCACAAAGGCGCAGGTCAGCGCCCAACTGCGTGGTACGACACTCGAAGCGGCCCCGATCGTCACGGTCTCGGCCACGACCGGGGAGGGCCTGCCCGAACTCATCAGCGTCCTCGACGAGGTCACGGCCACAGCCGAGGCCCCGTCCGCCTCGGGGAGGGTGCGTCTGTGGATCGACCGCGCGTTCACCATCAAGGGAGCCGGCACTGTTGTGACCGGAACCCTCACCGCAGGCACCCTGACCACCGGCGATACCGTCGAACTGCGCGGGGATACCATCGACCGGACCGTGGGCGTGCGCGGCCTCCAGTCCCGGAACTCCACCACCACCGAGGTGGTCCCGCAGGCCCGCGTGGCCGTCAACCTCCGCGACGTCCCCGCCGACGATCTCCACCGCGGCGACGCCCTGCTCACCCCAGAGGCCTGGCCGATCGTCGACACGATCGACGTGCGCCGCACCATGGGTGAGGCCCTCGATTCCGGAATCCACGAACTCATGGCCCATATCGGCACCGCCGCCGTGCCCGCAAGACTGCGATCCTTCGCCGCCGATCATGCCCGACTCACCCTCGACCGACCGCTTCCCCTGCAGGTCAGCGACCGGATCGTGCTGCGCGCACCGGGCAGCCGCAACGTCTTCGCCGGCCTCCTCGTCCTCGACGTCGACCCGCCCGAACTGACCCGGCGAGGCGACGGCGCCAGACGCGCACAACTGCTCGCCGAGCGTCCCAGCGAAGGCGATCTCCTCGCCGAGGTGGCCCGCCGCGGGGCCGTCGAACGCTCCGTCCTCACCCGGTTCGGCCTGCAGATCCCCGTCGACGACTCCCTGCCGGCCGAGGTCGAAGACATGGGCGGCTGGCTCGTCCACTCGCCGGCGCTGACCACCTGGGTCGAGGCGGCGAAATCCCTGGTCAGCCACGAACTCACCGCCTCACCGATGGCGGCAGGAGTGCCGGTCAAGGCCGTTGCCGAGGCACTGCGCCGGACCTCGGGAACTGGTCGCAGACGGCCCGGAGAGCCCAAAGACGATGCCTCGCCGAACGGGAAGACTCCGTCGACCCACCCCCTTCCCGAAAGCACGGGCACAGCGACTCGGACACTGCTGGGCGAGATCATCTCCCGAGCCGGGCTCGAAGCCGTCGACGGAATCGTCCGCCCTCCAGGGCATATCGCCGGCCTCGGCGAGGCAGAAGCCGGTATCGCCGAGATCGAACATCGACTCGCAGCCGACCCGTTCGCCGCACCGGAAGCCGATGACCTGCGCGAACTCGGCCTCGGAGTGCGGGAGCTCGCGGTCGCCGAGAAGGCGGGACGGATCCTGCGCCTCGGCGACGGCATCATCGTGTCCCCGCGCACCCCGGCGCAGGCGATGCGGATCCTCGCCGGTCTCGACCAACCCTTCACCACGAGCCAGGCGAGGCAAGCGCTGGGGACGACCCGACGCGTCGTCATCCCTCTGCTCGAACACCTCGATGGCCGGGGATGGACGCGCCGACTCGACACCACACACCGCGAAGTCGTGCGCTGAGCACGGCCGCGGCGCCAACGGACGAGCCGCCTCGCCGGCGGATCGATGACGGATCGATGCCCGCGGAAGCTGAGTGACCGCTTCGGCGAATCTTCGTGATCTGTACTACGATCAAGTCGAAATGATCGTTCGCGCCGATTCGGGCGCCTCCGTCGATGGTATGGGTGATAACTGACTGCGGTGATGGGGCCGCAGCGACGCCATTCATCGCCTCACGTTCCCCATACCCGGGTGCGCAGCACTGTCAGCAACACCGACCGCACCCCGAAATCCTCACCATTGACCGTCTCCGGTCGCGCAATCGCGATTCCGACCCGAGACTGCGAAGGAGCAATCATGTCGAACTATCGTGTTGAGAATCCCGCCACCGGCGAAATCGTCGAGACCTTCCCCGAGGCAACGAATGCCGAGATCGAAGCCACCGTCACTGCCGCCCACGCCACCTACCTGACTTGGAAAGACACGGACATTCAGAAGCGGGCGTCGATTGTGCGCAGGGCTGCGGAGATCTTCCATGAACGCAAGGACGAACTCGCCAGGACGATCTCGGTGGAGATGGGCAAGTCGTATGCCGAGTCCGTTGACGAGGTCGAGTTCGCCGCCGACATCATCGACTACTACGGCGTCCACGGTCCCAGTCTGGCCACGGATTATCAGATCCCGTCGACCATCCCCGGCACCGCTCGGATCGAATCCCTGCCGGTCGGTGCTCTGCTGGGTGTGATGCCGTGGAACTTCCCCTACTACCAGGTCGCCCGGTTCGCGGCCCCGAATCTGGTGCTGGGCAATACGATCATGCTCAAGCATGCCGATATCTGTGGGCGGTCGGCGTTGTTGATCGAGGAGATCTTCCGTGCCGCCGGTGTCCCCGCAGGCGGGTACTCCCACCTGTTTGCCACTCATGATCAGATCGCCTCGATCATTGCCGACCCCCGGGTTCAGGGAGTCTCTCTGACCGGGTCGGAGCGGGCGGGTGCGATCATCGGTGCCCAGGCGGGTCAGAATCTGAAGAAGGCGGTGTTGGAACTTGGTGGGATCGATCCGATGGTTGTTCTCGACGCCGACGATGTGGCCGCGGTGGCGCGTGAGGCGTGGGAGTTTCGGACGTATAACGCCGGGCAGGTGTGCAACTCGAACAAGCGGCTGATCGTCATGGATGACATCTATGACGACTTCGTTGCGGAACTCGTGAAACTCGGCACCGGACTCACTCCGGGGGATCCGATGAATCTGGGTGAGGGTGAGTATGTGCCTCTATCGAGCCGTGCTGCTGCGAAGACCGTTGACGCGCAGGTGAGGAAAGCCGTTGCTGAAGGTGCTCGGGTGCTGATCGGTGGTGAGCTGGGTGAGGGTCCGGCGGCGTATTATGCACCGACGGTGCTCGTTGATGTGCCTCGGGGCTCGGAGTCGTATGGTGAGGAGATCTTCGGCCCGGTGGCCACTGTGTTCAAGGTCTCCAGTGACGAGGAGGCTCTCGAGTTGGCCAATGATTGTGCCCTCGGTTTGGGTGGGTCGGTGTTCTCTGACGATGAGGGGCGTGCTGATCGTGTGGCGTCTCGTCTTGAGGTGGGGATGACGCATGTGAACACGATTGCTGCGGAGGCTGCTGAGTTGCCGTTCGGTGGAGTGAAGCGGTCTGGTTTCGGTCGTGAGATGGGGCCGATCGGGATGGGTGAGTTCGTCAACAAGCGCCTCCACTTCATCGCGAAATAGGGCGTCCGCAGCTGTCAGGAAAAGGAGGGCTTGTCCACACTGGTCACTGTGGTAAGCAGGAATGCGCAGTCTTCCAGGGCAAGCACCGAGTGACGCTCATGGGTGAGGGTCCACAGTTCGCCGGCTCCGAACTCCCCCTGCACCTCCTCACCGAGTTCGACCCGAATGCTTCCGGCCAGCACCTGGATGCTCGCCGCAGGAGGCGAGTTGTGAGCGGGAAGTCGAACACCATCTGCCAGGGCGATCACTGTCTGGCGCAGTTCGCCGTCGTGGGCAACGAGTTCGGCGCTGCGCCCATTCTCACTTCTGCGCGCAAGTCCCATGTGGGTTTCGGTCAGTTCATTCAGGTCAGCCACGTCAGTCCTCAGGGTTGTCGAAGTGTGACCCACGATACTCGAGAGCTGCTGCGAGGACATCGGCCATCGCCGAGGCGGTCAGCGCTCGCCGTTCGTGACGTGAGGGCGAGGACGGGATCCGCTCTCCGCGGACCTTGGCCAGGGCTACCTCGGTGATAGGAGAATGGTGGGGAAATGATTCGAGCATGTGGAGTCCAGCACGCTCCTTGCCGATGATATTCCCGGTCATGAGAGTGTGGTGCATACGTGCGGGGCCGAGCACACACCACTCGACCTGTCCGTTCGAGAGTCCTCCCTGGACCGGGAGAACCGAGGTGGACGACCGAGACCCGGCGCGCAGCTGATCGGCCAAGGTCGCCCAGTACGTGCGCAGATTCGAACGGACCCAGCGTCGCAGCGAGTCCGGCTCCGGGTCGAGGCCCCATCTGTCGATGGGCCGACCTCGAATAGTGATGCCGCCGTCTTCGAGTTCCTTCCATACGACGGGATTGACGTCGAAGCCGGCCCCGGCCTCGAAGATCTCGCCGACATGCGAAGCGATCGGCGAAATCGCGCCTACGGGTCGACTGACCTCGGACTCTCTGATGAACACGGTGTTGCAGCATGCGCTCAAGCCCTTGCCGCAGAGTGCGCGCAGGGCCAGACGCGGAATCTGCGAGAGATGGAGCAGGCGCAGGCGGCGGATGAGATCAGGCTGCGTCGCCCACTCGTCTGCGATGACGGCGACGAGGTCGATGTCACTGCGGCCCGGGCGGTAGCAGCGGAGGGCGAGTGAGCCCCCGACGGCGCAGGCGATCATGCCTCCGGGCAGCAGGCGATCGGCGGCCCGCAGATACGATCGGGTGGCTCGGGCTGCGTCCGAGGGGAGGGTCGGCGGCATGGAACCAGCATACGGTGGGGCGGCGATTCGGGCGTGCGAGCGCCTGAAATTTCCCTGGCATAGGCCTGCAAACGACCCGACGAGCGGATCGAGACCCCGGTCACGAGCGGGTGAGAGCGCCGCTGGTGGCCGCAGGGCGCTCAACGAACTCAGATCGCATGCACACGGATCCGTGACGATTCGTTGCGGCGAGAGTAAGCCACCTCGAAGTCTCTCTGCATTGAACGGAGCCGGTCGGTCCGTCAGTGTTGTGTGGGGCGATTCCACGGCACCTTCTGCACTGGTGTTTCTGTGCCGACCACAGAGCAAATGCCGCAGAACTCGACACAGAGGCCGCGCACCAGGAGTCGCCGACCGGGTCGAGGACCCGATCAAGAGAAAGTGAGAACAGATGAAACGTGCGCGCACACTTGCGCTGACTGCACTGTCCGCCGCCGTCCTCGCAGGGGGAGTCTCCCTGGCAACGGCGACCTCGGCCTCGGCCGGCCCGATCTCCGGAGGCGTCAGCCAGGAGGGTGAAGGAGCCCCGGCAAACGCCGGCTCGACCGGAGGGATCGACGATCCCGATGAGCTGAGCGAGGAGCAGATCGACAATGCGCGCACGATCATCGGCGTCGGCAAGGGCGCGGACCTGTCGAAGCAGGCCCAGAAGATCGCAGTGATGACCGCGCTGCAGGAGTCGAGTCTCAACGACCTCGACGGCGGCGACCGCGACTCCGCCGGTGCCTTCCAGCAGCGTCCCTCGATGAACTGGGGATCGGTCGACGAAGTCACAGACACCGTCTACGCATCCAAGGCCTTCTACGGGGTCGACTCCGGAACTGCGAACCCCGGACTGACCCAGATCGACAACTGGGAGAGCATCGATCCCGGTGACGCCGCACAGGAAGTGCAGCGCTCGGCCTATCCCGACGCCTATGACAAGTGGGAGCCGCTGGCAGAGAAGCTCGTCGACGACAACCAGGACGCGAAGTCCATCGACTGACCCGACCTCCTAGCCGAGCCGCCGCCCTCAGGTCAGTGCGCCTGCGGCAAGCCGGCGAACCACCTCGGTGAGGTGATGGAGGCCCGAGACGAGATCCTCGTCCTTCGTGAACTCCTGCAGGCTGTGGGAGACCCCGTCGACGCTGGGAACGAAGAGCATGACGGTGGGCACCTCGTCCTTCATATTCGTCGAATCGTGCCCGGCCACGGTCATGACCTTCGCCGAGGTGAGTCCCAAGTCCTCGGCCACAGTGCGTGCCAGCTCGACCCCGTCCTCGGAGTACGGGTTCTGGTCCCAGCTGTGCTCGGCGACGATCTCGATCTCGACGCGGTCGTCCTCGCTGACCTGGGAGATCGTGCCCATGAGCTTCTCATGGGCGGCGGAGATCACCTCGGCGCTGGGAGAGCGCAGGTCGAGCAGCAGGCTGACTTCGCTGGCGACGACGACCGGCGAATTCGGATAGACGGTGAGCTGCCCGCACGCGGTGTGCAGGGAACCGGGCTCGAAGTCGTCGACGAGCTCACGCGCGGCCACAACGAGCCGCGCCGCACCGAGCAGGGCATCCTGCCGGTCCGACATGAGCGTCGATCCGCTGTGCGCCTGTGCGCCGGTCACCTTGAACTCGTACTTGTGCGCCGCCCAGGTGGCATTGACCAGCCCGATCGTCACCCCTTCCTCTTCCATGCTGCGGCCCTGCTGAACGTGGATCTCCGCATAGGAGGCGATCTCGGGCGCGGTGAAGTCACCGCGCTCACCGATCGCGTCGAGCGCCTCGACGACGGTGGTCCCCGCAGCATCACGGGTGGTCAGAGCCGCTGCGAGTTCGGCCTTGCCGGTGAAGACATTGGAACCCATCATCGAGGGCTTGAACCGGGACCCCTCTTCGTTGAACCAATTGACCACGGCGAGGTTGAACTTCGCCTGCGACGGGTCCGCCCGCAGCTCATCGGCGACGGCGAAGCACGCATGTGCCGAGGACATCACTCCGTAGGCCCCATCGAACCGGCCGGCGGTCGGCTGGGAATCCATGTGCGAACCCGTGAGCACGTAGGGGGCACCAGGCACGAGCTCGAGGAGCCCGAACTGATTGCCGATCGCGTCCCGGTGGACGCTGAAACCGTGCTTGATGAGCAGCTCTTCGAACCATTTCCGCTGCTGTCCATCGGCGGCGCTCGCCGCCTGCCGGTCCACCCCGTTCGTGCCCTCAACCGCACCGAAACGTGAATGCACGGCCCAATCGGCGAGGAACTCGGCCTCGCGATCAGCGCTGATCAGAGAGGGTGAAACGGTCATAGCGGGTCCTTTCGAGAAGTGTCGCGGGCGGGTGGTTCGCGACTGCTGGGTGGAGGGGTGCGGCGCCGGCGGTGCCGATATCAGGTCGGTGGTGCAGGGCGGGCACCCAGGATGGATCAGGCGGTTTCGTCGGCGGCCGGCGGCATCGTCGCCGGGTCGATGAGCACATGGATGAGCGCGGGCCCGTCGTGGGCAAGCGCTTTGTCGAGCGCCGGCCCGAATTCCTCGGTCGTTTCGACGCGGTCCCCGTGGCCGGTCAGCTCGGATGCGGAGGCCCCGTCGCCGTTCATGGACGCTTTGCTCGCCGAGGCGGCCCCGGAGCTGCTGAGATCGAATGCCGACATCCACGCCGCGAAGTTCGGGTTGACCATGCGCGTGCCCGAGGGACGTCCCGGATAGTGATTCTCCTGGTGAGACACGATCGTGCCGTACACCCCGTTGTCGACGACGATGATGAGCGGTGATCCGCCGTGGGCGAAGGCCGTGGCGATCTCCTGGCCGTTCATGAGGAAATCACCATCGCCGCAGACCGCGACCGCACGCCGCTCCGGGTACGCCAGAGAAGCGGCCACCGCGGCGGGAACGGCGAGACCCATCGCCCCGTTGCGGGCTCCGACGAGGCTGGACGGGCGCTCATGCCGGATGAACCGGTGCCCCCAGATCGTCGCATTGCCCGCCCCGTAGGTGAGGATCGCATCTCCGCCGAGGCGGTCATCGAGAATCCCGAACGCCACCCCGAGATCGACCCCGGCACGGCCCGGATTCTCCGGTGCCGCCTCGGCGTCGGGGCGGTGAGCGGCGAACCGGGACTGCGCGTCCGCGCGTCCCTGCATCCACTCATCCGTCCGGTCACCGCGCAGCTGGCTCGCATTCCGAGCATCAGCGGCATCGGTCCTGGTCAGGGCACGAGTGAAGGAGTCCGGGGAGGCGATGATGTGCTCATCGATGCGCCCTGCGTGCTGGGTGGCCTCCATATCGAGGGAGACGAGAACGGTCTCGGCGTCGAAGCCGATCGTGTAGCCGTCGCTGGCGACGTCGGAGCGGGTGCAGCCGACGAAGACGACGAGGTCCGCCTCGGCGAAACCGGCCGCCACAGCATCGGCGCGACCGTAGCCGAGCCAACCCGCCCACGCCGGCGAGGAATGCGGAATCGCATCATAAGCGCGCCAATCGCAGAAGATCGGCACCCCCGCCGAGGTGGCCAGCCCGGCCAGCTCGGCTCCGCAGCCGTTGTGCCACCCATCCCCGCCGAGCACGAATGCGGGACGCTGGGCCGCAGCGATCCGCGAAGCCAAGCCATCGATGACGGCGGGGGC
>NZ_QYCP01000085.1 GCF_025506275.1 Brevibacterium permense
TATAAGAGACAGGCCCGCTCCCCCGACGCACATCCCGGAATCGCAGTTCCAGAATTTCGACATACCGGCTCCCACGATCTACGCCTGGCCGAAGGATTGGGCCGTCGTCGGCAAACCGGCCGCCTTCTGGACGGATAGCGACGTCAGCTATATCGACATGACCCTGCTGACCTACGCAGTCAAGGTAAAAGTCACGCCAGAACGATTCAACTGGGACTTCGGAGACGGCTCGGGCACGACCACTACTGCGAAGGGGGCGAAGCCCCTGCCCGGCGGCACACCCCAGATCGGACACGAATACCAAGAATCCGGCACAGTATCGGCGTCGATGACCGCGACATTCAGCGGAGAATTCTCGGTCGACGGCGGGCCCTGGCTCCCTATCGACGGATTCGCTCACGTCGCCAGCAACGACATCGGCATTGAGGTCTACCGCTACCACCGCTACCTTGTCGACGAAGACTGCTACTCAAATCCCCGCGGGCCGGATTGTGCCCAATCTGTCCGATGACGCCGTGACATTCTCATTCGGAAAGGCTCAGTCATCGGTCGGCCATGATCAGTGAGCCCTTGACGAGAGAAACCTGAAACAATGGCCCCATGGTGTGCCGAATCAACGAGCTCCTGATCGACTCTCATTGGCCTATCGTCATCATCGGTGCGGGCCAGGCCGGACTGTCCGCAGCACATTACCTGTGGCGCGACGGCCTCGCACCGGGCAAAGACTTCATCATTCTCGATGCCGGAGACGGCCCCGGTGGTGCCTGGCGAGAACGGTGGGACTCGTTGACCCTGGGCACCACCAACCACATCTCCGACCTGCCTGGGTTTCCTCTCGGACGTCCCGACCCGAACATCCCCGCCTCGGAAGTCGTGTCTGACTATTACTCCCGCTTCGAACGCGAACTCGAACTCTGCGTCATCCGCCCGGCTGAAGTGGACACCGTCCGTTCCGAAGGACCCGGACAGGGACGGTTCACCATCACCGCCACCATCGACGGTGAACACGTGACGCTTTCCAGCAACTACCTCATCAACGCAACCGGCACGTGGACCCAGCCTTACGTCCCCTTCGTCCCCGGCATCGCGGAGTTCGAGGGCCACCAGCTGCATACCGTGAACTTCCGTGACGTCGAGGACTTCCGGGGACTGCGCACGCTCGTCGTCGGCGGCGGAATCTCCGCCACGCAGTTTCTCCTCGAACTCGCCGAAGTGACCGACACTCTTTGGGCCACACGCCGTCCCCCGAACTTCACGTCCAGGGAATTCGACGGCCGATGGGGACTTGAGGTCGAACGAGCCGTTCGCGAACGAACTCTGTCCGGTCTAGCCCCAGCCAGCGTTGTCCGCACGACTGGCCTGCCGATCCGCAGAGAGTTCCGGGACGGAATCGACTCGGGAGTTCTGGTATCTCGAGGCATGTTCGACCGCATCCTTCCCCACGGCGTTCACTTCCCCGGACTCGGCGACACCGAGCTTCCGGCCACGTCGGAAGGCTTGGGCCCTTCGGCCAGCGACTACCTGGCAGTGCCCGAATCATGGGCGCCGTTCGACGAACCCCGTGTCGAAGAGGTCGACGTGATCTTCTGGAACACCGGGTTCCGAGCAGCACTCAAACACCTTGCGCCGCTGCGCCTGCGCACACCGGATGGCGGAATCTCCATGGAAACCGAGGTCGCGGTCAAAGACGATCCGCGGCTGTTCCTCGTCGGCTACGGATCCGCCAGTTCCACGGTCGGCGCGACCAGGGCCGGAAGGATAGCGGCCCGAGAACTGCTCAAACGCATGTCTGACAGTCGGCAGCCTCAGCGCAGGTCTGGGGCTTTGAGCACCTGATCGCCAAAGCGAACCGTCGGCAGAATCTGTCGGAACTGTTCTTGAGCCTCGGTGTCATCGGCTTGCGCGAGCATGTCGACGCTGACCTTGAAAAGCCTGCCATCGACGGATATTCCGGCAACGGCACCGAAGATCACTGAGTGCTCTTTGTCGACAGCTCGCATGTCATCGGGTGCCAGTGCACCGTGGAAGACCCAGTACTCTCCACCGCTGAGTGATCCGGTGGACTCACTGGTCTTGGACGACCCCGAGGTGCTGAACATTCTCTCCCGCGCCTTGCCCACCAATTCTTGAGGAGACGATTCGTCGTCATCGATGCAGTTGACAGTGATGATCGCGCCTGATTCGGCTTCGTAGAGCCGATAGCCGTCGTAGCCGGACCCATCCGCCCAATCGGCGCCCAAGGCCAATCTGACTTCGACGGGGCATTGCCCACCCAGGTCGACAGTGGTCTCGCTCATCCCGTCGGGAATCGTCGGGCCGGTTGCCGTCGGCGAATGTGACTGTCCGTCGCCGATTCCCACATTCGCTGGCTTGGATCCTGCATCTTCGGAGCTGCTGACCCGGAATGCCGAACATCCACTGAGAGTCAGCCCCAAGGCCAGCGTCACCGCTACGAGTGGTCTGTTCATCATCGTCTGCCTTCACTCGATCGGGAGGTCCTCCACATCGTACCCAATCATCTGGTCGTCCCCGGTCTCTGGCGCAAGCATCAACTGCCGCCTAGCCTGGACTCATGACTGAGATCCCGCTTTTCGATGACTCCGCTATCAACCGAGTGCTCTGCGTGGTCGCCCACCCTGACGATATGGAATACGGGGGTTCGGCAGCCGTGTCGAAATGGACCGATGAGGGCAAAGAAATCGCCTATCTTCTGCTCACCCGAGGAGAAGCAGGAATCCGGGACATGAGCCCGGAGGAAGTGGCACCGCTACGAGCCGAGGAACAGCGTCGGGCATGCAATATCGTCGGCGTCGACGATCTGGAGATCCTCGACTTCCCGGATGGTCTGCTGGAACCCACGCACGAGCTGCGTCGGGCAATCGCGCGGAAGATCCGCGCGTTCCGCCCGAATGCGGTTGTCGTGACCACCTTCGACCTCCAAATGCAGTGGGGGCTCAATCATGTCGACCACCGCCATGCCGGAGTTGCCACCGTCGACGCAATTCGCGATGCGGACAATCCCTGGGTCTTCACCGATCTCAAGGATGAGGGACTTGAAACGTGGAAGGCAGATCGGCTGCTCATCAATGGCGCCCAGCCCACTCACGCCGTGGCGCTTACCGCGGAGCACGTCGACCGTGGTGTGCGATCGCTTGAGGCACACAAGGTCTATTTGGACGCCCTCGGCGATCATCCGGCGCCGAAGGATATGATCCCCGGCATCGCCACGAGCGGTGGAGAACTCGCCGGCGTCGACTATGCCCTGCCGATCACAGTCGTCGATATGTGAGCACTTAGCCAATTGCTCCTCGTCAGCAGCCGGCGCTCCGAACCACTTCGACCGGCACGCTGCTGATATAGAACAACCGGGCGGGACGCGTGTGCGTCCCGCCCGGTTCGTACTTCGCGGGTCTGCCATCGGCCCGCGGAGAGAAGATCAGGCTCCCAGAGCTTCGATTGCCGAATCGTAGTCGGGTTCGGTGGTGATCTCGTCAACGAGCTGCGTGTACGTCACAGTGCCCTTCTCGTCGAGGACGACGACGGACCGGGCAAGCAGACCAGCGAGCGGACCGTCGACCATGGTCACACCGAAATCCTTGCCGAACGAGCTGCGGAACCCCGATGCCGTCACGACGTTCTCGATGCCTTCGGCGCCGCAGAAGCGAGCCTGGGCGAACGGAAGGTCGTTGGACACGCAGAGGACGGTGGTGTTCTCCAGGCCGGAGGCAAGTTCGTTGAACTTGCGCACCGAGGCGGCGCAGACTCCCGTATCGAGGCTGGGGAAGATGTTGAGCACGACGCGCTTGCCCGAATTGTCCTGTGAGTTCACATCACCGAGGTCGGCGCCGACGAGGCTGAATGCCGGGGCCTGTTCGCCCTTAGCGGGCAGTTCGCCGACGGTCTTGACCGGAGATCCCTGAAATGCTGTGTTGGCCATGCTTGTCTCTCTCCTTCTTCAGAGCTGACTACTGTCACTCTCACTCTACGTGAGACTGCGCCGAGGGGAACCTGATGAACGCGGAGCGGTCATTCGACCGCCTCTCGGACCGTGACTCCCACCGGTGGCCGACAGCCGCTCAGCGACGACGGCGACGTGAGACGACCACCAAAGCACCACCGAGAGCGATTATCGCGGCAGCGATGCCGATGCTTGTGGCAACCTCGAGGCCTGTCCGCGGCAGATTGGCTCCGCCGCCGGCGCCGGCAGCCGAGTCATCTGCTTCGGCACCATCAGAGTTGCCGTCCATTGCGCCACCGTCGGAGGCGCCGTTCGTCGAATCATCGTCCTCGGCTGGTGCTCCTCCGACGTTGTCCTCTCCATCAGAGCTTCCGGAACTCCCGGAACCCGCGCAGTCGGAGGCCCCACCGGAATCGGACTCGCCACCGGCAGACGCATTCGCGCCTGCCTCGGCAGTGGCTTCGCCGGAGCTGTCGGAATCCTCGGCGCCATTGGAACCATCATCGTCTCCGCCTGGTGCACGGCTGCTGGTCACGACTTGCCAGTTCTCGTCGAAGAAGTCGGCGGGGTCGACGATCTGCTTCTCCTCTGCCCAGTCGATGAGTGCCTGACGCACCTCGACCTGTTCGTTGTAGACCTCTTTGAGCCCGTCGACGGGATAGCCGCCTCCACCGGACTGGCGATAGTTGTTGATGGCGAGAATGAACCGGTCATCGTCTCCGATTTCGCTGCCGTCAGACTGCGTGAGGTTCTCGATCCTCTCCCCGGTCGGTTTGGAGACATTGATGTCGTAGTCGATTCCGGCCAGAGCATCGTAGTTGTAGTCCGGGATCGGAGATTCTGAGACTTCGTCGATCGCGTTCGTGCCGTCGACCGGGTCGAACTCGGCGCCGTCCTCGGTCTGTTTGAAATAGCGTGCCGAGAATTCGAGGTAGTCGCGCAGTTGAGCACCGTTGATCTCGACACCGGCAAGAGTGTTGTCGTAGACGTAGAGTCCAGCCACATCGCGGATCGTGATGTCGCCGGCCGGGAACTCTGCGGTGCGGCTGAAGGGTGATGCCTGCGAGATCACGGGAAGTTCGGCATAGTCCGTTCCCTTCAGCCCTTCTTCAACCGTCTCGGTCTGGACGTGGGAGATGAAGTCGAGAATTGCCGAGTCTTCATAGTAGGAGGTCTTCGCCGATAGTGTTTCGGTGACCGATCCGATCTTCGTGTTCACGTAGTCGATCGTGGCCTGGTGCTGCTCATCGACGAGGTCTTTGACCTCCTGGTCCTCAGCGACCTCCCCTTGTGTGGCAAGAGCGTCTGCGTGCGGCGCGGTCTCGCCCCAGTCCACGTGGTGGGTGTCAAGGTTGATCGGCAGTCCCACCTCAGATACCGACCGTGCCCAATAGTTCGGTTGGGTGATGAGCACCTGGGTGCCGTCGTCACGGGTCACGACCTGACTGGGTTCGTTCTGATGAGTATGGCCGGCGACGAGGACATCAACTCCGGGCACTTTCGCTACCGAGGTGCTGACGTTCTCCTGCAGCTGGTCCGGATCCCAGCTCTGTCCCTTAGGATCCTTGCCAGAGTGAGACAGTACGACGATGACGTCTGCGCCCTGCTGTTTCATCTCGGGCACGTACTTCTGTGCCGTCTCGACTGGATCGTCGAAGTGCACCTTCCCGGACAGGTTGTTCTTGTCCCAGATGCGGCTGCCGGGAGTGGTCACGCCGAGAACACCGACGGTGATCGTCTCACCATCGACCTGCTTGTCGACCATCGCATACGGGTCCAAATGGGTCTGTCCGTCGGCATCGTCGACGACATTGGCTCCGAGCAGAGGAAAGTCGACCTGGTCGCGATAGGTGGCCAGCAGATCGAGGCCATAGTTGAATTCGTGGTTGCCGACGACCTGTGCGTCGTATCCCAGGTGGTTAAAGGTCTTGGCCAGAGGGTGAGTTTGGCCACTCGTCGTGATCGGCTCCTGTTTAGCGAAGTAGTAGGCCAATGGATTGCCTTGGATCGTGTCACCGTTGTCGACGAGTAGCACGGAATCGGCACCTTTGTCCTCGCGCACACCCTTGATGAGAGTCGAGGCCCGGGATATACCCAGCTCCTCCCCGGCCGGGTAGGGCTTGTTCGCGAAGTAGTCCCAGTTGAGCACGTTGCCGTGAACGTCGGTAGTCGCCAACAGAGTCAGTTCTCCGGTCGTCGCCGCCTGAGAGTCGGCAGGGGCATCGGCACCGCCGAGGCCGGTCGCGGAGGCGGCCGCGGGGGCGGTGACGATGAGAGCGAGGGCCAGTGTGGACGAGGTCAGGGGGCGCAGACGCATGAGTCTCCAGAGAACTGGTCAAAGAGGGTGAAAGTGATCCAACTCTCTTACCCTAGTGGGCGCTGATCGTATTCTGAATGGATCTTGAGAGAAATTTGTACAAACTCTCTTGCGTTCACACTGTGGTGGAATCGGCTCCATCAGCCTCATCCTTCGCGGACGCAAATTTCGCCTCGACGATGATGAGGATGACGACGACGGCCGCGCCGAGGACCGCAAGTAAAATCGGACCGAGTACCGGATCGACGGGGGCCAGCAGGCCGCCCGCTCCGTGTTGTTCGCCGTCGGCGCCCACCTCCGCAGGTGACTGCCACGGCCAGAGCGCGCGGAGGGAACCGAACATCAGACCTGCCATGACGATGAGGGTCCACCACCGGTGATTGTGCAGGAAGTATTTGAGGATGTTGACGAAGACCGCCAGGCCGAGGATCGCGCCGAGCATGAATATTCCGAGGTACCCGAAATCGCGCGAGTCGACGGCCCGCAGCGTGGTCGAGTACATGCCCACTGCCAGCAGGAAGAACGATCCGGACACTCCTGGAACGACGAGTGCGCAGATGGCGATCGAGGCGACGAAGAAGACGGCGATGAGCGGTGGATTCTCCACGTCTGCCCCACCTGCCAGACTCGTCATCCAGAATGCAAGAACAGCGGCGACGATGAACGCCAGAACGCCGAGGAGCACCGGCTGCCGTAAGGAACGGGCCGGCAACATCCTCAACGGCACCGCTATGCTGGCGGCGACAAGACCGAAGAACAGACCCCGGGAGAGTTCGGGGTTGCTGGTGACGAAGCCTTCCATGACACCGGCGATGGTGAACACTGCCGCGCCCATGCCCAACAGAACAGGGATGACGAGGAACCAGTCGGTGCGCCGCAGTTCCGCCAGTGCCCCCGCGGCACGGTTCGGTCCCGTCACGAGGGTCTTCGCGGCCGAAACGACGTGAGATGCGGAGTCGATGAGCTGGTCGTACACTCCGGTGACCAAGGCGATGGTTCCGCCGGAGACCCCGGGCACGAGTTCGGCGCTGCCGATGAGGAAGCCCCGGATCAGGTCGAGCGGGAGGAGCGCTTTGGATCTCTTCGGCGCAGTGTCGGTATCGGTCGGCGGGGAGTTCGTCATACCTTCCAGCCTATTTGATCCACCGCGTGAAGATGAGTCGCGACTCAGTCGCCGATCTCACCGTCGATGTCTTCGCGCAGGATGTCCGCATGACCTGCGTGCCGTGCGTACTCTTCGATGAGATGGATGAGGATCCATCGGACGTTGAACTTCTCTCCGTCACGATCTCCTCGTGCGGTGAGTGTGTCGAGGTCGACCACCTCGGCGAGGATTTCACGGGACTTCTGACAGGCCTGCTCGTGGTCATCCAGGAGCTCGTCCGCGGTCATCCCTGACGCCGACTCGAAATCCCAATCGCGGTCGCTGTTCCAGTCGACGCTCGACCACGGCTCCCCCAGTTCTCTGCCCTGCAGGACTTCGGCGAACCAGCTCTCCTCGACGAGTGTGAGATGGCGGAGGATGCCGCCGATCGTCAGAGACGATGAGGCCACGGTGTGGTTGAGCTGCTCGGGCGTCAGCCCGTCGACCTTGCGTCTGACCACCTGCCGGAAGTAGTCGACGAATTCTTCGAGCCCGCGACGTTCGTTCGGGGCGTTGCTCGGATCGGTCAATGGCAGGTTCATGCTGAGCCTCTCTGATCATGCAGACGGCCTGATGTTCGAACCAGGCGGGTGAGGCTCAGTCTAGTTTTCGCCGACCGACGTCGAAGAGATTTCCTTCGGGATCTTTCAGAGTCGTCCATTCGATCCCATATTCATCGAAAGACGCGAGCTTATGTGCGCCCAAGGAGACTGCGCGGTCGACGTCCGCCGGATAGTGCGGATCGTCGAGGTCGATGTGCAGCGGGTTCTTCCCCTCTGCGCGTTCGTCGACTTTGAGGAAGAGCATTCCCGGGGTCGGTGACTCGCTGTTGTGGACTCCCCCGATGCTCGCAACGAACTCGTTGGCGCCGGGATCGATGTCGGCACCGAGGAGATCCGCCCAAAAGATCGATTGGGCTTCCACATCGAGGCAGTCGAAAGTGATGCTCAAAGATGCCAGCGACGCCATGAGCGCGGTCCTTTCGCAGTCGGATAGGTATTGACCCGACTCTAGAGCACCCCACCGACATGACAAGTCGAAAGCGTCATCGTCGGTTATCCGCCGTCATCGTCGCGTCAACCGCGGGGCTGGCGCGCCAACTGCCGCGACTGAGCGACGAGGCGACCGGTCGAGTCCCATAGTTCGCAGTCCTCTTCGAACATTCCGCCGGCGATGTTCCGAGTGGACAGTCGCGCGCTGATCCAGCCGGGGGCGGGCAGGGCGCGGACATGTGCGGTCAGTTCCATCGTCGGCGCCCAGTTGAAGCCACCGAGGTCGAACATCACCGGCGGAAACGAGTCGAGGAAAGTCAGCAATGACAGGGGGTCCGGGTCGGTCCCGTCGATGAACCGAATCCAACCTTGCAGCACTCCGCGACCGCTGGGTTTGCCGACCGCGAATCCTGCGGTGGCCGGGTCGAGGCGCATATCGAACCGTTCGATGAGCGGCGCCGCCTTCGTGAAGTCCTCGCTGGCTTCGGCGACACCGACGCACTCTTCCGGAGGGGGCAGCTGGGGCGGCGTGGCTGTCGTGCCGACATCGTCGGGAAGCTCGCCGAGGTTGCCCATAGTGGCCATCGCCGAGATCGTCGGTGCCCCGTTCTGGGAGAGTTCGATGCCGTAGCTCGCCGTCGATCTACCTTCGCGCAGTGTGCGCGTGGTGATGTCGACCGGACCTTCTCTGCTCGGTCCGAGATAGAAGGTGGAGATGACGAGGGGGTCCGGGGTGTTCGGGTTGACGGCCCGCAGGGATTGTCCGGCGACTCCGAGGAGGTAACCTCCGTTGATCGCCCCGGCGACTTTCCAGCCGGCGTCGAGTTCGGCGGTGAAGCTGTGATCGCCTTGACGGGTGACTCCGGTGGCCTGTGAGAACTCACTGACGGTCGATTGACTCATATCACATACAGTACCAACAACTGAACGAACGCCCAGCCAGATTCAATGCCGACCAGACTGTCGTTCGTTGCCGTGGCGATAGTTTCCAGTCGCCCGTGCCAACAGCTGCTGGTCGGTGTCGTCATCTCGGCCGAGCTTGGGGATGAGCGCGGCAGCCTTCTTTCCGCCGAGTTCCATGACGGTGCGGCCGCCTCGGCGAATGAGGAGAATGCCGGCTTTGGTGACCTGGTAGTCGAATGGATCGTCTTCAAGGCTCATGCCTAAGCTCCTTTGTCGGTCGCATCTTGGCGCTTTCATCTCTGCATTGAGTTCCTGTGAGCGCTCACCGATTAGCCTAAGCGCATGAGTGTGAAGCTGACCCGGGTCGATCCACATGGCTGCGACGATGATCATCTTATTGATTTCTACACCACGGAAGAGTTCCCTTTCCACGCCAGGCGGTCTGGCTGGTCGGAAGAAGAAGTACGCCAACGGATTGCGGACGGCCATTTCATCAGCGAGGAGACCGGCATGTTCTGGCTCGTCCACAGCGAGCGTGGCCGGATCGATATCGTCCGATGACATGAAAGTGCCCCTGGTCTGATGACCAGGGGCACTTTCTCTCACTCGGTCAACGATTGACTGTCAGAGTGTGTTTCAGTTGTTCTTCTTGCGACGCATGGTCAGAACAACAGCGGCTCCACCGACGAGGAGCAGTCCGGCTCCGGCGGCCAGGCCGGTCAGCTCGGCACCGGTGCGAGGCAGATCAGATCCGCCGCCGTCACCGTTTCCATCATCGTTGCCATTGTCGTCACCATCGTCGCCGCCGCCGTTCCCGTCTTCGTCGGCAACAACCTGGAAGGAGCCGGTGAGGGCTTCTTCGTCTTCGGTGTCGTTTGCGCCGGTGACCTCGAGGTCGTACTTACCGAGGTAAGCCTCGGGGTTCGAGGCGCTGGTGCCGTAGATCGAGAATCCGACGACTCCGTCAGCGTTAGCGGTCTCTTCGAGGGTGATGCCCTCGACGTTTTCAGGACCAGCAACAACTTCGAGGGTGACGTTCTCGCCCTCTTCGAAGCCTTCAGCGGTGATCTGAACGCCCTTGTCTTCCTTCACGAAGTCCGAAGCAGCGATCTCCTTCGGTTCGATGGTCAGCTTGCGCTCGGCCTCTGCAGCCTGGACAGTCACCGTGAAGTTAGTGGCTTCCGAGGTCTGACCGTTAGCTGTGACCGTGGCGGAGTAGGAGTATTCGCCAGCTTCAGCAGGAGCCTCGGTGGAGAAGTTTCCGTCAGCATCGGTCTTGACCGTGACGCTGCCCTCAGCCGGTGCGGCCTGAGCCTGAGCGGACCCCGCCTGGGCATCGCCAGCCGGCTTCCAGGTCAGCTTGACGTCAGCGTTCGGAGCAGCCTTGCCAGTGATCTTTCCGCCTTCAGCGACGGTCTGGTCTCCGACCTTGGGAGCTTCAGGCTTCTCGTCACCGTCAGCGTCGGAATCGGAATCGGCCTTGTCATCCTTGCCGTCTGCGGCAGCGGAAGCATCGGCGTTGTCACCATCGGCGGCAGCGGAAGCATCGGCGTTGTCACCATCGGCGGCAGCGGAAGCGTCTGCTTCCTTGCCGTCTGCATCAGCCGAAGCTTCAGCGTCGTCGCCTTCTGCAGCGGACGAAGCGTCAGCTTCCTTGGCATCTGCATCAGCGCTATCAGAAGCGTTTGCGTCGTCGCCCTCGGCGGCAGCGGAGGCGTCCGCGTCCTTACCGTCCGCGGCGGCGGATGCATCTGCATCCGTGCCGTCGGCAGCAGCCGAAGCGTCAGCTTCTGCCTCGTCATCACCCGGAGGCTCTTCGTTAGGATCAGTGAACGAGATCGACTGTCCGGACTTCTCGAGCGAGTAGTCGAGGTCGGCTACCCAGCTGAAGTCGATCTCCTGACCGTTCTCGTCCTCTGCAGGACCGCCACCGGAGATGACGCCGACTGCAGTGTCTCCCTGGAAGACGCCGCCACCGGAATCGCCGGGTGCGGAGAACGGCTTACCGGACGGTGCCTTGACACCGAAACCGTGGACGAAGCGTCCGCTGACATTGACGAAGTCGAACTGCTCGTTGTAGGCAGTCCACGTCTCGTTCTCAGTCAGTCCGGTGGTTCGGCCGGCTTTCTGAACGGTACCTTCGCTGTGAGCGCCGACCTTGGTGATATCGGTAGCGAGCTTCGCAGCCAGATCGTCGTCGCCGGCGGTCGACCAGTCAGTCACACCTGTCTTGACGTTGTACTTCGAACCATCAACGTTGATGACCGCGAAATCGATATCGTCGTCCTTGGGCTGAGCGCTTGAGCCCGGAGGAACCAGCTCGCCGCCGAACTTGTGGTAACCCCAGCTGCCGATGACACCGAGTCCGGTCTGCTTGAATCCGTCTCCACCGACCGCAGGAGCAGTGGAAGGCTGTTCGGTCTCGTCGACCGTCGTGTCGCCTTCGAATTCCCCGCTCTGCTCGTTGATGATCTTCGCGCAGTGACCAGCGGTGAGCACGATCGGCTTTCCATCAGCATCCCAACCAGAGAATCCGGTTGAGCAGGCTCCGCCGCTCTCGCCGGCTTTGACGAGATAACCTGCACCGCCGACCAAGTCGTTGCCGGCATAGGCCTTCAGCTCTTTGACTCCCTCAACGACCTTGACGTTCGAGAAATCCTGCTCAAGCGTCTTGGTTGTCTTGTCGGCCTTTTCAACACCGATGGTGAGCTTGCCGTTCTTGGCGCCGTATGCATTGACACCGGACGCCTTGTCCAGAGTCTTCTGCACAGCCGCTTCGCTCTGCACATTCAGCTTCTGCGGACCGTTGTCAGCGACGGCCGGAGAAGCAGCGAACGCTCCGCCCAGGCCGAGCGCCGTTGCCGCTGTGAGCGCCAGCGAACTCTGTACGAGTTTCTTCTGCATAAGTTGTTGTCTCTCTGTTCTGAGGGATCAATGTCACAAGTTGATGACCTAAGTCACGATAAGATTACGGGCCGCACTCATGGACTACCAAAAAAGTAGGTTCAAACCTGTGAACTTAATGAACGAAACAGCAGGAGACGTACAATGCGCCTTGCGTCCAACCGACAGTGCACGCCGGCCATGAATAGACGATGCCCCCGGTCAGAAGACCGAGGGCATCGTCAATGAGCTTTCAACCGACCGTCAGACGGTCAGTATCACTGCACTCAGTTGTTGTTCTTGCGACGCATGGTCAGAACAACCGCGGTTCCGCCCACGAGGAGCAGTCCGGCTCCGGCAGCGAGGCCGGTCAGCTCGGCACCGGTGCGAGGCAGATCAGAGCCTCCGTCACCGTTTCCGTCATCGTCATTTCCGTCGTCATCGCCGCCGGATCCGCCACCGGAGCCGTCTTCGTCAGCGACAACTTCGAACGAACCGGTCAGTGCCGACTCGTCCTCGGTGTCGTTGGCACCCGTGACCTCGACATCGTACTTGCCGAGGTAGGCCTCGGGATTCTCGGCGCTAGTTCCGTAGATCGAGAAGGCGGCAGCGCCATTCTCGTTCGCGGTCTCATCCAGCTCGATGCCTTCGACGCCTTCGGGTCCATTGGCAACCTCGAGGGTCACCTTCTCGCCCTCTTCGAAGCCCTTGACCGTGATCGTCACGCCCTTGTCTTCCTTCACGAAGTCGGACGCGGCGATCTGCTCGGGGTCAACGCTGATCTCACGCTCGACGGGAGCAGGGGTCTCGGACTCGTCCTTCTCAACGGTCACGTCGAAGTCGGTCGTCTTGGACTTCTGTCCGTCGACGATCGCGGTCGCAGTGTAGTTGTAGTCGCCTTCAGCCTTGGGACCTTCGACGGAGAAGTTTCCATCTTTGTCGGCCGTAACGGTCTCAGAACCGTTCTCGGCAGCCTGGGCACCTTCAGCGGCTTTCCACTTGACCTCGACCTCCGCGCCGGCCTCGGCCTTGCCCTTGACCTTGCCTTCGGGCTCGATGGTCTGATCTTCGGCCTTCGGAGCGGCAGGTGCCTCAGGGGTCTCCTCGCCCGGCTTCTCGAGGTTGAAGTCAGTGCCGGATTCCTCGAGCGAGTGATCCAGGTCGGCAACCCAGGTGAACGAGGTGTTCGCATCGAGATCGCCGCCACCGGAGATGACACCGACAGCAGTGCTGCCCTGGTAGACGCCGCCACCGGAGTCGCCCGGCTGCGAGAAGGGCTTGTCGATCGGAGCGGTCACGCCGAAGCCATGGACCCAACGGCCGCCGACGTTCTGGTAGTCGAAGTCGTACTCCGACCGGGGCAGAACTTCGCCGTCGGTCTTACCGGTGGTACGACCGGACTTGCTGATCGCGCCGTCCTTGTGCGCACCGACCTCGGTGATCTCGGTGGTCGACTTGGCCAGATCGTCCGAATCGGCGGTGGACCAGTCGGTGATGCCGTTCTTGACGTTGTACTTCGACTCGTCGACATTGATGACTGCGAAATCGATGTCGGACTCGCTGGGCTCAGGCCACTTGTTCTGGTCGGCGCCTTCGAGGAGGTCGCCGCCGAAGTTGTGGAAGCCCCACTTGCCGATAACGCCGTTGCCGGAGGCCTGGAAGCCTTCGCCGCCGTTGGCCTCGGAGATCGAGGGCTTCTCGGTCTGATCGACAGTGGTGTCGCCGTCGAACTCATTGGTCTGCTCGTTGATGATCTTCGAGCAGTGACCGGCGGTCAGGACGACGGGCTTGCCGTCTCCATCCCAGCCGGAGAAGCCGGTCGAGCAGGCTCCGCCGCTCTCGCCGGCCTTGACCAGGTAGCCGGCACCGCCGACGAGATCATTCTTCGCGTAGGGCTTCAGTTCCTTGACGCCCTCGGTGACCTTGATGTTCTGGTACTTCTCTTCGAGCTTCTTGATCTCGTCGGTCTTCTTGGCAACGCCGATGCTGAGCTCGCCGCCGTCTGTGCCGTAGGCGTTGACTCCTTCGATACCGGAAAGTGCCTTCTGGACGTGAGCTTCACTCTGGAGGTCCAGCTTCTGCGGGGCGTTGTCAGCCATCGCCGGTGAGGCGACGAGCGCGCCGCTCAGGCTCAGCGCCGCAGCGGCGCTGATCGCCAGTGAACTCTGCACGAGTTTCTTCTGCATAAGGTTGATTCCCTTGATCGTTGTCGATGCTTCGATTGCCCGACCCCGTCAACAGGCTTCGCCGCGACTCGGCGGTTCATGCTTCCGGTGTCAGATTTCCAACCGTGTGAAAGGTTACGGTTTGATCACGACGCAATGCAAGAACCATCAATGTCGCGGGTGAACACAACTTACAGAAGTCGGACTACACAAGCTGTCCTGTGTTCTTCCAGGTCGCTCGAAAACGGTGCCGTTATGATCAGGGACATGCCGAACCACACAAAGCTTCGCCCCTCAGCCGCCGTAAGACCCGCCTCGAGGCTCGCGCTCGGACTCGCGGCCCTTGCTCTCACTCTGCCGCTGGCAGCCTGTGACACCGGCAACGACCCACGAAATCCCAGCTCTCCCTCCCCCACCGAGTCCAGCGAAACCACGTCTCCCAGCGACGACGCTTCCAAGCTCGATCCCACCGGAAAGTGGACCTCACCGGAGAAGGGCGACCCGTTCCTCGAATTCGCTGACGACGGCTCACTCAAAGGCTCTGACGGCTGCAACGCGATCGTCACCAGCTGGAAGGTCAAAGGCGACGAGATCGCCATCGACTCATTCATGTCGACCCAGAAGGCATGCGCCGGCGTCGACACCTGGCTGAGCAAAGCCTCAACGGCGACTATCGAAGGCGATGTCATGAAGGTCAAGGACAGCAACGGGAAAGTCATCGGCGGACTGGAGAAGGAAGACAAATGACACAGGAACTCATCGGCCGCTGGACGGCCGAGACGAACGAGCGGGCCTTCCTGGAGTTCTCCGAGGACGGCTCACTACGCGGCAGCGACGGCGCCAACAGCCTTGTGACCTCATGGTCGGCCGAGCCCGAAGGTTTGATGATCAAATCATCGCTCATGACGCTCAAGGCCGCTCCCGGAATGGTCACCTGGGTTCCTAAAGCCAGGAGGGTCGAACCCGACGGCGACCGACTGCAGCTCTTCGATGCTGCGGACAATCACCTCGGTGATCTTCATCGTCAGCCGCCTGGCCCCACGCTCAAGCTGGGCAGTCGTTAGATGGCCGGGGGTCTGATCGCACTCCTTGACGACGTCGCCGCGCTCGTCAAACTCTCGGCCGCCAGCCTCGACGACGTCGCCGCAGGTGCGTCACGTGCCAGTGCCAAAGCCGCGGGCGTCGTCATCGACGATGCCGCGGTGACGCCGAAGTTCGTCGAAGGAGTGGACCCCAAACGCGAGCTTCCGATCATCCAGCGCATCGCTTTGGGATCGCTGTTCAACAAGCTCGTCATCATCCTCCCGGTCATTCTGCTGCTCAGCCAGTTTCTGCCTTGGCTCCTCACCCCACTGCTCATGATCGGCGGCACCTACCTCTGCTATGAGGGTGCCGAGAAGGTCTTCGAGAAGTTCGGGTGGATCGCCCATCACGAGAAGAAGACCCCGGCCTCAGAGCAGACGACTGATAGCAAGGCGGCAGAGAAGAAAGTCGTGCGATCGGCCATCACCACCGATTTCGTCCTCAGCTGCGAGATCATGGTCATCGCCCTCAACGAGGTGGCCGCCGAGTCCCTGACCAGCCGTGCCGTCATCCTCGCCGTCGTCGGCGTCGCGATCACTGTCGGCGTCTACGGTGTCGTCGCACTCATCGTGAAGATGGATGACATCGGTCTGCACATGGCGAAGAAGGATTCGCCCGGGCAACAGAAGTTCGGACGGTTTCTCGTCGAGGCCATGCCGAAGCTGCTCGCACTGCTCTCCGTCGTGGGCACCTTCGCCATGCTGTGGGTCGGAGGCCACATCATCCTCGTCGGCACCGATGAGCTCGGCTTCCACGCCCTCTACGGCTTCGTCCACCACCTCGAAGAGCCCGTCGCCGCGATCGCGCTCATCGGCGGCTTCCTAGGATGGCTCGTCAACACCTTCTTCTCCCTCATCCTCGGTGCGATCTGGGGAGGCATCGTCGTCGGCGTGATCTTCGGAGTCAAGGCACTCGTGAAGAAGGATGATACAAAGGACACCACTGCCACATAAGCTGAGGCAACGTCCATCATCACCTGCGAACCCTCTCGGCAAGATCGGGCAGCCGTCTGTTCCTTCCCCATCTCCGATGCTCTGGCGTCAGCGCTGAGCGAAGGTCTTCTTCGGTGCTCCCGCAACGATCATCGGAGCACCCGTGACCGGGTCGTCGATGACTGTGCAGTCGATGCCGAAGACCTCGTTGACGAGTTCTGCTGTAATGATCGCCTCCGGCGGCCCCTGAGCGACGATGGCACCGGCCTTCATGGCGATGATCTCGTCGGCGTACCGGCAGGCCTGGTTGAGGTCGTGGAGGACGGCGACCAACGTGTGCCCGTATTCCTGATTGAGCTGGGAGAACAGGTCGAGCAGCTCGATCTGGTAGGCAACGTCGAGGAAGGTCGTCGGTTCGTCGAGCAGCAGGAGGGATGTCTCCTGGGCGAGCACCATAGCTACCCAGACGCGCTGGCGCTGACCGCCGGAGAGCTCGTCGACGAGCCGTGAGGACAGCTCTTCGGTGTTCGTCGCCCGCAGCGCCGACAGCACAGCTGCTTCATCGGCGTCGGTCCATTGGCGCAGGAAAGACTGATGCGGGTGGCGACCGCGGGAGACGAGCTCGGCGACCGTGATCCCGTCCGGGGCGATGGACGACTGCGGGAGAAGACCCAATCGCTGGGCGATCTTCTTCGTCTTCATCTTCTCAATGTTGTTCCCGTCGAGAAGCACAGTGCCCTTCGCCGGCGGGAGCAGTCGCGCGAGGGCACGCAGCAGGGTTGATTTGCCGCACGCGTTGGGGCCGACGATGATCGAGAACTTTCCGTCGGGAATGCTCACGTCGAGATCGCTGACGATCTGGCGCTGGTCATAGGCCAGGTCGAGGTCCTCGGCGATCAGCGGGGAGGCTGCGGCTGCGGGGTTGGGAATGCTCATGATGCCTTCCGAGCTTCTTGGATGAGGAGCCAGATGAGGTAGATGCCGCCGATGCTCACGGTGATCACACCGACGGGCAGTTGGATGTCGCCGAACGCATGCTGGGCGATGAGGTCGGCGGCGACGAGGAGCAGTGCTCCGACAGCCGCGGAGGTCAGCAGGCTGGTGCCCTGTGCCCGCGCGATCCGCCGCCCGATCTGCGGTGCAGCCAAGGCGACGAAGGCAATCGGACCGGCCGCGGCCGTGACCACGGCGACGAGGGCGACGGCGATGACGATGAGAACGGCACGGATGGGCTCGTTGCGTACGCCCAGGGCTTTCGCCGTATCGTCGCCGAGTTCCAGAGTGCCGAGGTCTCGGGAGAAGAGTCCGCAGGCCAGGCCGAGGACGATGGTGGCCACAGCCGCCGGTGCGATCGTCGACCAGCCCATTCCATTCAGGGTTCCGGCACCCCAGGTGGCAGCGGCCATGGCGAGCTCGAGATCGGCGCGCATGATCAGCCAGGTGTTGAAGGCGTTGAGCATCGCCGTCAGTGCGATACCCACGATGATGAGCCGGAAGCCCTGGACCCCGCCTTTCCAGGTGAGCAGGTAGACGACCACGGCGGTGAGGAGCCCGCCGATGATCGCACCCGCTGCAGTGGAGACGAAGCTCGTGCCGAAGACGATGATCGTGACGATGCCGCCGGTGTAGGCACCGGTCGAGAAGCCGATGATGTCCGGAGAACCGAGAGGATTGCGTGTCAGCGATTGGAACACGGCTCCGGAGACGCCGAGTCCGGCGCCGAGGACGATGCCGGCGATGATGCGCGGTGCCCGCCACTCCCCGACGACGGTATTGACGATGCGCTTCTCAGCGGCCCCGAACAGGCCCTGGAACACTTCGGTCGGCGTCAGCGAGAACTTGCCGAGCATGAGACCGGCGAAGCCGCAGGCCAGCGCGATCAGCGTGATGATTCCGGCGGTGATGACGACCCGCAGGTCGATGCGGAATCCGAAAACGCGCAGCATGGGCCGACCGAAGTCGACTTTCTCTCCCGGCAGTGCATGCGGGTGCGCATTGAGGCTGCGGTCGGTGACCGCGAGGTTGGTGGTCTTCACAGGCCGCTCGCCTTCTTTCGACGGACAAGGGCGATGAGCACCGGAGCACCGACGAACGCGGTGACGACTCCGACTTGGAGTTCGCCGGGTTTCATCACGACTCTGCCGATGACGTCCGAGGCCAGGAGCAGAATGGGTGAGAGAACGAGTGAGTAGCCGAGGATCCAGCGCTGGTCGGGACCGACAATCCATCGGGCGATGTGCGGAATCATCAGGCCGATGAATCCGATCGGTCCGGCAGCGGCCGTAGCGGCTCCGGCAAGAAGGGTCACCGCGAGGATGGAGAGCACTCGGGTGCGGTTGACCGAGGTGCCGAGGCTGGCAGCCAGATCGTCGCCGAGGGCCACGGCGTTGAGTGAATGGGACAGCGCCAGTGCGAGCACGGTGCCGATGACCATGAACGGCAGGATCGCGGTGATCGTATCGAAATCGCGGCCGGCGATCGCGCCGACGTCCCAGGATCGGAAGGCATCGAAGGCGCGTTCGTTGGTCAGCAGGATCGCTTTGGTCAGTCCGGTGAGCACAGCAGCGGCGGCGACTCCGGCCAGAGTCAGGCGGATCGGATCGACCGTGCGACTGCGGCCCGCGGACCCGATGACATAGACGCCGACAGTGGCGACGAGGGCGCCGGCGAACGCGAACCAGATGTACCCGGTGATCGAGGAGATACCGAAGAAAGCAACGCCGATCGTGATCGCCAGGGACGCACCCGCGTTGACACCGAGGATGCCCGGATCGGCGAGGGGGTTGCGCGTCAGGGCTTGGATGAGACCACCGGCCAGGCCCAATCCCATGCCGACGAGGATGCCGAGCACGGTCCGCGGCAGGCGCAGTTCCAGGACGACGAGCTGATCGTCGCTGCCGGTGGGCGCGAAGAAGGCTCGGAGAACCTCCGAGATCGGCATGTCTCTGGCGCCGATCGCCAAGGAGGCTGCGATCACAACGATGAGCGCAGTGATCGCTGCGACTAGTCCCAGCACTCTTCTGATCCGCAGTCTCCCACCGGTCGGATGACTGGTGTCGGTATGCGGTTTCGCCTCGGCAGAGGTGGCGGAACCGGTCATCGAGGTGGTCCTTTGAGTGAGGTGGCGGTCAGGTGACTAAGGGCAGGCTAACCACACTGTAACTCACTGGACCACCTCAGCCAAGCGAGAGAGGTCTCACTCCGCTGTGATCTTGCCGATCCTCTCGGACACCTGCCGCTGGATCCGCGAGAGCATTCCGCTCATTCCGCGCAGCCTCAGCGGGCTGACGATCTCCGACATCGACAGCCGCAGGGGCAAGTCGGCTGGAACCGACAGGATCGCCTCGGCGGTGGCTCCGTCGAGCCCTTCGTGCAGGATCCCGGCGAAGCCCCGCGTGGTCGGCGCCTCCGGAGGTGCGGAGAAGTGCAGGCGCACTTCCGCCCGCTCCCCCGCCTCGGGGTCGGCCACCTCGGTGACGAGGAAGATCGGCGACTGGCATTCGGGAACGGGCTCGAGCAGCTCTGGGTGGTCCGTGTACTTCTCCGGCAGGTCGGGAAGGTCCGTCGCAAACTCCAGCAGCACCTGGAGGCGGTCGTCGGACGGGGTTTCGGCGAAATCCGTGACGATCTCCGCCAGCGCCTCCGGCAGATCGTCGGTCTTAGGCGTCGTCGTCTCGGTCATCAGCGTCCGGGCACCTCTCCCGGCTCCGCTCCGGTGACGATCGGCACACCGACGACGTTGCCCCATTCGGTCCAGGAACCGTCGTAGTTGCGCACGTTCTCGTATCCGAGGAGGTGTTTGAGGACGAACCAGGTGTGGCTGGAGCGTTCGCCGATCCGGCAATAGGCGATGACCTCATCGCTGGTGCCCAGACCTGCCTGCTCGGTGTAGAGCTCCTTGAGTTCGGCGGCGGACTTGAAGGTGCCGTCTTCGTTTGCTGCCTTGCCCCAGGGCATCGACTTCGCGCCGGGGATATGGCCGCCGCGCAGTGCCCCTTCCTCCGGGTAGGCGGGCATGTGGGTTCGTTCGCCGGTGTATTCCTCCGGGCTGCGCACGTCGATGAGCGGCAGGTCGCCGAGGCTGTCGCGGACCTCGGGAAGAAAGGCTCTGATGACCGAATCGTCACGTTCGACGACGGGGTATTCGGTGGGTACGGACTGCGGCTTGTCCGTGGTCATCTCGCGACCCTCGGCCTGCCATTTGGCGCGACCGCCGTCCATGAGGCGGACGTCTTCGTGGCCGAAGAGAGTGAATACCCACAGCGCGTAGGCAGCCCACCAGTTGGACTTGTCGCCGTAGACGACGATGGTGTCATCGCGGGAGATTCCCTTGGCGGACATGAGTGCGGCGAAGCCTTCGCCGTCGACGTAGTCACGGGTGACCGGGTCGTTGAGTTCCGTGTGCCAATCGACCTTGACCGCTCCGGGAATATGCCCCGTCTCGTAGAGCAGCACGTCTTCGTCGCTTTCGACGATGACGAGTCCGGGATCGCCTGCATGCTCAGCCACCCAATCGGTACTGACCAGTCGGGTTCCGTCCGCGTATTCGGCGAACTTCTCTGCGGGATCGGCCGGGATCGAAGTGCTCACGCATTCCTCCTGAGGGTTTGAGTCCAATTGTGCTCGCTGTGGCAACGTCGAGCGCGTTCAGCATATTCCCTTTCAGGGCCGGCTGAGGAATGCCGTCAGTGCTGAGACGAACTCACGCGGTTTCTCCGAATGCACCCAATGCCCCGAGCCTTTGACGGTGAGAAGGGTGGTGCGGGGGAACAGACTGCGCATCTGCGGCAGGTCGTCACGGTCGACATAGTCCGATTTCTCACCGGCGACCCAGAGAACCCGATGGTCGAAGACGGCACCGCCCATGTCCGGGAAGCCCCCGATGATGTCGAGGCTCGAATGCAGCAACGCGAGGTTGGGCTGCCAGGAATACCCCGCCGAGGTGGGGCGCAGGTTCTGCAGCAGGAATCCCCTGATCGCAGCCTCGGGGATCGGGTCCCGAAGCGCGTCATCCGCGTCGGTGCGCGATTCGATCCGGTCGAGGTCGAGAGCGGCGAGGCTGGAGAGCAGATGGTCGAAGACTCCGGTGGACCCGCCGGCATTGGGGCCGATGTCGACGACGACGAGGCGGTCGATGAGTTCCGGGTGACGCAGGGCGAGCACCATGGCGACCTTTCCACCCAGGGAATGCCCGACCAGGTGCACAGGTTGGTCGTCTGGGTCGACCGCCTCGGCGATATGGGCGGCCACAGTATCGGCGAGCTCGACGTAGTCGAAGTTCTCGGTCCATTCGGACTCGCCGTGGTTGGGCAGGTCGACCAGCAGGCTGGAGAATTCGGGTTCGATGTCCTTGGCGATGCGGGTGAAGTTCTTGCCTCGCCCGAACAGGCCGTGCAGGAAGACGACCAGGCGCCCGGATTCGCCGATTCGAGTGCTGTTGATGGTGGTCACGATCCCAGCCTAGCCCTTGCCGTTCTGCATATCAGCAACCCTATTGAGGTTCTCCCCCGGCGTCACCGCTGACGCGGGTAGGGTGAGGTCATGCACTTCTCCGAATATGACACCCGACTTGCCGGTTATGCGGTCATCGTCAATGACGACGACGAAATCCTCCTCAGCTGGTTCAACGGCGGAAAGGACCGACTGCACGCGATCTGGACCCTGCCCGGCGGAGGAATCGAGTTCGACGAGAGCATCGAAGCGGGCACGCTCCGGGAGATCAAGGAGGAGACCGGCTTCGACGCGGAACTGGTCCGCCCACTGACGACGCACTCCTTCACCGAGGCACGTCGCAACCCGGTCTTCAGTGATTCGACGGATCGTCCTTTCAAAGGCGTACGGGTCGTCTACGAGGCGCGGATCACCGGAGGAACCTTGGGCACGCTCGAAGTCGATGGGACGACGGATCGGGCGGAATGGCTGCCGATCGATTCGCTTCAGAATGTGCGGCACGCCCGCATCATCGACCTCGGCCTGGATGCGTGGCGTGCCGCTGTGTGAGTTCTGCGCAGGGGCGTGCAGCAACGCTCGTCAGTCGGTTATTTCACCTTGTCGGCGATGAGTCCCGGGAGCTCCTCCGCGGTGTACTTGGCCGAGAGGATCGAGTTGAGTGAGAATGCCTTGCGGATGTCGTCTTTGTCGTTGGTCAGAACGAGGTCGTGCCCGTCCTTGACGGCTGGAATGCGCTTGTAGGCAGTATCCTCGGTGACATCCTTGTCCTCGATGTAGATCGGGAACGTCAGGAGCAGGTCCGCGTCGAGCTGATCGAGGTTCTCCTCGGAGATCGGCGCGGAGAAGCCGTCCGCCTTCATTCCGGCAATCGTCTCGGACTGCTTGAAGCCGAGCTGCTCCATGACCTGCACGCGACCTGAGTCCTCGACGTAGGCACCCCAGCCCTCGGAGGTCTTCGCTGCCACGGTCACGGACTTGTCCTTGAACTCCGGATGGGCTTCGCGCGCATCGGCGTAGGTCTTGTCGAGGTCGTAGAGCAGCTTCTTCCCGTCCTCTTCCTTGCCGAGCGCCTGGGAGACGAGGTCGACCTGCTGGTCCATCGTCGTCAGGTAGTTGTCACCGCCTTCTGGCACTCCGACCGTGGGAGCGATCTCGGAGAGGCGGTCGTAGCGCTCCTTCTCTCCGGAGCTGTTCGTATCGAGGATGACATCGGGTTCGAGGGCGGCGATGGCCTCGTAGTCGGGTTCCATCGTCTCTATGATCTCCGGGGCTTCGTCGTAGAGGTCTTCGGCCCACGGCCCGACGCCCTTGCCGCCGAACTCGACCCAGTCGGAAGCACCGACGGGCTGGACTCCGAGCGCCAGTGCGGTCTCGGCATCGCCCCATCCCAGCGCCACGACCTTCTGCGGATCGGCGGGCACCTCGACGGCGCCGAACTTCGTGTCGACGGTGGGCCCCGTGGCCTCGTCGGCTGAATCTGCTCCTCCGCCGCAGCCGGCGAGGACGAGAACAGAGGCGATCACTGGGGCGAGAATACGGCGCATGGAATCCTTCTTGGTGAGTTAGGCGAGGCTAGCTTAACCCATTTTTCGAGTGGTGCGGTCCCCACCGCAGGACCGCCTCGGCTAGGGCACAACGATCGGATCAGGGAGACTTGATCTCCAGGCCTTCGACGTCCATGTCATCGAGGGCGACCATGCGTGAGCGTCGGCCGGTGACTATGCGGTGGATGACCCACAGGAGCAGGAACGCCGGAAGCCCGGCATACGCGCTGGCGACCTGAAGCAGCTGCCCATTGACGATGGCCTGCACGTTCTGGCCGATGATGACGACGAGGAGCATGATGAGCGCGATGATCGGGCCGATCGGGAAAAGCGGAGCTCGGTACGGCAGGTCCGCAACGGCGTGCCCCTGCCGCACATAGGCGCGGCGGAACCGGAAGTGGCACCAGGCGATGCCGACCCAGACGATGAAGCCGGAGAGACCCGAGACGTTCATCAGCCAGGTGTAGGCGCCGCCGTCGCCCATGATCTCGGTGAGGAATCCGAACAGTCCGATCATGGCGGTGGCCAGCAGCGCCATGACTGGGACTCCGCGTTCGTTGAGTCGGGCGAACAGCCTCGGCGCGGTTCCCTCTTTCGCCATGGCGTAGAGCATGCGGGTGGAGGCGTAGAGGCCGGAGTTGCCGGCGGAGAGGATGGCGGTGAGGATGACGGCATTCATCATGCCGGCGGCCACGGCGATTCCGGCGCGTTCGAAGACGAGGGTGAACGGTGAGGCCGTGATGTCCTCATTGTTCGCCGAGGCCAGCAGGGAGGGGTCGGTATAGGGCAGGAGGAAGCCGATGACGGCGATGGCGCCGATGTAGAAGAGCATGATGCGCCAGAACACGGTGCGGATGGCGCGCGGCATATCCTTGCGCGGATTCTCCGATTCCCCCGCGGTGACGCCGACGAGCTCGGTGCCCTGGAACGAGAACCCGGCGATCATGAAGACGCTGATGACGGACATCCATCCGCCGACGAACGGAGCCTCGCCCGTCGTCCAGTTGCTCACCCCGGGTGAGGTTCCGCCGAGGATGCCGGCGATCATTAGCACACCGAGGACGAGGAACGCCAGCACGGCCGTGACCTTGATGGCGGCGAACCAGAATTCACCTTCGCCGAAGGCCTTCGCCGACAGGAAGTTCAGCCCGGCCAGCAGGATGAGGAAGACCGCCGCCCAGATCCACGACGGCACGTCGGGGAACCAGAAGGACATGATGACGCCGGCGGCGACGAGTTCGGCGGCCAATGTGATCGCCCAGTTGAACCAGTAGTTCCAGCCCATGGCGAAGCCGAACGAGGGACTGACGTATTTGGTTCCGTAGGTGTGGAACGATCCGGCGACGGGCAGGTGGGTCGACATCTCGCCGAGCGACTGCATGACGAAGAGGACCATGATGCCGATCGCGGCATAGGCCAGCAGGGCACCTCCGGGGCCGGCTTGTGAGATCGTGCCGCCGGAGCCGAGGAAGAGCCCGGTGCCGATGGCACCGCCGATGGCGATCATCTGCAGGTGGCGGGACTTAAGTCCCCGTCGGAGTCGGCGTTCTTCGTTCGCCGAGGCGGCTGGCATTCCCATTGTCATCCTCGTTCGTGGTTCGGCAGGTCCGCGCACGAGGACCCTGGCCATTCCTACCACAACGGGGGCGCCCGCGGCCGACGAAGATGCAGGGTGGGAGGAGGGTCACATCCTCTTCGGCGGAGATTCGAGCAGCTGCAGTATCGGTTTGAGCGCGGTGCGGATGCTGATGAGGCGGAACGCCTGGTCGCGGGCGCAGGCGAAGAGTCGGGACCGGCCGAACATCAGTCGCGCCAGAGACCGCGAGTTGTCATGAGCGGCCTCGACTCGCGGCCGCTGGCGAGCCTCAAAGCGTTCGAGCGCTGCGACCAGTGATGAAGTTGCGGCTGGATCGCCAGCACTTGAGGGTCCGACTGGACCACCCCCGCTTGAGACTGCACCTGGCCCAGTCGTCAGGGCGGACAGCTCGTCGGCGAGCACACTGGCCGATTCCATCGCCATTCCGGCGCCGATTCCGGCGGTGGGAAGGAACCCGGCGGCGGCATCGCCGAGCAGAACCGCGCGACCATGACTCCAGCGAAGCGCCCGCGAATCTCTCAACGGCCAGAAGAACGGCGCTTCGGCCTCTTCGACCGCGGTGAGACAGGCGTCGATCCTGGGAGTCAGCACCGCAAGGCGGCTGCGGACCTCGGCGGCGAATCGCCGGGGGCCGAGCGGCTGCCGGGCGTCGGGACAGCCGAGAAAGACGCCGATGGCGCCCCTGACCGGATACATGCCGAGGAAGAACCCGTCGCCCCAGATCTCATCTCCGGCACCCTCATCGTCATCCGCTTCGGCCCAGCAGACCCAGCCGCCCCAGGCCGTGTCCACTGCCGACACCGGCGAGGTCGTGCCGGAGTCGGTTGCGGAGGAGTCGGTTGCGGAGGAGTCGGTTGCGGAGGAGTCGGCCGTGGCGGAGCCGGTCACGGCGAGTACTCCGGTCACGAGCCGGCGGGTGCGAGAATTCATTCCGTCGGCGATGACGACGGCATCGAATTCGAACTCTGCCTCAGTGCCGCCGGCCTGTTCCCGTCCGCTGCTGCCGTCCCTGGCCAGAGTGACTGCGGCACCGTTCAGCCTGGCCACAGTCGTACCGAAGGCGATCGAACAGTCGCGGCCGGTGAGCACGTCGAGCAGTGCTGAGCGGGAGATTCCGCGATAGTCGCCGTAGTCGGCCAGCAGATCACCGAGGTAGTCCTGTCTGAGGACTCTGCCGGTGCGCGCATGGGCGATGTATCGATCGATGCCGACGCTGGCTTCGAGGTAAGCCTGTCGGCACCCGAGTTCGTCGATGATGGGATCGACCATGGGCATGAGGGCGAGCATGTATCCAGCACTGTTGTCACCGATCATCCGGCCGGAATCGGCTGAGCGGTCGATGAGGACCGGATGTACCCCGCGGCCCCGAAGGATCTGAGCGAGGGTGATTCCGGCGATCCCCGCGCCGACGATGAGGATGCGCGGTTCTTCCGGGCTCACGTCCTTCAGCTGATCGTCGACCGTGGCTGCCGTGATCACGTGCAGACTCCTTCGTCGTGCCGAGGCGCTTGGAATACCCCGATGTGGACTGGCTGGTCCACAAACGTTATCACCACATGGACCGCCTGGTCCAGAGATGCGTCGGTCATTGCTACACTGACGTCGTGTCCGAGACTGCCTTGGCGCGTATGCGCCCCGATAAGCGCGCCGCGCTCATCGATGCCGCCGCTCGAGAATTCGCTTCGCGAACGTTCGAAGAGGCGTCACTCAATCGCATCATCTCCACCTGCGGGATGAGCAAGAGCTCGCTCTATCATGTCGTCGATTCGAAGAACGATCTTCTCGCCCTCGTCGTCGCCGATCTCGCTGCGGCCGCTCGCCGGTTCTGGACCCCGCCCGCTCCGGGCACGTTCACAGCCGGGTTCTGGGACCATGCGCGCTCGGTCTGGGACGACATCGCGCGAACATGGCCGGACAGCCCAGAGCTCACGCTCCTGTGGCACATCGTCTATGCGAACTCTGACAGTCCCGCAGTCCGGGCGCTCGCCGAACGAGTCGAGGCATGGGTGCGTGCCGTGCTCATCGCCGGACGTGAGTCCGAGGCGATCGACCTCGAATGTCCGCTCGACCTCCAGACCCTGGCGGTGTTCTCACTGCTGCGCACCTTCGACGAAAGGGCGCTGACGCTGACGGGCAGCGACACCGCAGACGTCGACCCAGAGGAGATTTCGGCCCATCAATTCAGGCTGCTCGCGCGTCTGCTGAGTGCCTGAGACGGGCTCACCCATAGTCGGCCGGCAGCCCCCGGTCATAAGCCGGTGCCTGCGGCAGCCCGCGGACGAGGTCGGGGCCCAGGTCGGAGATGCTCCGGGCGCCCATCAGGCCCATGGCGGTGAGGACCTCCTGTTGGATGAGGGCGATCGCTCTCTCCACGCCCCTCTGGCCGCCGGCCATGAGCCCGTACAGGTATGCCCGGCCGATGAGCACGAAGTCCGCTCCGGCGCACAGCGCGGCGACCACATCGGTGCCGGACATGATCCCGGAGTCGAAGATCAGCTCCATCTCCGGTCCGACCTCCGCACGGACTTCGGCCAGCGAGGTCAGCGAGTCCGGCGCCCGATCGAGCTGACGACCGCCGTGGTTGGAGACGACGAGTCCATCGGCTCCGACCGATCGGGCGCGTTGGGCATCGTCGGCGGTGAGGATGCCCTTGACGAACAGTCGTCCGTTCCACTGTTCGCGGATCCACCGCAGGTCCTCGAGGTCGAGAGTCGGGTCGAACATCGTCGTCGTCATCTCCGCCAAGGATTGGGAAGTGTTCGACAGCGATGCGTACTTCGGTGGTTCGGTGGTGAGGAAGTTGAACCACCAGCCGGGACGATAGGAGGCATCGAGGATGGTTCCCAGCGTCAATCGCGGCGGGATCGTCAGACCGTTGCGGTGATCGCGCAGACGCTGACCGGTGATCGGGGTATCGACGGTGACCAACAGGGTCTCGTATCCGCTGGCGGCGGCCCGCTGGATCAGGTCGAGGCTGCGCTGCCGGTCCTTCCACAAGTAGAGCTGAAACCACCGGGTGGAGTCCGGTGCCGCCTGTGCGACGTCTTCGACCGAGGTGGTGCCCATCGTCGACAGCGAGAAAGGGATTCCGGCCTTCGCCGCGGCACGCACTCCGGCGACCTCACCTGCGGAATGCATCATGCGGGTGTAACCGGTCGGAGCGATACCGAAGGGCAGCCGAGTTCGGGCACCGGCGATCGTCGTCGACGTATCCGGTGCATCGACTCCGTGGAGGATGCGGGGAAGGAGCTCGACATTGCCGAGAGCCTCACGGTTCTTCGCCAACGTCCGTTCGTCCAGAGCGGCACCGTCGACATAGTCGAATGGAGCGGTCGGCGTCACCCGCTCGGCGATGCGGCGGAGATCCCAGATGTCTGCGGCCGACTCCAATCTGGCTGCGATCCGATCGAGGCGCGGCAGGTCGAACTGCAGCAAGGGCGCGAGTTCTCTGAGATCGGGCAGTCGACGTTTCATTTCTCTCCTCGTTCGCGGTTGAGATAGGCGAGCACGGCCGCAACGCGACGGCTCGTGGTCTCTCCTGCCTGGAGGCCGAGCTTATCGAAGATGGAGCTGATCGCTTTTTCGACGGAGCTGACTGAGACGAAGAGCCGTTCGCCGATGCCTCGGTTCGACAGCCCCTCCGCCATCGCTTCGAGGACTTCGCTTTCCCGTGAGGTCAGGGTCGACAGCGTATTCCGCCTCTCCGAGGTGGTGAGCAGCTGCCGGACGACGTCGGGGTCGATGACCGTTCCACCCTCGGCAATGCGATGGACCGACTCGAGGAACCGGTCGATGTCAGTGACCCTGTTCTTCAGCAGATAGCCGACGCCCACGGACTCGGTGCTCAGCAGCTCTGTCGCGTACTCGCGCAGCACGTATTGGCTGAGCACAAGCACTCCGATCTCCGGGAAACGTCGTTTGATCGCCAACGCCGCCTCGAGCCCCTCGGTGGTATGGGTCGGCGGCATCCGCACGTCCACGATCGCCAGGTTCGGTCGCAGCTCGGCGACCGCCCGCAGCAGATCCCCTCCGTCACCGACGGACGCGACGACGCTGATCCCTTCGTCTTCGAGCAGACTGCGGACGCCCTCACGCAGCAGCACCGCGTCATCGGCGAGGACGACGCGCATCTCGTCCTCAGCCTGCACCTCTGTCGTGGTCACTTCTGCCTCTTCTCCTTCTTCATACTGCCGAACTGTGTTCCGGTTCCTAGTGGGATCCGGGCGCTCACTGTGGTGCCTGCACCGTCAACGGAGTCAACATCGATACTGCCGTCGAGTGCCCCCACCCGCCGCGCGAGCCCCTGGAGTCCTCCCCCACCGGGATCGGCTCCGCCGACGCCGTCATCGGAGATCGTCACGGTCAGTGCCGTCCGGGACTCGGCGACGATGCCCACCGTGATCGCGTCCGCCTCGGCGTGCTTGACGACGTTGGTCACGGCCTCACGGACGACGAAATAGGCGGCGGATTCGACGGCAGGCGGAAATCTGCGGTCCGGAACGGTCTCCAAGGTCAGCGGTACGGGACTGCGATCGGCGATCCTCTCGAGTACGGGCCGAAGCCCATGCTCATCCAGAGCCGTGGGATAGACCCGCCACGCGACTTCCCGCATCTCGTCGATGAGATCCTGTGATTGGACCAGCGCATCATCGAGCAGGGCCTCGGCCTTCGCGGGGTCAGAGGCACGCCTGGCCCGGGCGATGAGCACGGACAGGGAGACGACGTTCTGCTGCACGCCATCGTGCAGGTCACGTTCGATCCGACGTCGTTCCTCGTCGATGGCGAGAACGACTCCGCTGCGGGTGGTCAGCAGCTCACTGATGCGGGTGTAGACGGCGAAGGGACGCTCCACCTCGACGAAATGGGCATCGATGCGGCCGTGCGCCCAGCTTGCGGCCTCGGCCAGGGCGACAGCCCCGATGAGGTTCGCCGCCCCGTAGAGGACACCGACGAAGAGCGTGGGTTGGGAGATCGACCACATGTCGAATCCGATGTTGACGGCGCCTCCGAGGAAGAAGCCTTGGACGATCGAGCCGAGTGTCACGACGAAGAATCCGCCGAGGAGGTTCGCGGTGGGGATGATGGCGATTCCTGCGACGAGGCCGTTGCCGAGCAGGAACCGACGGTCCGTCGGTGCCATGGCGAGGACGAGCCCGAAGCCGCGAGAATGTCGGGCGAGCTCCCAGCCTCGCACCTTCGCGGCCACCCGCGACGAGGGTGGGGGTACGGAAGCGAGGAGGAGCGGCAGACACAGCAGACCGCCCCACACCACGGCCAGGACGGACCGCACCCACCGCGCGGCGAACATCCGTGCTTCGAGAGGAAGGCGGGTGGACAGCGCGCTCGGCCAGGGCATGAATCGATCGTAGCAATGCCGATCGCCGACTCACAGGGGTTCGTCCGCAGACTCGGATTCCGGTTTTCCGCAATGGCTCCCGACGGTCGACCGCCCCGACTGTGAGTCCGACCGCGTACCGCCCCTGCCGACCGGTGCCTAGCGTGGATGAGTATGGATCTCGCACTCGAGCTGCTCACCGCCACACTCACCTCTCCGTGGGTGTACCTGCTCATCGCCGTGGCCGCGGCTCTGGACTCGCTGGTTCCGATCGTGCCGTCGGAGACCCTGCTCATCACAGCCGCGACCTTCGCCGCGACGGGGCAGCCTCACCCGGCGGGCCTCGTCCTCGCCGCGGCAGGCGGGGCCCTCCTCGGCGATCTGGCGGCTCACCTCGTCGGCCGCTTCGCCAGCTCCGGAATGGGTCGGTTGAGGCGGTGGACTCGAATTGCGGAGCTCCTCGACTCCGCCCGCACGGGCTTCTCTCGCCGAGGCGGGAGTGTGCTCATCGCCGGTCGGTTCGTTCCCGGGGGCCGCAGCCTGGCGACGATCGGCTCCGGCCTGCTCGGGATTCCGCTCCGAATGTTCCTGCTCTGGGATGGGATCGGAAGTCTGGCCTGGGCACTCTATTCGACGGTGATCGGACTCATCGGGGGCACGATATTCGAGGACCGGCCGCTGCTCGGAGTCGCCGTCGGCATCGGCATCGCCCTGGCCGTCACCGGCAGCGCCGAACTCGTGCGCCGGCTGCTGCGGGGGCGACCGCGCCGACTCACACGCAGCAGCCGGCGATTCGACGATCTCCGCGGCCGAAATGTCATGATGGAGGAGATGTCACAAACACATGTGTGGTACGTCAGCTACGGATCGAACATGGCTCGCGATCGGCTCGCCTGCTACCTGCAGGGCGGGCGCCCGCCCGGTGCGAAGGTGACCTATCCGGGCGCCAGAGACAGCACGCTTCCCCGGGCCGAGGCCGGGATCGAACTGCCCGGGACGATCTACTTCGCCGGCGAATCGAAGGTCTGGGGCGGAGGCATGGCCTTCTACGATCATTCCGTATCCGGTCCGACGCCGGCCAAGGCCTACCTCATCACGGCCGAACAGTTCGCCGATGTAGCGGCCCAGGAGATGCACCGTTCACCGGAGCCCGACAGTCCGCTGGAACGGCTCGTCTTCGATCTGCCGGTCGGCAGCTCCCATTCGGTGGGTCCGGGCGGATACGAGACGCTGCTCATCCTCGATGACGCCGACGGCGTCCCCATGGTCACATTCACCGCAGCCCACGGTTCGGCCGACACCGAACACACTCAGCCGCAGGAGCCGTACCTGGCGATGCTGCGCACGGGCATTGCCGAAGTCAGAGCCGCTTCTGAGCTTCCCCTGCCCGCAGCTGCACAAGTGTGAGGTCGAGCAGCGGAGTCGCCACTCCCAATTCCTCTGCCTTGATCGACAGGTCGCCGAGGATGTGCTCCGTTTCGCTCGGCAGCCCTGCCGTCACATCGCGGTAGAGGGATGAGGTGAAGGCGGAACCGTCCTCGGTGAGCATCTTCAGCGTAATGGCTCGGGATGCTTCTGAAACCGGGTGTCCTGCAGCTGCCGCCACGGCTTCGACCTCATCGACGATGGCATGCACATGCGGCCGGCCACCGGCTGCCATGATCGCGCCGACCGGAGCGCGGAACAGGCACGTGACGACTCCGGCCGCAGCGATGAACGACCACTTCTCCCACAGCCCGTCGATGATCCCGACGACGCT
Source organism: Brevibacterium permense (assembly GCF_025506275.1). Classification (GTDB taxonomy): domain Bacteria; phylum Actinomycetota; class Actinomycetes; order Actinomycetales; family Brevibacteriaceae; genus Brevibacterium; species Brevibacterium permense_A. Next base: position 32,064 of record NZ_QYCP01000085.1, read on the forward strand.
CTGGAGTTTGAACCCGGGCACATCGAGGGCCTCGACGATTCGCGCGGGCGCTTCTGCACCGTGGAGATCGCCGATGGTCATCACGGCCATGTCGGTGAGCTGAACGACGGCTCCGTCTCTCATCGTTCCGACGATTTTGACGAACCCACCGAGAACCTGACCGGGGTATCTGTTCTGCAGCTTCTCGATCTGAGCCATGCCGTTGAGGAACGGGATGATCGTCGTCTGCTCTCCCACAGCCGGCCCGATGTCGTCGATGACCGAGTCGAGGCCGTTCGCTTTGACCGCGATGATGACGATGTCGAAGGTCTGTGGTGCAGATCGGAGCTCCTCGGCGGTGATGACATCGACCCGATTCGTCCTATCAGCACCGGGCGCGGTGAAGCGCAGTCCTTCCTCACGGACCGTCGCGGCCCGAGCCTGCCGGAGAAGGAACGTGACATCGCGTCCGGCCTCCTGCAGGTAGGTCCCGAACGCTCCGCCGGTGGCGCCTGCCCCGGCGATGAGAATCGACGAGTCTGCGCCCGCACCGGTTTCCGCGGTTGCGCTGTCAGCTGCGTGGGTCATCGCAATTCCTCCTTGAGCTCCCGTGCGGCCGCAGCGGGATCCTCTGCCGAGGTTATCGCACGCACGACGACAGCTCGCTTCGCGCCCGCCTCCCGGATCGCGTCCAACCTCTGGCCCGGCGATATTCCGCCGATCGCGAACCACGGTTTGGCCGTGCCTGCTGCGACGGCGGTCAGCAGCGCCGTCCCCACAGCGGCGCGGCCGGGCTTCGTCGGGGTCTCCCAGACCGGCCCCACACAGTAATAGTCGGTCTCCGGATCCGCCTCGGCGGCGAGCGCCTGATCGAGGGAGTGGGTGGAGCGGCCGAGGATCACATCCGGGCCGAGCACAGCCCTGGCATGAGAGCTGATGAGATCTCCCTGACCGACGTGGAAGACATCGGCGTCGGTGAGCAGCGCGACGTCAGCACGGTCATTGACGGAGAAGAGCTTGCCGTGTCGGGCGGCGGCCTCCTTGACGACCTCCAATGCGGCGATCTCGGCCCGCGCCTCGATGCTCTTGTCCCTCAGCTGGATGATGTCGACTCCCCCACGGTAGGCGGCGTCGAGGAACTCGGCGAGGTCTCCCTGAGCGGTCCTGGCATCGGTGCACAGGTAGAGCCTCGCCTCTGCCAGTCGGGCCTCTCTCCAGGCTCTCTTCGTCTGCCGGGCTGCGGTGCGCGGTGGCATCTGTGTGGTCATGGTCATAGAGTAGAGGAGTTCGCGGGAGCCTCCCAACGAGGCTGAGAGGGCGTAGGAGCCGACCGCCAAACCTGATGCGGATCATGCCGCCGGAGGGAGAAGCTGTGAGAGTCATTGTCGTCGGCGCCGGGATCATCGGCCTTTCCACGGCCTGGTACATGCGCCGCCTCGGTGCTGAGGTCACCATCATCGATCCTGCCCCGGCTCAAGGAGCGAGCCATGCCGCCGCAGGGATGCTCGCTCCCGCCGCCGAGGTGGTCTGGGGGCAGACTCCCCTGTATCCGCTGATGCGGACCTCGGCGCAGATGTATCCGGAGTTCGCGGCCGAGGTAGCGTGCGCCGCCGAGGCGGAACTGGGCTTCTCTGATGTCGGAACCCTGGTGTGTGCCGGCGACCGAGCCGATCTGCAGGCCCTGCGGGAGCTGCGCGAAGCACAATCGCAGTCCGGCTTCGACACCGAGCTCATCACCGGCAGCGCCGCCCGCGCGGTCGAGCCGTCGCTGTCGCCTGCCGTGGCCGGGGCCGTGCACATCTCCGGCGATCACTCGATCGACCCTCGTCGGCTCACTGCCGCATTGCTGACTGTCCTGTCCTCTGACTCAGCAGGCTTCGTTCGCCAGCGGGCGGCCGGCCTGATAAAGGACGGCGATACGACTGTGGGAGTCGCACTGGGCGATGGCCGCCGGTTGGAGGCCGATCAGGTGATCATCTGCGCCGGCAGCGCTGTGTCCGCAATCTTCGGTGCCCCGCAGCTTCCTCTGCGTGAGGTCTGGGGTGATGTTCTGCGACTGCGCACCCCCGCGAAGGCGACTCCGCTGCTGAGCCGTACCATCCGCGGGCTGGTCAACGGTCGCTCCGTCTACTTGGTCCCCCGCCCCGAAGGCGAGATCGTGCTCGGTGCCAGTTCGCGTGAGGACGGACTCTCCGGCACTCCGGCCGGGGCGATTCACCGGCTGCTCGCCGACGGGCAGCGACTCGTCCCGGGCATCCTCGACGCGGAGATCACCGATATCACCACCCGTGCCCGGCCCGGCTCGCCCGACGACCTGCCGATGATCGGCCGCATCGATCCCGGCTGCATCGTGAGCACCGGGTATTTCCGCCACGGCATCCTCTTGGCGCCGTTCGGCGGCAAGCTCGGCGCCGAGCTCGCCCTGGGTGTCGCCTCCGACTGGCCTCCTGACGGGTCGCTCGAGTCCGTGTCCCCACACCGCTTCACCACAGACCACACCAGTGCCTACCCGATGAGGAGCATCTCATGACCGACCACGACCACTCACCGACCATCGTCCTCAACGGCGCTCGCCATGAGCTGCCGGGTGCCACCTCGGCGCTCGACCTCATCGCCGAGGTCACCGGACGGGACCTGAACCCCGATGGGACACCGGCCGACGGCGGACGTTTGGGCATCGCCCTGGCCGTCGACGGTGAAGTCATCCGTCGCGGTGCCTGGTCCCATTGCACCCTTGCCGACGGGCACACCGTCGACATCGTCACCGCCGTGCAGGGAGGTTGAGATGACCTGGACGATCGATGATGTGGAGATGTCGTCTCGCCTCGTGATGGGCACGGGAGGGGCAAGTTCCCTGAGCATTCTCGAAGACGCACTCGTGGCTTCGGGAACCGAGCTGACCACTGTGGCGATGCGCCGTTTCGACGCCGAGTCCCGGGACTCGGTGTTCACAATGCTCCAGCGTCTGGGTATTCGGGTGCTGCCGAACACCGCTGGCTGCTATACGGCCCGAGACGCCGTGCTCACCGCCCGACTGGCCCGAGAGGCCCTGGAGACGAACTGGGTGAAGCTCGAGGTCATCGCCGATGAGGACACCCTGCTGCCGGATCCCATCGAACTGTTCGCCGCAGCCGAGGAGCTCGTCCTCGACGGGTTCACGGTCTTCGCCTACACGAACGACGATCCGGCCCTGGCGAAGCGTCTGGAGGATGCTGGTGTGGCTGTGGTGATGCCGGCCGGTGCTCCGATCGGCAGCGGACTGGGAATCCTCAACCCTCACAACATCGAGACCATCGTCTCCCGTGCACAGGTGCCCGTCATCCTCGACGCCGGTGTCGGCACCGCCTCGGACGCGGCTCTGGCGATGGAGCTCGGATGCGCCGCTGTGCTTCTGGCCTCGGCGGTTACCCGCGCCCACGATGCTCTCGCCATGGCCCGGGCGATGGCCTTGGCCGTCGAAGCCGGGCAACTGGCGGCCGGAGCCGGGAGGATTCCCAAACGACCGTTGGCATTGGCATCATCGCCGTTCGACGGAATGGTCGCAGCACAATGACCACCGTTTCCACCACTCCTCCGTCGCTGCCTCCTCTCGTCGACCCCGTGGAATCTCTGTCCCGGACCGAGCTTGAACGCTACTCCCGGCACCTGAGCCTGCCGGGATTCGGACTCGAGGGACAACGACGTCTGCGGGCCGCCTCGGTGCTGGTCAACGGCGCCGGCGGGCTCGGGGCCCCTGTCCTCAACTACCTCGCGGCCGCCGGGGTCGGCTCGATCACGATCATCGACGATGACACGGTGGAAGCATCGAACCTGCAGCGACAGATCATCCACCGGGATGCCGATGTGGGCCGACAGAAGGTCGCCTCTGCCGCCGATGCCGTGCACCGGCTCGATCCGAACCTCGAGGTGCGCACGATCGAGGAACGGCTGAGTCCGGAGAATGCGCTCGGTCTCTTCGCTGAACACGACGTCGTCGTTGACGGGGCGGACAACTTCGCCACTCGGTACCTGTCCAATGATGCCGCCGAACTCACCGGCACCCCGTTGGTGTGGGGCACGATCTTCCGCTTCGCCGGTCAGGTGAGCACGTTCGTTCCCGGTCACGGACCGATGCTGCGCGACCTGTTCCCGGATATCCCGGAACCCGATTCGGTGCCCAACTGCGCCGAGGGCGGAGTCCTCGGAGTGCTGTGCGGAACCGTGGGCTCGGCGATGGCGACCGAGGCGATCAAACTCATCTGCGGGATCGGTGCCCCGTTCATCGGTCGGCTGCTGCGCTATGAAGCGTTGACCGGGGAGTACACGACCCTGCGGTTCTCCCCCGATCCCGACCGTCCCCCGGTCACCGACCTCACCGAGGTGGCTGCCGCCTGCGTCGTGGACCCCAACGCCGGCGCAGCAGAACCTGCGCCGGATGAGATCGACGTCGCCGAACTTCGGTCCGTCCACGATGATGTTCTCGTCGTCGATGTGCGGGAGGACTGGGAACGCGAACTGGCCTCCATTCCCGGATCGATGCATCTGCCCCTAGGCGACATTCGAGCCGGCGGGTGGCAGGCGCTTGAGTCGGTGATCGGTGATTCCTATCGAGCGGGGTCACCAGTCGATATCGTCATCCACTGCAAGTCCGGGGCCCGATCGGCCGAAGCCATCGAAATGCTGTCCGGTTCGGTACCGGCCGGAGTCCGACTGCGTTCCCTTGCCGGCGGCATCGATGCGTGGGCCGGGCAGGATTGAAGCCTCCGGCAGCGCGAAACGAGCTCAGGCCACGCGAAACTCGAAATTGACGTCACCAGCGGCGTCGCTTTCGAGTTTCGGGTGACCTGAGCGGTTCGGATCAGTGGCGGTTGAGTCCCGACAGTCGCCGACGGAGTCCGCGTTCGCCGGCTCTCATCACTGCACCGTGCATGAGTCCGGACAGCGGTCGCATCGCCCTGATGATCGGTCTGCTCGTCGTCACACACCACAGCGCATCGATGGTCGTCTCGGTCTCGGAGGCGGTGAGGCTCCATCGGCCTACACCACGAAGATCGCCGTTCGATCGGAAGCGAATGAGATAGGGTGCATCGACTTCGTCGACCTCGATGGAGAACCGCAAGGACCACCCGATCGGGGCGCGGACCACAAGACGAGCCCGGCTGCCGGCAGCCACAGAGATATCGGCTGCGTCGTCGTCGACATGTCCGGGCCCGACTCGTTCTGCCGCGGTCAGGCCCGGCCACCACTGCGGCCACTGATCGACCCGTTCCAGAACCGCCCACGCCGATTCGATTCCGGCCTCGACGATCCACCGGTCGTCGAAATGGAAGGGTGCGGATTCTCCGGTCTGTGGGGTGACATGGTCGTGGCTCATGGTACGACGGTAATGTGAAAGATGTGAGTCAGGACAACTTCGTCAGCAATCGTCGGCCGTCCCCCTTGGGCGGCCGCAAACCGTCCAAGGACGACCTTGCCGCATTCGCGACGGATGATCCGAACGCGATCGATGACATCCTGCCGACGGATTCCTCCGGGCTGAAGATGCTCATCGTCGGAATCAACCCAGGATTGTGGACAGCCGCGGTGAATGCGCCATTCGCTCGTCCCGGGAATCGTTTCTGGCCGTCGCTGCATCAGGCAGGCCTCACCGATCACCAGGTCGATGCCTCGCGTGGACTCGAACCCGCGGATGAACAGCAGCTGCTCAGCCGTGGAATCGGCTTGACCAATCTCATCGGGCGAGCCACCGCCCGTGCCGACGAACTTTCCCCTCAAGAACTGCGAGAGGGCGCCGCGCACCTCGTCGAACGACTTGCCGAAATCCGCCCCCGTGCGGTGGCGATCGCCGGGATCACTGCGTTCCGCGCCGGTTACCGATTGCCGAAGGCTCAGCTTGGCCGGCAGGACACGACGTTGCTCGAGGGGTGGCCGGCCGATGTGGCCCTGCACGTGGTCCCACAGCCGAGCGGGCTCAACGCCCATTATCAGATACCGGATCTCGCGCGGATCTGGCGTGAAGTCTGGAACAGCATCGACGACTAGGCCCCTCGATCGGCTCCGGTGAAGTGCTGCCGACAGCGAGCGACGTAGGTGTCCAGCCCACCGATATGACTGGCGTCGATCGCGGTCGCGGCTAGAGTCTCTTGGGGAGCCTCAGCGTTCTTCGCCGGGCCTGAACCGATCGGGCTGTCCTTCTGCTCCAGTCGTTGGTGGAACACAGCGTCTTTCCCGCAGACGGTGCACACCGCGGTGAGATGGAGCACTTCTTCGGCGACGGCCATGAAGCTGGGCAGCGGTTCGAACGGCTGCCCGTCGAAGGTCACGCACAGCCCTTCGACGATGACATCGATTCCGTGTCGGAGGAGTTCATCGACCGCAGGGATGAGTTCCGCACCGAAGAACTGCGCCTCATCGATGGCGATGAGGTCATGGTCCTTCTGCCGGGCCGCCTCGGCGAGAGACGCGCTGTCGCCGAGCGGCACTGCGGGGATATTCACCCCGGTGTGCGAGGTGATCGTGGAGATATCCGAACGGGTGTCGAGTGAGTGTGACACGACGAGGACATCGACTCCGGCGATCGTGGCTCGCCTGACCCTGCGCATGAGCTCTTCCGATTTTCCGGAGAACATGGGCCCGGCGATGACCGTGAGACGACCGGAGTCAGTCATCGACGCTGACTCGTTTGGAGTCGGTGTCCACGGTGACTTCCGTCTCTTCACCGTCTTGATCGAAGTCGAACTGATATTCCCTCATGTTGTCGTCGAATTCGAGCTTCCAGCTCACGAGTTTTCCGTCGGCGTTCTTCTGAGCCAGTTTGAGGGCTTCGTCGAAGGTCATCGGATCGTTGAGGTCGATGGCCTTCTCTTTGTCGTTGGTCGAGTCCTGCTCGTGTTTGACGATCTTTCCGGTCTCGGCGTCGATCTCGACATCATGATCGGTGTTTCCATCGAGGATGGACACCTCGTACTGCCACGCTTGGTCCTTGTCGTCCCAATCGAGTTCGATACCGTGAACGATTCCGTTCCCGACTTTCTCTTCGCCTGTTCTGATCGCGTCTTCGGCGCTGATGGTCGGCGATTCCTTGCTCAGGTCGGCATCAGTGGGCAGACCTTTCCCCGCCGATTCCTTGGTCGATTCGCTTCCGCTTTCCTTACTGTCGTCGGCGCCCTCGCTCTGATCGTCTCCTTCGGCGGTGCCGGCCTGCGACGTTTCGCTTGCCGCGGGCGAGTTCTGCGCGTCATCGGTGGCGGAATCACTTCCGCTGCACCCGGCCAGGCCGAGTGAGAGTGCTGCAAGTCCTGCCACTGTGCTCATTGCCTTGCGATTCGACTTCATGATGCTCACGTTAACAAGCGAACACGTCTGACCAGAGGTTTCTGAGAACAATCTCATCTGATCAGCACTCCCGATGCGAATGGTCAGTCAAGGCAGAATTCGTTGTCTTCGGGGTCGGCCATGACGATGAATCCCTGTTCCAACGGCGGGTCGGGGTCGACTCGGCGAAGTCGGGTTCCTCCGAGCTCTGTCAGTCGGAGGCTTTCGGCTTCGAGCGCGGCCATCCGTTCATCGCCGTCGAGTCCGGGCGCGGCTCGGACGTCGAGGTGCAGGCGGTTCTTCACCGTTTTGGGCTCTGGCACTGTCTGGAAGAAGACTCGCGGACCGACTTGGTCAGGGTCCTCGATAGCGGCACGCATATTCTCGGAACCGAGCTCGATTCCGAGGTTCGCGATGAACTCCTTCCAAGCAGCGAAAGGGTCCTGATCATCACCGAGTCGTACCCCTGGAGGGCCCGGAATGATGTAACCGAGCGCTTCGGCCCAGAAGCGGGCAAGCTTGACGGGATCGTGGCAGTCGACGGTGACCTGGACTGTTCGGCTCATTGTCGGTGACTCCCTATTGTCCGGTTCTGCCGTCGATGCATTCACGCAGCAGATCGGCGTGACCACAGTGACGGGCATATTCTTCGATGCGGTGGACGAGGAACTCTCGCACCGCAATGTCTTCCCGGCCGATGTGTGCGCCGAGATCCTCGTGTCTGCTGACTTCGGCGTCGGTGGCGGTCTGCTCCTGTTCGAGTTTGGCGAAGGAGTCAGTGAGGACCGCGTCGTCGGGCTGGGACGGAATATCGCTGAGATCGAATGCGGCGTCCAGGCTCCCGTAGATCGGGGGTTCGGGTTCGCCGTCGGTGATCCAGTTCCTCCAGTCGCGTTCCACTTCGGTCATGTGTCGGACCAGCCCCAGCAGCGACATCGTCGACGGCGGAACGGAGAGCAGCCTCATCTGCTTAGGAGTGAGCCCCTGACATTTCAGATCGAGAGTCAATCGGTAGTCGCGAAGGTAGTCGAGTAGAGTCGCACGTTCTCCGTCGGGACTGTGGCCTTCGGTGTTCCGGGGATCGTCGTCAGGATCGACCCACATATCGGGGTAGACGGTGGCAATGCTCCAGCGCTGCGGTGAGGTGGACATGTCTGCCATTCTTCTCCTGTGATTGTCCGGACACCAGGGCTGCACACGATTTGCCAGGGTTCAGACAGCCAGACCGACTTCCAGTTCGAACAGGCTGGGTTTCACTTCTCGGATTGTGGTTCCGAAGGCGAGCGCACCGCCGAAGAGGTCTTCGATGGTGTCGACTGTCTGCAGCACACGGTCCCTGGAGAACTCGGGAATGAGTTCGCCGTGTTTGAGGTAGCCCTTGAGCGATCCTGTCGCGCCGGCCCTGACCCCGAGCCGTCCGGCGATGAGCCAGGTGATGCATTCGGTTTCGAAACGCACCTGAGCAGGCACGGTATTCTGCATCTTCGACGCTGATGCGAAATCGTGCGGTGGACTGCGGTGACCTGAGACGCTCAGGGCGAGTTCGGTGAGGAGATGGGTGAGCATCGCCGTGGGACTGCGTGTCTGCGGAAGCTGAGCGGGTAGCAGATGCATCCGGTGCAGTGTGTTGATGACTGTGTGCAGCCCATCCCAGGTGGGCGGTGTGCCCGCCGCCTGCAGAGGGCTGAGAGCATCGGCCGCGACCCCCGGCATCTGCGACGCGGTGCGGGCCGCCTCCACGGCGGACAGCTGCGGGAACTGGCGGATGACGGCAAGCATCTGATCCCATGGCATCGGCGGCCGATGGGCGAACTCCTCGGCGTCGCGGGAGCTGTCTGCAGCGCGGGTATCGAATGGGTTCGAGTTCTGATCCATGACCTTACGGTAGACGCAGCCACTGACACGAGAGACCGATCCGACCTGTGACCTCGACCGGGTTGTGCCAGTAGGCTCGCGGTGGAAGAGAACCAGAAGGAGAGGACAGACCATTGTCAGAGAGCAGCCGGGATATTCATCTGCGGATCGGACGGGAAGAACTCGTCATCCGCCAGCGCTACCAAGTCATCAGCATCGCCAATGATGTGCTCATCGGTGCGTGGTTCCTCATCGGCAGCTTCATGTTCTTCTCCGACGCACTCATGACCACCGGAACATGGCTGTTCGTCATCGGCAGTGTCGAGATGCTCATTCGCCCGGTCATCCGCCTCATCCGGCATCTGCACCTGCAGAGGCTGCGCAGCCCCGTGGCCGCCGGCGACGACTCCTTCGACTACTGACCGCGTTCGGCCAGTCAATGCGCACCGTGAGCTGAGCAGCCACCGCCACCGCACCCATCAGGGCGATGCCGCGCTTCCAGTCGGTGCCGGTCAGCGGGTGCCCCAGCTCCGCGAGCTCTCGTCGCGCCAGTACGGCCCCGGGCCACATGATCGGCACGGTGGTGATCACTCCGGCGGTATATCGTCGCAGGACTGCCGTCGACAGCAGGTGAGTGAACACGTGGGCTTCGAGGCCGGCGACCGTGGATCGATAGAGTGCGGACGTCCCTCGGGTCTGCATCCCCCGGACACCCGCCGCTGCCACAACCGCTCCGACGAGCCCGATCGCTGCCGCACTTTGGCGCGTGCTCATTCTCAGGGCCTCGATTCCGGAGACCTCGGCCAGGTGGTCGGCTGTGGCGGGAAAGGTCAGAGCTTCCTCCGCGTCGTGCAGGACCCAGGCCACGAACATGCTCACGGGTCCGCGCATCATGATCGCTCCTGTCACCTCTCGAGCTTCTGTTCACCATTCCATCATGACCGGGCTCGGCCGTCGATAAGCCGCAGTCTGCGGTGCGCGAACTCGTTCGCCCAGCGCTGGTCGTGTGTGGTCGCCAGGACAGCACCTCCACGGTTGAGGAACGACTCGATGATCGCGTTCAGCCGGGTCATCGCTGCGAGATCCCGCCCGATCGTCGGTTCGTCGAGCAGCAGCACCGTCGCCTCGGTCATCAGCGCCGAGGCGATGACGATGTCTTTGCGTCGCGGCAAGTCGAGGTCGAAGGGATGGTCGTCGGCGACCTCGGTCAGGTGCGCTTCGGCGAGGACGGTGTCGACGTCGGCCCGGCGCTGGTCGCGGACTTTAGCTCGGTCTCGCCGTCGATGCGGCGGCAGCGGCGCGGCGTGGAGCAGTTCGCGTGCCACTGTGGCGGCGGAGAGCTGCAGTCCCGGATCCTGTCCCACCCATCCGAGGTGAGCACTGCGCGAGTGGGCGGGCAGGGTGTCCAATCGGATCATCTCGCCGAGGCGGCTGACCGTGATCGTGCCCGTCACGGACGCCGTCCGGTCGAGCAGGCCGAGGAGGGCCCGCAGTAGCGTGGACTTGCCGGCCCCGTTGGCACCGGTGACTGAGGTGAGTTCGCCGGGCCGCAGATCGAAGTCGAGGTCGTCGAGGATTCGGCTGCTCCCCCGATCCACGGTGAGGTCGCGAACGGTGAGCAGCGGATCTGCCTGTGGCTTCGGCATCGTCGAGAGGGTCGCATCATCGTTCGGGCGGCTGTCCCAGATCCCGACGGCTCGACCCCTGGGAGTCGCCGTCTGCAGCCGACCGGCGTCGAGGAAGCGGACCTCTTCGCAGATCCGGGTCAGTTCGTCAGTCTGATGACCGGTGATCAGCACAGCCCCTCCCCGATCACAGAATTCCTGCAGCACTGTTGCCAGGCGCACACGCATCTGCGGATCCAAGGACTGTGCTGGTTGGTCGAGAACGAGCAGGTCGGGCCCGGGTGCGAGGATCCGTGCCACCGCGACCAGTTGCCTCTGCCCTCCGGAGAGTGAGTCCAACCGTCGGTTCCATAGGTCTCCGATGCCGAGGACCTCGAGTAGGTTCCGGGCTCGGCGGAGGGCATCGGCCGGATCATGCCCGTGCAGTCGGCAGGCCAGTTGTGTCTCGTCACCGACGTGGCTGGTCATTCCGCTCAGTTGCGCTTCCGGGTCTTCGCCGAGCAGCGCCACGGTTCCATTCCGGTCGATGGTGCCGGTCAGGGCTCCGCGGGAGACGAGCTGTCCGGCCAACAGGCGGCAGAGAGTCGACGTTCCCGATCTTAGCGGTCCGAGCACTGCGGTCATGGTGCCGCTGACAACGTCGAGAGTGATTCCGCTCAGCGCGGCAGTGTCCTCTCCACGATAGGTGAACCACGCGTCCGTGATCGCAACGGTCATCTCAGGCACCGCCGATCAGCTGCGCGGCGCCCGGCAGCGGGAGGACTCCCGTCACCGAGGCGACGATGAGTCCGATGGTCACGAGCGGAGTAAGGATCCGCAGGAGGCTCTGCCCTGTCTCGTCCGTGTGATCCTGGAGCGCAGTCGCGGTCGCGTTCGAATTGAGTCCGCTGGATTCGAGTACGTCGTGACGTTGGTCGACGGTCAGCAGGATCGCGGTGACGAGTCCTGTAACGATTCCCGGCAGCAGTCGGATGCGCACCCGCCAGGAGTCGGTGGCCCAGCCGCGGGCCTGTCTGGCTTCGATGATATGTCGGGTGCGTGCGCCGATCATTGGGATGAGACCGATGGCAGAGGCGCACATATAGGCGACTGCCGAGGGCAGCCGAAGTCGACGCAGACCGTCGAAGAGGCGGGCGGAGTCGGCACCCGGACCGAACAGCGCGCACAGCCCGATCAAGGCGCTCACCCGCAGCCAGATCTGGACGGCGATGCTCAGTCCTTCGACGCTGAGGCGAGCGGGTCCGACCTGCCAGAGCACATGCACATCGGTTCCGGGGTAGAACAGCCCCTGCACGACGATGAGCACAACCAGAGTCGGTAGGCACAGGAGACCTACTGTCATCACCCATGCCCGCAGTCGCACGACGTGTGAGAGTGTCACGGTCACGACCGTGCCGGTCAGGATGATGACCGGCACGATCGGCGAGGGGATTCCGAAGACGAGCAGCAGGCTGCAGGCCAGGATGATCAATTCTGTGGCAGGGTGCAGACGACGCTTCGGGCGGTGAGACTCAGCCGCGTCAACAGCGGTGTGCGTGTCGGAAGAGGCGGGACTCATTCCGCCGGCTGTGCCGATTCGGCCTGATTGTTTAGATCAGGGCCGTCGGTCTTCTTCGTCCGGGGCCGGCTATGGGCGGCGAACTCGTAGCGACCGATGATGCGTTTGGGCAGCGACTGGATCACGACATAGGCGAGGACGAAGATGAGCGCCTTGTCGACGATGTCGGAGACCATGCTCTGAGCGAAGGTGGCGTTGAACATCTCGAGTCCTACCGCTTGGAGGATCGCGACGACTCCCCCGGTGCCGGCCCCCAGCCCGCCGCCGAAGACATAGGCGGCGACGGGTGCTCCGATGGCGCCGGCGGGAACACCGGCGACGGCGCCGACGATGATCGCGGTCCAGGGTGTGCGGAAGACTCCGAGCCTTGCTGCCCAGCCGGCGGCGGCGCCGATGAAGGCGGCACCGGAGCTGAAGGCGATGACGCTGGGGCTCAGGGTCACGCCCCAGATGAGGTTCGAGATGATTCCCGTGAAGGCACCTGCTGCGGGGCCCGCCAGGACGCCGATGAGCACGGTTCCGATGGAGTCGAGGTAGAGGGGCACGGGTGTGTAGTTGCCGATGATCTGCCCGATGACGACGTTGAAGGCGATGGCGACCGGGATGAGCGCGAGAACGCTGCGAGGAATGAGCGGGAGAGTGCCTGCGGCGAGCAGAATGCCTCCGCCGAGATAGCCGAGCATGACCCACAGAGTGGTGTATCCGAGGTCGAGGCCGAGGTTGGCAGGCTGGGTGAGGAGTACGGCGACGTAGGTGCCGATGACGATGAGGGCGCCGAGCAGTGTGAGGACGAGGGGAAGAGTGCTGTTGCGGTTTTGTCCGGGACCGACCGTAGTGGTCGGCCCCTGCCCAGACTGTCTGGAGTGTGCGGTCATGCGGGTGGTCCTTTCATCAGGATAGTGCTGAGGTGGTCGAGGAAGGCAGGAGCGTCGATGGCGCGGATGATCTCTGCATTCACGGGCCGGCCCCACCGCCCCAGCCAATCGGCGACGGTTTCGCCTCGTGTGAGTGTACCCGTGAGTTCGACATCGACAGGTGCCCACAGCGTCGACGCCCATGGCAGGTCCCCCGCAATTCCCCTCACGGGTACCGGGGCGGACGCCTCCCGGGCGTCGGAGTCCGATCCGTCGGGCTCGGTTCCGGTCGACGCAGTGGTGTGCTGTCGCGCCCAGGACAGGGCACAGGCGAGAACGAACGGGTCGTGGATGTGGGCAAGGTAGCCGAGTCCATCGGATTCGTGGAATTCGAAGTAGAAACGGAGCGCCTCGGCCAGTTGTGCGAGGACAGATCGCCAGCACTCATCGGCACGATTGGCAGAGGCTCCGTCGAGGATGTCGGCGAGACGCTCGGGTGTCATCTCAACGGCTTCGGTCGCTTCGATCGGGGCGATGACCGGGAGGTGGGCCAGTCTCTCCTCCTGATTGGTGCGGTCGAAAGCGGCGAGCACCTGGGCGGTGGACTCGGGGTCGAAGGTGACGTTCCATTCCGTCGTCGGGTGGGTGTTACCCCGGTAGTTGAACGCTCCACCCATGATGAAGAGACGATTGAACAGACTCGGCAGATCCGGGTCGATCTCGAGAGCCAGGGCAAGATTCGTGGCTGGACCGATGACGACACCGAGGAGCTGTCCGGGATGGGCGTGGGCAGCATCGACCCAGGCCTGAGCAGCTGTTACCGAGCTCACCGGCCCGCTCGGGGTCGGCAGCCGCGCATATCCCCGCCCGGTCTCGCCATGGGTGAGGTCGGCATATTCCATGGCTTCGCCCGTTCCCGTCTCCGATGACTGCGGATCCATCTGCAGGGCCTGCCGTGCCAGCGGAAGACTGTGGCCGGCGTGGACGGGAATGTCGCTGCGCCCGGCCAGCGACAGCCATCCGCGGGTGTTCTCGACGACTTGTGCGGCGGCGACATTGCCTCCGGATGCGGCGATGCCGACAACGTCGACGTCGTCTTGGCAACACAGGTAGGCCAGTGCAATAGCATCGTCGATTCCGGGGTCGCAGTCGAGGAAGAGCGGCAGAGTGGCAGGCATGGTCCCATTCTGCCGGACCCGGCTGTGTCACCACCGTCGGATGCGGGCCCAGTTTCCGCAGGCTTGAGTGGATCCCCGTCTCACAAGTCGACAGCAGAGGTAGAGCTTCGTCGAGGGAGGTTCGTCGATTCCGAACCTTTCTCTCATGTCGATGGCTTCCTCACTGCCGAAGGGAGTGCCGATGAGCTCGCCGAACGGCATGCTGGTGATCCACGGTTTGGCGGCGAAGGTGAAGGCGTTGAGGAACATTTCACAGTCACAGCAGCAGGCACCCATGCTGCTCAGCCGCGCGAGCAGTGCCGTGGCGCGTGGAGCCGTACGGTCGCGGAAGCCTTCCGCGAACCTGTGGGTGCCGTTGCAGCCGTATTCGCCGAGTTGTCGGAACACGTAGCAGGCCAGGCATTCGCCGGGGCGCGGGGCGAAGACACGGGCGGTCTCCTCGTCGATGATCGTTCTGACGTCGTTGTCAATGGTGTTCTTGTCCATGGCCACACGGTTCCAGACGGCACTGACACGAAAAGCGGTCGATTGACTGAATTCCCCGATTTCCGTCCTATTTTCTCAGGTCGCGCCGGTGGAAGTCTTTCACCTTAGAATCGTGCCCATGAGTATTCTCGTCATCGGTGAGGCCCTCATCGACATCGTCAGCACGCCGGGGAGTCCGGACCGCTACGCACCGGGTGGAGCTCCAGCCAATGTCGCTCTCGGGCTGGGCCGCCTCGGCGACGACGTCGAGTTCCTCACCGATGTCGGCGATGATTTCCACGGCGGGTTCCTTCTCGCTCATCTTCAGGAGTCTCAGGTCGCCGTGCTCGCTTCACCACGTGGCGCCACGTCGACAGCGCTGGCTCGCCTCGCCGATGATGGCTCGGCCGAGTACGAGTTCCACTTGCGGTGGGATCCTGACTCTTCCCTGCTCAAGGAGGCGTCTCACTCTGTAGTTCATGTCGGTTCGATTGCGGCATTTCTCTCACCGGGCGCCGCCGTCATCGATGATGTTCTCGCCTCTGTGACAGGCGTTTCCGACACGCATCTTCGTCCGCTCATCTCCTTCGATCCGAATATCCGACCGTCGATCATCGGCGCCCGCGAGGATGCGCTGCCACGGTTCGAGGAGTTGGCGAGTCGAGTCGATGTTCTCAAACTCAGCGATATCGATGCGGACTGGCTCTATCCCGATCTCGACGAGTCCGCACAGGTCAACCGTCTTCTCAGCCTCGGGGCCAATCTGGTCGCCATGACTCGCGGTGGTGAGGGTGCGATCGTGGCGACCGCCTCGGCGCGGGCATCGGTGACCTCGAAGAAGGTGGAAGTCAAAGACACGATCGGGGCCGGGGATACGTTCATGGTCTCGCTCATCCACGACCTGAATGCACAGGAGAACGCTGTGTCCGGTCTCAGCACGGCAGAACTCACAGCCCTGGGAGATCGTGCATCGGCGCTTGCGGCGATCACGGTCAGCCGTGAGGGTGCGGATCTGCCGTGGGCCGCGGATCTCACGAACTGAGGAATTCGCCGAGCTGTCGCAGGCAGATGTCGTGGCCGTTGCGGTGTCCGTCGATCATTCCCTGACCGACGAAGGACACGACCTGGTCGACGAGGCCGACCCGGGTGCCTGTCGGGACAGCGGTCAGGGTCCAGGGGATGATGGCCGTCGAGAGGATCTCATCGTCTTTGGTGAGAGTCTCAGTTGTGACGATGTGACATCCCGGCTCAAGTGAGCAGTACTGCCCGGTGGAGACGAACTCGAGTTCTCCCGGTGACCCACAGCGGGCACGGATCGCACCGCCCGGGCGGAATTCGTCGATGTCGCACACCATCTCCTCTCCTTCGGGGACTCCCCACTGCACGCGCTGATCCGTATCGGCGAAGGCGTTCCACACCTTCGAGACCGGATGCTCGAAATCAGCGCTGAGGCTGATCGTCGCGGTCACCGGCGCCAGCTGGTCGGATGCTGCCTCACTCACCGAAGAACACCACCTGGTTTCCGTCCGGATCGGTGACCGGCAGGATGCGCTGTCCGCCCCCTGGGGACGGTTCGTCGTGGTCGATTCCGGCCGCTCGCAGATGCTCGGCCATCTTATCGAGGTCGTCCACGTCGAGAACCACGTTGGAGTGTCCGGCTCGCTGCGGGTCCTCCCAGATCTGGATTCCGAACCTCTCGTCGAAGAGCCATTGGGCCAGCCCCGCCATCGGCTTGCTGTCCGGCTGTCTTTCGAAGAGTCCGGAATACCATTCGGTCGCTTCCTTCTCGCCGGTGACAACGATATTGGCCATGAGTCCTGTGATCATGATCGCCCCTTCGGGATCAATCTTGAGATTGAGTGCTTGCATTCTGCAACCACTTATTCCATGGAAGCACACATCAGCCCCGGGAACAAGAGCGATGCTCAGCCCAGCCCCCGAACGGCGCCAACGCAAACCGGCCCCATGCGAGGAACGCAAACACCAGCAGGTACGCGGCATCCCCCGCCATCAGGCCCCATTCGCTGCGCCGAAATCGGGTCGTCGCCGCCCCTGCCATCACCATGAGTCCACACGCCGCGATCGGCGAGAGAACCGGAAGGATTCCCGCCAGCGGCGGCACGATCAGTCCGATCACACCAAGGAGCTTGATGGTTCCGATGGCTTTGATATGCCCCGGACTGAAATCGTCCACCCAGTGCTGACTGTGAGCCAGCGCCCGATACTTCTCCTTGGACAGGATCACCTGCGAGGCTCCGCCGATGCCGAAAGCCACTGCCATTGCTGCGGCGACGACCCATAGTACGATGTCCATCATTGCAATTCCCCCTTTGCCGAAGGAGCCCGGTGCCGTTTGCCGAAATCGCGGCCGTCATCGGATCCTCGGAAGCCGCCGCGAAGATGGCCGCCAGTCGGGCCCGGCGCAAGGTCAAGGACACACCACGACCGTCCGGAGAACTCTCACAGCGTCGTGCTGTCGTCGACGCATTCCTCACTGCAGCAAGGCATGGAGACTTCGACGCTCTGCTGCACATTCTCGCCCCGGGCCTGGCGTGGCACCGCAGCAACGCCCGCGGCCACATGTTCCGGATCGGTGCGAACGAGGCGCTCGCAGCGATTCGGACAGGATCGAAGTTCGTAAGGTCAACGTCGACGGCGAGCCGGGTCTGCTCGTTCTGACCGCAAGCGGTCACTGTTTGGGGACTCATGGCACGCATCGTGGCAGACGGCAGGATGGTCGGCATCATCTCGATCACCTCCAGGAAGCTGCTGGAGCGACTGAGACTGCCTGGGCAGCAGCCCCGCCCGAATCAGTTTCCGGAGATCTCCGCCTCGTAGGCGGCCTGCAGTCGCTCCGAGGAACGCGGTCCGTCAGAATTCGGTCGCGGCACCCCGAGGTGGGTCTCCCGAAGCTCATCCATGAGACCTGCGACGAGTTGGGGGTCATCGGCCATGATTCTGGACCGGATCGTCAGCTCCGGTGAGGTCTCCCGGTGGGTCATTCCCCACGTTCCGAGGGCGACCATGACCGGCAGTGTCTGGATTCCAGCCTCGGTGAGGGAGTATTCGGCTCGCTGCCCGCGTGCGGCTTCCGCCTTTGTCAGCAGCCCTTCGTCGATGAGCTTCCTCAGACGACTGGCGAGCATGTTCGAGACTATGCCCTCATTATTGCGGGTGAGCAGCTCGCGGAAGTGCCGACGATTGCCGAAGATGATGTCGCGCAGGACAATGAGCGACCAACTGTCGCCGAGGACCTCGACGGCGGCATTGATCGCACATCCTGAACGCGGCTGTGCAGGCATCGCCCCACCTCCAGTGATTGCATTCTGAAACTACTTAATCTTACACTGGGTCCACTTCCCCGGAACCGACGCCATCCGTCGGACTGAAGACATCACCCGAACCATCACGTTGGAGTGCAAATGGCCAAAGCGTGTGTCAACAGCCTCTTCGTCTCCCTCGACGGATTCGCTGCCGGCGAGTTCGTCACCTTCGATCAGCCGATCGGCGAAGCCCAAGCGCTGTTCTCCTACTTCGACGGCCGCGGCATCGAGGGAGTGGACAAAGTCGACGCCCCGGTGACCGCTGACCGCGCTCTGTTCGCCATGTGGGGGCAGGGCATCGGAGCCGAGATCATGGGCCGGAAGAAGTTCGGTCCCCAGACGGGGCCCTGGCCTGACGACGGCTGGCGTGGCTGGTGGGGTGAGGAGCCGCCGTTCAAGACCCCGTGCTTCGTTCTCACTCATCATCCGCGGGAGCCGATGGAGTTCGACAACGGCACGAGTTTCCACTTCATCGACGCGTCGCCCGCGGAGGCACTCGCCGAAGCGAACGCTGCCGCTGGCGGCGGCAATGTCCGCATCGGCGGCGGTCCTTCGACGGTCAGACAGTTCCTTGCGGACGGCCTCGTCGACTTCATGCACCTCGTCATCGTCCCGGTCACCCTCGGCCGCGGGGTCTGGCTCTGGGAAGGGCTCGAGGGATTGGAGCGGGACTTCACGATCGAGAGCCTCACCACGGCCAGCGGTCTGACCCATCAGCTGTGGAACAGACGAGGCTGAACCGCAGCGGCGACTCGAACCGGACTTGTCGGAACGCCCGATGGCCTGTGGTCTCCGAACGGAGACCACAGGCCATCGGGTAGAGACGGGACAGCTCCCGCATGGATTGTCAGGTCACTTGATCGCCTCGGCGATGGGCGTCTGCCCGTCGTAGAAGTTCACAGTCTCGCGCACCGCTGCGGACTCTGCGATGACGTGTGTGATGACATCGGCGACGAGTTCGCGGGAGGTCACCCGCACCTCGTCTGCCGGGCGTTCACCATCGAGATCGCCGGCCGCATCGGCGATGAGGACCTTGCCGCTGGAGGGCTCGAGGGTCAGACCGCCGGGTCCGAGAATCGTGAAGTCGAGGTCGCTGGCGCGCAGGTGCTCGTCTGCACCGGCCTTGGCCTCGACGTAGGGGTAGAACGAGCTCTCCGGGTCGACGCGATCGCGGTCGACGCTCGCACTGGCGTAGGAGACCATGACGAAGCGCTTGACGCCCGCCTGCCCGGCGGCGTCGATCGAGCGTTGGGCGGCTTCGAGATCGACGGCCTTGGTCCGAGCCGGGTTGCCGCCGCCGGCGCCGGCGGAGAAGACGACAGCCTGGGCTCCGGAGAACAGATCGGCGAGCGCCTGAGTGTCGGCGGTTTCGATGTCGAGGACGACCGGGTTCGCCTCAGCGGCTTCGACATCTGATGACTGGTCGGGGTTGCGGATCACCGAATCGACGGCGAAGCCTGCGGCCTTGAGCTTGGGCGCGGCCAGAAGTGCGATCTTTCCATGGCCGCCGAGAATGACGACACGAGCTGAATCAGACATATCTACCTCCGTTGTCGGTGATGCTTGACATTCGGTACAGCGATGCCACTTGCGCGATTATTCCCAGTCCGACGGTATTATGAGGACCATGACCGACGGCTTCTCCCCCGCCGCCGTCGTGCGCCGGCTCGAGCGTGGACAGCAGGTCCTCATCCCTTCCTCGAAACGCAACGTCTTCACTGCTTTGGCCATCGCGGTCCCGCTCGGAGTCGGTCTGCTCGCCTTCTTCGTCTACATTGTCACTGCAACTCTCGGTGACGGAGGCAGCCCATGGGTCATCGTTGCGAACCTGCGCATATGGGCAATCGTCGCTGGCATCATCGGATGCCTCGTCGTCGCACCGATCGGCGTATTCGTGCGGCTGCGCAGGCACGAATCCCTCGTCGTCTCCCCCACCGGCGTCGCGTTGGCCCGGCACGGTGAGGTTCTTCCCGGGACTCTGCTGCCCTGGCACGATATCGAGTCCGTGGTCTTCGAATCGGCGGTGTCTCCAGGCTCGAAGGTGCTCGCTTATATGCTCACCGAAGAGGCAACCCGCCGACTCATCGGACGCGGGCGCAATCCGCGAGTTCTCGTCAGAAGCGGATTCGTCCTCTCACACCGCCGGCTCTTCCCGGTGCTGAGAGCCGCTCATGCCCATTTCGCACCACACGTCCATGGACACCGATAGGCCCACACATCCTCGTGCCTTACCGTTGAGTTCATGATCCGACGCCTCCTCGCTCGCGCTTTCTGGTCTTTCAGCAAGTGGAACCTCGTGACCGAGCCCGCTCCGAACCGTCCGACCATCCTCGTCGGCGCTCCGCACACCTCGAACTGGGACTTCGTCGTCATGCTCGCGATCGCGTGGCGCATGCGCGTCGACGTCCATTGGCTGGGTAAGCATTCCCTGTTCACCGGCTGGCGGGGGCCGATCATGCGGGGACTCGGTGGGATTCCCGTCGATCGGTCGGATCCGAGCAAGATCGTCACCGAGGTGGTCGACCGGATGCGTGACGGTGAGGTCTTTGCGCTCGTCATCACCCCGGACGGCACCCGAGGCGGACACACTCATTGGAAATCCGGGTTCCACCGCATCGCGATGGCAACGGGAATGCCCGTAACATTGGGCTACCTGGATACCGCGACCAGGACCACGGGGTTGGGCCCAACCTTGGAGATGACCGGCGACATCGCCGCGGACATGGATCGGATCCGCGAATTCTACGCTGACAAGCGTGGAATCCGCCCGCACCTGCAGATCACGCCGAGGCTGCGCGAAGAAGACTCCGCCGGTGACGATCGCGAAGGCGAAGCGGAGCCGAACTGAGATGGACGGTGATCTGCCCGTCCCCGCTGGACCCGGAATCCCAGCCGGGCTGGTCATCCCCGCATCCGACCTGTCCGAACAGTTCTCCCGGTCATCCGGTCCGGGCGGCCAGCACGTCAATACCTCCGATTCACGGGTGCAGCTGAGCCTCGACCTGGCCTCTGCGAGTTTCCTCACCGAGGTTCAACGCGAGCGAGTGCTCAGTCGATTGGCACCACGTCTGTCGGGAACCGTGGTCACCGTGACTTCGGAGAAGCAGCGGTCACAGCTGAAGAATCGTCAGGACGCACGCATGCGGCTAGCGCAGCTGCTGCGGGAGGCGTTGGCTCCGCCGGTACAGAGGCGAGCGACGAAGCCGTCCCGCAATTCCCGTCGTCGCCGAGTCCGGACCGAACAGCGGCGCTCAGAGATCAAACGCAACCGTCGCAGGCCCCGTCTCGATTGAGTCCAGGTGGTGACAGCGGTTGCCGTGAAGAGCAGAATGGGCGACATGAACAGCATCGACATTCTCACCGACCTGTCCCAGCGTCCCCTTCAGGCAGCTCAAGCCCTGCCAGGTCTCTCACCCGAGCAGCTCAACAGCCATCTGGGCGGTCATCCGAATTCCGTCGCCTGGCTGCTCTGGCACAGCGGCCGCGAGATCGATGTGCAGCTTTCGGACCTCACTGGCCGTCCTCAGCAGTGGGAGGACTTCCGAGAACGATTCGGACTCGGCGAGGCCGGCGACGGCTTCGGGCTCGGCCACACCCCGGAACAAGCAGCCGAGATCCGCGTGGACGATCAGCAGCTTCTCGTCGACTATCTCCACGCCACTTTGAATGCGTTCATGGAGTACTTGAAGACGCTGTCCGAGGAAGATTTCGATGAGATCATCGACGAGAACTGGACTCCTGCGGTCACACGCGGCGTTCGCATGGTCTCGATCATCGACGATGCGATCCAGCATGTCGCGCAGGCGGCTTTCATCGCGGGCGCGACTGCTTGACCTGGTTCAGGGGCGGCGGAAATCCCTGACTTCGCCGAGGATGCTCATCCCGGCCGCACGGTAGGTGGCGACGGCGGCGGTGTTCGATGACGGAGTGGCCACGGTGATGCTCGAGGCTCCCGTCCCGCGCAGCGCCGTGGCTGCGGCCAGTGTCATCTCTACTCCGAATCCGTGGCCCCGGTGGTCGCTGTGGACGCCGAGTGGTTCGATGACGCCGGGGCGCCCGGGGCCCGCCGACCAGACGGTTGTGGCACCAGCTGGAGCGCCGTCGGCGGTAAAACCGACGAGGCATTTGGCCTGCTTGAAAGCGTGACTGTCAGCCATGGACCGCCAACGGTCCGCGGTCAATGAGGACCCGGGAAAAGCCGAGGATTCGACCGCGATACGGTCGGCGATACGGTTATCAGCTCTGTCGGGGTCGACCGTTTCGATCCGCAGGGTAACGGGCGGGATCGGTTGACTCAGGTCTCGGTGAAGAGCTGTCCACGGTTCATCGGATCCCCATCCCGCTTCGCTGAGGGTGTTCTGCAGGGCGGATCCGAACCGGGCTTCGACGATGCCCTTCCCTGCCGGCAGCAGTTCGGAGAGATCTCCGGTGAAGTCGGCCAAGATCGCCTCAGCGAGCGCTTGGTCATCGGAGTGATCGGGTGAGATGGCCATTCGGATGAGTTCGGATTCGTCGAGGAATCCGACGGCCGCGGGGTCGTCATCGACCGTCCACACCCGCAGGGCCGAGGCGAGCGCTTCGGCTCCGAAACGCTGATACCAGCCCAGGTCGCCGGGATGAACCTGCAGAGGCATTCCTTCGCGCTGCCAGGACCCGACGATGTCGATGATGCCCGGCAGGTCCGTCGTAGTCGGTGTCAACATGGTCATTCCTCTGTCCTCGTCTCTGCTCGCCAGATGACTTCACCGTCGTCGATCTCGTCGGTCGGCTGCAGTCCGAGACGGTCAGCGATTCGGGCGGAGGCGGCGTTGTCAGGATGGATGGCCGCACTCAGCGCGGTCACGTGGTGATCCGCCAGCCAATCGACCATGGCTCGGGCCGCCTCGGTGGCGAATCCCTGCCCTTGGCTGTCGACTCCGATGACCCAAGCGATGTCGGCTTGATAACCGGTTTCGGCTCTTGTCACTGTGGCCTGGATGTATCCGACCGCAGCGGACCCAGCCGTTTCGCGAACGATCCAGTTCAGCCAGCCGGCGTCACCGGTCGGAGAAGCACCTGCGGATTGGAGTGCATAGAGTCGTTCGAGTTCGGACAGGCTCGGGCCCGTCCCGCCGATATGGGTGTATAGGTCGGGTGAGGACAGTGTCTCCACCATCTCCGACGCATGGTGGACTGCGAGCGGCTCGAGCTGCAACCTGTCGGTGACGATAGGTGTCGCCCGTGGCCAATTCACGCTTCAGATCGGGCTTTCTGCCGGGTTCACGGATTCAGCCCTCGTTCGTTTGAACGGGCCCTCGACCGATTGCTGACGCGGGAAGCGAAGTCGACGATCTCTGCTTCCACCTCGGTGCGGGTGGTCGGTTCGTTGTGGACTTCGTGCCGGACTCCCGCGAATACGCGGGTGCGCACATCGGCGTGGCCGGTCTCCCGAAGCCTGTTGGCCACGTGGTAGGCGCCCTCGCCGTAGTTCGCGACCGGGTCCTGGTCACCGGCGAGAATGAGCACCGGCAGATCGCCCGGGATCATCGCATACCAGTTTTCGGCATTGGCTTCATCGTAGAGGTCGACGAACCCCTGCAGGAATCGCGCACTCATCGGCGCGCCGAAATTATTGAAGGGGTCGCGCCCATGATCGGCGACGACAGCCTCGTCGAGGGCGACCCAGGCGGTAGGGCCGGCGTCCGGACCGAAACGTTCGATGAATCCGTCGAAGAGCTCGCCCACCAATTGATCGGATGCGGGTTCGGCACGTCGGTTGCCGGTGGCCGCCTCGGCGAGTTCGACACGGTCGATGGTCTGATCGATACCGCGCATCTGCGCAGCGATTCCACACAGAGCCAGCCCCGCGAGGCCAACCGTCGAATCGGAGGCCATGACTCGTGCAATCATCGATCCCCAACTGTGACCGAACACGATGTACGGCAAATTCGGGAGGATCTCTCGAGCCTCGCGCTGCAGCGTCAGTTCGTCGGCGACGACCACTCGAGCGGCGTCGTCACCTGTATCGACCCAGATTCCTGACTGCATGGCCGTCCGACCATGGCCGGAATGGTCATCGGCGACGACGGCGAAACCGGAGTCGACGAGGGTGGCGATGAGGTGGTGGTAGCGCCGAGAATGCTCGCCGAGGCCGTGGATGATGTGGATGACGGCTCGTGGTTCGGTGGTCGGAGTGTAGAGCCAGCCGAAGACCGTGTCACGATCATTGTGCGAGGTGAACTCGATTTCGTACAGGGCCAAGGTGGGACTCCTCTGTCGTCACTTGTGTCCGCACCGCCGTGGTGCAGTTCGCGAAACCTGTGGAATGCAGATCACCCTACCGCACCGCGCAATCAGCGGCAGCGCCTGTGACCGAGGCCCGGACCTGAACCACTGTCCGCACGTCGAACGGCCAATCTTCGAGCCATTGTCGGGAGGGAGTGAACGGTGGGACGTCGGTTCCGCTGTGCATGCGTTTCTCCTCAGATGTTCATTGACTGATGTTCATCGGCCCTCGGCGACATACGGATTCGCTACCTCATGAGCGAGCCTCTCACCCTTCCTGCCGACCGCGGGCACGGGCGTGAGCGGATATCCAGGATCAGGCATATCCTTGACCCATGCCGTTCGAAGCCGTTTCATTCACCGAGGTCTCCACTGCGGGACTCGAATCCTCCCCCGTCGCCGAGGCGCTGGCTGGTCTGCGCGCCAACGAGGCGCGGTACTTCTCCAACAAGTACAAACACACATTCGCCGTGGCCCCGGCCGCCGAGGTACAGGAGGCACTGGACTGGGTGGAGGAGATCCTTGCCTCCGAGCGTGAGATCGTACCGACCTCGCCTGCCCTCGAAGTCAGCGTCAATGATGTCGACGGCATCTATTGGGTGCACGTCTTCTATGAGTCCGGACTCGCAGTCAATGTCCTATGGACACGAGCAGACGGTGGCAAGCGGGCTGTCGGCTTCAAACTTTCGGAGGGAATGGACGTTCCTCCCGAGCTGTCGGAGTTCAAGTTCGCCCGTCAGAAGTCGAAGCTTGCCGGAGAGATCCGCGGATCCTTCTTCAAGATCAAGGGCGGTCATCCCCTGCCGTAGCGTCACGACGCGCAGCGACTGAGGCCGCAAACGACCGTATTTGCTCCTCGGTCGTTCGCGGCCTCAACACATCGAGTTCAGTCTCTGAGAACATACCTCAGGGTTTCTACAACCTGATCGGTCGTCTGGCACCAGGCCTTGGCTTCGGCATCGACCTCTTTGAGCGGATGCACGATGTCGGCATCATGCAGGGTCACATAGGGAGTGCCGAGTGCCGCGCAATAGCCGGCGTCGAAGGCGGCATTCCATTGCTTGTACTTATCCCCGAAACGCACGACGACCATATCGGCCTTTTCGATCAGGGTCCGGGTGCGGATGGCGTTGACCTTCGCCGACTGATGATCGCGCCAGAAGGCGCTGTCGTTCTCGCCGAGGTGGTCACCGGCAGCATCGCTGGCAGGATGGTCGGTCACGGGTGCGGTGAAATCGATATCCAGACCGGCCGCCTCGGCGCCACGCTTGATCTCATCGCGCCACTCGGTGTGGATCTCACCGGACAGATAGACAGAGAAACTCAAGTCGATCACTCCTCAAACTTATGGCAGATGGGACTGCTCTCCCTTTAAGCACCACCATAGCCAATCGGAAGTGAGACGCTCAGCGCCGACCGCGCGGCCGAGCCCCAGACATCGCACGAAGTGACGTCTTCGGGCTCAGCCCGGCGATCGTCACCGTCAGGAGGTTGCCGTCCTGACGATATCGGCGATGCGCTTCTCGGCGGCCTCGTCGATGGTCTCGAAGTACCATGCGACGGGCATCAGCGATCCGTCGGAACCACCGGCTGGGGTGAGTTCGACCTTTTCCGTGAGGGCCAGGTTGACCCGCTCGTCATTACGCAGTGTCACCAGTGCAGGAGCGCTCGCGGACCGAGCATAGGCTGGCATGCCATACCAGATCCGCGGTTTGAGACTGGGGGCGACGGTCACGATGATGTCGTGCGCTCGCTGCATGAGCGATCGTTCCGGTTCGTCCATCTTCGCGATCTTGTCGGTCACCTGGGACAGGTTCTTCTCGTCTTTGGTCGTCATGTCATGTCCTTACGTCAGCCGGTGTGTCGCACCGGCGGTTGAAGACGGCGCAAGAATGCGCCGCACCCCATCTGGACATGTTCCGGGCCGACCGGAGCTCTCCGCAATGATTCAGGCTCAGGTACCTGGAAGTGCTGGCAACCGTACGTGCTACCGATTTCCACGATACCTGCATCGACGCCTCCCCGCCAGAGCAGCCGAGATCAACAACAGTCGTGTGGCTAGCGAAGTTGCTCGGATAAGTAGGCCTCTGCGATGCTCAGGTGCCCCTGGCTGCCGATTGAGTTCTTCGCCTTCTGCGTGTATGCATGATTGGCGAGGGGAACTTTCACGGTTTTGACGTCGACGCCACGACTTCGGGCCGATTCGGCCCATGAAAGCTGGTCGGTTGGGGTGATCACGTCATCTCGCATCGCTGTCATCATGAGCATCGGCGGCGCGGGTGCTTTCAGATGCGTAACGGAATCGGCCACTGCATAGCGTTCCGGATACTCCTCCGGTGTGCCACCCGTGTAACTGGTCGCGAACAGGCGCGTGCCGGATCCCGCACCTGGCCCGGTGGGTGCGTTCTCGTAGAGGCCCGTCACGTCGAACGCCGGGTAGTCGGCAATCACCGCCGCCGGAACCGGAACCTTCCCGCCACACGACGACTCGGCGTCGCCCTGCGCAGCGGCACCAGCGGTATTGGCGACCATGTTGCTGCCCGAACTCTCGCCCCAGAACGCAAGGCGATCGGTATCCGCACCGATCGCGTCTGCGTGGGTCTGGATCCAGCTTGCCGCACATGCGACCTGCGATGGTGCGCTCTGCCAGGTGGCGTTATCCAGGGTGGCGAGTTCATATTCGACCGATACGACCAGGTAGCCGTGATCGGCGAGTCCACGGAGCTCTGAGCTCGCTGCGTCCGGTTCGCCTGCGATCCAACCGCCTCCGTGGACGTACATGATCGTCGGGGCCGACCCCTTCGCTCTCTCCGGTTCGTAGATCGATACCGAGAGGTCATCGCCCGAGCTGGACTTGTCGTACACTTCCTTGCGATCAGGCGACGCCGAGTCGATCGCCGAGAGCCCGAACGTCGCAGTGAACAGATTCACCGAACCACCAGCCGAGGTGATGGCAACGAGGAGCACAATGACGACAGCCAGATTCGCGATCGTGCTCACCACTCCGACTCCTGTCACCACAGCTCCGGGCCTTCGCCGGCCTCGGCGCAGGCAGAAGATTCCAAACCCAAGCACAATCGCTCCGGTCACAGTCGCCATCGGCGCAATCGTCGGCGCAAACCGAGCGGCGGCGGAACTGAACGGGCCAAACCCGGGAATAAGCGATGCCAGGCCGATGACCGCAGCGATCGCACCGAGCACGAGCGCGAGGATGAGACCCGTTGCCCGAACTGTTTTGGTCACGCGCTGAGGCACCGCGGGCTGTGACGAATTCTTGCTGGCTGTCATCTTCGGTCCTCGCCTTCCGAGCTTTCGGGTTGAGATTCCCTCTGCGGCAGATCTCATCGTGGCGGTCACCTGCTGGCGCCAGGGGTCACTCTAACGCAGGCTGATTCTCACGACCTTGATGAATCGGGTGCGACGACGACTATTCGTGCCTATCTTTGACGACGTCAGCAGCCCAGAGGCAATGTAGCCGCATGACGCTCTTTCGCACGCCTCAGGTCGTGCTGTTCACCCGCGACATCGACCGCGCGACGAACTTCTATCGGCGCCTCGGCTTCGAGGAGGCATTTCGCACCCCTCGAGTTGAAACACCCATACACGTCGACCTCACCCTAGATGGGTACCGAATCGGGCTCGCAACTGAAACGAGCACCCGCAATGACCACTGCCTCGACCCGGTCGCCGACGGCCAGCACGCAGCGGTGATCCTCTGGACTGACGACGTCCACGCAGGCTACGCGCATCGGGTCGATCTCGGTGCAACCCCGATCAAGCCACCGGAACCTTGGCTCGACCACCTGCTCATCGCTTGGGCCGAGGACCCAGAAGGACATCTGATTCAGGTCGTGCAGACTGTCAGCTGACCAAGTCTCGCCCGCAGTACTAGTCATACCTTGAACCGGAACTCCACCGGAATGCTTCACGAAAGTGATCAACCCTCCGAACCCAGATAATCAGGAGTCCGCACCATAGTCGATCGTGTACTCCCGCATGATTCCTTCCGTCACTCGGCCCCAGTCACTGACCCGCACTCGCGCTTGATGGGAATCGAACGCATGCTTGTCGACGAACTTCTCGGACACCATCCGCACGAGTGGATCCGCCGTCGGTTCGACACTGAAGTGAAGACACCCGGATTCGGCGCGAGTGAGCTCGACATGCCGGTCAAGATGGCCGGCGACGATGTCCGCCTCGTTGCCGTCGGCACAGATGAGCCTGCCTCTTAATGTGACGACAGACATGCGGCCTCCAGAGGTGTTAATGCGGCGACAGCATCACGCACCAGGCGCTGAACCATCCGCAACTCGTCGTTCGACCGCAGGTTCATCCAGAACTCCTTTGGTGCTGTCCTCGGTCACGGCTGATCGAGCAGCGCAATGCCGAAACCGCCGACGACGGCCCGAACTTCGTCGAGGTAGCGTTGCGCCTGTTCGGTCAGCGGGATCCCGGAATGATCGATCCAGCCGATCTCGATGCGCTCCTCGACCTCGAGTGGAATCGCGACGATGGCCGGATCGAGATCGTCGCTGATGATGCCCGTCGAGATGGTGTAGCCGTCGAGTCCGATCATCAGGTTGAAGATGGTCGCACGGTCAGAAACCCGGATCTCCTGCTTGCTCGACAGGGTGGAGAGAATCTCCTCGGCGAAGGAGAACGAGTTGTTCGCCCCCTGGTCGAAAGTGAGCCGCGGTAGGGCGGCGAGATCGTCAAGGGTGACGCGGTGGCGGGAGGCAAGCGGGTTCGTACGAGAGATGAAGATGTGCGGGGAGGCGAGGAAGAGCGGGTGGAACGCAAGCCCGGAATCTCGCAGCAGTTTGTCGATGACCTTCCTGTTGAAGTCGTTGCGGTAGAGGATGCCGAGCTCACTGCGGAGCGTGCGAACGTCTTCGATGATGTCCCAGGTACGCGTCTCTCGCAGTGAGAACTCATACTCGGCAGCATCGCTGGCCTTGACCATCCGAACGAAAGCATCGACGACGAACGAGTAGTGCTGCGCCGAGACTCCGAGCAGACGCCGTGACGGTGGGCGCCCTAGGTAGTGCTGCTCGAGAAGTTCCACCTGTTCGACGACCTGCCGAGCATAGCCGAGGAACTCCACACCGTCGTCAGTCAACGTCACCCCGCGGGCGGATCGGACGAGCAGAGCGCGATCCACACGGGTCTCCAGGTCCTTCATCGCGGCAGACATGGTCGGCTGAGAGACATAGAGGAGATCGGCGGCGGCGGTGATCGACCCCTCCGACGCGACCTCGATAAAGTACTGGAGTTGCAGCAGCGTGATGTTCTTCAGACCTCGAGACATAGATCAAGGCTATAGGAATCCATAGTTCCCCCGAGTTACCCGATAACTACCGGGGACGGGCAGGATGGATCACAGACATGCCAGCGACCACAACCGGCCGCACACCCACCGAATTGGACGTCCATGACACCTGAGTTCTCATTCAGCATCACCACGACTCGATTCGACGAGGACTACTCGCCGTCGGAGAGCACCCGAGCGACGACGAACTTCGCCAACCTCGCCAGGGGCAAGGACCGTCAGCAGAACCTCCGCACTGCTCTGAGCATCATCAATCGCCGCTTCAACGAACTCGCGTCCTGGGACAATCCCGACCGGGATCGATACGTCCTCGAACTCGACATCGTCTCCGGAGGACTTCACTTCACCTCGGGCGGGCGGGAACAGGAGTTCCCCCTGCTCGAAGTCCTGGATATCCAGATCATCGACAGACTGACTGGAAAACGTCACCCCGGGATCGTGGGGAACAATTTCTCGTCCTTCGTCCGCGATTTCGATTTCAGCGTGCGGCTGCCGGCTGCCAATGAGGCCGCAACCGAGTTCACGGTCCCCGATGACTTCGGTGATCTGCATGGCAAACTATTCCAACACTTCCTCGATTCTGCCGCCTATCGGGAACGGTTCCAGACGGCACCCGTGATCTGCATCAGCGTGTCCACAACCAAGTCGTACCGTCGTACCGAGAATCACCACCCGATTCTCGGGTTCGAATACCAGCAGGACGATTATTCACTGACCGATGACTACTTCGCAAAGATGGGACTCCAGGTGAGGTATTTCATGCCACCGGGCAGCGTCGCACCGCTGGCCTTATATCATCGCGGCGACCTCCTCGGCGACTATTCCGATCTGGCGCTCATCGGCACGATCAGCACGATGGAGACTTTCCAGAAGATCTATCGGCCCGAGATCTACAACGCGAATACCGCCGCCGGAGAGGTCTACCGGCCGACGCTGGACCGGCACGACTTCTCGGAGCTGCCCGTCACATATGATCGCGTCGAACGCAACCAGCTCAGCATCAGACAGGGAAAGTTCACGGAGAAGTTCTTCGTCAACCCACACCGAGAGATGCTCGAGCAGTGGGCGTCCGACCGACCCGTCCCAGTCGCATGACCGCAGGAGAAGAAACAATGACGCAGCCGCTGTTGCCCACCTCAATCGTCGGCAGTCTGCCGAAGCCGTCCTGGCTCGCGCAGCCCGAAACCCTCTGGTCCCCCTGGAACCTCCAAGGCGATGCCTTGGTCGAGGGCAAGCGCGATGCCCTGCGCATCTCAACTCATGAGCAGACCAACCGCGGCATCGACATCGTCAGCGACGGAGAGCAGACCCGCCAACACTTCGTAACGACGTTCATCGAGCATCTCAGCGGAGTCGATTTCGAGAAGCGCAAGACGGTTCGGATCCGCGATCGCTACGACGCAAGCGTACCCACAGTCGTCAGCACCGTGAGCCGTGAGAAACCGGTCTTCGTCGACGATGCGAAGTTCCTCCGCCAGCAGACCGATCAGCCGATCAAGTGGGCGCTGCCGGGACCGATGACGATGATCGACACACTCTATGACGACCACTACAAGAGCCGCGAGAAGCTGGCCCGGGAATTCGCCACGATCCTCAATCAGGAGGCAAAGGATCTGGAGGCGGCGGGAGTGGACATCATCCAGTTCGACGAGCCCGCATTCAATGTCTTCTTCGAGGAGATGAAGGACTGGGGAGTCGCCGCGCTCGAACGAGCAGCGGAAGGCCTGCGGGCCGAAACCGCAGTGCATATCTGCTACGGCTATGGGATCAAGGCGAACAACGACTGGAAAACGACCCTCGGGTCCGAGTGGCGCCAATACGAGGAATCCTTCCCCCTCCTACAGCGCTCGAGCCTCGACATCGTCTCGCTCGAATGCCACAACTCCCATGTCCCGATGGACCTCATCGAACTGATCCGCGGCAAGAAGGTCATGCTCGGCGCCATCGACGTGGCAAACGAGACCATCGAGCCACCGGAGGAGATCGCCGCGACTCTGCGCAAGGCTCTGAAGTTCGTCGACGCCGACAAGCTCATTCCAAGCACGAACTGCGGCATGGCCCCCTTCGCGCGCGACGTCGCCCTCGCGAAGATGAGCGCCTTGAGTGCAGGAACGGCTATTGTCCGCGAGGAGCTGTCAAGGGGCTGATCGCCACCGCACTCCATCCGCACATGTCCCGAGCCGTCGGGCCTCTCCGCAACTATTCGGGCGTTCTGAGCCTGGGAAGTGCAGTGACAGCTCAAGCTGTCGTTGCCACAGCGCCCCAGCCTCTGCCGCAGACGCCGGGCAGAACGGAGAGCCTCACATATCAACGCTTGCCTCAGACGTTGAAGCGGAACTCAACCACGTCGCCGCGGATAACGAACGTCTGAAGCCTGCCACCTGCATGTGTCGGTCACGCACTTGCGCGCGAGGCCGTCACCGGTGGCCTCGCGGTCGCCGCACGGCTGTCCGAGACCTTCACCAGCGCCTCCCTCCATCTCAACCCGAGTCAGCTCGCGGACGCGTTCTTCGTGCGCCGACGTTCCGATACGGAGGATGACTCGCACGCCCTGCCCTGGTCAAAGTCGTGAGGCACGACGAAGCTGCGCATGGCGTCCGCCCCGTCGACCGCCGCGGCGAGCTCCTCCTCGGTGACCGAGCTCAGCATGTCGAGGGGCGATCGGTCTGAGCCGTCCGTGTCCTGCGGCAGGTCTGGGTGCGGCGTCTGCCACCAGTCGAGGAGCGCCCTGGCGATGTCGGTCGGGTCTAAGTCTTTGCAGGATCGAGCGAGTGCCCGGTTGATCTCCGCAAGCGCGTCGATGATCTTTCCGTCACGGAACTGGAAGGCCGGGTAGAACTTCGTCCCTCCGAGCACGACCTCGATCACTACGTCGTGCTTGAGGTAGCTGCGCAGCAAGGACTTCTGAGCTCCGCGCTTCGCTGCCGCCAGCTGGCACGGCGTCCGAGGGTCAGCCTTGGCCTTCGGCTCGGCAGCAGTGAGCGCCGCACGGGCGTCCCCTACGGTCAGGCTCTCGACGCGGTCAAGCAGGCTCGCGGCCACCATTGCCGACCGGTCGAGCACGAAGGCCCGGTCCCAGATCGGGCTGCTCCGCCAGTCGTCCGGGAAGCCGAGCTGCTCCATGCCGAAGCCGACGGTGCGGGACTGGTCCTCGATGAAGTCGGCCAAGTCGACGACGTCTGCCCTCTCTGGCGCGATGCTCAGCAAGAGGTGGCGCATGACGAGCAGCACTCCGTAGAGCCTGTTGTTCGTCCGGTCGTCCGCGAGCGGCGCGAGCGGATCGTCGGCGTTCCTCTGCGCCTTCCTCGGCGCGGCGATGGTCACGTCGAACGCGCGGTTCCACACGCGGCCATAGTGCGCGCAGATGTTCCGCACGTTCCTGAGGATGTTCAGCCAATTGCCGAGGGCTCCGCGGTCTCCGCGGCCGTCGGCGGCATGGACCTGGAAACGAGCTGCGAGGATCTCCTTGTCGGACTGCAGCATCAGGTCGTAGAGGCTGCTCAGCACACCGAAGGACATCACTTCTGTTGCGACCCAGATGGGCAGGTGCGGGCCGTACTGCTGGCGGAAATGTACGACGAAGTCTCCCCGGGCGCGCTGCTCGTGCCGGTCGTACTCCTCGATCCACTCGCGGTAGGCGGTGGTCGGCTCGGGCGGGGCGCTGGGATCTTCCTGCCTCGTCGCGCCGAGCGTCCAGGGATGCCGGTGCGCGAACGCGTCGACCCTGCCGAGCCGGTGGCCGATGAAGAAGCGGAAGGCCGTCTCGATGGTGCTGAGGACGTCGCTGAGGCGCATGCGGAGCTCGTGGTCGAACTCGTACAGGGAGACCACGTGCGCCAGGCCGGTCCCTGGCACGAACGTGTCCAGGCGGATCTCTCGTCCTTCGTCGTCGAACCGAGGCGCAGGAGGCGCAGGCCGGTCGCGGTAGAGGTGCCAGTAGCCCGACAGCCGGTAGTAGCCGTAGCGCTGCAGGACGGCGGCCGCGTAGGCGTCGTCGCCGCAGTCCATGCCCCGCCCGCGCAGCCGACGGATCTGCTCGGGGACCGTGAGGAACGGCTTCGCGTAGGTGCTGTTCGGGGTCGTCACGTGTGCATCGTCCTGGCGTCCCCGGTACCCGGGGGTAGAAAGAGAACAGACCCGCGTCTCATCGCGAGAAGCGGGCCTGCCGTGTTACTTGGAGGATACGGGTTCCACCAGCACAGGTCAAACACTGCGCGGTCGCGCCGCCTCGTCGCCGACCAGATGCTAGAGCGAAAATCTCCATTCCACCGCGTCCCCGCGCATAGGGCAGCCTGCTTGGCGGTCGCCCGTAGTCATCGCTGAAGGCTCGCTTCGGTATCTGCGGATGCGAGAGCGAGAAGCTTTGCCCCATCGCGGTACGCAGCCAGTAGATCTGTCCTGTCGGACCGATCCACGGCTTCATATGCGGCCCGCCCACACGGTCCGGCCGGATGCAGCTCGACAATCGGTCTCGATCACCGTGCGCGGCGCAGACCTCGCCGTCTGCAAGACTCGAGATCATGTCGGTCGCGTCGCCCAGGCCCCTCGTCCGTCCTGCCTGCCCCGACGACGTTCCGGCGATCGGCGCGGCGCTCCATGCCTATCTCTTTCAGACGGAAAGGGAGAAGACGGTGCACGACGCCGGCGGGCAGTTCTCGCCCTCGGGCGAGCTTCCCGAGCGGTACGACCCCGAGGTCCGGGATCCGATCGGCACTCCCGCAGGATGCCGCATCTTCGTCGCGGATCTGGATGCTCGCTTGGTCGGTGTCGTCGTCATGAAGCCGAGTGGGAGTTCGGTCGAGATCAAGCGGCTGTGGGCGTCACTGGAGGCGCGCGGTCGCGGGGTCGGCTCGACCCTGCTCGATGCGGCGATCGCCGAGTCCGCTGCCCGCCCAGTGACGCTCACGGTCTGGGATTGGCGCAAGGACGTCATCCGCCTTTACGAATCGCGCGGATTCGAGCAGGTCTCCACCTGGGACGAGCGTCCGCGACTCGTGTGCATGCGGCTCGCTTCGGACGCGGCTCTCGCATGTTGAAGCGGAACTCCACCGCGCTCCAACACAGAGCAACCTCTGCGCGAGGCGTCTCGTTGGCATTGTGTGTATCGGCCGGGCACTTGTGCCGCAATTCAGAAACCGATCGACGCTTCGAGCACCCGCCCACGTTGTAGACAAGAAGCTCAACGGTCATGCTCTGCCAAGATATGACCATGGACAATGAGCGCGAGCAACAACTAGAGATCTTTCATGATTCATGGCGGCGGCTCTCATGGGTTGAAAAGCAGGTCGACACCGTGCGTCAGCTCGCACGACCTTGGATCGAGCTCTCTAAGCGAGCTGAACTCACGACAACGATCGATGAAGGTACGGTGCGACCCGGATACTTGGAGTTCTCCGCCGACGTGATCGAACCTCCGGCACTACCAGAGGACATCAACTTCCTCATCGGCAACATAGTCACCGATGCTCGGTCATGCCTCGACATGGCGATTGAGCACCTCTGGAACGACTATGCGATTGATCGCACATTCCGCAAGCGCGGAAAGCTAACCGTCCAGTTTCCGCTTGAAGATAGATTCGAAGAGAAACGAAGTCAGGATCAGCGTCTCCAGCAGTTCCTCGCGCGCATGGACAAGCGCTTCGTTGAGGTGATCGAGGATGCGCAGCCGAACTACGCGGACGGGCTAATCGACATTCCCTACAACATCTCCGCCATCTTCATTCGCAACTTCTCAAACGCCAACAAACACCGAAACATCACGCCGGTCGTCACCAGCCAACGCCTAGCGATGACCGGCACGAACGTCGCTGGCCTCACTCTGACGACCATTGACAGAGACGAACGCGAAGGCGTGCCGCCATTGCGATTCGCTCTCGACTACGAGATCGACCACCACTCTGAGGTGGACGCACGAGCCTATGTCGCACGACTGAACCAGCCGCGTTCGACGCCACTCGTCGTATCCGTGTCACAATGCCTAGTTGTCGCTGGAGACGACGTGCCTATCTATCCTCCTCGTTTTGGCAGGCAGAAGGTCTCGTGGCGAGCAGAACTCGACGACATGCTGCTGAAGATTCCTGCCTACGTTCGGCTCACGCTACGCAATCTCAACCGTGTGCACGGCGTTATCCGACGAGGAGACGACGAGTTCTACCTGCTGGATAGTGACGGCACACTCTAGACGTTGAAGCGGAACTCCACCGCGTTCCGCAGCCGACTAATCTCTGGGGCCTAGCGCCGCCACGTCCCGGGTAGCGCCACGAGCGCGCTGGCACGGGCCGCAGCCGGGACAGCTGACACTATCTGCACACGCCTGCTATCATCTTATGCAGATGCTTAGTGCGACGGGAAGCCGAATGACTACATATCACCACTGTCCGAATCTCGATGCGGAATCGCCAGGTTCCGATCGGACCACGGGTGTCGACCCAAACCGACGGCTGATATCCGTAGCCCGCCAGGTGAACTCCATGCAGGGCCATCTGCAGCGGATTGCGACGTTGGCCCTAAACGAGGTCGACCTCTCGTTGGTCGAGTTCACGGTCCTCGACATCCTAGAGGAACAGGCCAACGGCCATCTGCGCATGCAGGACGTCGCGCTCATCGCCGGCCTCACGACCGGAGCTGCGACACGTCTGGTGAACAGGCTCGAATCGCGCGATTTGCTGCGCCGGGTGCTGTGCAGCGAAGACCGCCGCGGCATCTACACGGAGCTGACGCAGGCAGGGGTGGAACTACTGGCCCGAGCTCGCCCGCTCCATGACGAGTCAGTGCGCGGGATTCTTGCCACGGAAGCCGCGGCACAGATGTTTATCCGCCTAGCCGAAACTATCCAAGAACGCTAGCCCACACGTATCGCCCGACAGTGTCATGTACAGCTTTGTCCAATGGCGCTGGACTACGTGAAGATCGAACAGAGGAATTGAATATGGCAAGAGCATTGATCATCGGAGCGTCGGGGACTATCGGTTCCCGGCTCGTGCACGAACTTGATTCCGGGCCCGACGGACTCGACCTCCGCGTGTCATCGAGCCGCCCTGAGGCGGTGCAGCGTTGGCGGGACGAGGGCCGCGACAGCGTTCTGCTCGACTTGGATCGCCCGGAGTCCTTTGCGGAAGCGCTGACCGGCGTCGATCGTGTGTTTCTCCTCACCGGGTACTCCGCGAGCATGCTCTACCAGAGCAAGACCCTCATCGATGCAGCCGCGGACGCAGGGGTAGAGCACCTCATCCACCTAGGTGTATACACCTCCCGCCGCGACCTCGTACCGCACTACACCTGGCACGATCTCATCGAGACCTACATGGCGGCCAGCGGCATCGCCTGGACGAATCTGCACCCCAACTCGATCATCGAATCGACTCTGGACACCACTCCTCCAATCACCGACACCGGATCGTTCAGCGTGAACCATGGCGAAGCTCCACAAGGTTGGGTGTCTGCCGATGACATTGCAGCAGTCGCTGCGATGGTCCTGCGCGAAGGACCGGAACGGCATGGCAACAGCGACTACTGGCTCAGCGCGGAGATCCTCACCGGCCCCGAGGTCGCCGAGGTTCTCACCCACACACTGGGCACGCCCATTTCCTGCGACGTGCAGCAGCCCAGCTACCTAGCCGAGATCGTGAAGACCATTCCGGATGCCGGCACGCGCCTGTACCTGGAAAGCGGCGTCGAGAAGATGCGCAGAGCCGTGTCCGGCGAGCTCCCCGGAGAACTGACCGGACGTGATGACATCGAGAAGGTGCTTGGGCGACCGCCAATGACGATCCGAACTTGGGCAGGCAAAAGATTGCACCCCCAACCCTGATAGGGCACGATAGGCGACCCTGTTGCGGGACGGCAGACGTTATACGGCGAAACGAAACTCCACCGCGTCGCCACGGTTACCGAAGGTGTGGCGCTCCCGGGCGCTCCAGCCTGACGAGACTGAGTTGTACCGTCGTGCTCGCACGAGCTCAAGCCGCAGAACCACTTCTGCGCCACATGAGGACCAGACCTTATGTACACAGAAGAGTGAACATGGGTTAGCATGTACGTCAGTAAGTGAACATGCACGAGAACTCGAGGAGTCCTTGATGGCAAGCCGACTCGCTCGCCCCCTTGCGGTTCCAACGGAGGACGAGATCGATCTGTTCGCCGTGATGTCTGCACTGTCAGACCCCGTGAGACGGGCGATCGTCTCCCACATCGCATCCCATCCGGGCGGCGCATGCAGCAGCTCCGACTTCGGTGTGTCGAAGTCTGCGCTCACGCGACATTGGCGGATCCTGCGCGAGTCCGGGCTCATCAGTCAGGAGGTCGACGGGACGCGTCACCGCAACTGGCTACGCACAGACGCACTCGCTCGCCGCTTCCCAGGCCTGCTCCCTCTGGTACTCGATGCCATCGACGCCGAAACCACCCCAGAAGACCAAGAAAATCCGCCGCAGGGCGGTAGCAAGGACATGCAATGAACCAGATCGGAATCATCGGCAGCGGAGCCATCGGCAAAGCCATCGCGCATCTCGCCGTTGATGCAGGCATTCAGGTGACGATCGCCAACTCCCGCGGCACCGAGACCCTCACCGATCTCGTGGCGGACTTGGGCGCGAACGCTCACTCCGGGACAACTCAAGAGGCCGCCGCATTCAGCGACCTCGTCGTCCTCGCAATTCCGCTCGCCGCGTACGAGCGGCTCCCCCATGCCGCCCTGAACGGCAAGACGATCCTGTCCACGGGCAACTACTATCCCCATCGCGACGGGCGCATCCAGGTCCTCGACACACATGAGATGACCACTGCCGAGCTTGAGCAGACGCTGCTGCCTGGCGCACGAGTGGTCAAGGCCTTCAACAACATCGTCGCTCACCACATCCCGCTGCTCGCGAACTCAGAACCGCGGACGGCACTGCCTGTGTTTGGAGACGACCCCCGGGCCAAGGATGAAGTCACCGACCTCGTGCGAGCGCTCGGTTTCCATCCGATCGATGCGGGGTCGCTCAGTGAGTCCTGGCGAGCCGAGCCCGAATCAGGTGCATACACCGCGATCTACGCAGAAGGTCCAGACGGGTTCGGCGATGACTACCTGGCAGACCGTGGTCGCCCCTTGACCGCCGACGAGCTCGAGAAGCTGCTGGCAGCCTCACACCGACCGGACGTCGCCGCTCGCAAGTTCTGACCAAGGCCCTTCACATGCTCTGCACCCACGTCCAGCCCTCTGAGAGTCGCAGCAACGAGCAATCTCGCTCTGAAGCCGTGTCGAGCAAAGCGCATCAGTGGTTCAGTTCGAGAATCTGAATTCGACCACGTGTCCACACGTAGGGCGGTCTACTTCGCGCCCATCCTCCGGCTGTCCACGTTGAGTGCCGGGGCCGATCAGGCGCACCGGAGGCGACCAGATGCAGGTCCGCGCGGCTCTCGTCGATCGCCCAGCAGCACCTGCTCTCGACCACAACGAGATCACGCGACCGCTGCACGGAGTCGTGGACTTTAGAGTAGTGGACGACCAGGCTCGCTCTCGCCCGCTCAGCGGACGGTAGGTGGTCATCTTCGAAGGCTCGCCGCCTCTCAACCTGCTCTCTGCCCGCGTTCGATGTCAGCGCGCAGGCGGCCAGCAGCCTGCTCAGCGGCCCGATGCGGGTCATGTCCATTCCCCATACTCAGTGAGCATCCTCGGCACAGCATCCGTCCTCGCAGGAGTCGGCTTCCCGCTCCCCGGTCAGTGCCGACACCGGCGCGGCACAGCATGCATCACCCTTCCACTCCTCGATGCCCTCGCGGACGGCGAAGACCAGCGCGGCAACGGAGTCCGCGCGGGTCCACCTGAGCCTGCTGTTGAGCGCCAGCCCGACCAGCAGCGCCGCCGACAGGTAGGTGCAGATCAGCGTCTGTTTGGAGTCGGCGACGGCAGACGCCGAGCCCAGCTCGCGGCCCGTCCGACGCTCGAACCAGGACAGGAAGGGCATCACGACCAGGCTCAGCACGGCGATCGCGATGCCGACAGGGAAATGCTCCGGGTCGCGCAGTCCGAGCAAGGAGAGAACCGTGTCCACGCTCACGGACATGGCCAGGGCGAAGAACGGGCAATGCCCCGGAGCACGACCTTCTCCAGCTTCTCATGGTCGGTGGCGGTGAACTGCCAGGCCGCCGCGGCGGCCAAAAGCACCTCGAGGATGGAGCCGAAGCCGATGAACGCGGCCGACAAGGCGGCGTGACCGGCGATCAGCGTGACCATCGTCTCGACAACGTTCCAGCTGATCGTGGTCGCGACAACGATGCGGATCCGGCTGCGAAGGACGTCCCGCCGGTCTCGTGTGAGCAGTGCGGCGGTCGCTGGCCGGCTCCCGTCTCGCAGCAGCCCGGCAACGAGCACTGCGGGTCCATGAATGGGCCGCTCTCGTCGACGGCGAGGGTCACATCGACGAGGGCCGTGAGTGCGGCTGCGATGTGAGGATCGGCGATCCCGTAGCGGGTCTGCCGGCATTCCGGCTCGGCACTGCAGATGCTGACCTATTCGCTACCCGCAGACGTGAGAGCGAAAATCTCCATTCAACCACGTGACCACACGTACGGCAGTCTCATCAGGCTCGCGAAGTCAGACGCACGCACCAGACGATGAGCAGATCCCGTCGAGCAGCACGAACACCGATCGGCGAACATAGTCGGCGCGAGGCGGTCGGCCGCCGTCCTTGAACGCCAGCGCATTGTCTCGGGCGAGCGATTGAATGTCTTCGAGCGGAAAGCCGTGAGCCAAGACTCCTGGAATCCTGATGAGTACGATCAGTCTCCGGGAACAGTGATGACGATCTTTCCGACCTGTCCCCCGCCTTCCAGGTAGCGATGCGCTTCGACGACCTCCTCCAGCGGGAACACGCTGTCGATGGCCGGGGTCAGCTCGCCGGAAGCGAGACCATCAGTGACGAAAGCGACAGCTTCGGCGCGTCGCCGGTCGTCAGTGGTGATCTCGAAAAGTTCGTATCCCCGAATGGTGAGATGCTTGAATAGGACGTCTCCGACGTTCAGCGGTGCCGGAGCCCGGTCGAGTACTCCGTACAGAATGATGTGGGCCCCATGCGCGGCAGCTTCGACGAGGTCGGCCAGCGCCTCACCGCCGACGGGATCGAAGATGACGCGCGCGCCCTGCCCTCCTGTGAGTTCGGCGACACGGGTGGGAACATCCTCCTCGGCAGTGGCGATGACCGCATCCGCCCCAGCGTCAAGGAGCTGCTGCTTCTTTGCCTCGGTGCGCGTGAGTGCGATAGCTCGAGCTCCCACCCTGTGCGCGATTTGCATGGCGGCGAGTCCAACACTGCTGGAGGATGCGGAGACGAGGACCGTATCACCGGACTGAATATCAGCGAGGTCGACAAGTCCCCCATACGCAGTGATGAACGGCATCCACACCGAGGCCGCTTCCTCGAAGGACAACCGCGCGGGGTGGACAACGACCGCGTGAGCCGGGGCCAAGACGACTTCTCCGTGCACTCCGTACTCCGTCATTGCGAAGGAGGGCACGACACTCACGGCGTCGCCCAGGTCAAGGCCCGTCACGCCCTGGCCGAGGCCCTCGACCACTCCCGCTGCCTCATATCCGATACTGGACGGCAGGACCGGATCGACACCGTACTGACCGAGGCGGAACATCGACTCCGCTCGGTTCAGCCCCAGCGCCTTGACTCGAATCAGGACCTCACCTGGACCGGGTGCGGGCACAGGCAACTCTTCGAGCTGCAGGACCTCAGGCCCGCCGGTCTCGTGAAAACGAACGACACGGTTCATGCGTGACTCCTCGATGCAGTTCAGTGAATGACGACCGAAGCCAATCTTTCACGGCGTCGTCATACACCATCCCGCATAGTTCGATGTGCGTCAAATTTCGACACTCATCGGACTAACGACCTGCTTTAGCTGCCAGCGATGTCCCCCTGCGACTCGCTCGCCGTGATCACTGCCGACAACAGACCGGGGAATCGCCGCTCCATCTCCTCAGCGCGCAGCGCGTTCATCTTGGTGACACCGAGGTAGTACTGCCGAATTACGCCCGCTTCGCGCAGCACATTGAAGTGATGAGTGAGGGTGGAGGTTGAGACCGGCACATCGAACGTGCCACAACTCATCTCCTCCCCTTTCCGAACGAGCTGCGAGACGACCATCCGGCGCACCGGATCCACCAGCGCCTCCAGCACCTGCTGAAGATCGACACGAGCAAGATCCGGATGCTCCACGGTTCGGGGCACAGTACGCGAGCGGGCCACAGGCAACTCCTCAACAGGCTCGGAAAACATAGCAGGACTACAGCAGCGGTCGAAGCAACGGGCCTCGGCCACCATCGCAGCCCATTGCCCGACAGCGAATCACACCGTTGAGACAGCCCCATCGGCGACATCGCGCTCCGCGCGATCCATCGCCACGATGTAACGGTCGAGCGCATCGCGATTATGCTCGAGCACCGTGATGCGCTCGGACATCTTGTCACGCTGCTCGACCAGCAACGCCCGCAACTCAGGGTCGGGCTCAGCTATGACGGTGTCGCTCGTGTCATCGAGGCACGGCAACATGTCCCCGATGATCCGCGTCGGGATCCCCGAATCGAGGAGCTCGCGGATCTTGCGCACGCGATCCACGAGGTACTCGCCGTATTCGCGATAGCCGTTCTCGCGGCGGCGCGGCGCGATCAGCCCCTGCTCCTCGTAGTACCGCAGCATCCGAGTCGGAACCCCAGTCCTCCGCGACAGCTCACCGATCCGCACGGCTCCTCCATCTCATCGACATCAACGACGCACAGCGCATGCTCAGCGCCCCCGATTTGACATTATCACCCATGTGAAGGTTTGAAAATGTCATCACGACAGGATTCGTGACACAGATCAGGAGAACTCACGACGTGACAGCCTCACCTTCACCCGCTTCGTCCGCTAAAGCTTCGGGCAAGCTGCCCCTGGGCGGCCTGCTCGCCTTGGCCGCGAGCGGCTTCCTCACCGCCATGCTCGAGACCATGCCCGCAGGTCTCCTCCCCGCGATCAGCGAGGACCTCGGAATCACAGAGTCCGCGGCAGGCCAGACGGTCACCGTCTACGCCCTCGGCTCGATCGTCGGTGCGATTCCCATCATCAGCGCCACCATGGGGTGGCCGCGCAGACGCCTGCTCGTCATGGCACTCACCGGATACGCGGTCACCAGCATCGTCGTCGCCGCCTCGCCCGTGTATACGTTGACGCTGGCTGCTCGGTTCGTCGCGGGACTCTTCGCCGGCGTCGTCTGGGGAGTCGCCGCGGGCTATGCGGCCCGGCTCACCCCTCCAGAGCACCGCGGGCGCGGCCTGACGATCGCACTATCCGGCCCTCCTATCGCCCTCGCTGTGGGGACTCCGATCGGCACAGCGATCGCTGAGCTCATCGGCTGGCGACCTACGTTCATCGTCATGGCGCTCCTGTCCGCCGCCGTCCTCGTCTGGGTGCTCACCGTCGTGCCCGACTTTCCCGGACAGCCCAAGGGTGAGCGCGCCTCGGTGATCGCCGCGGCCCGGCGTCCCGGCGTCCTCGCGATCATCGCCGCTTCT
The DNA here is from genome assembly GCF_025506275.1 of Brevibacterium permense. GTDB lineage: Bacteria > Actinomycetota > Actinomycetes > Actinomycetales > Brevibacteriaceae > Brevibacterium > Brevibacterium permense_A. The sequence continues at coordinate 75,326 of NZ_QYCP01000085.1, forward strand.
GTGCTGTTCATCATCGGCCACTACGTGTTCTACACATACGCCTCGACGTACACCGCGCACGTCGGCATGAGCGGAGGGCTCAGCACCGTGCTGCTCACCTTCGGACTGGCCGCACTCGTCGGACTCTGGGCCACGGGAATATTCATCGACCGCCACCTACGCACCCTCATGTTGGTGGATGTTGCACTCGTGGGCGTCGGGATGACCGCCCTCGGCCTCGCCGACGGCGTCCCTGCTCTTGTCTACGTGAGTGCGGCGATCTGGGGCCTCGCGTTCGGCGGTGCGGGCGGGGCCCTGCCACAGGCGGCTCTTACCAACGCTGCCGGAGACGCCGTCGACGCCGCCCAGTCGGTCATGGTCACCGGGTGGAACGTCGGGATCGCGGCAGGAGGAGTGCTCGGTGGTGTGTTCCTGGCGGGCTTCGGAGCCGGGGCTCTGCCATGGGTCAACCTTGCCTTCCTGGTCCTCGTTTTCGTCATCGTGCTCGCCGCACGCGGCCATGGATTTCCGACCAGCGCCCGCATTGACGTTGACGCAGATGTGAAGGTTGGACGATGGCACCATGACCACACGCAAGATGCTGCTAGGTATGCAGTTCGGAAACGGCTACGGATCGCAGACGACCGCGTGGCGGGCACCGCGCGTCGATCCCTTTGCCTACACCGATTTCGACGCCATGGTCCGCTATGCGCAGGTAGCCGAGCGCGGCAAACTCCAGTTCCTGTTCCTGCCCGACACACCGGCCCTATCGAGCGACCTCACCCACGAAGCCCCGCAGATGACGCTCGAGCCGCTCATCACTTTGGCCGCCGTTGCAAGGGAAACTTCACACATCGGCCTGGTGTCGACGGCGTCGACGACCTTCATGGAGCCGTACAACCTCGCCCGACAGTTCAAGACGCTCGACGTGCTCAGCCACGGACGCATGGGCTGGAACCCCGCGACCACCAGCGACCCGAACGCCGCTGCGAACTTCGGCGCACAGGTGGCCGATCGCCCCGAACGCTACAAGCGCGCGCACGAGACCATCCAGATCGTCCAGGCGCTCTGGGGAAGCTGGCAGGAGAACGCGTGGATCGGAGACAAGGCAGCTGGACGCTTTGCGGACATGTCGAAGATCGTACCGGTCAACCTCGGTGGCACGCACGTCGCTTCGCGTGGGCCGCTGCCGATCCCGCCATCGGAGCAGGGGCAGCCAGTCGTCTTCCAGGCGGGAGGAGGCGCGAACGGGCTCGGCATCGCCGGTCGATACGCGAACGGCGTGATCGGCTCGACCTTCACGATCGACGATGCCCGTGCCCAACGCCAGGCAGCTCGCGACGCCGCGGAGCAGGTGGGGCGGGATCCGGATGAGATCAAGTTCTTCGCGGGCGTGATGCCGGCTATCGCGCCGACAGTGCGCGAGGCGATTGATGGCCGACTGCAACTCGGTGCCGACACGTTCCTCCGCCGCGTTCCCTACCTCGGGCAGATGCTCGGCATCGAGCTACGGCCGGCGCAGTTGGACTGCCCGCTCACTCCGACGCAGCTGGAGGCCGCGCGCCCTACGCCGTTCGACCCGCGCGCGCCTCGCGCCCTGAAAGTGGCCGCACAGGGATGGACGGTCCGCGAGATCCTCGCCCATGGGGTGATCGACTACCACCCGACTCCCATCGGCCCGGGATCGGTCACGGCCGATCACATGCAGGAGTGGTTCGAGGCCGGCGCGGTCGACGGCTTCTGGGTCTCGATCGACGTGTACGAGAACGGCGTCGACACCTTTGTCGACGAGGTCGTGCCGATCCTCCAACAACGGGGTCTCTTCCACGAGGAATACGAGTGCACGACACTGCCCGACCACCTCGGAGTCGCGCGCCAGTACGGTCCAGACCCGAGGATCTCATGAGCAAACCCACACCTGAGGCTATGCGCCACACCCTCGCGGGCTTCGCGACCGGACTGTCGGTCGTCGCCTCCGAGATCGACGGACGGATCATCGGCATGCCGGCCAACTCACTCGTCTCCGTCTCTCTGGACCCGCCGCTGGTCTCGCTGTCGTTCGCCCACACCTCGACGACGTGGCCCGCGCTTCGGACTGCACCTCGGTGGGGCATCAGCGTGCTCGGCGAACGCGACGAGGCCCTCCTCGATCGACTGCGCCGCCCCGCCGCAACACGATTCACCGGCATCGAGATGGACGTCTTCGCCGAGGCCGCATTCGTGCGCGGAGCGTTGGCGAGGCTGGCGGTCGAACCGCGCACCTCCGTGGAAGCCGGCGATCACACGCTCATGCTGCTGAAGGTGCTCGACCTATACAGAGACGAAGAGCAGCAGCCGCTGATCTTTTTCGGCAGCGAGACGCACCGTCTGCGGGCGTAGTGCCCGACTAATCACACATTGAACCGGAACTCCACCACGTTCCGTAGCCGAATAACGTCTGAAGGCACACGCGCCCGCCTTCAGCTCGGGAAGCTCGCCGTGCGCCGCGATCCCGGCGAGTGACACCAGACTTACCGGTCAGCGCAGTCCACGCCGGAATCGTTCAGCGTCCTCCTCGTTCCGCCGTGCGTCGCTCTCGTACGAGGCAGCAATTCGCCTAAACAAACCAGCCACCCGAGGCGCGCTATCGGCAAGCGCTTCCGCCTTGACTCGATAGTCCGAGGCGAGTCTAAGTTCTTGATCGCCGCCGTCTTCCAAGCCGCGACTAGTGACGCCGCGACTATTAACGATCTGGAGGTAGAGGCCGGTCTCGATGTGATCGAGCTGCACTTCTTCGAGGAGATCCTGCACGACGATGCCGGGCCAAGTACCGTCGGCGTCTGGTGGGGTGTGCCCGAGAACCTGACCAATCTGCTTCAGACCAACCTCAGTCCGCCCGCGTTCGGCCAAAAGCTCCATTGCCCGATCAAGCCAGGCTCGAAGCGCCTCGGCATTCATGAAGCCATCGACGAGCCCAGGCGGCGTGTCCCATGCATTGAGCAGGCGGAAAGCATTGGTCGCCATGGAAACGTCGCATTGTTCTTCGTCGACCTGTTCCTCGGCGCTTTTGTCGTCTTCACCGCTCGGCCGGGCACGGTAGACAGTGCACACAATCTCGACAAATGATGCAGGGTCAACAGCCAAGCTTTCGGATAACGTTGGTGCTTTCGCGTCAAAGCCGAGCGCCGGAAGATACGACCACTGCAGTCGAACAAGGTCGCCAGACGCAAGATGATCGCGCATGGCTTCGAGGTAGGAAAATAGTTGCTGGAAGTCATAGGTCGATAGGTCGCGAGCAGCGGCAGATTGAGCTTGATCTGCCAAGAGTCCGTCCAGCGCCCTCACAATGAGCTTCGCTGCCTGTGGGCGCGGCCCGTCCTTGTCGATGTGGGAGTACATGCTCATGAGATGCAAGACGTCGGCGTAGCGACCAGCTTGGATCAATCGATCGGAAACCTCGTCGACCATGTCGAAGTCTTGCCCCAAGCCGAACGGCTGAAACGCCTCCCAGTACCTGATCTCAAGCTCCGGGTCTGCAGTAGCCAGAGCCCATGCCTCCGGTAGGTTGTCTCGCGCGACAAGCAGGAGTCGAGCACGCTGATCGACCGTGAGGTTGTCCCGTTCGAGTAAGCCTGTGATGAGCGCGAACCCTTCGTAGGCATAGCGAGTTGAGAAGTACGACATCGCGGTGCTGGTGAGATCTTGGTCGTCAGACGCCAACCAAGCAAGAAGTTCTTCATCGTGCGACGAGCCGTCGTTCGCTAGGGCGATGCCAACGGACCCGTGTACCGATGCGTCACGTGCCAGTCTTGTGATTGCGTCAAATCCACCCTCGGATTCAATCTCCTTGATGGCTTCGACGCGTTGGCGTCCAAGTTCGCGCTCAAAGCCTTCGTAATCATCTTGTCTGCGAGCGCCGACATACGGAGTCCATGACTGGAATAGTCCGACCAGTCGGACGTACGCGGACTTTGGCCGGTAGCGCGCGGCCAGCGCGTCGAGCTTGCCCAGCTCCTCATCGGGGAGCGCCCATGCAGCACCCGGAAACTCTCGGTGATGGCCGATAAGGTCCACGAGTGCTCGCCACACCGTGTCCTGAAAATCAGTCGCTACCTCCGGCTGGTTGACCATCGAATCGAGGGCAGCCACCACACGCTCTCGATCTGCTGGTGGCAACTCTGAAGTGTGAGCAAGGATCGCTGACCAGCGCTGTGCGTCTCTGCCTGCGTCCTCGATACAGCGCTCGACCGCGGCGGTCGTCATCTTCCAGATCTCGCCGTATGTCACCGAAAGCTTGTCCGGCTTCCAGGTTCGGAACGCTGGTGCGCTGATCGGAAAGTGCATCCCGTGATTCTCTGGAAGCATGCTGCACTCCAACTTCCAGGCGGCGTAGGGATGCCTGTGCCGCAACGTGTCGAGGACTGTGATTCGCCGGTCAGGGTCGACGGAGTTGTCAGGATGCCACGGGCGGAAAATCGCGGCCAGTGAGGCGGCGGGACGGTTTGACATCCGGCCACCAGGATCGATCTCGTCCAGGCGTGCCAGTAGATCGACGGCACGTCCGAAGTGATCGGGGGACCAAGACACGCACTCAAGGGCCCACAGCAGATTGCTATGGGGAGTGCTGCCCGAGAAGATCCCGGATTCGTCCGCATTGTCCTGAAACAGGGTGGCCAACAAAGGGTTATCGCCCGCTGTTGCTGCGCCGACCGCCTCGAGGAAGGCGTCTGGCCCGGCCTCAGCGAGCAGCGGCAAGATGTCAGCGAGCGACTGCCACGCCTGCCCGGTGCCGTCTGCCGACGCCCACTCGAGCAGCTTCCGGACCAGATAGTTTGCGAACTCTGAACCTGATGCCCCGCCCGACAAGGCGACATTTCCGCCATACATTCCCAATAGGGCCAGTGACTGAGCGAGGCCGCGGCGGAGGTCACCGGAATAACGGCGAGTCTTACCGTCGATCGATGCTCTCCACCGTTGGTCCGGCGGTAGCTTGAGGGCCGGATCGCCTTCTGCGAGGACCATCTCGACGATGGACTCGAATCGCTTCATGTCGTCGTCAGTCAGCTTCGACACCAAAAGCATCCACGCATCCACCGCCGAGACAAGATGCCATGTTCCGCCAGTGCGGATTGCCAGAGGATCAGTAGGGCTGTCGGCTATCCCTGTGATCGTCTCTCTGAACGACTCGTAGTCGGTTTCCGTAAGCGTCTCGAGGATCGAGCGATCCCCTTCTGCGTTGTCTCCCCAGGAGCCAGCTAACAGGATTGATCGGACGCTTCGGGACGGACTCGCGTCAGCCCAGGTCGGTCGATGTAGGACGATCTTTACGGCCAGGTGACGCCGAAGACTAGTCAAGCTTCGACGTGCGAGCCTGCCGAGCGTGTCGGCCCTATCTTTATCCGTGACTCCAGCGCTCGTCAGCGCGGCTGCAACCTCAGCGGCGTCCAACGCCGGAAGTGTGACGTCGGCACCTTCGTTCGAGAGGACTGGCACACAAACGTTGTGCGCGGTACCGGCGGGGATCTCCCTAGCCAGCTCGGGTGTGCGAGGGACCAAGATGAGCGGTTGGGACGAGGTCATCAACTGCCTCCACGTGGATACGTCGTCGACGAACGCGAGCCGTGCGAGCATCTGCCCGCTGCCTTGGTCGTCAAGGTTGACGGCGATAGCAGCGACGAAGGCGCAAATCTCCTCCATCGATGCGCCAGCAACCGTGGTGAGGGAACCGGATGAAGCAAGCCGATCTTCGAGGCCCTTTGCATCATCAGCTCGACCAGCGAGCACGACTTCCGGTGTCAATGCCGGATTCGTTTGCGTTGCCCAGTCGCGCCACCAAGTCAGACCTGTGCGAAGACCGAACGGCGAAAGGCCGAGCTCCTCCGAGAGCCACGCCCAAGTGGTTGGCGCTGCCTCAAGCCATGTCTCGATGTCGTCTAGCCCGAGGGCTCTAACGTCCCTCCAGACCTTGTCGCTTCGCTTATCTCTAGCCCATGTGGCCCGTCCCGTCCAAGGACGCAGGATCGCCTCGACGTAGGTGCAATCAGTTGTTGGCGTGCCATCCGGGGTGTCTGCTCGCTTGGAGTAGTCCTCATCGGCCTTCGTGTTGGGGCTGGAATTGACCGACAGCTCCCACACCGACAACCCATCCGGAACCCAAGCCGTCGCTTTTGTTGTCCGAACAGAACCGTCCCAGCCGCCGGCCGCTACGCCGTCGCCCGCGGGCACGCCGAGCTCGACCAGGCCCGGTGTGGTCTCAAGGAGGAGGCGTCGCACCAGACGAGGGAACTCAGACTGCGAGCGACGCGAGTCGGCCCAGCTTTGCAATTTGCTGCGGTCTATGTACCCCGTTCGAGCCTTCATCGTTCACGTCCTCGGTCGCGCATGCGTTAGTAATCACATCTTATGGGAGGGCGAGATCCGACCCGAGCGAATTTATTGGCCGGACGATTCCGTTGATCGAACGAAATGGCCTGCATCAATCAATGCATAAAGACGAAAGATGGTGGCACTACACATTAAAGCGGAACTCCACCACGTCCCCATCGACCATGATGTAGTCCTTGCCTTCCATCCGGACCTTGCCGGCGGACTTCGCGGCAGCCATGGAACCGTTCGCATCGAGATCATCGAAGGACACGATCTCGGCCTTGATGAAGCCCTTCTGGAAGTCCGTATGGATGACTCCGGCTGCCTCGGGGGCGGTGGCGCCCTTCGGAATCGTCCACGCACGAGATTCCTTGGGTCCGGCGGTGAGGTAGGTCTGCAGACCGAGGGTGTCGAAGCCGACGCGAGCGAGCTGATCGAGCCCGCTCTCCTCCTGACCCGTCGACTCGAGCATCTCCCGCGCCTCTTCTTCATCGAGCTCCGCGAGCTCGGACTCGAACTTCGCATCGAGGAAGATCGCCTCGACGGGAGCCACGAGGGCCCGCATCTCGTTCTTCTTATCCTCATCGGCGAGCACCTCGTCGTCGACATTGAAGACGTAGAGGAAGGGCTTGACCGTCATCAGCTGCAGCTCGCGCAGCGCACTGACATCGAAATTCTCGGCCTGCATCGCCTGGTAGAGCGTCCGCCCGCCTTCGAGGATCTCGGTGGCGGCATCGATCGCGGTCAGCTGCTCGGCAGGAGCACGCTTGCCTTTGACTTCCTTCTCGATCCGGGGCCGCGCTTTCTCCAGCGTCTGCAGGTCGGCGAGGATGAGTTCGGTGTTGATCGTGTCGATGTCATCGGCTGGGCTGATCTTGCCGTCGACGTGGACGACATCGTCGTCGACGAATCCACGGATCACCTGGCAGATCGCATCGGCTTCACGAATGTTGGCCAGGAACTGGTTGCCCAAGCCCTCGCCCTCAGAGGCGCCGCGCACGATTCCGGCGATGTCGACGAAGTCGACGGTGGCATTGAGGATGCGTTCGGAGGAGAAGATCTCTGCCAGTCGCGTGAGTCGCTCATCCGGCAGAGGGACCACGCCCACGTTCGGTTCGATCGTCGCGAACGGGTAGTTCGCCGCGAGAACTTGGTTCTTGGTCAGTGCGTTAAACATGGTCGACTTGCCGACATTGGGCAGTCCCACGATTCCAATAGTCAAAGCCACGGTATCCAAGTCTAGCCGTCGCCGAGGTGGTCCTCGAATTCTCGCGTCAGTGCCCTCTGTCACCCTGGAACCATGAATGCTTTCCCCGCTGCCGCAGTCATCATCGGCTTCATCGTGGCGATCGTCCTCGCCGCCGCCCTCGGGTTCCTCCTCGGACGTACCCTCACACGATCCCGGTACCTCGAGAGACTCACTCGCGCCGAGACCACTTCACGCATCCTGTCCCAGCGCACCGAAGATCTCGAGGCCGATGCCCAAATGGCCGGTGAGATCACCGCGGCCATCGGACCGTTGGCGGCAAGCGTGAAGAACCTGCAGGAGAACCTGCACTCTCAGGACCGCACGCAGATCGAACAGATCACCCGACTGAACTCCCAGATCGGGCACCTCAGCCAACAGAACCTCCGCCTCCAGGAATCCGCTGGGTCACTGGCCAACGCTTTGAATTCGACGACCCACCGCGGGGATTGGGGCGAAGTCCAGCTCAAACGCATCGTCGAATATGCCGGCCTCCTCCCCCATGTCGACTTCGACGCCCAGGTCAGCGTCGAACGCGATGGTAAGCGCCACCGACCCGATATGGTCGTCCACCTGCCCGGCGGCGGCACGATCGTCATCGATGCAAAGACTCCCCTGTCGGCGCGGATGAGCGAGGTTTCCGACGAGGCGGCCGACGCAGGCACGGGCGGTCAGGACCATGCCCGCGCACTTTTGCGACATGTCGATGCTCTGGCATCGAAGGAGTACTGGAAGGCGTTCGAAGCCTCCCCCGACTTCGTCGTCTGCTTCGTGCCCACCGACGGTCTGCTCTCCGCGGCCGCGGCAAGCTACCCGAAAATGATCGATCATGCACTGGGCAAGAACGTCGTCCTCGCCTCACCGGCGACTCTGCTGGTGCTGTTGAAGACCGTGGCGCTCAACTGGCGGCAGGCGGACATGTCCACTTCGGCGGCCGAGGTGCTGCGGCTGGGCACGGAACTCTACGAACGTATCGGCACTCTGGTGACTCATGTGTCACGGATGGGGGCCAGCCTGGACCGCTCCGTCGAGGACTACAACCGGTTCGTCTCGTCCTTGGAGTCCCGGTTCCTCGTCACCGCCAGAAAGTTCCCGTCGACCGGGATCGTCGCTGACGAACTCGATGCCGTGGCCGAACTCGACACTCGCACTCGCGGCATCAGCGCAGAAGAACTCAGTCGCCCTCGGGCCATGGACTTCGACGGACACGGTCCGACTCATCTGCATGATCGGCAGACGGGGACAAGCTGAGAATCGACAGCGTTTGTCGACTCCGTTGAGTCGTGGAACTCCCCGTCGCGCCGCGTAGCGGATTTGCTCAGCTCAGCCGAGCTTGCGCAGTTCCTTCGGCAGCGAGAAGATGAGGTCCTCTTCGGCGGTGACGACCTCTTCGACGGTGTTGAATCCGTAGTCGGCCAGCAGCTGCAGCACGTCTTGGACGAGGTTCTCGGGAACACTCGCTCCGGAGGTGACTCCGACCGTGGCGACGTCGTGGAACCATGTCTCGTCGATCTCGCGGGCGAAGTCGACACGGTAGGCAGCCTTCGCCCCGTGTTCAAGGGCGACTTCGACGAGGCGAACGGAGTTCGAGGAGTTCGCCGACCCGACGACTATGACGAGATCCGCGTCGGGCCCGATCTTCTTCACTGCGACCTGCCGGTTCTGTGTCGCGTAGCAGATGTCATCGCTGGGTGGATTCTGCAGGTGCGGGAAGCGCTCACGCAGGATCTCCACTGTTTCCATAGTCTCGTCCACGCTTAAGGTCGTCTGTGAGATCCACACCAGCTTCTCGGCATCGGGAACCTCGATGGTGCGGGCCTCTTCCGGACTCTGCACCAGTGTGATGTGTTCCGGCGCCTCGCCCATGGTGCCCTCGACCTCTTCGTGTCCGGCATGGCCGACGAGGAGGATGCGGAAGCCGTCCCGGGCGAACCGGATGGCCTCCTTGTGGACTTTCGTCACTAACGGGCATGTCGCATCGATCGTCGACAGCGAACGCTGGGCAGCCTCGGTGTGCACGGCCGGTGAGACTCCGTGAGCGGAGAACACGACCCGAGCACCTTCCGGGACTTCATCGGTGTCATCGACGAAGACGGCTCCGCGTTCGGTAAGTGTCTCGACAACATGTCGATTGTGCACGATCTCCCTGCGGACATAGATCGGTGCGCCGAAATGCTCGAGGGCGCGTTCGACGGCGATGACAGCACGGTCTACGCCGGCACAGTAGCCGCGCGGTGCGGCCAGCAGCACCCTCTTGTCAGCATTGACCGGAGTGCGGATCTCGCCAGGTGCCAGACGCCGGCGCGGAATGGTCGGGGCAGGTACTGAAACGACGCTCACCCGTTCAGTCTAAGCCGGAGGCATCGACTGCGGCCAGGAATGGGCTGCGTCAGTGCCGTTCGTTAGGCTTGGGATTCGGAAGGGGACTTAAATGGCGCAAAGAATTTCCGGCACTCCCGGCACGCTCGGCGAAACGGCCGAGCAGAAGGAGCTCGCCGCCACCGCAGCCGAGACCACAGCGGAGAATCCGTGGCCGCTGAGTCTGCTGTCTTCGAAGATGAAGTCCTATATCGACCGCATGTCGAGCGTGTGGATCGAAGGGCAGGTCGTCGAACTCAACCATCGCGGCAAGGCCAGCTACCTGACCCTGCGCGACACCGATGTCGAGATGTCACTGCCGGTCCAGATCTGGAAGAACGTCCTCGACCGCACCGGAGCTCCGCTCACCGAGGGCAACCACGTCGTCGCCAATCTCAAAGCCGACTTCTGGACGAAGACCGGTCGGCTGACGATGCGTGCCAACGATATCCGCGCCGTCGGACTCGGCGAACTCCTCGCCCGCCTCGAACGACTGAAGAAGCAGCTGGGCGCCGAGGGGCTCTTCGATCCCAACCGGAAGCTGCGCCTGCCGTTCCTGCCGAACCGGATCGGGTTGATCACCGGACGGGATTCGGATGCGCAGAAGGACGTCATCCGCAATGTGCACCTGCGCTGGCCTGCCGCCGAATTCGAAGTCCGCAACTGTGCCGTGCAGGGACCGGATGCCGTGCCGGGAGTGATGAAGAACCTCGCCGAGCTCGATGCGGACCCGCAGATCGATGTCATCGTCATCGCCCGCGGCGGCGGCAGCATGGAAGACCTCCTGCCGTTCTCCAATGAAGCCCTCGTCCGTGCCGTCTCCGCCGCGCAGACACCGGTCGTCTCGGCGATCGGGCACGAGGCGGACCGGCCCATCCTCGATGAGGTCGCTGACATGCGGGCTTCAACACCCACGGATGCTGCAAAGAGGATCGTTCCGGATGTCGCCGAGGAAGGCATGAATCTGCTGCGTGCCCGCGCCGAGCTCGAGGCTGCCGTCAATCGCATCCTCGACCGAGAGCAGGAGATGCTCACCGCCGTGCGATCACGGCCGGTGCTCGCCGAACCGCAGACGATGATCACCGCGCATGAGAACGAACTGACGATGATCCGCCGCCGCAGTCTGCAGGCGACGAACGGACTGCTCATCCAAGCTCAGAACGAGATCCAGCATCTCCGTTCCCAAGCCAGGTCCCTCTCTCCCCTGCGGACGTTGGAGCGCGGCTACGCCGTGGTGCAGACCGACGAAGGTCAGGCCGTCCGCAATGCCGCCGAGGTCGCCGCCGGCGACACCGTCCATGTCCGGGTCGCTCGTGGTCGTTTCGACGCAGATATCACCGAGGTCACTTCGGAGACCGACGATTCAACGACCGACGATTGACTACAACTCCACACTCTGTCCACGTTCCACACACTCTGCGGAGGAGACACCGATGACCGAACCGACGCCCCAACAGGACCAGCCCGACATCAGCACGCTCAGCTACGAGCAGGCGCGCGAAGAACTCGTCATGACCGTCAAGCGTTTGGAGACCGGCAACCTGCCGCTCGAAGACTCACTGCGACTATGGGAGCGTGGCGAGGCTCTGGCCGACCGGTGCCAGGCGTGGCTCGACGGAGCACGGGAACGCCTCGACAAGGCCCGTGAGGAGTCCTCGGACGACAACGAATAGAACTTCGGGTCAGCCTGAGGTCATTTGAGTTCGGCTGCCACCTGATCGGCGAAGCTGTTGACGGTGTCCGGCGCAGCCGTGGCAGTCAGAACGACATACATATCGCCCTTGTGGGTGACCCAGTACTCCTTTGCTTCCTCAGTGCGGTAAACCTGGAAGTCGGCACCTCCGACGGTCACCTTCTCGGCAGCGACTGCCTCATCGGTCTTCCGCTTCGCCCAGTTCGCACTCGCTTCGGCCTGTTCGATGCTCACCCATTGGTCGTCGGGGCCGATGAACGACATGTACCACGAGATGTATTCGGAGTCGCCCACACGATCGAGGCTGGCTTCGTTCGACGTCCATCCACGCGGGATCTGCGGAACGATGAGGTCGAACTCTGCATTGCCCTGGGACTGCTCGGCGATCCCCTGATAGTCGACGACACGTTCTGAGTCGACTTCGGGCTGCGGGGCGAGGAACAGGATCCCGACGGCGACTGCGAGACAGGCGAGGATCGCGATGACCATATTGACCCAGTTCGAGTTCTTGCGCAGGAAGCGCATCTCTTCCCGGGACCCCGGCAGCATCACTCCGGACTCATCAGCCATGGACTCTCCCCTAGGACTCGGCGTCGCCTTGTCGACGACCGTTCGAGTACCCGTCTCGTCAGCACCATTTCGGACATTCACACCGCCATTGTCCCCGGCTCGCGCGCGTAGGGCCAATTCCGGTCCAAGGACGTGACTGCGGCCACAAGCGGACACCGCTGTCGCGACCCCGATCACAGGGGTGGCACAATTGGAAGCATGAGTGACTCCAAAGAGCCTGTTGATGTGAAATCTCACCATGACCGAGGACGAGTTGATGAGGAGGCTCCGCCTGTCGCAGTGACCGACTCATGGTCACAGAAGGCTCAGGTCGAGTCGGATGCTCCCGACCGCAACTTGGCTCTGGAACTCGTCCGAGTCACCGAGGCCGCAGCCATCGCCGCCGCCCCCTGGGTCGGCCGCGGCGACAAGAACGCAGCCGACGGAGCGGCCGTGGCCGCGATGCGCAATGTCATCTCCACCGTCCGCATGGCCGGCACCGTCGTCATCGGCGAAGGTGAGAAGGACGAAGCTCCGATGCTCTTCAACGGTGAGCAGGTCGGCGACGGCGGCGGACCGCACTGCGATGTAGCTGTCGACCCGATCGACGGCACTCGCCTGACCGCTCTGGGCATGCCCAATGCGATCTCTGTCATGGCTGTGACCGAAGACGGTGCGATGTATGATCCCTCGGCCGTGTTCTACATGGAGAAGCTCGTCACCGGCCCCGATGCCGCTGACGCCGTGGATCTGCGTCTGCCGATCGCTGAGAACATCCGCCGCGTCGCCAAGGCGAAGGGTACGAAAGATCCCGCCTCAGTGACGGTGATGATCCTCGACCGTCCCCGCCACCAGCAGATGATCGATGAGATCCGCTCCGCCGGAGCCCGCATCCAGCTCATCACCGATGGCGACGTCGCCGGAGCCATCGCCGCCTGCCGTCCGGGAACCGGCGTCGACATGCTCATGGGCATCGGCGGTACCCCCGAAGGCATCATCACCGCCTGCGCCATCAAGGCACTCGGCGGAGTCATCCAGGGCCGTCTGTGGCCGCAGGACGACACAGAGCGCGAAGCCGCCGCCACGGCCGGCCTCGACGTCAATAAGGTGCTCAATACCGACGACCTCGTCACCGGTGACAACAGCTACTTCGTCGCCACGGGCATCACGAACGGCGACCTGCTCGACGGAGTGAAGTTCCAGGGTGGCCACGTCACCACGCATTCCCTGGTGATGCGGTCGAAGTCGGGGACCGTCCGGCAGGTCTTCGCCGAGCACCAGGCCGCGAAGACGCACTCCTACGTGGAGGCCGCCGAAGAAGCCGCACGCCGCGGACTGGTCTGACCTCCAATCGCCCCCGGGCCCGGGTGCGATGCACACAATTCGGAAGCAGGTGCGAAAGCAATGCCCAATCAGGCGTGGAAGCGACTCCTCGAGGGAAACCAGCGTTTCGTCGACGATGTCCCGCGGCACCCCAACCAGGACACGGCGCGACGCGAATCCCTGTCGGACAGCCAGACCCCGTTCGTCACTCTCTTCGGCTGCTCGGATTCCCGAGTCGCCGCTGAGATGATCTTCGACGTCGGCCTCGGCGACATGTTCGTAGTGCGCAATGCCGGACAGGTCGTCGATCCTGTCACCTTGGGCTCGCTCGAGTACGGAGTCGAGATGCTCGGCACTCCCCTGCTCGTCGTGCTCGGTCACGACAGCTGCGGGGCCGTGACCGCCGCCTACAACGCCTACGACTCGGGTGAGACTCCCCCGGGATTCATCTCCGACGTCGTCGCCCGCATCCTGCCGACGGTGGCCCGGGCCCGAAAGAACGGGCGCACCACGATCAACGAGACCGTCGGCCAGAACACCATGGACACGGTCGACAAGATCATGCAGCTGTCCACGATCATCAAGACCGCCGTCGAAGACGGCCGACTCATCATCGTCGGGCTCACCTACCAGCTCCACGACGGCCACACCACGGTCGTCGCCCAATACGGAGGCGACGAGGCCGCAGTCTCCACCTATGCTTCTTGAGCGACCGGCCACCTCGGTGGTCAGCCGTTCAGTCTCCCAACGAGCCTGAGCTCCGCAATCATTTCCCAGGCATTCAACGGAAAGGACAACAATGACCGAAGAATTTCGCATCGAACACGACACCATGGGTGAGGTCAAAGTCCCCAAGGACGCCCTCTACAGCGCACAGACCCAGCGTGCCGTCGAGAACTTCCCGATCTCCGGCAAGACCCTCGAATCCGCTCACATCGCCGCACTGGCACAGGTGAAGAAGGCCGCAGCGAAGGCCAACGCCGAACTCGGCGTGCTTGACGAAGCCCGCGCCACAGCCATCCAGAACGCCGCCGACCGGGTCATCGCAGGCGAATTCGACGCCCACTTCCCGATCGACGTTTTCCAGACCGGTTCGGGAACCTCGTCGAACATGAACACCAACGAGGTCCTTGCCTCGTTGGCGACCAAGGCGCTCGAAGCCGACGGAATCAACGTCCACCCGAACGACCACGTCAACGCCTCGCAGTCGTCGAACGACGTCTTCCCCACCTCAGTGCACCTGGCTGTGACCAAGGCCCTGGTCAACACCCTCATCCCGGCCATGGACACCCTGGCTACTTCGCTGGAGAAGAAGGCGAAGGAGTTCTCCTCGATCGTCAAGTCCGGACGCACCCACCTCATGGATGCCACTCCTGTGACTCTCGGTCAGGAGTTCGGCGGCTACGCAGCTCAGGTCCGTTACGGAATCGAGCGCATCGAGGCTTCCCTGCCGCGCGTGGCAGAGGTCCCGCAGGGCGGAACCGCCGTGGGCACCGGCATCAACACCCCCGACGGCTTCTCCTCCCGAGTGGTCGAGATCCTCGCCGAGGAGACCGGACTGCCGATCACCGAGGCTCGCAACCACTTCGAGGCCCAGGCCAATCGGGACGGACTCATCGAGGCCTCCGGTCAGCTGCGGACCATCGCCTACGGCTACATGAAGATCTGCAACGACCTGCGCTGGATGGGTTCGGGACCGAACACCGGCCTCGGCGAGATCGCCATCCCCGACCTGCAGCCCGGTTCGTCGATCATGCCCGGCAAGGTCAACCCGGTCATCTGCGAGGCCACCATTCAGGTCGCCGCACAGGTCATCGGCAATGACACGTCCGTGTCGCTGTCGTCGACCAACGGCGCATTCGAGCTCAACGTCGGCATCCCCGTCATGGCGTCGAACCTGCTCGAGTCGATCCGCCTGCTCGCGAATGCTTCGACCGTCATGGCCGAGAAGATGATCGACGGACTCACCGCCAACGAGGAGCGTGCCCGCTTCCTCGCCGAGGCGAGCCCCTCCATCGTCACCCCGCTGAACAAGGTCATCGGCTACGAGGCGGCCGCGAAGATCGCCAAGCACGCCGTGGCCAACAAGATGACCGTCAAGGAAGCGACGATCGCGCTCGGCTTCGTCGAGAACGGCTCCATCACCGAGGCTGACCTCGACAAGGCCCTCGACGTCACCACCATGATCGGCAGCTACAAGTAAGCCTCCGATCTGACAGAACGAAACGGCGCCCGGACGATACTGTCCGGGCGCCGTTTCGTGTTGGCGGCCCATTTCGAGTCCCGTCGACCGCCCACCCCAGCGTCGACCGCTCGCCGAATAGCGCGAGACATCGGCGGTAACGTGAGCGGTCGGCGACCGGAGCAGAGGCTCAGGACCGGAATGGGTCGAATTCCTCGAGCACATCGGTGACCAGGGCGGCGATCTCCGACCGCTCCGACCGCGTCAGCGTGACATGCGCGAACAGTTCGTGGCCCTTGAGCTTCTCGATCACCGCGGCGACTCCGTCGTGCCTGCCCACTCGCAGGTTGTCACGCTGGGCGACATCGTGGGTGAGCACCACCTTCGAGTTCATTCCGATGCGTGAGAGCACGGTCAGCAGAACATTGCGCTCCAACGACTGCGCTTCATCGACGATGACGAAGGCATCGTGGAGGGACCGTCCGCGGATGTGGGTGAGCGGAAGCACCTCGAGGATCTCCCTGTTGACCACCTCGTCGATGACGTTCTTGCTCACCAGCGCACTGAGGGTGTCGAACACGGCCTCCGCCCAGGGGTTCATCTTCTCCCCTTCGCTGCCGGGCAGGTAGCCGAGGTTCTGCCCGCCCACGGCGTAGAGGGGACGGAAGACCATGATCTTCGAATGCTTGTTCTCCTCGAGCACCTTCTGCAGGCCCGCCATGAGAGCCAGCGCGGACTTCCCCGTTCCGGCTCGCCCTCCCATCGATACGATCCCCAGAGCGTCGTCGAGCAGCATGTCGATGGCGATCCGCTGTTCCGCCGACCGTCCGTGGACGCCGAAGATGTCACGATCCCCGCGCACCATCGACACTCGGTTGCCGCTGCGCACACGTCCCAGTCCGGATCCGCGCGGTGAGGTGATGACGACCCCGGTGTTGACCACCTCGTCGGAGACATCCTCGGTGACGACCGACCCCGAATCGTAGAACTCGCTCATCTGCTCGTCGTCGAGGCCGAGCTCGCTCATCCCGGTGAACCCGGAGTCGACGGCCAGCTCCGCCAGATACTCCTCCGCGTGCAGACCCAGGGCCGAAGCTTTGACTCGCATCGGCACGTCCTTGGTCACGACGACCACATCACAGCCTTCGGCAGAGAGGTTGCGGGCCACGGCTAGGATGCGGGTGTCGTTCTCCGTCCGGTCGAAGCCGACCGGCATCGTGGAGGCGTCGATGTGGTTGAGCTCGACCCGCAGCGTTCCGCCCGCGTCTCCGACGGGAATGGGCTGATCCAATCGGTCGTAGTCAGAACGGAAGTCGTCGAGGATGTGGAGGGCTTTGCGTGCGGTGAATCCGAGTTCGGGATGATTGCGTTTGCCCTCGAGTTCGGAGACGACGATGAGCGGGATGACGACGTGGTGTTCGGCGAAGCGCAGAAGCGCTCCGGGATCCGACAGCAGCACCGAGGTGTCGAGAACGTAGGTGTGGACTTTTTCAGCCATGAGGACCTCTGAGGCGTGAGTTCCGCCGAGATCCGGTTCTGACATCCCCCGACCTCGGGTTGGTGTCGACCAACTACAGCCAACCTAACCCGGTTCACCCCCGCAGGCGGTAGCGGCACGCGTGCTCGGGCAAGTCGGGGTCATGAACTTCGAGTGAATGCGGGATTCCGCCGTCAGACGGCCGGTAAGTCTCGCCGGCGGCGGGCACGGCCTATTTGCCGAAGCGCCGCTGCCGCAGACCGTAGTCGCGCACGGCTCGGAGGAAGTCCGTACGGCGGAAGTCCGGCCAATAGGCTTCGCAGAAGTAGAACTCCGAATAGGCACTCTGCCACATGAGGAAGCCCGAGAGTCGCTGCTCTCCCGAGGAGCGGATGATGAGGTCGGGATCGGGTTGGCCCTTGGTGTAGAGGTGTTCGCCGATCTGCTCCGGCGACAGTTCGGAGATGATCGACTCCAGGTCAGTGCCGTCGTCGGTCCGTGTGCGCAGCAGGGACTTCACAGCATTGACGATTTCCTGCCGACCGCCGTAGCCGACGGCGACGTTGACGCGCATTCCACAGTCCTCGGTCGTCGTCACCGCTTCCAGGCGGGCACGCAGATCCGGGGGAACGATGTCTAGATCACCGACGAGCTGGACGCCGACGCCGTCGAGCGCGGCGATCTTCTCCACCAGGTCCGAGATGATCTCGATGAGGATCGACACCTCTTCTGCCGAGCGGGCGAGGTTCTCTTTGGACAGAACGTAGAGAGTGACGATCTCCACATCGATCTCGTGGCACCAGCCGAGGAACTCGACGATCTTCGCCGCTCCGGCGCGGTGACCGTCAGCGGTCGTCGCACCGAATTCCTTGGCCCACCTGCGGTTGCCGTCGGTGATGACTCCGACGTGACGTGGAACCGGAACCGACTTGTCGAGCTCACGTTTGAGCCGTCGCTCGTACAGCCGATAGAGCAGGTTCACGGGTCGCGCCACAGCTGTCCTCTTCCACATGGGTCGTCGGTCGGTTCGAATACTGTACAGACTACTAGCCGACGATGCTGAATGAGGCCTCAGGTCCGCTGGCTACCATGGAGTCATGGATGCTTCGCTCACCGATTCCTCTCCAGTTGTTCCCGACGGCTCCGGGCCGGTCGGTTCAGCGGGTGCGGATGATGTTCCGCCCGCCGATGACCACCGCATCGCCCGTCGCCGCTCAGCACTACGCGCCGAACTGACGAAGCTGGCGGGTCAGGTCAAGCCGAAGCTGCGCGGTTGGTTCCACGCCGGGGCGTTCCCTCTGGCGATGATCGGCGGCCTGGCACTGGTGATCATCTCCCCGACGATCGAGTCGCGCATTGCCGCCGCTATCTTCGCCGTCACCGGCATGCTGCTCTTCGGCACCTCCGCCGTCTATCACCGAGGCCGCTGGCGCACCCGCGTCCGCCTCATCCTGCGGCGGCTCGACCACGCGAATATCTTCCTCATCACCGCAGGCACGTACACGCCGCTGGCAGTGCTGATGCTCAGCACCGACCAGGCAGTCCTCCTGCTGTCCGTGCTGTGGGGTGCCGCCGCACTCGGCGCTGCCTTTCGTACGATCTTCACAACCGCGCCGAGGTGGCTCTTCGTCCCGATCTACGTTGGGTTCGGCGTCGCCGGAGTCGGGTACATTCCCCAGATCTGGGCCACGAACTTCCCCGTCGGACTCCTCGTAGTCGTCGGCGGCGTGTGCTACATCGCCGGCGCGGTGATCTACGGGATCAAGCGCCCGAACCCCTCACCGAAGTGGCTCGGCTTCCATGAGATCTTCCACATATTCACGATCCTCGGCTATGGCTGCCACCTCGCCGCACTCATCATCGCCGCCGTCGCAGCCTACTGAACTCCATTCGGCTGAGTCCGCACGGACGCGCACGGAGCGATCACCGATCGGTGATCGCGCCGTTGTCTGTGGGGTCAGGACCTCAAAGCCTCAAAATTCAGAGTCTCGGGCTCGTTCATTCCGTTCGTCGGTGGATTCGGAGGAATCGATCGGCTCCTCCGCCGAGCCGCCTCGGCGATCTGCATCGGATGGTCCGGTATCGGCGGCCGGGTCGGAGTCGCTGTCAGCGGTCTCCGGTTCGGGTGCCTCCGGCCCTGAGAGCTTCGACTGGTTGGGCACCACATGCCTGCGCAGCGGGATCGGATAGGCATCGCTGGCGCCCGAGTGCGCCCGCACCCGACGGACGCGGCGGAGGGCATCCCTGATGAGGAAGATCGTCAGGACGACAATGGCGAGGGTGGCCAGGAAGCCGACGGTTCCGGGCGTCACCAGATCCGGGTCCGGTGTGCCTCCGTCCGGAGTCGGGGCTGGAGAGGACGCGAAGATCATGCGCGGGTGTCGCTTTCGGTCGGGACGGCGGAATCAGCGTCGAGGTCGTCGGCAGCCGGCGAGTCCGGGAGCATCCCCTCGGTGGGAACGCGACGACCGTCATCGAAGGTCACGGCAGCGAAGAGGTCGGTCTCCTGGAAGTCCGATTCCCGGTTCAGCGGCTCACGGCCGGTGAGGTCGAGAGCCAGCTCGAACTCTTCGGTCGGCCAGTACGTGCGAGCGGCCTTGCGCGACGCGGAGAAGAAACCGCCTTCGGGGTCGATCTGAGTGGCGTGGGAGAGCAGCGCACGATCGCGGGCGGAGAAGAACTCGGAGCAGGAGATGCGGGTGCTCAGCCAGTTGTGGCGCTGGTTGTCACGCTTCTTGAAATCCTCGAGGTGGTCGGCGAATGGCGACTCGAGTCCCGCTTCGACCATCTTCTCGTGGATTGTGATCCACTTCTTCGCCGACAGGTCCTGGTTGAAGTAGATCTTCTGCACCTGCCACGGTTCGCCGAGCTCAGGATGCGAGGTCGCATCTGCGGCGGCTTCGACAGCGGCCATGGTCACAGCGTGGTTCTTGATGTGGTCGGGGTGAGGATATCCGCCGAGCTCGTCGTAGGTGGTCACCACCTGTGGACGGAATGTGCGGATGATGTGCACGAGGGGAAGCATCGCCACCTCGTCGGGAACCCGATAGAAGCATCCGGGAGGAGTCTGGTTGTCGAAATCACCGTCGGGCAGCCCCGAGTCGACGTGACCGACCCAGACATGTTCGGCGCCGAGGGCTGCGGCAGCGGTCGCCATCTCCTCACGACGGAGACCCGCGATGTCGCGGCTGGCCTTCGGGCTCTGCAGGAGAGCGGGATTGAGGATGTCGCCGGCCTCGCCACCGGTCATGGTGGCGATGAGCACCCGGGCACCCAGTGAAGCGTACTTCGCGCTCGTTGCCGCACCCTTGGAGGATTCGTCGTCGGGGTGGGCATGGACGGCCAACAGGCGCAGCCCATGGTACGGAAGCGAAGTCATATCCTAAATGTCCCTTTCGATTCAGCCTGGTGGCCACCTGCTGCCGGCGGTGCGGCTGACATGATCGCCGGCAGAGGATCGACTACTCTAGATTAGTGCGCGAAGTACTTAAAGAGGAATTCAATGACTGAGGTAACAGTGGCACCACCACTGCATGATGATCGCTACGGCCGGACCAGCAGACCCAAGCGAGAGCTGAGACGTCGGGCGAAGATCATCGCCGTCATCGTCCTCGCCTTGGTGGTCGCCGTCATCGCCGTCTGGGCATTCCGCCCGCAGACGAATCCCACAACACCGCGCACTCTTGACTATTCGGTTGTCGATGATTCTTCAACGCGCGTCAGCGTCGGAATATTTCCTGATCAGAAACGCGACGTGCACTGCATCGTCCAGGCTACGAATGAGCAGGAAGCGATCGTCGGCTTCACCGAGGTGACCGTTCCCGCCGATCCGAACGCTGATCCGAACTCGCCGAAACGCATCGACGTGGACTTGGCCACGACTCAGTTGGCCGCCTCCGGACACGTGGACTCCTGCTGGTTCGAATAGGCCGAACGTTTGACCGCTTCGGCCGCCTGGTGAAACCACAGGAGCCGGGTCGCTCTAGTCCCTTCGAATAGTTCTCGGACGGGGACGCATCTTGCGGTCGCGAACCTCCGCCTCACGGCCGGGGACGTGATCGAACTCATCGTTTTTCTCCGCAGATGCGTTACACTGTAGTTTCATTCAACTTCCGGGCGTGCCCATACGCCCGGTTTTTTCGTTGCCTGACACGCCCGTCAGTGCACCGACCGAAGAAGGAGAAGTCATGACCGAGGAAGTCACCCAGGAAGAGACATGGTTGACCCAGGAAGCCTTTGACCGCCTGTCGAAGGAACTCGAGCATCTCTCCGGACCGGGTCGTGCAGAGATTGCTGAGAAGATCGAAGCCGCCCGCGACGAGGGTGACTTGAAGGAGAACAGCGGTTATCACGCAGCGCGTGATGAGCAGGGCAAACAGGAAGCCCGCATCCGCCAGCTCGAGGTGCTGCTGCGGAACGCGAAGGTCGGCTCCAGCGACAGCGACGGCAAGACCGTGGCACCTGGAACCGTCGTGACCGCCAGCGTTGCCGGCAACTCCATGCGATTCCTGCTGGGCAACCGCGAGATCGCCGGAGACTCCGATATCGACGTCTTCTCGGAGAAGTCGCCGCTCGGAGCGGCTGTCCTCGGCGTCAAGGCCGGAGACAAGACCTCATACGAGGCTCCGAACGGCAAGACCATCGAGGTCAAGGTCGATTCCGTCGAAGCCTTCACCGGCTGATCGAGACCGAACAGAAGTGGGCGGGTGCGATCGCACCCGCCCACTTCTCTATTCATTCCGGTTCAGATGCGTCCCGCCGGATCCCGATTCGGACGCGTTGCCCCGGATCGTCTGGTCCGAGCCTCAGGCATCGGGGCCCTTCTTCGGCTGTCCAGGTTCTGCCGAACCGGTCTCACCCGAGGCGGTCGAACCGGTTGTTCCGGTTTCCGTCGAATCGGTCGGTGCGGAACCTGATGCACGTTCGACTCCCGCGGACTCGTGGACGGCATCGGTGAGCCGTTCCTTCGCCGTCCCGAGGACCGCTGTGGCCTCGCGTTCGTCCGGGTCACGCTTGGCATCGTCTTCCGCTTCGTCTTCGTCCGAATCACCGGCGTTCGTGCGCACGATATAGCTGACGACGCTGTTGAGCACGGCCACCAGGGGAACGGCGAAGAGAGCGCCGACGATGCCGAAGAGGAAGCCGCCGCCGGTGACCGCGAGGATCACAGCCAGCGGATGGACGGACACGGCCTTGCCCATGAGGAACGGCTGGAGGACCTGGCTTTCGATCTGCTGGACGGCAATGACAACCGCGAGCATGATGACGGCGCTGACCAGACCGTTCGAGACCAACGCTACGAGCACTGCCACTGCGCCGGAGGCGATGGCGCCGACGACGGGGACGAACGAGGTGAGGAAGACGAGCACGGTCATGGGGATGACCAACGGGATCCCGAGGAAAGCAGCGCCGATGCCGATGCCGATCGCATCGACGGCGGCGACGAGGATCTGGACCCTCACGTACTGCACCAGGGTCGTCCACCCTTTCAGAGCGGCACCCGTGGCGACGGGACGGGCCGGGACGGGCAGCAGGTTCATCACCCACCTGAAGATTTTCTGCCCGTCGTAGAGGAAGAAGAACGTCGCGAACAGACAGACGGCCATACCGGTGAGGAAGGTGCCCACCGAGGAGGTGGCCTCCAGGGCGCCGCCGAGAAGCTGGCTGCTGTTGTTCTGGAAGAAGTTCGTCGCGGTGTCGATGGCGTCGTCGATATAGCTCGAGATCGTCGTTGCGTCGATGCCGAAGGGGCTCGAGGCCAGCCAGCCGCTGATCCCGGACACACCGGCGATGACCTGTTTGACGAGGTCGGGCATGCCGGAATAGATCTGCTGACCGACGAGGCCGAAGAGTCCGAGCACGACGACGATGAACCCGATGAACGAGATCGCGGCGGCCCCGCCTCGAGGCACGCCCTTCTTCTTCAGCCATCCGGTCAGGGGCGCGAGCAGAGCGGCCAGCAGCAGGGCGATGAGCACGGGCAGCACGACGCTGGAGATCTTCGACAGCAGCCAGAGTGCCACACCGATCGCCACGAGCACGACGATCGATCGCCACGACCACGCAGCGGCGAGCTTGAGACCGGGAGCCACATACGGTTTGGCCTCGGCTTCGATTCGGCTGAGTGCGATCTCCTCGGGACTGACCGCCTGCGATGGGGTTGCTTCGGGTTCGGACTCGGAGTGAGAGGATCCGCGTCCGCGCCGGAACGCCTCCCATGCCCCTCGGAATCGGTTCGGAGGATGCTGCTGATCGTTTTCGCTCATGACTCAACAATAGTTGTTGATGCACCGACAAAGGTGCAATGATGACGCCGGAGGAGGGAAATCAGTGGGAAGACGCTTGATCTATACGCTGGCGACAATGGGTGCGACGGTCGTCGGCGCGGGTGCCTCGGCGGCGGGACTGCTCCGCCACCAGGCCGGATCGCTGCGCCGTTCCTTCGACGACGACAAGAACCGTCGCTTCTCCACCTTCACCGAGGCGATCGCCGCCCCACGTGACAACGACGATGATGACTCCGCGGCGCTGGCCATCATCGGCGACTCCTGGCTGTGCGGGGTCGACGTCGACCCGGAGCAGGCGCCCCCGACTCTCATCGGGAGAGGCCTGGCGCGGATGCTCGGCACCACCGTCCGGGTCCAGACGACCGCTCGCCCCTCGGCGCTGTCGGATGATCTGCACCGACAGGTCGACGAAGTCCTGCGTTCGCCGTGGCTCTCCCGTCAGCTTTCGGACCGCTGGAGCGACGACCGCCGGTTCGCGATCATCTCGATCGGCACCGGCGACATCATCCACCCGATCCAGGCGACCATCGGGGTGCCCGTACTCAACCAGGCCATCAACCGGCTCCAACGTGAGGGCCGCTATACCGTGTTCGTTCTCGTCTGCCCCAATCTCGGTGGTCTGCCGGGGCTGCGCGATCCGCTCAAGACGTCGCTGCGCCGAACCTCTCGGGTCCTCGCCGGCTCTCAATGGCTGGCCGCCCTGGCTGCGCGTGCGGTTCCGCTGCGGTCGACGGGATCGCTGAGCGGAACGACACGCCGGTCTCTGCTCAACGACTCGGGCCGATTCCCCAGCGAACTCGGCTATGCGCAGCTGTCCTCGACGCTGCTGGCCGCGATCGCCGAACGCATCGATGCACCGGTCGTCGTCGACCGCAGCCTCGACATCCCGGAGAAGGGCGAAACCGCGCGCCGTCACGAACTGGTCCCCGGCGCCGAGGCGCAATCTGCTGCTCAGAACGATTCGGATGTCGAGGCGCGGACCGGCGCCGAGGCGCAGCCAGATGCCGAAGAAGCAGCGGTGACAGAAGACGCCAGCCCCGAACCGGTCCCGAATCGTTCGGAAGCAGCCTCGTGATCCCTGTAGTCCTCGCCTCCCAATCCCCTTCACGTCGCCAGATCCTCCGGGACGGCGGGATCGACCCGGTCATCATCGTCTCCGAGGTCGACGAACGTGCCCTCGAGGACGAGTTCACCGGCTCCGTCGGCGAACTCACCACAGCGTTGTCGGAGGCGAAGGCTCGTGCGGTCATCGACCGGATCATCGCTTCCGCTCCCCCGACACTTGACGGCGCGGACACCCTGGTCGTCATCGCCGGGGACTCCATGCTCGAATTCGACGGACAGGCCATCGGCAAACCGGGAACGGCCGAACGCACTCGCGCCGTGTGGTCGGCGATCGCCGGTCAATGGACACAGCTGCATTCGGGCCATACGGTCGCCGTGCTCACGCGGACGCAGCAGGCGAACGGCACAGTCGACCAGGCTTCAGATGACGACCGCGGCGACGATGCCGATCGAAACGACTCGGCGCCCTTCGAACTCTGCGCTCTGCGCTCCCAGCGGTCGGCCACCTCGGTGCTCATCGGCTCACCCAGCACGGAGGAGCTCGAAGCGTACATCGCCACCGAAGAGCCCTTCCACGTGGCCGGGGCACTGACTATCGACGGCTACGGTGGGGCCTTCGTCGACCGGCTCGACGGTGACCACCTCACCGTGCTCGGCCTCAGCCTGCCCGTCGTGCGCGAATTGGTCACCGACATGGGCCTGTTCTGGCCCGATCTGTGGGCGCTCAAGCGGTAGACTCGTCCCTGGTCCGGTGACACGCCCGAGGACATTGAAGTTCTCGTCCCAGTTTTTTATCGCTGACCTACAAACCCTTAGTGCTGTTCTCTAAATTGTTCTGTGATCATACAAAGGAGCACCATGACCACAGTCCTCTCCGACTCCACGACCTCGGCACTGAGCACCACTGTTCCGACCGGGGCCGTCCGCCGAGTCCTCATCGCCAACCGCGGTGAGATCGCTCTGCGCATCATCCGGGCCGCCCACGACCTCGGCATCAAGGCCGTCGCCGTGTACACCCGCGCCGATTCCGATGCCGACTTCGTCGAACTCGCCGACGACGCGTGGCTGCTGGACGGCTCCGGAGCCGGGGAGACGTATCTCGACATCGAGAAGATCCTCGCCTTGGCCAAGCGCTCCGGCGCCGATGCTGTCCACCCCGGTTACGGCTACATGGCCGAGAACGCACAGTTCGCGCAGGCCGTCATCGATGCCGGGCTGATCTGGGTCGGTCCTCCCCCGGCAGCGATCGAGCTCCTCGGTGACAAGTCCGGAGCCCGTGCCGTCGCCGAAGCCGTCGACGCTCCGGTCGCACCCGGTTCCGACGGCGCCGTGGCAGATCTGACAGAAGCCGCCGAGGTGACCGACCGGATCGGGTTCCCCGTCGTCGTCAAGGCCGTCCACGGCGGAGGCGGGCGTGGTTTCCGCGCCTGCGCCGCCGCCGAGGATCTCGAAGCCGCCTATACTGCGGCGACCCGCGAAGCACAGAGTGCCTTCGGGCGCGGTGAGTGCCTCATCGAGAAGCAGATCGTGCGCCCCCGTCACCTCGAGACCCAGTGCCTGGCCGATGCCCACGGCAACGTGCGGATCGTGTCCACGCGTGACTGCACTCTGCAGCGCCGCAACCAGAAGATCATCGAGGAGGCGCCCGCTCCGTTCCTCACCGCCGAGCAGGAGCGCATCGTCTCCGAAGCCTCGGCACGCCTGCTCGCCCACGTCGGCTACGTCGGCGCAGCGACGTGTGAATTCCTCCTCGGCGAGGACGGCACGATCATCTTCATGGAAGCCAATGCGCGCATCCAGGTCGAACACACCGTCACCGAGGAGGTCACCGGAGTCGACCTCATCGGTTGGCAGGTGCGCATCGCTTCGGGCGAGGCCCTGCCCGACGAATTCCCCGCCGTGCGCGGTCACTCCTTCCAGTTCCGCATCAACGCCGAAGACCCCACGACGTTCTTCCCTGCCACCGGCGCGGTGAAGAACCACCGTGCGCCATCGGGTCCCGGAGTGCGTCTGGATTCGGGCATCGGCGAAGGCAGCGTCGTCGGAACGGACTTCGACCCGATGCTGGCCAAGCTCGTCGTCACGGGTGCCACCCGTGACGAGGCCCTGGCCCGAGCACGCCGGGCGCTGTCCGAATACCGCATCGAGGGCGTCTCGACGCTGCTGCCGCTGCATCGGGTGCTCGTGAACGAACAGGCCTTCGCCACCGATTTCAAGGTCTGGACCAACTGGCTCGAAACCGCTTTCGTCAATCCGCTTGTCGATCCACAGCTAGGAGAACAGATGAGTACTGCAACCGACAGCTTCAGCGTTGTGGTCGAGGTCGATGGACGCCGCATGACCGTTTCGGTCCCCAAGGACGTCATCTCGGATCTCGGTCATGTTCCCAGCCCCAGCGTGCCGCGGCGCAAGCGCGGGCTGAGCAGCCGCAAGGGCGCGAAGATCGCCGACGATTCGAATGCGCTCAACGCTCCCATGCAGGGCACCATCGTCTCCGTCTCCGTCAACCCCGGTGACACCGTGGAAGCCGGTGACACCCTCGCCGTCATCGAGGCCATGAAGATGGAACAGCCGCTCAAGGCCGGTCACTCCGGCACCGTCTCCGAGGTGCTCGTCGACGCAGGCGCCTCGGTGAAGTCCGGTGAGGCGATCATCCGCTTCGCCGCCTGAGCCGCTCCCGTTCCTGCCTCCGTTGGCTCCGACCTGAGGTCAGGAGTCACGAGCGCAGAAGTCCCTGCCCGGGTCACCGTCGGAGATCGGTAATCCGGGCAGTGATGTATTCGGATTCGGCATCGTTGCCGGGACATTCCAGGCCCGCGGCATAGGCGCCCTCGGCCTCCGCCGTGCGACCGAGTTCGTCGAGGGTGATCGCCCGTGCGATGTGGAAGGGCCTGTAACGCAGCAGCTTCGTATCGTCGGCCAGTTCGTCGAGGGCGCTCATGGCAGCTTCGGGGCCCGAGACCCGACCGAGGGCGATCGCGGTGTTGAGAGCGACGACCGGCGACGGATCGAGGCCGGACAGCATCCGATAGAGCACGAGGATCTGCTTCCAGTCCGTGTCGGCGAATCGCGCGGCTTCGGCGTGAAGGGCCGCGATCGCCGCCTGGATGGTGAATGCCCCGGCTCCCGGTTCGCCGGCGGCCACGTCGACGAGTCCGGTCCCTTCGGCGATGAGGCGTGAGTCCCACAGGCTGCGGTCCTGCTCGGCCAGCGGCACCGGCTGGCCGTCCGGCGTCACACGGGCGGTCTCACGTGCCCGTGTGAGCAGAAGCAGAGCCAGCAGGCCACGGGCTTCGGTCTGCTCGGGCAGGTATCCGACGAGCAGTCGGGTCAGCCGGATGGCTTCGTGCTGCAGATCGACTCGAGTATGTGCGGGCCCTGCCGTGGCGTTGATGCCCTGAGTGAAGATGAGATAGAGGACGCGCAGCACTCCGGGCAACCGGTCGCCGAGCTCAGCGGGCGCGGGGCGGCCGAAAGGAATCCCGGTCTTGAGGATCCGCTGCTTGGCACGGACGATCCGCTGCTGCATCGTCGCGGTCTCGATGAGGAACCCGGCGGCCACCTCGGCGGTGGTCAGCCCCGAGTGGAAGCGCAGGATGAGCACGATGCGTTCGTCCTCGCGCAGGGTCGGGTGGGAGCAGGTGAAGAACAGTCCGAGGCGCTCGTCGGGCAGATCCGCTGCGTCCATCTCCTCGCCGAGGCGCTCCGCGTGATCGTCGTGGTCACCTGATCGCAGCTCGTCCTCGATGCGCAGGCGAGCGAGGTTCCGGGTGCGCACCTCATCGGAGCGGATGAGATCGATGGCGCGGTTCTTCGCCGCGACCATCAGCCACGCCTGAGGGCGTTCGGGCACTCCCCTGCCCGGCCATGTCTCGACCGCACGCAGCACGGCGTCGTGGAGGGCTTCCTCGGCGAGGTCGAAGTCACGGAACCGGGTGACCAGCGCCGCGAGCAGCCGCCCGTAGTCCTCCTCGCCGATGGCGCTGAGGACGCGGGCGGCCGCATCGGGGTCGGGATCCATCAGTAGTCGGCCACCGGACGGATCTCGATGTGTCCGGCCTTGGCTGCGGGGCTCTTCTTCGCCCAGGCGATCGCCTCGTCGATATCGGCGACGTCGATGACGTAGCTGCCGCCGACGAACTCGTTCGATTCGGCGAACGGGCCCGAGGTGACAAGCGATTCGCCTCCGGATCCGCTCACCCGGACCCCGAGTTCGGGCCCTTCGAGGGCGAAGCCGCCGACGACGATCCCCGCCTCGCTGATCTCCTTGTCGAATGCCAGGAATTCTTCTGGATCCGCTCCGCCGTCGTCACCGCAGTCAGGATCCTGTGTGCGTCCCATGAGCAGAAGTGCGTACTTCATGTCGTTCTCCTTGGTCGTTCCTCATGTCATGCCGGGCGGCCTGACACCATGATGACGGTCGAGGAGCGACCGGATCGACAGCTGCGGAGAAAAACTTTCCTGCGCTCGTCGAATCGACGATTCAGAGGTGACGGTGGAGCTTCCGTGCCGCTTCGGTCAGCGAACCGCTCACGGAGGGGTAGACGACGAAGGAGGCGGAGAGCTGATCGACGGTCAGCCGGTTCTCGACCGCCATGGTGATCGGCAGGATGAGCTCACTGGCTCGGGGGCCGACGACGACTCCGCCGAGGATGGAGCCGGATCCGCGCCGAGCGAAGATCTTGACGAAGCCGTCCTCGATGCCGAGCATCTTGGCGCGTGGGTTCGTGTCCAACGGCAGCATCACGGTGTCGATGTCCGTCGGTTTCTCGCGGTAGTTCTGCTGAGTGAAGCCGACGGTGGCGATCTCGGGTGCGGTGAACACGTTCGATGCGACATTGCGCAGCTTGAGCGGCTGCACGGCGTCGCCGAGCGCGTGGTTCATGGCGATCCGCCCCTGCATCCCTGCTACCGAGGCCAACGGCAGCACTCCGGTGCAGTCACCGGCCGCGTAGATACCGGCCCGCGAGGTCCGCGAAACGCCGTCGACGACTATGTGCCCGGATTCGCTGACGCGCACACCGGCTTTCTCCAGGCCGAGTCCTTCGGTGTTCGGAATCGAGCCGACGGCCATGAGGCAGTGGGATCCTTCGACACGGCGACCATCGGCGAGCACCACTTCGACTCCGTCGTCGGTGCGGGTCACCGAGGCGGCGCGGGAGCGGGAGAGGACATTCATGCCCTTATTGCGGAAGACGAATTCGAGCACATCGGCCGCATCTTCGTCCTGGCCGGGCAGGACCTTCTCACGCGAGGACACGAGGGTCACCTCGGTGCCCAATGCGCGGTAGGCCGAAGCGAACTCGGCGCCGGTGACACCGGAGCCGACGACGATGAGGTGCTCGGGCAGTTCGTCGAGGTCGTAGAGCTGAGTCCAGGTGAGGATGCGCTCACCGTCAGGCTGCGCAGTGGGCAGCTCACGCGGGTGGGCGCCGACCGAGAGCAGGATCGTGGAGGCCTCGAGGGTGTACTCGGTGCCGCCGGATTCGACGACATGGACCTGGTCGCGACCGGCCAGAGTCGCCTTGCCCTGGATGGCTTTGACACCGGCCCGAATGAGGCCTTCGTAGATGTCGTTGGCCTGAGCGTCGGCGAGCGAGAGGATGCGCTTGTTGACAACTTCGAGGTCGGCGGTGACTCGGCGCGCAACGGCCTCGGTGTCCTCGGTGTTCTCGATCCGGATTCCGAGCCCGTCGGAGCGCTCGATCTCGTCCATCATCTCCGCGGTGGCGATGAGCGACTTCGATGGCACGACGTCGGTGAGCACGGCGGAACCACCGCACCGATTCTGCTCGATGAGCATGACATCGGCACCGAGCTGAGCCGCGACGAGCGCGGCTTCGTAGCCGCCGGGGCCGCCGCCGATGATGACGACGCGATCTGCAGTGGAATCAAATTCAGTGTTCACATACAGATTGTCTCAAATCGCCACGATGCTGGCGAACGGCCCCCTGGTGATCGACCGAATGGTTCCTTTGGGATCTGTTGGGAGGTCGGTCCTGGGCCGGTCCGAAATCGGTCCGGTTGCGGTCCGATCAGTTCGGGTCGACCACCTCGGCGGTGTCCTTGTGCAGGGTCGACAGACGCACATAGGACTGGGCGTTCTGCCGGACCTTCTCCACTCCTTCGTCGGTCATCTCCCGGCGCACCTTCGCCGGCACACCGGCGACGAGCGACCGTGCCGGGATCTGCGTGCCTTCGAGGACGACGGCGCCCGCGGCGACGAGAGATTCGCTGCCGATATGGGCGTCGTTGAGCACTGTGGAGTGCATTCCGATGAGCACATCGTCATCGACGACGGCACCGTGGACGAGCGCTTGGTGGCCGATGGAGACGCGGGCGCCGATGACGACGGGTTTCCCGGCGTCGGTGTGCATGACGGTGTTGTCCTGCACGTTCGAGTCCTCACCGATCGTGATCGGGGCGGCTTCGGCACGCAGAACACAGCCGTAGAAGACGCTGGCGCCCTTCTTCACATGCACATCGCCGACGAGCGTGGCACCGGCTGCGACGAACGCCTCCGGATCGATCTGCGGTGTGTGGCCGCCGACGGAGACGATGCGGGGGTTGGCGAGATCGTTGGTCATGAGTCCTCCATTGGTTCACGTGATGCCTGTGTGCATTCACCTGCTGTCTGCATGTGCCTGACAGTCTAGGCGGAGACGCTCAGACAGGCCCGAAAAGACGAATCGCGGACCGATTTGCGCGATCGCCCTCATAGCAGGACAATGGGGAAAATTCTTGTCAGAAATTTCACACTGCCGGACCCTTGTGCGCCCAATTGCGTTATGTGAACCTTGACTGTGAGAGTTGCACGCCCGGAATTCGGGCGTAGGCAACCGCGTTCACTGAATTCGTCGAAAGGTCACCATGGATTGGCGACACCGTGCAGCATGCCTCAATGAGGATCCGGAGCTCTTCTTCCCGATCGGCAACACCGGACCCGCGCTGCTCCAGATTGAGGAAGCAAAGACTGTCTGTCGCCGTTGTGAAGTTGCAGAGACCTGCCTTCAGTGGGCCCTCGAATCCGGTCAGGATGCCGGAGTCTGGGGCGGTCTGAGCGAGGACGAGCGTCGCGCTCTCAAACGTCGTGCCGCTCGCGCCCGCCGCGCAGGCTGAATCGCCGGCCGTCAAGAAGGCAGTCATCCGGACTGCCGAAACCATAACTGAACCACCGACCACACCTGCACCTAAGAATGAGTCCCTTGTCCCGACGGCGAATGATCGTCGTCGGAACAAGGGACTCAGTCGTGTGTGTGCACGAGCGCCCGGCCGAATGTCGACCGACACCGGAGCGTGGCAGCTTCGGCTCGGTCCGACGAGCCCCGCTCAGTCGTAGGAGTCCGGGCGCAGTGGAACGTCGAGGACGGCGACTGTTCCGCCGCCTTCGCGCGCCTGCCATTGGATCGAACCGGCCAGGTCGGCCGAGACCAGGGTGCGCACGATCTGCGTGCCCAGACCATTGCCCGGATTCTGCGTCTCCCCCAACCCGATGCCGTCATCGGCGATCGTCACGCTCAGGTGATCGCCGTTGCGCTCCGGGGTCACCCACACATGGCCGTTGAGCGTCTCGCCCGGTTCCAGACTCTCGAGGTTCTCGGTGGGGAATCCGTGTTCGATCGCGTTCGTGATCAGCTCCGTGATGGCCAGGGCCAGAGAGGTGGCATCGGCGGAGGAGATGGTCCCGAAGCTTCCACACCGTTTGAGTTCGATATGCACCAGAGGGCTGGTCAGCTCGGGAGTCAGACGCAGTCCCTTATCGACGACTTCGTCGAAGTCCACCTCGGATTCGACGCCTTGGCTGAGCACATCGTGAACCACTGCGATGATCGAGACCCGGCGCATCGCCTCCGTCAGCGCACCCTTGGCCTCGGGGCTGTCGATGCGGCGGGTCTGCAGCCGCAGCAGAGCGGACACGGTCTGCAGATTGTTCTTCACCCTGTGGTGCATCTCCTTGATCATCGCGTCGCGAGAGAGCAGCTCACGTTTGCGGCGGCGGATCTCGGAGACGTCACGGGCGAGGACGATCGCACCGACCCGCTCGCCCTCGTCCGTGAGCGGAATCGCGCGCAGGGACACACTCGTGCGCCCGACTTCGAGTTCGGTCCGCCAAGGGGCACGCCCGGTGAGCACCAGCGGGAGGGTCTCATCGACCTGACGCAGCTCTGCACTGAGGTTCGAGACCACCTCGGAGAGATAGCTGCCTTCGATCTCTCCTCCGTAGCCGAGCCGGTGCATGAGCGATACGGCGTTCGGGGAGGCATACTGCACATGCGAATCGCGGTCGAGGATGAAGATGCCGTCGCCGACTCGTGGTTCGCCGTGCCGGGCCCCGGACGGGGCATCGCGATCGGGGAACGTTCCCTGCACGATCATGCGCATCAGAGCCATCGCCGTTTCCCGGTAGTACTTCTCCAAGCGAGACGAACCTCTGCGTCGGACCTCCTCCGAATACCGGACGACGAGCGCGATGGCCTCGCCGCTGCGGATGATCGGCACCGCCTCGGCGAGGATGTCGACATCGGAGGATCCGGCGCTGATTCCCATCTCTCGGGCCGCGGCAACGTGGGAGACAGAGCTCCGGGTGCTGCTGGCCTGATCGAGCAGCTCCTTCTCCAGACCGGTCGCACGCGCTCCGATCAGGTCCCGGTTGAACAATGTCGCCCCGGTCGTCGATCGGGCATGCGCCAGGACCGTGTAGGCACCGTTGGGCGACGGCACCCACAGCACGAGATCGGCGAAGGAGAGGTCGGCCAACAGCTGCCAGTCGCCGACGAGCAGATGGATGTGTTCGACGTCTGACTCATCCGTGATGCCCTCGGCCGCCAGCAGTTCGTTGAGCACCATACGTTCCTCCAAGGTGAGATCAGCAGACCCGCATTGCGCGGATCTGCTGAGATGTCGATGTTCAGACGCTACCACTTAATCGGTCGGTGTTCGGACCCACCCAGGCGGCTGTGTCCGCACGATCCCAACTGACCGGCCGATCGTGGTCGCCCTTCCGGTCACGCTGTCGAACCGATCAGGAGTGCCCGGCCGGTCGCGGCCGACCATGGTGCCGACCGCGACCGCAATCGGCCTCAGCCGTTGTGCTCGCTCTCCCAGGCCGAGGAGCGGACCATCGACCGCAGTGAGCGCAGCAGCACAGACAGCGGCGCCTGGGTGACGGAATCGAGACCGAGAATCGTCTCCGTCGTCTCCAGCACCCGCCCCACGACAGTCTCGTTGCGTTCGAGCCATTCGGCCAGGCGCTGCTTCGCCCGTTCGTCCGGGGTTCCGGAGATCGGCGAATCCGTGGCGGCCAGAACCGTTCCCGTCACCGACAGGATCGCGGCGTAGTAGTCATCACGCATGGATCCGCGGGCCAGCGCAGACCACCGGTCGCTGCGATCGAGCTCACCGATGAGGGTGAGGATCTGCGAACCGGAGAAGCGTTCGTTCACGGCGTAGTAGACCTCAGCGACGTCCTCGGCGGATTCGTTCGCCCGAGCTGCCAGCTGGGTGATGTCGAGCAGCACGAACTCGTCGAGCAGAGCGGCGGAGCGCCACGCGAGTTCGCTCGGCACGCCTTCGTCGATGTAGCTCTGCGCCTTCGCCTGCATGGTTTCTGCGTCATAGCCGTCAACGAGGTCCGGGACCCGGGAGCGCAGGGCTTCGACGACCTTTCCGTACATCTCGATGCCGGAATCGACGTCGAGGCTGTCCGGCGCCTGCTGCACGAGCCAGCGCGAGGAACGATCGAGGACACGCACATAGTCGTGCTGGAGTTTCACCTGCACCTCGGTCGGCACCTGGTTGTCGAGTGCGCACACGGCGTCGAAGAAGTCATCGAGTCCGAAGATCTCCGAGACCACGACGAACACGCGTGCGATCTGCGGCACCGACGCCGGCGTCTCTTCCAACATCCGATAGATGTAGGTCAGTCCGCCGCGGTCGACGAGCCGGTTGACGAGCTTCGCCGTCGCGATCTCCCGGTACAGCGGGTGTTCGGGGATGAGCTCGCCGTACTTCTCCTGCAGAGCGTCCGGGAAGTAGGACACGAGTTCGCGCCGCATCCACGTCTCGTCCGGCACGGTGCTGGCGAGGACCTCATCGGCGGCGTGCATCTTCACATAGGCCAGCAGCACGGCGAGTTCGGGTGACACGTAGTAGCTGAACTCGCGTTTGGCCAGCTCGTCGGCGTTGGGCAGGAATTCGACCGCCCGGTCGAGATCGGCATTCTTCTCCAGATAGCCCAGCAGCCGGCCGTAGGTGCCCGACATCGATTCGGTCTGGGCCCGAGCCTCGCCGAGGACGACGTTCTGCGAGTAGTTGTTCGCCAGCACCCGATCGGCGACCTGGTCGGTGAAAGAGTGCAGGACCGCCTCCCGTTCTTCCGCGGCGAAGGCACCCTTGTGCAAGAGCGTACGCAGGAGCAGCTTGATGTTGACCTCGTGGTCGGAGCTGTCGACGCCGGCCGAGTTGTCGACGGCGTCGGTGTTGATCTCGACGCCGCCCAGGGCGGCCTCGACACGTCCCAGCTGTGTCACGCCGAGATTGCCGCCCTCGCCGATCACCCGCGCCCGCACATCGGCGCCGTCGATGCGGATGGCATCGTTGGACTTATCGCCGACATCGGCGTGGCTCTCGCTCGATGCCTTGATATAGGTGCCGATACCGCCGTTGTAGACGAGGTCGACCGGTGCCTTGAGGATCTCCGACATGAGGTCGGCGGGGCTGCGCTTTCCGGGTTCGACTCCGAGCACCGAGGCGGCTTCGGGGCTGAGGTCGATCGACTTCGCCGACCGGGAGAAGACTCCGCCTCCTGAGGAGATGAGGTCCCGTTCGTAGTCCTGCCAGCTCGAACGCGGCAGGTCGAAGAGTCGTTGGCGTTCGACGAAGCTGCGAGCGGCGTCGGGGTTCGGATCGAGGAAGATGTCCCGGTGGTCGAATGCCGCGACGAGGCGGATGTGCTCGCTGCGCAGCATGCCGTTGCCGAAGACGTCGCCGCTCATATCGCCGATGCCCACGACGGTGAAGTCCTCGGCGGCGGTGTTGAGTCCGAGTTCACGGAAGTGTCGTTCGACGGATTTCCACGCGCCCCGAGAGGTGATGGCCATCGCCTTGTGGTCGTAGCCGACCGATCCGCCGGATGCGAAGGCGTCGCCGAGCCAGAATCCGCGGCGTTCGGCGATCGCGTTGGCCACATCGGAGAACCGTGCCGTGCCCTTGTCAGCGGCGACGACGAGATAGTAGTCGTCTCCATCGTGGCGGACGACACGGTCGGGGTGGACGACGACGCTGGAGTCGTCGCTGCCGTAGGTGAGGTTGTCCGCAACCTCGAGCATGCTTTCGATGAACACCTCGTAGGCGGCCTGACCGGCGGCCATCCACGCGTCCCGATCGCTCATCGGCGGCAGCTGCTTGGGGAAGAAGCCGCCCTTCGCCCCGGTTGGCACGATGAGCGCGTTCTTGACCATCTGGGCCTTGACGAGACCGAGCACCTCGGTGCGGAAGTCATCGCGACGATCCGACCAGCGCAGCCCTCCGCGAGCGACGGTGCCGAAACGCAGGTGCACGCCCTCGACCTGCGGGGAATACACCCACATCTCCAGAGCCGGCTTCGGCTTCGGCACGAAGCTGAGCTCGTCGGGTCGGATCTTGAGCACCAGTGCCGTGGGCAGAGCACCGGATTCGTCGATGTAGTAGTTCGTGCGCAGGGTCGCCCGCAGCAGTTCCAGCGAGGAGCGCAGCACACGGTCGGCGTCGAGGCTGGCCACTTCGCTGAGGGCGGCTTCGATCGCGTCGTCGATCTCGGTCATCGTCGCTTCGCGTCCGGCGTCATCGACGTCGGGGTCGAACTTGGCGGAGAAATAGTCGACGAGCAGCTTCGAGATCTGCGGGTTGTCGCTGTAGACCTCACCGACATAGGCGTCGGAATAGGTGAAGCCCGCCTGGCGCAGGTATTTGCCCAGTGCGCGGATGATCGTCACATGCTGCCAGGTGAGTCCGGCGACGACGAGACGGTCGAAGACCCCAGCTTCCTTCTTGCCGTCCCAGCCGGCCATGAAGGCCTCGGCGATGCGGTCGTAGTCGTCATCGCCCAGCTCTTCGGAGAAGCTGAGTCCGAAGTCGTAGATGTAGCGGTGCGAACCGTCGGCGAGGTCGAGTTCGTGGGGTCGTTCGTCGACGACGTCGGCACCGAAGGCCGTGAGGAAGGGCAGGACTTCGGACAGGCTGACCCGGTCACGACGATAGAGGACGAGGCGCACGGAGGCGTCGGTACTCTGTTCGGGACGGTAGAGGCGCACCGCCGGACCGTGACCGGCGTCGAGAGCTTCGAACCGACCGACATCGGCGACCGCCTCGGCGGGGGTGTGATGCTCGCCGTAGCTGGGAGGGAACGCCTTCGACCACAGGTCGGCCCGGGCATGCGAGGCGCCGGAATCGCCGGTCTCGGCCGGAACGAGGAAGGCGTGGACGTCTTCGGACCAGGAGCGAACGGCTCCGACGATGCGGGCCTCGACCTCGTCGGCGCCGATCTGCGGCAGTTCGCAGTCACGGGCGACGCGGGCAACGAAGTGGATGCGGGCCAGCGCAGATTCGCTCAGCAGCACATCGAAGTCGACGCTGTCGGCGTTGTAGAACTTGCGCAGCACTTCCTGCACGCGCACTCGAGCGTCGGTGTTGTAGAGGTCGCGCGGGAGGTAGAGGATGACGGAGACGAAGCGCTGGTAGGGGTCGGTGCGGACGAACACGCGGGACTCACGTCGCTCCTGCATGTCGACGATCTCCATGACGACGTCATAGATCTCCTCGGTGTCCTCGTGGAGCAGGTCCTCTCGGGGATAGTTCTCAAGAACGCCGAGAAGTTCGTTGGCCGAGTGGGATCCGGTGGGGAATCCGCTGGCCGAGAGGATCTTCGCGACCTTCCTGTCGATGACCGGGATGTTGAGGACGCTGTCGTTGTAGAACTCGGGTTTGAACACTCCGACGAAGCGCCGCTCGCCGACGATCTCACCGTCGGCATCGAAGGTCTTCACGCCGATGTAGTCCATGAACGAGGATCGGATGACACGGGAGCGGGAGTTCGCCTTCGTCAGCACCAGCACATGCGGTTCCAGCGCCTTGTCGGCGACCGCCCGGCTGAGCGGTGATTTCACGAGGGGGCGCAGGGCCGAGATGCCCATCGAGGTGTCCTCG
This sequence comes from Brevibacterium permense, assembly GCF_025506275.1. Lineage (GTDB taxonomy): Bacteria > Actinomycetota > Actinomycetes > Actinomycetales > Brevibacteriaceae > Brevibacterium > Brevibacterium permense_A. The sequence goes on from NZ_QYCP01000085.1 coordinate 113,012, forward strand.
ATCGGTTCGAGGCTGCTGTTCTCAGCGTCGTGGGTGTAGTCGTATTCGCGGTAGCCGAGGAAGGTGAAGTGTCCGTCGAGCCAGGTGAGCAGGGCGGCGGCGGATTCGGCTTCGGAGGCCAGTTCCGGGCGCGGCGCGTGTGCGCTCAGCTCGGCGGCGATGTCTTTGGCCTTCGCGGCCATCGCCTGGGCGTCGCGCGCTGCCGCGGCCACGTAGTCGAGGACTCCGCGCAGGCGCTCTTCAAGTGCACCGAAGTCGCTTTCCGAGATGCGGTCGATCTCGAGGCGGATCCAGGACTGCTGCTGTAGGGCGCCGTCCTCGCTGTCGGCAGGATCTTCGGAGACCGTCGGAATGCTCGCCGTGTCCGCACTGAGCGCTGGGGCTTCTGCCGGGGAGAGGATCTTCTCGTCCGGGCCGTTGCCGGTGACTGTGATGATCGGGTGGTGGACGCGGCGGATCGCCCTGCCGTTGGCAGCGAGGTCGCTGACGATCGAGGACACGAGATGGGGCATGTCGGCGAGCACGATGGCGATGACCGTGTGGTTGTCGCTGAATTCCGGCGAGTCGACGCTCGGATTGTAGATCGCGATCGCCGGTCTCTGCCCGTCGTATTCGGTGCCGAGCGCGAAGTGACGGGCGGCCGCGGCCGCGTAGGCCTCGGGATCGGTCGCCCCTGTTTCGAACCGCGGATAGTACGCATCGAGGAAGTTGTCGGGAGCCGATTGCCCCCTCTGCTTTCTCCACTCTTCTGCAACGTTCGAAATTGAGACCTGAGTCACTGTTTCACCTCTATGATCAACGAGCATTCGTCACGCGATTCGACGCCGAATCGTCATTCCCCACACTATGCCCAAATATCGAGAAAGGCACGCCGAGCGGCCTACGGTGAAGTACCGTTCATTCGCTGGCAAACTGGAGCTATGCGATCTCTGACTCTCAATCATGATTATTCGGTTGATCTGTCGACATTCTTGGCCAAACTCGCCGACCCCGGCGTGTGGGAGAAGCTCGGTTCCGAGGCCAGTGCCGAATACATCGACCCCGACACGGAGATGACCGTGCGGACCCCGATGCCCAAGGCCGAGCTTCCTGCGGCTCTGGCCTCTCGGCTTCCCGACAACACCGTGCTGGTCGAGGTGTACGTGATTCCCGGGGATGTCCTCGGTGATGAGGCAGAGATCCGCATGTCCGCGCGCGCCGCAGGCGTCCCGGTCGAGATCGATGCGGTGCTCGAACTGCGCGAGGCTGAGTCAGTGACGAAGCTGGCCGCTCATGCCGAGATCAGCTCGTCGATCCCGATGTTCGGCGCGATGATCGAACAGGCTGTGGTCCCGATCCTGGAGAAGCGCCTGAGCGACCGGCTGCGCCGCTTCGAATCCGCCTGATCCCGGGGGCCGGCGACGCCGACACGGTTGCGTTCGAGTCGGTGCGAACCGTGAAGTCATCTGCCTGAGTTGCGATGGGGTCGGTTCAGTCCCGGAGTCAGTACAGTCCCCAGCGTCGGTTCAGGCCTGGTCGCCGAGCAGCTGCCCTAGTTCGGAAGAGTCGTACCACAGCAGATCGGAAGCGCCGAGGTGGTCCTCGGCTGCACTGGAGTCCGTGTCCTCGGCCAGCTGCACCGCCTCATCCCAAACGACGTCCTCGTCGAGATGGAAGCTCGCAACCCGGGCCATGTCGACATCGGCAAGGGTGTAGAGATCGAACCCCTCGGTCAGCGGTGCGGCCGGGCTGGACTCGGGGGCGTCATAGGCCACGATGACACGCCGCTCGGGAGCCGCCCCGGTGCCGGTCTCGGCTTCAGCGGGAGCGAACACCGCGTTCGCGGCCAGTGCTGCGGCGATGCACATGGCGTCGAATTCAGCGGATTCGAACTCCTCACCGCGCAGGCCGCGCCCCTGAGCGTCGGGGGCGACGGCGCGGACGTCGGTCAGCGTCGAACGCAGCGCGGTCAGGGTGGTGGGAATGTAGCAGCGAATGGCCATGTCCCTCATCCTAGTCCTGTGGTCCGCTCCCCTGGCTCACCCTGACTTTCTGTGGGCGTCCGCGGCGGCCGGCGCCGCGACGGTCACGGCCTCCGACGGATCTGCGGGATCGGCGGCGACCCGGCAGAAGCTCGTCGATCATCGCCGCGAGGTCCCCGACGAGGACGGACCGGGGGTTCTGCTCCTGCAGGGTGTGGCCGGCGAGCATCGCCGCATCGGCCGTGGGCCGGTCATCTCTGAGAATGAAGTCCGGAGTGATCCGGACGAATCGATCGAGGACCTCGCTGATCCGCGTCTCAGCGGGATGGCCGACCGCACTCGAGCGCACCTTCGTGATCACCAGCCGCATCTTCTCGCGCACCGCCTCGGCCCGCGGTGTGCCGAGGAGTTTGACCAGGCGCTGAAGGCCGATCGGCTCCCCTGCCGCGAGAACGAGCACGATATCGGCGGCCTCGAGCGCGGCACGGGTGGCGCAGTGGCGATCGTAGAAGGGGTCGGCGAGGTCGTCATCGGGATCGGTGCGGTCGCTGACGTCGACGATGACGACATCGTAGACCTTGGCCAGGCGTTTGAGCACAGACTCGAGGACGGAGGCGCGGATCTCCGGCCACCTCTCGGGCCGAGTCAGCCCGGTCACCGCATGGAAGCTCTCACGGATCGCTGCATGCGGCACCACATGCGCGCCGAAGCGCCCGGCCGGGTCCGACTGCGACCGGCAGAGGCCGGCCAGATGCGAAGATTCCTCTGTCAGCCCGAGGGTGGACGCGACCATGCCGGAGACCGTGTCAGCGTCGACGACGACGCTGCGCTTGCCCTGACGGGAGGCCTGATCAGCGAGGTTGACTGCAGTGAGAGTGCGTCCGGGCGACGAACCAGTCCCCCAGACCGTGATGATCATTCCCGCTCCTCCGACCGGCCCCGGCGGCGATATCGGGCGCGGCGGGACCACGGTGGAGGCACGGAGGTCGTCGATCGCAGCAGCCATCGTCGTCGCGTCGGCGTCCGTTGCGACGACTGGGCTGATGCCGACCGCTTCGAGGGCGTGCGCGTCGTCGCCGAATCCGAGCACCTTCGCACCGGAGGCCGTGATCGCGGCAACCACCTCCGCGTCGAGGCCGGGAAAGTAGCGGCCGATGATGACGACATCGGCTCCGCCGGTGCGGCAGTGTGCCAGCAGCTCCACCTCGTCGGCGGGGCGGGCGACGATCGTGACGTCGTCGATCTCGCTGAGCAGCTCGAAGAGGATGAGGTCGTATTCGAAGTCGACCGCCAGCAGGACCTGTGTCATCACTGCTCGCTTTGATCGGCAGGAACGGACGGGGCACCGACCACGGAGAGCACGCTGCGTCCGTCGAGTGCGGCAAGCACGCCGGGCAGGTCCACCGAGCCGACGAACACTTCGATGCGGGCGCCGTCACCTGCCCCGAAGCTGCCGACGTCTCGGTTGATGTGAGCGACCGGGGCCGAATCGACGATCTGCTCCGGCGGTGTGCCGTCATCGTCGAGCCCGTTCTGCTCCGGCTGCGCCCAGACGTCGACGAGGCTGCCCGAGTCGACGACGCTCGGGACTGAGCCGGCGATGTCGATGGCTACGACTCGCCCCTCGAGTTCTGACACTGGCGCCACCGCCGAGGCAGCCAGCAGTTCCCCCGCCGCCACGACGCTGCGCACGCTCGAATTCGTCGGCAGCTCGATATCGGCAGAGAGATACTTCTTGCCGAGATCGGCGAGATTGACCTCGGCCACCGTGAGGTCGGCCGGTTCGAGGATCTCACCGGGGACGAGTGCGCGTGCGCTCGCCCAGACCCGGGTGGTCGAGTTCGCCGAGGTGACGAGCAGGTAGGTTCCGACGACCGCGAGGACGACGAGCATCGCGCCGACGAGGAGGCGCGCATCGGTCCAGCGGGGGCGTCGGATTCTTTTCGAGAGCTCCATTGCATCTCCAGATTCGCAGAAGTTTCGCTGACAGAAACTGCTTCTCAGTGATAATATTGGGCACCAAATGATGCCAAAGCAAGGTTTTTGGCCAAATGCACCAACAAGCAGATGGACATCTGGTGGCAGATGGACATTTGGAATGGGAGAAGTCACCTCATGGCCGTCGAAAGTCGCTTCCTGCCGCTGACCGATGTGGCCGAGCTGCTCAATGTCTCGATCGCACAGGCTCGGGCCCTGGTCCGCTCCGGCGATCTCCGCGCCATCAAAGTCGGAGGGCGCGGCCAGTGGCGGGTCGAGAAGTCCGAGATCGAAGCGTATATCCAGCGCATGTACGAGCGCACCGAGTACCAGATCAAGACCGGTTCCATCGAGGACTGACCCACGCGATTCAGCTCTGATCTCCATCATGGACGAGTCATCCGAAGGGATTCGTCCGAGCGTGGACGGCGTTGATCGCCGCGAAGGGAATGATCCTGCCGGCGATCTCGACATAGTCGGAAGCAACGAGTGCGCAGCGCCCCCGAATGCTGCCCGCACTGTCGGCGACATCGATCGACACCTCTTCATAGGCGGCTGACCAGCGGCGCAGCGCCGATCCCAAGCCCAATCTCTCCAGCCCGCCAGCGTCGAATCGATGCACTCTCGTGATCAGCCTGAATCCGCGTACAGCCCCGATCGCGATCACTGAGACCTCGGCTCCAGCGAGGACGATGATGTCCCGACCGAGGAAGCACGCCGTTCCTGTGATGTCTCGACCTGGCAGCGTCGCCTGCACCGTCGATCCCAGCGCCCCGCGCATCCGTTCGAGCAGAGTCCTCTCGGCCGCCTGACCGGTCACCTCGTCGCCGAATTCGCCTCTCCTGACGTGCGCCTGTGCCGCCGTGTCGGCGGCTTCGATATCCGCCAGAAGTGCATCGATGCGATCGTCCATAATCTCCAAGCCTGCCCCAGCTGTAGTCCACTTTCAAGACTTGAAATGAAGATGAATCGAACTACGGTGATGTAGTTAGAGTTGCTCCATTGACATCAAATAACATCTAACGGCATCATTATGTTCAATATCCAACGGAGGATGTCTAGATGTATCTCTTGATTGCATGTGCGAGTTCGTGGTTTGTTCTGGTCGGTTCGTTCGTCAATGCGTGGTCGCGGCTGCCTCAGCCGTGGACGACCAGCGACGTCGTCGTCATCGTCATCATCGGCACCGGAGTGCTCCTGTTCGCACGGATCGGACTCATCTCTCACCTGGCACTGCTGCTGCAGGTGATTCCCTCCGGTCGTTTCCGGTCGGCGCTTGCCGAATTGATTGTCAAGGCGATGCCACGGATACTCGCGTCGAGTGTTCTTGCCATCGTCTCGACCGGCCTCGTGGTCCACTCCGCTCAAGCAGCAACGATCGCTGGTCCCGGTCCTGACCCAGCATCGTCCACGCAGGCTCCTTCCGTGCCTGCACCGTCTGCGCATACTCCGTCCGCCCCGGCCGATCCCGGCTGGCCGACGATCGACGATGATCAACGCTCTGCGGATTCCACCGACGATGCGGGGCGGTCTGAGAATGAGCAGTCGCCAGACGGTTTCAAGCCGCGTGAGGAATCCGAGCCACCCGGTCGAGTCCACCCGCCCGATCCCGGTTGGCCCACGGAGCCGTCCGCAGACAGAGGGCCTTCAGCAGCACCGACCGACCGGGCGTCGGACGGGTCCGGCGAATCGGACCGGTCAGGCGGGACCGACCGCGGCAGGGAGCCGAATGAGCCGGGCGACAGCGACGATGCCGCCGAGCCTGCGGACCCTGGAACTGCCACACATATTGTGGCTCAAGGCGAGAGCCTGTGGTCGATCGCTGCCGATCTGGCCGAGACCCCTGAAGAGGTCCCGCAGCTCGTCACGCACGTCTATGCCGCCAACGAGGACACCATCGGACCCGATCCGAGCCTCATCATCGCTGGTCAGAGATTGGAGATCCAGAAATGACCGCCCCACTCACCCTTACTCGACCGCAGGCGTCGGCACCGCCTCGGCGAGAGGTCACACCGTCGTCCACGGCACCGCCCACTCGCCGGGTCGACGGGCAGTTCCAGGGTCAGGACGTCGCGGACGACCGGGCGCGGATCGCGGCCACGGCCACCTCGTTGGCGGTAGCCTGCCTCGAAGTCCTCTCGGGAGCCAGACGCAGTGAGACGATCGCCCGATGGGTCCAACCGGATCTGTTGGCGAAGATCGACCACCGCTGTCAGCTGCGCGCCGAGGTGGCACCCCACAGGGCGACCGTGCCCGGAGCACGGACGGTGAGGCCGGGAACGGCGCACGTCTGCCAGATCAGCCCCGAGATCGCCGAGGTCACAGTCATCGTCGCCGCTGCAAATCGCGTCCGGGCGGTGGCAGTCCGCTTAGAACTGCTCACCACCCGGTGGACGCTGACTGCGCTGCAGACGATGTGAGCGGCTGACGGCTCGGAGTCAGCTCTTGGCCTTCTTCTTCGCGCGACGTTCGGCGCGATTGGCCGGAGCCGGCTCGTCTTCGTCCTCGGTTTCGGAAACAGAGGCGGAACCACCCTCGGACGGCGCCGACAGCTGCATCTTGGGAGTCTTGTGACGCAGCTCCTCGGCGTCGACCTCGACCTCGGGTTCGTCACCTTCGGAACCGGCCGATGAGGTCACCTGAACCTGCAGAGTATTGGTCAGGCGGACGACGTCCTCCTTGATTCCATCCTGCATGGTGGTGAACATCTCGAAGCCCTCACGCTGATACTCCACCAGCGGATCACGCTGAGCCATCGCCCGCAGTCCGATGCCGTTCTTGAGGTAGTCCATCTCGTAGAGGTGCTCACGCCAGCGCTTGTCGATGACAGAGAGCACCACGCGGCGTTCGAGTTCGCGGGTGGCGTCCTCTCCGAGTTCCTCTTCGCGCTGGGAGTAGAACAGTGCGATGTCGGACTGGATCTCCTGGTTGAGGCGGTTCTTCGTCAGGTTGCCGAGGCCACCGAGTTCCTCGGCGAGGTCGTCGGGGGTGATCGACGGTGAGTAGATCTTTCCGAGAGCCTCGAAGAGCTCGTCGACCTGCCATTCTTCGACCGGTCCCGTCGTTGCCTGGGCGACATAGGCGTCGATGACCTCTTCACGGAAGTTCGCGACCTGATCTTCGAGGTCGGCGCCGTCGAGCACACGGCGGCGCTCATCGTAGATCACAGTGCGCTGACGGTTGAGCACATCATCGTATTTGAGCACGTTCTTGCGCTGCTCGGCATTGCGTTGCTCGATCTGCGACTGGGCCGAGAGGATGGCACGGGAGACCATCTTCGATTCCAGCGGCACATCATCGGGCACGTTCGCTGTGGCCATGATCCGTTCGGCAGCCCCCGAGCCGAAGAGCCGCATGAGATCATCGGTCAGGGACAGGTAGAACCGGGATTCTCCGGGGTCTCCCTGGCGGCCGGAGCGTCCGCGCAGCTGATTGTCGATGCGGCGGGATTCGTGGCGTTCGGTGCCGAGCACATAGAGTCCTCCGAGCTCGACGACCTCTTCGGCTTCTTCCTTGACCTTGTCTTCGGCGGCCTTGAGCACCTCCGGCCATTCGGACTCGTACTGGTCCTCGTTCTCGGCGGGGTCGAGGCCTCGACGTTCCATTTCCGCGACCGCGAGGAACTCGGCGTTTCCGCCGAGCATGATGTCGGTACCGCGCCCGGCCATGTTCGTGGCCACAGTGACGGCGTTCTTGCGTCCGGCCATCGCCACGATCGACGCCTCACGGGCGTGGTTCTTCGCGTTGAGGACCTCATGCTTGACGCCGCGTTTGGCCAGATGCTTCGACAGGTATTCGCTCTTCTCGACGCTCGTCGTGCCGACGAGGACGGGCTGTCCGGTCTCGTGTCGTTCGACGATATCGTCGACGACGGCGTCGAACTTCGCGACCTCGTTCTTGTAGACGAAGTCGGACTGGTCGACACGCTGCATCGGCTTGTTCGTCGGAATCGGGACGACACCGAGCTTGTAGGTCGACATGAATTCCGCGGCTTCGGTCTCGGCCGTACCGGTCATTCCCGAGAGCTTTTCGTAGAGTCGGAAGAAGTTCTGCAGAGTGATCGTCGCCAGGGTCTGGTTCTCTGCCTGGACCTTCACCCCTTCCTTCGCCTCGATGGCCTGGTGCAGGCCCTCGTTGTAGCGGCGGCCCTTGAGCACACGCCCCGTGTGCTCGTCGACGATGAGGACTTCGCCGTCGAGGACGACGTAGTCCTTATCCTTCTTGAACAGCTCCTTGGCGCGGATGGCGTTGTTGAGGAAGCTGATGAGCGGGGTGTTCTCCGCATCGTAGAGGTTGCCGATGCCCAGGTAGTCCTCGACGCGTTCGATTCCGGGTTCGAGGACGCCGACGGTGCGCTTCTTCTCATCGACTTCGTAGTCGCGATCGGTCTTCAGGCGTTTGACGACCTTGGCGAATTCGCCGTACCAGCGGTTCGCATCGCCTTCGGCAGGACCGGAGATGATGAGCGGGGTGCGGGCCTCGTCGATGAGGATCGAGTCGACCTCGTCGACGATGGCGAAGGCATGACCGCGCTGGACGAGCTCGTCCGCCGACCAGGCCATGTTGTCGCGCAGGTAGTCGAAGCCGAACTCATTGTTCGTGCCGTATGTGATGTCTGCGGCGTACTGCTTGCGGCGCAGGTCCGAGGGCATATTCGCCTGGATGCAGCCGGTCTCCATGCCGAGGAAGCGGAAGACGCGGCCCATCAGTTCGGACTGGTAGGTAGCCAGGTAGTCGTTGACCGTGATGATGTGGACCGGATCGCCGGTGAGCGCGTTGAGGTAGGCCGGGGCCGTGGCGACGAGAGTCTTGCCCTCACCGGTCTTCATCTCGGCGATGTTGCCCAGGTGCAGAGCGGCGCCGCCCATGAGCTGGACGTCGAAGTGCCGCAGACCCAGGGTCCGGCTCGATGCCTCGCGAACGGTGGCGAAGGCTTCGGGAAGCAGGGAGTCGAGGCTCTCGCCGTCCTTGTAGCGCTCCTTGAACCGGCCGGTTTCCTCCCGCAGTTCGGTGTCCGTCATCTCGCTGAACTCATCGGACAGCTGATTGATGGCATCCGTGTATCGGCGGAGCTTCTTCAGAGTTCTGCCTTCACCAGTGCGCAGAAGCTTCTCGAGGAAATTAGCCACTTTTCTCCTAATCGGCATGTCTGCCGGACAACGACTCGAACGACTGTATAGCCCCTAGCTTAATGGCAGGTGAGTACCTTCGAGGTCGACGGCGGTCGTTCCCAGCCACGCAGCCATCGTCATGAGCTCTTCCGTCAGCTCGGTCATGTGCTCCTCCCCCGGCTCCCATGTCACCTGATGAGCACGCAGAATTCCCGCCGCCCGATCCCTGTGCAGGTCGACTCGCCCGACGAGGCGATCACCGAGGAGGAACGGAGTGACGTAATAGCCGTGCACACGCTTGGCAGCCGGAGTGTAGATCTCGATGCGATAGTGGAAGTCGAAGAGCCACTCGATGCGCGGTCGGTAAAAGACCAAAGGATCGAACGGCGCCAGCAGCGCCCGAGAGTTCACGGTGCGCGGGGTCCGAGCCTCATGCCATTTCAAGGCGGGGACACCTTCCACGTCGACTTCGCGCAGCTCTCCGGAGGCGATGAGTTCGGTGATGGCGGCGTCGGTCGGTGCCCGCCGCTGCCGAAAGTAGTCGGCGATGTCCTCGGGCCGGGAGATGCCCAGGGCACGTGCCGCGATCCGGGTGAGTTCGAAGACATTGTTCTCGACCCCGGATATTCCGCGTGGAAGCTCCGCATTCGGGTCCAGCCCCAGCTGAGGATCATCCGGCGGCCCGTAATTCAGTGGCAGCTGCGGCAGCTCGGGTGAGACATCGCGAGCCAGTGCATAGATGCGTTCGAAGTGGTCATTGCGTCCGGAGGCGCTGATGACTCCACCGGCGAACAGCGCTTCGAGGGCGATTTTCACCTGGCTGGGATTCCAACCCCAATGTCCGCGGTGGATCTCCGGCAGACCGTGGTCGACCACCTCGGCGACTTCACGTGCCGTCATCGGCCGGGTGGACAAGGCAGTGAGGACGCGAGTCTGGAGGTTTCGGAACTCCTCCCCGGTCTCCGGGTGGCGCTGTCCGAAATCGTTGCGCCACCATTCGCTGTGGGCGCGGGCGAAGTGCTTCCATGTCTGCGGCGGCACGAAGGCCGCGGCGTGTGCCCAGTACTCGACACCCATGCGCGGAGAAGAGTAGAAGAGACGGTCGAGGGTCTCCCGCGGGTAGGGACCCAGGCGAGAGTAGAAGGGCAGATAGTGGGATCGGACGACTCGGGCTACTGAGTCGATCTGGATCAGTCCCAGGGTGGCGAAGACATTCTTGAGGTGTCGGGCGGTGACCTTTGCCGGTCGCGGTCGGTCCAGTCCCGTTGCCGCGATCGCCGTCCTGCGGGCCGCGGCCCGTGTCATCCTCTGCATACCCCAACGCTATACCCCAATTACTACCTGACGGCGGCCCAGCAACCTCGCGCGAGGTTGCTGGGCCGCCGTCAGGTAGTAATTGGTCAGTCGAGGGCTTCTT
>NZ_QYCP01000084.1 GCF_025506275.1 Brevibacterium permense
CCACCCACCCAGCGGACCCGACCAGGGCCCTGCCGGGGGAGACGATAGACTTGCTGACGAAGAGAAGTGACGTCCCATCGACACGGACAAAAGGACATTGATGACAGACCAACTCGACCCCTTGGACGAGTCGGCCGTGAAGCAGGCCGTTGACGCGGCGCTCAAGGCTTTCACGGATGCGACGACTCTCGACGAGCTCAAGCAGGCGAAGATCGACCACACCGGCGACAAAGCCCCGCTGGCGCTCGCCAACCGAGCCATCGGCTCGCTCGATAAGGCCGATAAGGCCGCCGCCGGCAAGATCGTCGGTAAGTCCAGGGGAGCGGTCAAGCAGGCCCACGACGCACGCCTGGCCGAACTCGAAGCCGAACGTGATGCAGCCGTGCTCATCGAAGAGGCCATCGACGTCACCCTGCCCACCGATCGTCGCCGCCTCGGCGCTCGCCACCCGCTGAGCCTCATCCAGGAACAGGCCGCGGACTACTTCGTCGGCCTCGGCTGGGAGGTCGCCGAAGGACCGGAGATCGAATCCGAGTGGCTGAACTTCGATGCGCTCAACTTCGGGCCCGACCATCCGGCCCGCCAGATGCAGGACACGTTCTTCGTCGACCCACCCGAGGCCGGCCTCGTCCTGCGCACCCACACCTCACCGGTGCAGTCGCGTTCCCTGCTGCAGCGCGGTGTGCCGCTCTACGTCGTGTGCCCGGGCAAGACCTTCCGCACCGATGAGCTCGACGCCACGCACACTCCGGTCTTCCACCAGATCGAAGGCATCGCCATCGACAAGGGCCTGACCATGGCCAACCTGCAGGGTACCCTCGACGGATTCGCCCGCGAGATGTTCGGCCCCGAGTCGAAGACCCGCCTGCGTCCGAGCTTCTTCCCGTTCACCGAACCGAGCGCGGAGATGGACTTCTGGTTCCCCAACAAGGTCGGCGGTCCCGGCTGGATCGAATGGGGCGGCTGCGGAATGGTCCACCCCAATGTGCTGCGCGCCGCCGGCATCGACCCCGATGTCTACCAGGGATTCGCCTTCGGCATGGGCATCGAACGCACACTGATGCTGCGCGAGGGAATCAACGATATGCATGACATGGTCGAAGGCGATGTGCGCTTCTCGGCCCGTTTCGGAATGAAGGCTTGATATGCGCGTCCCACTGAACTGGCTGGCCGACTATGTCGATCTCCCAGCCGAGACCGATCCCCATGCCCTCGCTGCCGAATTCGCAGCCGTCGGTCTCGAGGAAGAGGACTTCTTCGGACCCGAGATCACCGGCCCACTCGTCGTCGGTCGCGTGCTCGAACTCGTCAAGGAAGAGCACTCGAACGGCAAGACCGTCAACTGGTGCCGCGTCGACGTCGGCCCCGAACACAACGAAGCCCTGGATGATCCGAAGGACCCGCAGCCCGGTCCCGAGGTGCCCAGCCGCGGCATCATCTGCGGTGCCCACAACTTCGTGCCCGGTGACCTCATCGTCGCCTGCCTGCCCGGAGCGGTCCTGCCCGGCGACTTCGCCATCGCGGCACGCAAGACCTACGGTCACAAGTCCGATGGCATGATCTGCTCGGCCAAGGAACTCGGCCTCGGCGAGGATCACGACGGCATCATCGTGCTGACCGATCTCGGGCTGACCGGTGAGCCCGGCGATGATGCGATCGCGCTGCTCGGCCTCGACCAGGTCACCCTCGACGTGAACGTCACTCCCGACCGCGGCTACCAGCTGTCGATGCGTGGCATCGCCCGCGAATACGCGCAGATGAAGGGGCAGAAGTTCACCGATATCGGATCCGCCGAGGTGGCTCCCACCAATGCGGCCACCGACGATGGCTTCCCGGTGTCGCTCGAGGATTCGAACCCCATCAACGAGGTTGCCGGCTGCGATCAGTTCACCGCACTTCAGGTGACCGGGCTGGACCCTCAGGCGAAAACTCCGTTCTGGATGCAGCGTCGCCTGCAGCAGGCGGGTATGCGCCCGATCAGCCTGACCGTGGACGTGACGAACTACGTCATGCTCGAACTCGGTCAGCCGCTGCACGCCTATGACACCGCGCTGCTCGGTTCGGAGATCGTCGTCCGCCGTGCGAGTGCGGGGGAGAAGTTCACAACGCTTGACGACGTCGAGCGCACGCTCGATGCCGAGGACCTGCTCATCACCGACCGCGGGGATGGACCCAGTGGCAAGGGTGGGAAGATCATCGGCCTGGCCGGCGTCATGGGCGGCGCCGACGTCGAGGTTCACTCGGGAACGACCGACGTCGTCATCGAGGCCGCTCACTTCGACCCGATCTCCATCGCCCGCACCTCACGTCGTCACAAGCTGTCCTCGGAGGCCTCGCGTCGCTTCGAACGCGGAGTCGACCCGAAATTGGCCCCTGTGGCGGCCCGTCGCTGCGCGGACCTGCTCGTCGAGCTCGCCGGCGGCACGCTCAGCCCTGCGACCACGCAAGTCGGCCAGGCTCCGGAGCCGACTGTCATCGAACTCCCGGTCGAGCGCGTTGCCTCGCTCGTCGGAGTCGAGTACACAACCGCCGAGGTGACCGGACTGCTCGAAGGCATCGGCGCGACCATCGAGGTCATCGGCAAGGACCGTCTGGCCGTGACCGTGCCCAGTTGGCGCACGGACATCACCGACGCTGTCGACCTCATCGAGGAAGTCGCCCGCACCGGCGGCTACGACCGCATCCCATCCATCCAGCCTGCTGCCAGGGCCGGAAAGGGACTGACGGTGGCGCAGAAGACCCGCAGGCGGATCTCGAACCTGCTGGCCGCCGACGGGTTCACCGAGGTGCTGTCGTACCCGTTCACGAACGACAAACGCGACGACCAGCTGCGGCTGGATGCCGACGACGTGCGGCGCAAGCATGTGCGTCTGGCCAATCCGATGTCCGAAGACCTGCCGCTCATGCGCACCAACCTGCTCTCGACTCTTGTCGACTTGGTCGTCCGCAACCAGGGTCGCGGTTCCAAGGACGTGGCGCTGTTCGAGACGGGGCTCGTGTCCACCTCGGCGGGCCTGCCTGAGGGTCCCGGACCGCGTCACCTGCCCGGATACCACCCGAGCGATGACGAGCTCGAGGCGATCTACGCCTCGGTCCCGCATCAGCCCTACCACTACGCTGGCATCATCTCCGGCAATGCCGAGATGCCCGGTGTCTGGGGCAAGGGGCGCAAGGCCGAAGCCGCCGACGTCATCGACACCGTTCGCCGGATCGCTGAGACGAACGGACTCGAAGTCACTGTGGAGGCCGATCAGATTGCCCCGTGGCATCCGGGACGGGCTGCGAAGTTCGTTCTTGCCGACGGGCAGACTCTCGGCCATGCCGGTGAACTGCACCCGAAGGTGTGCGAGAACCTCGGCCTGCCGGCACGGACGGTCGGGTTCGAGATCGATCTCGACGCTCTGCTTGCGCAGGACGATCTGCGGGCCTGGGACGGTGCGCTGTCGACGTACCCGGTCTCCCGTCAGGATGTGGCTCTCATCGTCGATGCGGACCTGCCGACGCAGACTCTGGCCGCGACGCTGCGCGAGGGTGCAGGGGAGGAGCTCGAACTGCTCGAGACTTTCGACCTCTACACCGGCGACCAGCTGCCCGAGGGCAAGAAGTCGCTGGCGTTCCGCCTGACGTTCCGTGCCCCGGATCGTACGCTCAAGGCCGATGAGGCCTCGGCGATGCGTGAGGCGGCGACCGCATTGGCCGCTGAGCGTCACGGCGCCGAAGTCCGTAGCTGAGAACAGTGCGTCTCAGAGCCCGGTCGACCGCTAGAGTGGTTCGACCGGGCTCTGCCCTGTCCGCTCGAAGCATCACGGTAGAGCGCACAAGAACATCCGAACACGTGGGCGTGAGGATCTGTGCTGCGCACCACGCCACCTGACCACTCGTACCCGACCATCGCTGAGGAGTCCCGACCATGTCCGAGAAGCTGCCCTACGGAACGAACATGCCGACCACCGACGGAACCCCTGAGGCGACCGCGGTCCCGTCCGAGACGATTGCGCTCATCACTGGCGGTGCCCGCGGAATCGGACGCCACCTGTCGGAGGCGTTTGCGAAGGCCGGTTATGACGTGATCGTGACGGCAACGTCGGCGGAGAAGGCGGAAGCTGCGGCCGATGTGATCGCTGAGGTGACCGGGGGAACGGCGACCGGAGTCGGACTGCGCACCGATGACATCACTGCGGTGCGCCAGCTGCGTGACTCTGTCGCCGGACTCGAGAAATCGACGGGCAAGCGCCTGCAGTTGCTCATCAACAATGCGGGTCGCATCGAGTCGACCGAGGGCCCGTTGTGGGACGCCGACCCGGAGAGCCTCAAGGCCGTCGTCGACGCGAACGTCACCGGGGTTGCGCTGATGATCAATGTCTTCGCGCCGGTGCTCATGGCCGGCGCCGAGGCGACCGGTCGACCGAGCCGCATCATCGACCTCAACTCGGGGTCGGGAGCGAAGGGAACACCGGCGTATGCCGTGTATTCGGCGTCGAAGGCGTCACTGTTCCGTCTGGCCGATTCGGTCGTGCACTTCGGTCACGACAAGGGACTGCGCATCTTCGAGATGGCACCCGGTGTCGTCGAGACGGCCATGACGAAGTCGATGCCCGTCCACGATTTCCGTCAGGGCGATGACTGGACCTCGCCCGCGCAGGTCACGGACCTGGCCTTGGCACTAGCGTCGGGAAGCCTTGATGCATTCACTGGCCGGTATGTCCGTGCGGGTGCTGACTCCGAAGAGTCACTGCTCGCCGAGGCGGCCTCGGGATTGTCGGATTCGACCCGCCGGATTGTGCTCGGCTGAGATGGTTCCAGACGGAGCGTCGGCGGCGACGGGGCCGCTGCGAACTCTGCTCATCGACAACGCCGACTCGTTCACGCTCAACCTGTTCCACCTCCTCGCCGAGGTGAATGGGTGCGCGCCGACGCTCGTGCCCAACGATTGGGCCGAGTTCGAGCTGAGCGTGCTCGACGAATTCGACAACGTCGTCATCTCACCAGGACCGGGAACTCCGGAGCGGCCGGCCGACTTCGGCATCTGCGCCGAGGTGATCGAACATTCCCCGATTCCGGTGCTCGGGGTGTGCCTCGGGCATCAGGGGATTGCGCACGTTCACGGGGGAGTTGTGGCGCAGGCGCCAGAACCCCGGCACGGTCGGGAGTCTCCGATCAGTCATTCCGGCACCGGGCTCTTTGCGGGCCTTCCGTCGCCGTTCTCGGCGGTGCGGTATCACTCGCTCGCAGTCTCGGAACTGTCCGAGTCTCTCGAAACGACGGCATGGTCCGAAGACGGCGTCGTCATGGCGTTGCAACATCGGACGAGGCCTCAGTGGGGAGTCCAGTTCCACCCTGAGTCGATTGCCTCCGAGAAGGCACGGACGCTGCTGCAGAACTTCGCCGACTTGACCGTGGAGTCGTGCGCAGGACGTACGAGAGCAAACGTCCCCGCGGGGACGAGTAAGGCATCCGATCCGCGGCCTTCGCCCTTTCGCGTCCCCGCGGGGACGTTCTCGGATCGTCAGCAGGCTCGGGTCGCCGACGACCGTTCTGATGAACCGCGTCGATACGTCCTCGACACCGACGAGCTGCCGCAGACAGTTACCGACGCCCGCCTGTTCGCTGAGCTCTTCGGCGGTCGGCGCGAGTCGATTTGGCTTGACGGCAACCTGCCCGGCAACGTCTTCTCACGGTTTTCGATCATGGGTGCACCGACGGGTCCGCTGGCAAAAGTCGCGACAGCCTCGGTGCCGGACGGAACAGTCCACGTGCGCACGAACAATGACGGAGCAACGCCGTCTCTTGCAGCCTCCGGATTCTTCGACTGGCTCGATGCTGAACTCTCCAGCGTCGATGTCGAGCTGGCACCCAGCGAGGCAAAATCACCTGGCACAGACGCGGAACTGCCCGCCACAAACGCCGACGGGCCCGACCTGCCGTTTCAGTTCCGGCCCGGGTGGGTCGGCTACCTCGGCTATGAGCTCAAAGCGGAGGTCGGTTCGCCGAACCAGCATCAGTCCGATCTGCCCGACGCCGTGATGATGTTCCTCGACCGTGCACTCGTCATCGACCACGACACCGACCGCATCCACCTCCTCGCACTGCGCGAACCTGATGATCCTGCGGGCATTGTTGCGACGCAACAATGGTTCGACGACATTCGCACACTGATCGCAGCGTTCCCCGCTCACAACGCCGGTGAGCCTGTTCAGCCGAGCGCCACCTCGGTGATGGCAGACACCTCAAACCCGGCGGAACGTCGCAATCCAACCCTCGTGGCACGCCACAGCCAGCACGACTACGTCGACCTCATCGATCGGATACAGCGGGAGATCACCGACGGCGAGACCTACGAAGTGTGCCTGACGAACATGCTCGAGGCCACGGCCGACCCACACGAGGACGCACTGGCGATGTATCTGCGTCTACGGAGGGACAATCCGACACCGTTCGGAGCATTCATCCGCACCCGCGCGGCGGCGATCCTCAGTACCTCGCCAGAGCGGTTTCTGCGGATCGGCTCCGACGGACTGGTGGAGTCGAAGCCGATCAAGGGCACTCGGCCCAGGGGAGCGAACCCGGACGAGGACGAGGCGATCAAGGCTGAGCTGGCCGCCTCGGTGAAGGATCGGTCGGAAAATCTCATGATCGTCGATCTCGTCCGGCACGACCTCGGGCGCACGGCCGGGCTGGGGTCGGTGCAGGTGGACACACTGTTCGGGATCGAGTCCTATGCGACGGTGCATCAGATGGTGTCGACGGTGAGCTCACGCTTGGCCGAGGACGCCAGCCCGGTGTCGTGTGTGCGGGCGGCATTCCCTCCGGGGTCGATGACTGGGGCGCCGAAGCTGCGGACGATGGCGATCATCGATGAGCTCGAGGCGGGCGCTCGTGGGGTGTACAGCGGCGCGGTCGGGTACTTCTCGCTCGGCGGTGCCGTCGATCTCAGCGTCGTCATCCGCACGCTCGTCGTCCAGGGCGAGACGCTGCGGTACGGGGTCGGTGGGGCGATCGTCGCGTTGTCGGACTCCGCGGAGGAGTACGCGGAGACGGTGGTGAAAGCGGCACCGCTGCTGCGGCTGCTGGATGGAGCCGATTTCCCTGGTGGGACAGCCTCAGCTGACGGGCGATGCGTCAGTAGCGAAAATGGAGACGTTATCGATACCGTGATCCCCGACGAGGTGGCTGGTCCTGCCAATATAGACATGAACGCGCCGGCAAGTGGAGCAGATCGATGACCGTCTGGCTATGGAACTCGCAGGAGTCTCGGTTCGAGGAGCCGATGGAGGACGTCGGCATGTGGACGTTGCTGGCGGCGGATTCGTGGTTGGTCGTAGGCGGGCGGGTGAGGACGTTCGACCGCCATCAGGCGCGATTCGCCGATGCCTCTGGGCAGGTGGGCGTTGGTGATCTGGTCACTGACGAATTCTGGGCGTCGGTCGTCGAGAAGATCCCGAAGACGGGGGAGTGGTTCCCGCGAGTGGACGTTCTTGAAACGGTACCGGGTGGCTCTCGAATGCTGGCGTTCCGTTTGCGGCCTGCACCGCCGCGGACTCGTGAACTACGGGTTCTCATTCCTCGGTATTCCGATCCGCGAAATACGCCTAGGCGTAAGGGCCCAGATATCGCATTGCTGGAGCGGCTGCTAAAGCAGGCGCGGGAAGAGTACGACTGCGACGAAGTGCTCCTACTCAGCGAAGACGGCTATGTCATTGAGGGTGCGACGACGAGCCTGTTGTGGTGGGACGGGGATACATTGTGCATTCCGGACCCCGAACTGGGTGCGTTGCCTAGCGTGACTTCTGCGGTGATCGTCGAGGAGGCCCGAACACGGTCGGTCCCGGTCGAGCACCGACGCGTGCGGCCAGAAGGACTCATCAGTCACGAGGTGTGGTTGGTCAATGCTTTGCACGGGATTCGGAGAGTGAATTGGTTCGTCAATGCTCAGGGCGGTGGTGGGCGTGAGCCGTCCGGTCGGACGCGCGGGCCACGGACGGGCTCATCCGACCGAGCAGATGATCCTGTTGAACGCTTCGAACATTTGAGAGACCGGATAGAAGCTGCGCGAGTTCCCGTGAGCGAATTCGAATGGGGCAGAGTAAAATCACAGCACCTATAGTGAAGTGATTGTGGACGGTGCTATCCGTCGTTTCGAAAGTGGAGATTCGGTTTCAATTACTGGGAGTTCTCTGAGCCAAGGGTTAAACGGTTTCCGGCAGTCGTAACGTCGAATTGTCAATGAAGATCTCGCGACTAAGTGTGCTGTCATGTCCCAACTCAAGAATCCTGCACCTTCTGATCACGAACACCATGTCCAGGTCAGACGCGCAGCCATTGCTAGTACTATCGGCACCACGATCGAGTGGTACGACTACTTTCTCTACGGAACCGCCGCGGCGTTGGTGTTTCCGCATCTCTTCTTCCCTGACGTTTCTCCCTATATCGGCACCCTCGCCGCCTTTGCCACCTACTTCGTCGGCTTCTTAGCCCGCCCAGTCGGCGCGGCGATCTTCGGGCATTGGGGTGACCGTATCGGTCGCAAGGTCATGCTCATCGTCACCCTGCTGATCATGGGAATCTCCACCGCTCTCATCGGCCTCCTGCCCGGTTCGGCAACCTGGGGAGATGCGGCACCGATCATCCTTATCCTCCTCCGCGTCTGCCAAGGAATCGCTGTCGGCGGCGAGTGGAGCGGTTCGGTTCTGTTGTCGATGGAATGGGGCGACCAGAAGCGGCGTGGCCTGATGGGAAGCTGGCCGCAACTCGGAGTCGCCATCGGGCTGATCCTTTCGACCGGACTGATGTCTTTGTTCAACGGAATCATGGGCAAGGACGCATTCATCACCTGGGGCTTCCGCATCCCGTTCCTTCTGAGCCTGGTGCTGGTGGCCATCGGCCTCTACATCCGGCTGAAGATCATGGAGACCCCGCAGTTCTCGAAGGTAGTTGCGGAGAAAACCACGACGACTGCGCCGCTCATGCAGGTCATCCGCCGGTTCCCGAAAGAGATCATCCTTTCGGCACTTCTGAGGATGTCGGAGCAGATGCCGTTCTATGTGGTCACGGCCTTTGTACTCTCGTACATGACCAGCGGCTCAAATGGGCACGATTACTCGTACAACTTCGTGCTCATCGGAACTCTGGTTGCCGCGGGAGTGGAGTTCATTCTGGTCCCCTTGTTCGGTCTCTACTCCGATACGATCGGGCGCAAGAAGATCTACGCTTGGGGTGCTGCGATTATGGGTGTGTGGGGCTTCATCTACTTCGCACTGCTCGACAGCGGCATCACCTGGTTGGCTTTCGTCGCCCTGTGTCTCGGCCTCGTGCCTCACGCCATGCAGTACGGGCCGCAGGCATCGATCATCGCCGAATCCTTCCCGACCAATCTTCGGTATACAGGTGCCGGCCTCGGCTATCAGCTCTCGTCGATCATCGCCGGTGGTCCTGCGGCTCTGATTGCGACGTGGCTGATCCACCAGTTCGGAACCGGGTATGCAGTGTCCGTTTACATCCTGATCTCTGCGGTCATCACGTTGGTTGCGCTGAAGTTCCTCAAGGACCGGTCGCGCAGTGACATCACCGAAGACGCGACCTACGCGAAAGGACGCAACCGCTGAGGGCCGGAAGCAGTCGCTCAGATTGCTGCCAGCGCAGGCTCCTCTGCCATCATCCACTCGACGATTGCGGCGACATGGGCATCGACAGAGTCGATGGCCGGCAGGGGAGCGGCCTCCGGCGGAACCAGCAGGCCGATCTCCGTGCATGACAGTGTCACTGCCTCGGCGCCACGGGCTTTGAGATCATTCATGATCTCGACATACCGAGCGCGCGACATATCCGTGAACTTGCCCCGGGTGAGTTCATCCCAGATGATCTGGTCCACCTCGAGACACGTTGCCTCATCCGGCACCAGCGTCTTGATGCCCTGCTCCTCGAGTCGGCCCGTGTAGAAGTCCTCGAGCATCGTCCATCGTGTGCCGAGGACAGCCAGCGTTGAATAGCCCCGGCGCTTCGCCATTGTCGCGATCGAATCGACCATGTGGATGAGAGGCGCATCGACCTGCGCTTCAATCGCCGGTGCACACTTGTGCATGAGGTTTGTGGCGATCGCGACGGCCTCGGCTCCGCCATCGACCAAACGCTGTGCCGTCGAGGTGAGCGACGCATCATTGCCCGCCCAGTCGTTGGCCTCCTGCAAGGCCCGAATATCTGCGAAGTCGCACGAGTCGAGGAGGATCTGCGCCGAGTGATGACCGCCGAGCTGCTTCGCCACGGCATCATTGATCTTCGTGTAGTACTCGATGCTCGAATGCCAGCTCATTCCACCCAGCAAACCGATCCTGCGCATACTCCCACTCCTCAACTCAACGATGACCCGACGAATCAAAGTCGTCTCCTGTGACCAGTCTCGTGCGAACCTGGGACTCCCGGTAGACCCAGTTCCCACTGCTCTGGCATAAGCTGGACTTATGGCTACAGTCTTTGAGCAAGCTCTCGACCTCGGCGAGCCCAAACGCCTCCTCATCTTCGGCGCCATTGCCGAATCCGGCAGCATCGGCGCCGCCGCACGCGTCCTCGGCTGGTCCCAACCGGCACTGTCCCAGCACATGAACGCCCTCGAGAAAGACCTTGGCGTCACCCTCTTCGACCGCACTCCACGTGGCATTCGGCTCACCACCGCCGGCCAACTCGCTCGCATCCGAGCCAACGAGGTGGCCGCCTCGGTGACGGGATTGCGCAGCGATCTGGCGAAAGCCTTCGGCCTCGGCGGACGCAATGTTCGCCTTGCCGGTTTCCCCAGCTTCGTCATCGGCCCACTGGCCGCAGCACTCGGTCGGCTCGAGGCGAACGCCGGCACAAGTACGGACTCACCGCTTCACCACTCGTACGAGGTCTCCGAGGCCGAACCGCCCGAAGCGCTGAGCCTGCTCGATGACGGTGCCATCGATATCGCCTTCCTCTTCCATCACGAAGACGAAGTCCCGCCCGAGATGCCTGGTCATATGACCGTCGACCTCGGTGCCGACCACCTCGACCTGCTCGTCCCCGAACGGTGGAACCGTGCCGGGCAGATCCAACACCTCAACGATGTTGCCGAACTCCCGTGGATCATGGGCTGCGTGCGCTGCCGGTCCACCGCCGAACGCCTCTGCCGCACCGCTGGATTCGAACCTCGGACCCGCCACATCACGGACAACCCCGGAGCCATCCAATCACTCGTGGCCAACGGACTCGGTGTCGCGCTGCTGCCCCGCAGCGCCCGCCGCTACTCCCAAATCGCGGGCATCGACCCCATCGCCCTGGAAGAAGCCGGCGCCCGTCGAGTCTCCGCGCTGATCCCCGACGGTCTGGCAGACGCCTCCGAGGTGGTCGACCTGATCGATGCGCTGCGGGCCGCCGATATTGCCGTCGGTGGGACAGACGCGCCAACCGGCGCGGATGCAGCAGAAGCCGCTAACGGTGCAAACGCCGCCGGCACCGCGACCGGCCGTTACAGTGACTCCTGATGAGCACGTTCACCAAAGTCCTCGATAGGTGGCTGACGGTCACCACGGCCGCGGCAATCATCGTGATGATGCTCCACATCGTCACCCACGCCCTGGCACGGTCGATCTTCCATGATCCGATCTACGGCACCAACGAGATCGTCGAATACTGGTACCTGCCCATCGTCGCGCTCCTCGGCATTCCCGCCGCCCAGCTGCAGAAGGAACACATCACCGTCACCATGGCCATCGAGAGGGCCAAGCCGGCCACCGCTGCGGTGTTCACGGTCTTCGCGTGCCTCCTCGGCGCACTCGTGTCGATCGCCTTCGCCTGGTTCGGACTGAGGAAGGCAGTGGAAAACACGGCCATCGGATCGACCGCCGATGTCTCCGACGTCATCACCTGGCCCGTGTACTACCTCGTGCCGGTCGTGTTCGTCCTCCTCGCTGTGCTCTACATCCTCGACGTCGTCGCGATTCTCCGCCGCCGCGCAGACGCAGGGGAGGAGCAGTGAACGCGAACACCGACCTCACCGGCACACCTCTGCCGCCAGAAGACTCAAACAGCGCGAATATCACCGGCACCCAACCCCCGAACACCACCGCACTTTTCCCTACGGGCTCCCGCCGCGAGCGCCCCGGCGCACTGGCACTGAGTATCGGGTTCGGACTCGTCGCCGTCTGCCTGATCGGCCTCTTCACCAGTCCCTCCGCCGCCATCGGCGGAGCCTGGTGCATCGGTATGATGCTTGTCCTCCTCTTCCTCTCTGTGCCGGTCGCCATCGCGTTGTCCGTGCCGTCGATCATCGGCGTCTATGCCGTGTCCGGCATCCCGGCGACGATGAACATCCTCTCCATCGCACCATTCAGCGCCGTCTCCGACTGGTCGATGAGCGTGCTCCCCATGTTCATCTTCATGGGAATGCTGCTCACCCAATCCGGACTCTCCGGCAAGGTCTACCGTGTCGCCGACCACTGGTTCTCC
The DNA here is from genome assembly GCF_025506275.1 of Brevibacterium permense. Lineage (GTDB taxonomy): Bacteria > Actinomycetota > Actinomycetes > Actinomycetales > Brevibacteriaceae > Brevibacterium > Brevibacterium permense_A. Next base: position 12,457 of record NZ_QYCP01000084.1, read on the forward strand.
TGGCTGCCCGGAGGCATCGGCATCGGCACCACCTTCGCCGGGGCAGGCCTGTCTGCAGTGACCGGGTCGACCATCGGAATGACCTACGCCCTGGGCCGCGCCGGCATCCCCGAGATGCTCAAGGCCGGCTACGACCGCCGGATGGCCGTCGGCACGATCATGGTCTCCGGCATGACCGGCAACCTCATCCCACCCTCGATCCTCATGGTCGTCTACGCCGGCATCGCCTCCGTGCCCGTCGGCCCCGCACTCATGGCCGGAGCCGTCCCCGGAATCCTGCTCGCCGTGTGCTTCGCCGTCTTCATCTTCGCCATCGGCGTCATCGCCCCGAAACTCGTCGGCCGCGGCCAGAGCGCCCAGAATCCAACGAACACCACAGGCACCACCCGCCCCACGACTACTTGGCGCGACCGCTTCATCTCCCTGACCGGCATCTGGGGTTTCGCCGTCATCCTCGTCGTGCTCTTCGGCGGCATGTTCTCCGGCATCTTCACCCCCACCGAGGCTGGAGCCGCCGCCGCACTCTGCTCACTGCTGTTGTGCCTGTGGGAGAAGCGCGGCGACGGGCCGTGGCGGAAGGTCACGGGATCGGCTATGGATACGGTGGCGGCCACCTCGGCGATTTTCTTCATCATGATCGGCGCGACCATGCTCACCAGCCTGCTCGCCATTACAGGACTCGCCCCCATCCTCACCGGCTTCATCACGGATCTCGGGCTCTCGCGGATCGGATTCCTGCTCGTCCTCATCGTCCTCTACATCATCATGGGCATGTTCTTCGACACCCTGTCGATGATGCTGCTGACCATTCCGATCCTCCTGCCCACCCTCGAGGCGATGGGCGTGAGCCCGCTGTGGTTCGGAGTCTTCGTCGTCCTCCTCGGCGAGTTCGCCATGGTCACCCCGCCGGTCGGCATCATCCCCTATATCGTCCACTCGATCGCGAAGAACCCCGAGGTCAACCTCGGTGTCACGGTCACGCTGCGCGATATCTTCGTCTCCCTGCTGTGGTTCCTGCCCGTCGGCGTCATCTTCCTCATCCTCATGGTCGTCGTGCCCGGAATGACCGAATGGCTGCCCGACCTCATCAGTCGCACCAGCGGGGGAATGTCCGGATAACCCTCGCCGAGGCGGCCCGCCCACCTGTGCCCTGTGTCGTCTGGGTGGCTGCCGCAGGGTGTGAGCGGACTCATGGTTAGGGTGACCTCATTCAGGCATATGATTGGAGGGAATTCTCAGCCTTCGTTCAAAGGAGTCCCATGAAGCGCTTCCGCTCGGCAGCTCGCCCCGCTCAGGCCATTGCGGCGGTCGCATCGCTGGCCCTGTTGGCCGGATGCGCCGGGTCCGTCGGCGGCGACGACTCGGGTTCGGGCGACTCCGCGGGAGAGGGCTTCGCTTATGACGCCTCGCAGGTCGAGATCGATGAGGCTCTGGCCGACCTCGACCCGGTGACGATCAAGTTCCAGCCGTCGGCGATGTCAGAGAAGTCGATCCTTGCGCCCAACGGACTCGACGTGAAAAAGGCCATCGAGGAACGCTCCGGCGGCAAAATCAAGGTCGATATCGTGTGGGGTCAGGCGATCGCCAGCTATGCCGACGTCGATGATTCCCTGGCCGATGGTCGCGTCGACCTCGCCTTCACTCTGCCGTCGTACACCCCGGCCGAGTACCCTGCCTTCGACGCGATCGGCACGGCCATGTCGACGCTGCCGTCCTCGCCCGTGGCCAGTGACTTGGCGGCGAACGCGGCCGGTGTGCAGGCGGCGTGGGAGACGCCCGAGGTGCTTGAAGAATTCGAGAAGAAGAACCTCGTCCCGCTCATTCCGATGCTCGCCGCCGGTGGGTATTCGACGATGTGCTCGAAGCCGATGACCTCGCTCGATGACTGGAAGGGCAAGCAGGTGCGTGTTGGTTCGGCAGCGGCCGGCAAGCAGGTGACTGATCTGGGTGCGACCCCGGTGTCGCTGTCGTTCCCGGAGACCTATGAGGCGCTGCAGCGCGGAACCGTTGACTGCGACCTTGGTCAGCTGGCACCGAACGTGGAGGCTGGCACCTTCGAGGTCGCCCCGAATATCGGTGTGGCCTCGGATGCGGGCATTGCTCGGTCAGCTGGTGCGATCACGGCGGGCAAGAAGTATTCGGAGCTGCCGGTTGCCTATCAGCAGGTCATCTTCGACTCGATGTCGACGACGTTCTCCACAATGATGGAGGTCGTTATCGGAGCGAAGGCGCAGGCCGTTGAGCAGGCGAAGGACAACGACGGCTCAGTCAAGTCGTTTGATGATGACGTGCAGAAGCAGATGGCGAAGTACGCGAAGACCCTGTCGGACAAGACTGCCGAAAAGGCTGGCGTCACCGATGCGCCGAAGACGTTGGGCTCGGCTGGAACTGATTGGGCGAAGTCCGTGTCCGAACTCGGCTATGACGACAAGGGCGACTTCGCCTCACTCGACGAGTGGTACCCGGAGGACGCCTCGTACGACAAGCTCGGCGACGAGCTGTTTGAGAAGGTCATGGCCGAGCATCGGCCGGAGTGAGGGAAATTTGCCGGTGAGAGTAACTGGACTTTGGTGACTAGATCGCGAACGAATCCCGCGAACATGGTATTTGGCCAGTACACGAAGGTCCGCGCCAGCACTTATATTCAGCCACTACTTTTCAGCATCGCTAATGGGCTCGATAATCGTCTGGAGTGACCGTTTAATAGCTTGTTGGTGAGTCATCTTTTGATTCTTAGCTATCCTAGTCATTTTCGACGAATTTCGATGTAGAATCGTCCGATCGTTATAGCCCGTGGAGCGTTTTCTGTTTCGGTGTCGCGTGAAGCTTTATCTGCTGCGGTTTCCCGTGGAGATTCGAGGAATTTGTCGGCCATGAGCAAGACGCGCTTCAGTCGCTCGTCTTCGACCTTGATTGCGTCCTGTTTGCTTTTGGCCGCTGAAACTGCTGCTTCAGCTCGAATTTGTCCGATTTGATTGACCCGGTGCCACAACCGCGCCCTATTACCTCGTGTGGTTCCGTAAAAGAGAACAGAAACCACCCCAATTAAAAGTGCAATTAATAACGGTTTCCACCACTGAAGAGGGGTGGAGCCCTCGAATTCTTGGTCTGTGAGGAGTACAGCGAGGACGGAAAGCAGGAATAATACGGGTCCAAATAGAGGCCAGACGAAGCGGAATGGCACACGACGGATAGACATCAGATATATGATGAACGAACTCGGCAATGCTGAAAATTTGCGCAATCTAGCCGACAAATCTAACTTTTCATCAAGGTCCGATAACTCGATATCGCGGTCTACGTTGAGCGAGTGTGCCGAGCGGTGTTTTGTCCAGTTTTTTAAGTTTTCTGAGAGCGTGTCAGGATCAACGGGGCAATGGCGAGGATCATCTGTGAATTCCTCTGCCGCGGCCCGTATGGTAAAGGGATTTCGTGCCAGCTCCGCTGCCTGTGCACCGCCCCTAAGCGCCAAATTTATGGTGAATACGAGAGATAGTGCAGCTATGAAGAAGACTCCAATTCCTGCGTACCGATACCAATCCTTGCTTTCATTGACGAGATTTGAGTAGAGAAACGATGCTGATATGCTCACCAGTAGGCCGGAAATTAGGGCGCCCATTGCTGGCGCGATGATAGTTTGGAACTGTTCTTCTTTTACTCTAATGTCGGCAAATGTTTGCCTTTTTGGTGCGTGTATTGTGCAAATGGTTGCTATTTCAATAATTGCGAGTATGAAGTTCAGGGAGACTAGTAGAATGCTGAGGCCCAAGAGGAACGTGCTAACTCCCTCAAGTATGGGAAGTAGTGTCTCCAATTCTTCTCTCCTTGTGTGTTATCTTTGCTGAATATTCATCCAATACATCAAGCGTACCTTCTTAGTGTACTTGAGTCCGTCTTGTTTGTCCGCGTTACCTTGGAGTAAAAGTCTTATGTAATTCTGAGGTTGAAGGTGTCTGCGGAGTGGAACGTTCAGCTGTTGCCTATGCATTTCGATGGTTCGGCTCAAGCTGTTGGACACCCATCAGGACTGGGATGGAGTGATTGCGCTTTCAATAGCGGACCATTTGTAGCTTTGGCTCAAAGCGAGCTGGTAGCTCGGGCGCAGGAAATTGCCCGTGATTCGCCGCAACCTGTCAATTGCACCAACCTCTCGATCGACTAGGCTGGTGACGGCGCCGAGCCACAGCGCACCGAACCTGGCCAACCGTGTCCGATAAGGGCACGGGTCACACACGACGGAAGGGCTGACGGGTGACGATCCTCTACACCATCGGACTGGGCGTCCTCAGCGCGCTCATCGTCGGATTCCTCGTCCGGCGGATGATGCTCACCGGCACCGGAGCCGCCCGCAATACCATCGTCTCCCTCATCATGGGCCTCTCGATCTGGCCCATCACCCTCCAAGCCTACAAACTCCTCGGCATCTCCGAGTCCGACCAGTACCCGAACCTGTCGATGAGCTTCCCCGCCATCATGGTCTTCCTGCTGCTCTTCGCCTGGTTCATCGTCATCCAGATGTTCGTCCTCCTCGCGATCGAACTCATCATGCCCTCGGGCACCCTGAGCTCACTCATCCGCAACGCGCCGAAGATCCCCACCTGGTACCGCCGAGTCAACCGCCTGGCCCAGATCCAGAAGATCCTCATCAAATTCGGCCTCTCCCGCTACCTTCGACCCAGAATCCCCACCCTGCGTGTCTCCCTCCGAGAGATCGCTGCCACCACCCGAGACGCCCTGGCCGCCTCGGGGGTCACGTTCATCAAGCTCGGCCAGTTCATCGCCACCCGCGGTGACATGATCCCGCACGAATTCGTCGAGGAATTCTCCACGCTCCAGGCCGGGGTGAAGCCCGTTCCCTTCGCCGAGGTGAAGGACCAGCTCGAGGCCGAATGGGGCCGTCCCGTCGCCGAGGTGTTCGCCGAGTTCGATGAGAGACCCTTCGCCGGCGCGTCCGTCGCCCAGGTCCACCGCGCCGTGACCTGGGAAGGTCGCGTCGTCGCGGTCAAGGTGCAGCGACCGAAGATCCGCAAACAGGTCCGGGCAGACTGCGATATCGTCCTCACCCTGGCCGACCGTCTCGATCGCACCACCGATTGGGCGAAGAAGATCGGCATCGCGAAGCTCGCCCGCAACTTCGTCGATTCACTGCAAGGCGAGCTCGACTACCGTGGGGAGCTCGCCCACATCGAAGCGCTTCGTCTCGCCGATGAGACCGGCCGGTCGACGACGCAGACCGACTCGGTCGTCCATATCCCTCACGTGTATAAGGAACTCTCCGGCCAGTTCGTCATCGTCATGGACCTCGTCGAAGGTTCCCCTCTGTCCCACGGCGCCGAGGTGGTCGACCATCTCTCCGTAATCGCGCGCAGAGAGATCGCCCAGGACCTCTTCCTGATGGTCGTCCGCCAGGTGCTCGGAAAGGGCCTCTTCCACGCCGACCTCCACCCCGGAAACATCGTCGTCTCCAGCGCAGGACGTGCCGGACTCGTCGACTTCGGTGCGGTCGGCCGCATCGACAAACGCGACCGCCGAGCCATCGCCCTGCTGCTCATGGCCTTCGACTCGCAGAACTCGCAGGCAGCGACTGCGGCCATCCTCGAGCTGCTTGGGACACCGAGCGAGGTGAACCTGCGGGAGCTGCAGCGAGAGATCGGGCAGATCATGCTCAAATACGGTGACGGCGCCCCTGGCTCGACCTCGGCGGCGCTGTTCGGCGAGCTCATTGACTTCGTCGTCGACTTCGGATTCCCGATGCCGGCCTCGGTGGCCACGGCGTTCCGTGCCATCAGCACCCTCGAGGGATCGATCACCCGGCTGGTGCCCGAACTCAACCTGCTGGCGCTGGTGACTCAGAACGGCAAGACACTGCTGCGAGAGGTCGGGGGACTGGGAGTCGACCGACACGAGATGACGCTCTACGCAGCGGCAACCGCACCGCAGATCGCCGAGCTGCCCGGACAGATCTCCCGCATCGCCGGCCACCTGCAAGACGGCACGCTCGACGTCGGAACGAGCGGGCTCAACATTGCCACCATCAAGAATCTGCTGGTCTCCACCGTCGAACAGTTCATCCAGGTGATCGTCTCGACCGCGCTCATCCTCGGTGGAGTGATCCTCATGGCCGCGGACTTCGGGCCGGCTTTGGCACCCGAACTCAAGTTGTTCACGTATTTCGGAGCCTGGGTGCTGCTCGCGGGGAGTGTGCTCGCTGCGCTCGTGCTCGCGCCCGCATTGCGGCAGCGGATGATGTGGGAAGGACTCGGCTAGCTTCATTGCGGAGCTAGCAGACGATGAGGTTTTCCGCGCTCAATTTACGCACGGCAGCGTTCTGTCGAACTCTGCGAACTGGTCGACCAGCAATCGCCTTGCCCTTATGCGAAATGCATCGAAGGATACTCCAATCGGCGTGAGCGCCAGTCACCGTGCTGTGTTGATTGAGGAGGACAGTGTTCCTGGACGTGGCATGCGCACGTTCGTCGCTGCCAATAGCGATCCCCGTTGACTTCTTCCGCGGCATTCTGGCAAAAACCTATTGTAATCAATTCTATAATTGATTATAGTTCACAGCACGCAACGCCAATCTGCAGACAAGATTTCCCCACGAAGAAGTGGGCGAAGTGGGCGCAGTGCCTGCTGCGGGGAAATCTGGACGAAAGGGTTCCGCATGTCAGTTCCGTCCCACAATGGCAGAGTCACGAAGTTCTGGCTCATCACCTGTGCTCTCATCGCTGCCGAAGTGGTCGCGATTCTTGAGACCACCATGTCCATTCAGCTCGTCTACGCACCGGAGGGATTCTTCGACGTCCCGTTGTCCACGCTCACCTGGATCGTGACCGCCTATACGCTGGCCGCCGCGATCTTCGCAGGCATCGGAGCGCGCCTCGGTGATCAGTACGGTCGCCGCAAGATCCTCATCGGCGCTCTGGCTCTGGGTGCCGTCGGATCGCTGCTGTCGGCAGTCGCTCCCGTGTTCTGGGTGCTCGTCGTCGGGCGCGTCTTCCAGGGCGTCACCGGATGCGTTCTGCCGCTCGCAATGGGCATCATCTCCGCCCGCTATCCGAAAGATCGCACCGGGACCGCGGTGACCCTGGTGTCATCTTCGGCGATCATCGCCGGAGCGTTCGGGATTCTCATCGCCGGTGCGCTGATCTCGGTCTTCTCATGGCATTCGATCTACGTCGTGACGACCGTGTCGGCTCTGGCCGTGGCGGCATTCGTCGCGGCAGTCGTGCCGCGCGACCGAGTGTCGGATCTGGCAGAGACGCGTCGCATCGACGTCCTCGGCGCTGTCCTCTTCGGTCTCGGGATCGGTTCTGCCCTCTATGCCGTCACGGCTTCCGCCGACCGCGGGTGGGCCGACTGGCAGGTGCTCGGGTTCGGCCTGGCCGGTCTCATCGTGCTGGCGATTTTCGTTCGTCACGAGTCCACGATCGCCCACCCGCTGTTCGAGATCCGCCTCCTGCGCGATTCGAAGGTGCGTGCTGCGATGATCCTCTCCGTCGTCCTCGGGTTCGGGCCGCTGGGGATGTTCACCGTACTCTCGGCGACGATCTCGCGGCAGCCGAGTGCTGTCGACGGGACCAGCATCGGCGTGGGCATAGGGCTGAGCCCCATGTCCTTCGGGCTCTGGACCGCGGCATTCTCGGGGGTGGCATTCCTCCTCGCCGGGGCCATCGGCAGGATGACCACGAATTACGGGGCGAGGACGACACTGGTCACGGGCTCCGGGCTCGCCATCATCGGCGTCCTGCTCATTGCGGTCTTCCCGTCGAACACACTCGTCGTCCTCACCGCGATCCTCGTGTTCACCGTCGGCAGCTCGTGCCTGTTCTCGGGCATTCCCGCGATGATCGTCGAGACCGTCGACGTCTCGGTGGTCAGCATCGCCGCAGCCATGGCGCAGGTTATCCGAAACACCTTCCAGTCCGTGGGCACCTCGGTCCTCGGTGTCGTCATGTCCATCGGCGCCATCGCGATCGCCGGGCAGGGCTTCGTGTCGAACCCGGGCCTCTGGGCAGCGGCGCTGGTCATCGCCGGCGCCTCGGTGCTCTCGGCGGCATTGTCACTGGCCGTGGGAAGCCGCAGCCGTCCGCGGCCGGTACTGGAGAAGTATGCGACGCAGAAGCAGAGCCTCGACCGCTGAGCGAGTCAGTCACGCTGCGGGCCCGGAGCGAATCGCTTCGGGCCCGCAGCGTGACTGACTCGCGGCGCACCTGCGTGCGCGCATCAGCACGTTCGCCTCAGTACAGCTTGCGGATCCCGCCGTCGGCCATGAGCGTCTGGCCGGTCATGTACTGCGCGTCCGAAGACAGGAGGAAGGCGACGACCGGCGCGACATCGGTCTCCGGATCTCCGAAGCGAGCCAGCGGGATCGTCGCCACGGTCTGCTCGTACTGCTCGGGCTGCTCCTCGCTCCACGCCTGAACTCCAGGAGTCAGCGCCAATGGGGAGACGATGTTGACGCGGATCCCTTCCGGAGCCCACTCATTGGCGAGGACACGACTGACCCCGCGGATCGCCTCCTTGGCCGCAGCATACGAGGCTTGGCCCACCTGCCCGCTCATCGCGGCTCCGGAGCCGAAATTCACCACTGAACCCTTGGTCTTGGCAAGCTCGTCATGGGCCGCCCGCATGAAGTTCAGCGTGGCCTGGAACCCGGTGGAGAACGACAGGGCCCAATCCGATTCCTCAAGTTCGAGGAACGGCTTCTGGCGTGAGGCATGAGCATTGTTGACCAGCCCGTTGAGACCACCGAAAGCGCTAACGGCCTCGGCAACGGTGGCCGTGGCGACCTGTGCGGCGGAGACATCGCCCTGGACGAATCGGACCCTGTCGCCGAACTCCTCGACGACGCGGTTGCCTGCCTCAGCATTGATGTCCACTGCCACGACCTGTCCGCCTTCGGCGATCAGGCGGCGCGTGATGCCCAACCCGATGCCCGACGCGCCGCCGGTGACGATGAATGCTTGGTTTTCCAGTTTCATTTTCAGCCTCTCTGTTCGGGCCCGTTCGGCTCTTACCCGTGTGTCTGGTCTATCAGGCGATCACGCAAGAGCACCTAACCTCAGACTGTCAACATTCCAACAGCATCCTGAGCTGACCTTGACGTGGTGTAGAATGAATTCTAGTTTAGTTGATGACTCTAGTACAGATCAGAATCGGAGAACCTCATGGCCGCAGCCGTCATCGTCGATGGAATCAGATCGCCCTATGGAAAGCGGTTCGGCGATCTCGCCGGCACCCATCCCGCGAGACTCCTCGGACAGGTGCAGGCGGGACTCCTCGAGCGCACGGGAATCGATCCGACCGCTATCGAACAGGTCATCGGCGGTTGTGTGACCCAGGCCGGAGAGCAGTCGAACAACATCACACGCACTTCGTGGCTCGACCGAGGTCTGCCGTATCAGACAGCGGCGACAACGGTCGACTGCGCCTGCGGGTCCTCGCTGCAGGCTGTGCATATGATCAACGCCCTCATCGCCTCGGGCGCGGTCTCGACCGGAATCGCCTGCGGCGTCGAGAGCATGAGCCGAGTCTTCCTCGGCGCGGCCGGCGGCGATGCGGGCAACCCGTATCCGGACGGCTTCGACGTCGACCTGCCCGACCAGTTCCTCGCCGCTGAGCGGATCGCGCAGAGGCGCGGCATCTCACGAGCCGACATCGACGCCTTCGCCGCGGACTCGCAGAAGAAGGCGATCCGGGCCTGGGACAGCGGTGTCTTCGACGACCAGGTCATCCCTGTCGAGGCGCCCGTGCTGGACTCTGCCGGCAAGCCGACCGGACAGATGCGCACGGTCACACGCGATCAGGGACTGCGCCCGACCACTCCTGAGACCCTGGCCGGTCTCAACCCCGTCATCGAAGAAGGCATCCACACCGCGGGAACGAGCTCACAGATCAGCGACGGTGCCTCTGGCGCTCTCATCATGAGCGAAGACGAAGCCCAGCGTCAGGGGCTGAAGCCCCGAGCCCGCATCCACACCTCCGTCATGGTCGGTGCCGAACCCTACTTTCATCTCGACGGACCGGTCGATGCCACGACCGCGGTGCTGCAGAAATCAGGGATGAGCCTCAGCGACATCGACGTCGTCGAGATCAACGAGGCCTTCGCTTCCGTCGTGCTGTCGTGGGCTTCGGTCACCGGCTTCGACATGGAACGTGTCAATCCGCACGGCGGGGCCATCGCACTCGGCCACCCGGTGGGATCGTCGGGCATCCGCCTGCTCGTCCAGGCCATCGACGATCTCGAACGGCTCGACGGCTCGACTGCGTTGGTGACCATGTGTGCCGGAGGGGCCTTGGCCCCAGCGACGATCATCGAACGGATCTGAGACATCGACCGAGCGCATCCGGGGCGCGCAGGATGCGCTGTGGACGGTCAACTCCGCAGACACGCGCAACTCCGCAGGCAGACATCGCTGCAGCAGCGAGCGAGGCAGTGAGGCAGCGAAGCGAAGCAGCCGGGGCCAGGAAGCGACGCGGGGCGGGCAGTGGATCACTGCCCGCCCTGCCTTCGTCTGTGCACTTCAGCGCAGGGCGAGAACTCCCTCGTCGAGCACCGTCTGTCCGCTGCCATCCACGCATGCCCGATACGCGCGCTGCCGAGAGCCCGTCTCCCAGACGTCGAGGATCAGCACGTCACCGGGCGTGACCATCCCACTGAAGCGCGCGCTGACCTCGGTGACGAGTTCGGGGCGGCCGTCGGCAGCGAGGTCCGTCAGCGCCTTGGCGACGATTCCGTAAGTCGCAAGACCGTGGAGAATCGGACTGGGAAGGCCGGCGGAGCGCGCGAACTCCGGGTCGATGTGCAAGGGGTTCAGATCACCGTTGAGACGGTAGAGGAGAGCCTGATCCGGGCGTGTGGCGATTCGCACGCTGGAATCGGGAGCGCGTTCTGGAACCGGCTGTGACGCGGGCGCCGGCTCTCCGCCGAATCCCCCTTCGCCGCGCACATAGATCTGCGAGTGCTCGGTCCACAGCGACCCGTCGGCGTCGGTGGCAGTCGTCTCGAGGACGATGAGTGCAGCCTTGCCGAGGTCGTGCACCCGAGCGACGGAGCGTCGGAGAACGGCCGTGCCGGAGGCCGGCAGGGGCCGGTGGGCGGTGAGTGACTGTCCTGCGTGGAGGACGGCGCGCAGATCGACGTCGATGCCGGGCAGCCGCATCCGGGTCGGGTCGGCAGCTGCGGCGTCTGCTTTCGCGTCGTCGCAACCTTCCGCATCGGAAGGTGAGTCCGTGATCTCTTCCGAGGTGCCCGGCGCCGCAGTCGAGGGCCCTTTGCCCGCAACCAGGCCGAACGTCGGCAGCACCTCCAGATCGCGCTCGAAGGTCAGTGTCAGCTCCGGAACGTCGGCCTGCGAACCAGCACCGAGGCTGAGGTGGTAGAGCAGGACATCGGTCGTCGTCCAGGAGATCTCACTGATCTGGGGATCCGCGGCAAGCGCGGTGTCGATGTCGATGGGCACAGGTAGTCCTTTCGTCGTGCATGCCGCCTCGAGTGGCGGCAGGAGAGGGATAGGGCCCTTTCGGGCGATCAAGATGGGGGCGAACGTGGTCTCAGTCTCAGCTGCGGGGGAGCCCGAGGATGCGTTCGGCCACGATGTTGAGCTGAATGTCGGTGGTGCCGCCCGCGATCGTCAGCGACCTCGTACTGAGGAACATGTAGGTGGGCACTGTGCTGCGGGTGGCGACATCCTCGGCTCGGGCCATGTCGATGCCGTCGATGCCGTCCGTCCCCGACCATTCGACCACGGCTTCCCACGTGTCCTGGATATTGCGGGTGGACACGAGCTTGGCCAGGGAAGACTCCGCAGAATCCGTCTCGTTCTCCATCGCCTTGAGCATCGACCTGACCCCCATGAGCGAGCCCGACAGCGACACGGAGAGCAGATCGCCGACCATCCGCAGCCTCAGCGGGTCGTCCGCCGCCTGTCCGCGCAACAGCGATACGAGCGCCTCGTCCCCGCCGCCGAACATCGAATGCCCGGTCATCGCCACACGCTCGTTGGCCAGAGTGCCCACGGCCACCTTCCAACCATCGGTCGGTGCCCCGACCATGAGCTCCTCGGGGATGAACACCTCATCGAGGAACACTTCGTTGAACAGCGCCTCCCCGGTCAGCTCGCGCAGGGGGCGCACAGTGATTCCGGGCGTGGTCATATCGAGCAGGAAGTATCCGATTCCGCGGTGCTTGCGTGCCGTGGGGTCCGTGCGCGCCAGAAGAATCCCCCAGTCTGACTCACGCGCACCTGAGGTCCACACTTTCTGTCCGTTGATCACCCAGCCGCCGTCGACCTTCCTGGCCGAGGTGGTCAGCCCGGCCAGATCGGACCCTGCACCGGGTTCGCTGAAGAGCTGGCACCAGCGGATGTCGCCACGCAGTGAGGGTGCGATGAACCTTTCTTTCTGCTCCGCAGTGCCGTGTGCGATGAGGCTGGGCACGACCCAGTTGCCGATGACCATGTCATGGGGAGTGAGGCCCCGGGCGGAGAGCTCTTCGTCGATGATGAGCTGGGTGAGAGCGTCGGCGCCTCGACCCCAGGGACGGGGCAGCGCCGGTGAGGTGTATCCCAAGTCCGCCAGACTCACTGCGGCCTCGGAGCCGCCGGGGATCGCGTCGAGTTCGTCTCCGATCTCCTGACGGACCGTTTCGGACCCCTCCGGGTAAGTCAGCGCGGGGCCGCGACGCGCACCATTCTGCGCGGCCCGCGCGACATCCATTCGCCAGCGGTCCCCAGGGCCGAGCAGGACTCTACTGGACTGAGCTCGACGCAGAGCAAAACCGGCCATGTGCTCCCAAGTGAAACCGATTCCACCCAACGTGTTGACGAGGTCCTTGGCTGTGCCGAGAACGAGGTCGACCCCCGTTCCGGCAGCCGCTGAGATGACCAGACGGCGTTCCTCTGTGCTGACGTCCGAATCGAGGCAGCGTGCGGCGTCCCAGGCCAGAGCGCGCACCTGTGCTGCCGCGACGTGCATGCCCGCGATCCGGTGCTTGACAGCTTGGAAGCTGCCGATCACGGCCCCGAACTGTTCGCGGACTCGGGCGTACTCGACAGCGGTGTCGGTGCACCATTGGGCGATGCCCGAACCCTCCGCGGCGAAGGCCGCCGCAGCGATGAGGCTGGGCAGCTCTGGATCGATGTCGAGGATCTCCACAGGTGCAGCCTGCTCAATGCGCAGCCGTGCCAACGGCCGGGTGACGTCGTGAGACGGGCAGGGGAGGACCTGGGCCGCCGAGGTGCGCAGCAGCACCCACCTGCGAACCTCGCCGTCGCTGACAGGCAGGACGACGTGCTCGGCCGTGGCGGCCGAAGGGATCGGTGCGCTCGTTCCGCTGACCGTGACAGTCGTGGGGTCGAAGAGCAGCTCACCGGGGTCGAGCCCGATTGCTCCCAGTGCGGTGCAGTGCCCTTCGGCGGCATCTTCGGCAGGCGAGACGGAGCCCGCATGTCTCAGCACGGCCGAGGTGATCATCGCCGGCAGTGCCGGGCCGGGCACCAGTCCGCGGCCCATCGCCTCGGCCGCGGTGGCCAGGCCCATGAAACCGACGCCTGCGCCGCCCTGCTGCTCGTCGAGGTGCAGATCGAGCACGCCGATGCCTACGAGATCGGAGAAGAATTCGGGGAGTCCCGGATCTTCGGCGTCGATGTACGCGTGGATTTGGTCGGGGGAGACGCGGTCTGTGCAGAAGTCGTCGAGAACCTCTGCCAGTTCGGTCAGTTCGTCGCCGATGGCGATCGATTCCTTCATGGTGCTCCGATCGAGTAGCCGAATTGCTTGCAATCCAAAACTAGAATCAATTATAGTCTTTGGCAAGGCATACGAGAGCTTATCGCGAATCAGCCGATCGCGAACCGAAGGAGAGTCACTGATGAATCCAGTCACAGATCTGAGCGGGCGGACCGCGATCGTCACAGGCGCCGGGTCCGGCCTCGGTCGGGCAGAGGCCCTGCGCCTGGCCGAGCTCGGAGCCGATATCGTCGTCAATGACCTCGGCGAAGGCGCGACCGCTGTCGCCGACGAGGTTCGCGCATTGGGGTCCGGAGCGCTGGCGGTCGAATCCGATATCAGCGAGTGGAAGACCGGCGGTGAACTCGTCGAAGCCGCCGTCGACACGTTCGGAGGGCTCGACATCGTCGTCAACAACGCGGGAATCGTGCGCGACACGATGATCTTCAACCTCACCGAGGACAAGTGGGACAAGGTCATCGACGTCCACCTCAAGGGCCACGCCGCGCTCTGTCACGCCGCCGGTGTGCACTTCAGAGCCGCCAGCAAGGCAGCCGGTGGGCCGGTGTTCGGGCGCATCGTCAACACTGCTTCCGAAGCCGCACTCATGGGAGCTGCCGGCCAGCCGAACTACTCGGCTGCCAAAGCCGGGATCATCGGTCTCACGCTGTCGACTGCGCAGGGCCTCGGCCGCTATGGGGTCACAGCCAATGCGATCATGCCGCGGGCCAGGACCGGGATGACCGAAGCGGTCTTCGCGGCCGATTCCGACTCTCAGCGACTCGACATCCTCGCGCCCGAGAGGGTGGCGCGGCTCGTCGGCTACCTCTCGGGCCCGGCGGCGGAAACCGTGAGCAGTGAGGTGTTCATCGTCTACGGAGACTTCGTCGCCCTGCTCAAGCCCGCAGAAGTCGAAGAGAAGTTCGTCGCTCGCACCGGCGTATTCGACGAATCCGAGTTGGCCGAGCAGATCGGTGCGCATTTCCGAGCGAAAGCGCCGGGCAACGGCTTCGCTGCGTACCACCTGGCCGAGCTCGACGAAACCGGGATCGAGAACATCGCCTGACCATTCAGAGGAGAATCGATTCTCCTATTCTGCGGTGCCAGAGCGGCAGCGGCGCACGATTTCGTGACCGCAACGCCCATTCGGCCGCGATGACAGATACAGCGACAGGGAAGAACGGGTGCGGATATGCACGTGAAGCTCAGTGACGAGGATCTCCAGCTCAGACGGGAGCTGCGTGACTACTTCGACCGGCTCCTCACCGACGAGGTGCGAGCCGGGCTCCACACAGAGGGAGAAGCCGGGGGACCGGTGCGCGATGAGGTGATGAGGCGGATCGGAGCCGACGGCTGGTTCGGCATCGGCTGGCCGGAGGAATTCGGCGGGCAGGACCGAGGTCACCGGGCCCAATTCATCCTCTACTCCGAGGCCTACCGGGCCCAGGCTCCGTTGCCGATGGTCACCCTCACGACAGTGGCTCCGACGATCATGAGCCATGGCAGCCAGGAACAGAAGGACTATTTCTTACCGAAGATCGCCGCCGGCGAGCTCGTCTTCTCGATCGGCTACACCGAACCCGAAGCCGGCACGGACCTGGCTTCCCTGCGCACGGCGGCAGTGCGCGAAGGCGACGAATTCGTCATCAACGGCAGCAAGATCTTCACCTCCGGGGGACCCGGAGCCGACTGGATCTGGCTGGCGGCGCGGACGAATCAGGAAGCGCCCAAGCACAAGGGCATCTCCCTCATCCTCGTACCGACCACGGCAGAAGGCTTCTCTGTGACTCCGATCGAGGCACTCGGCCAGGTCGAGACCTCGGCTACCTACTATGACGACGTCCGCGTGCCGGTGAGCAATGTCGTCGGCGAGATCGATGCCGGCTGGCGGATGATCACCACTCAGCTCAATCACGAACGCGTGGGATTGGCCGCCTACTCCGGCATCTGCGACGGCATGCTTGAAGATGTCATCACCTGGGCCGCTCAGAAGACGACGCCGGCAGGTCAGCCCTATGCGGACCTTCCCTGGGTGGCCTCGGCGCTCGCCAGAGCGACTGCGCTGAACTCGGCGATGAACCTGATGAACTGGAGACTCGTCGAAGCCACCGCCACTGAGGCCGTCGACCCGGGCCAAGCCTCGGCAGCGAAGATCTATGCGACCGAGGCGGCAATAGAGATCTATCGAATCATGCTCGAGGTCCTCGGTGAGGACGCGCTGCACATCCACGAGGTCCCCACCGGCATCGAGGACGGCCGCCCCGCGGTGATGAACCTCGGCGCACAGATCAATACCTTCGGCGGCGGTGTGGCGGAGATCCAGCGCGAAATCGTCGCCTGGACGACACTGGGAATGAAACGAGGTGAACGATGAGGGAAACGCAGACAGCAGCCGACGGCACGGGCGAGATGACGTTCCACCCCACCGATCTGCAGGCCGAACTGGTCGAACTGGTCACTGCCATCATCGATAAGCAATCCGGCGACGAGCGGGTAGCCGCATTGGATGCTGAGGTAGGCAGCTGGGATGAAGCCCTCTACGCTTCCCTGGCCGAAGCCGGTGTCATCGGTGCCCTCATCGACGGCGACGACGGTCTCGGTATGATCGGGCTGAGCCTGTGCCTGATCGAGGTCGGGGCGCGGCTGGCCCGCATCCCTCTGGCCGGCTCCGTCGTCACCGCCCTCATCCTCTCCGAAGCGGGACTCAGCGAATCGGTCGAGGCGATGGCCGCCGGAACGATGACGGCCGTCCCCGCTCTGCCCAGCCGACTGCACTCGGTGGCCCGCACCGGTGACCGGCTCCAGGGTCGCGTGGGCATCGTGCCCACCGGCGCCGCCGCCAGCCACCTGCTCATCGCCGACGATGACGACCGACTCTGGTTCGTGGCCAAGGAAACCCCCGGCATCAGCACCGCGCCGATGGGCTTCTCCTATGACAACGGTGTCGCAGTGACGATCGACATCTCGATCGAAGACTGTCAGCGGCTCGACGGCGTCGGCCGCGATGAACTCGAAGGACGCTGGCGAACCGCGCTGTCGGCGGTCGCCGTCGGAGCCTGCCGGGAAGCCGTGGCACGAACTGCGAAGTACACATCGGAGCGTGTGCAGTTCGGCAAACCGCTGTCATCGAAGCAAGGTGTGCTCCACCGTGCTGCCGACGCCCATATCGATACCGAATGCATGCGGCTGACGACGTTGAACGCCGCCAGTCTGTATGACGCTGGCGATGCCGGCGCCGCCCGAGCCGGACTCGAGGCCGCGTGGTGGACAGCGACCGGCGGCAGTCGCGTGGTCCACGCCACTCAGCACCTGCATGGCGGAATGGGTGCCGACCTCGATAACCACATCCATCGGTTCTTCGTCCTCGTCCGCGAGATCGGGATCGTCCTCGGAGCTGCGGACGCCCTCCTCGAAGAACTCGGCAGCGACATCGTCGACCACGCACGAGAGGAATGATCATGACCACGACGAGTCAGAACCAGGACCTCGAAGCAGGAAACGCCCTGCCGACGACGGCGGCGGCTCTGGTGGTCGCCCGCCTCGGCGATGACCACATCGGCATCCGCTTCGAGGACGACGACTACACATGGGACGACTTCGCCCGGGCAGCGATTCGTCGCAGCCATTTCCTGGCCCAGCATCTCGACCCCGCCCAGCCGCCGCATCTGGGGATCCTCCTGGAGAATCGGCCCGAGTTCCTGTTCTGGTGGGGCGGATGTGCGCTGTCCGGAGCGGCGCTGGTGTGTATGAATCCGACCCGACGCGGTCAGGAACTCGTCGACGATGTGCTGGCCACGGACTGCCAGATCCTCATCGTCGATTCCATGACTCGGGGACTCATCGACTCCGCGGCGCTGCCCGGGGTCGAGGTCATCGATATCGACGCCGAGCAACACACACAGACAATGGACGGAGTCGACGACACCCGACCGCCTCAGTCCCCGGCGGCGGCCGATCCGAAGACGATTCTGACCATGCAGTTCACGTCCGGATCCACGGGGCGCCCCAAGGCCGCGATGTGCTCGACGGGCCGATTCACCGCCGCCGCGACATACGGTTCGGGAGGTCTCGGCCCTCAAGACGTGTCCTACAACTCGATGCCGCTGTTCCATTCGAACTCGATCCTCGGCTGCTGGGCCACACCGCTGTACCAGGGCGGAACGTTCGTCCTGGCTCGCCGCTTCTCGGCCAGTCGCTTCCTCGACGACCTCCTCAAATACGAGGTCACGTACTTCAACTATGTCGGCCGCGTCCTGTCCTATATCCTCGCCCAGCCCGAGCGGGAGGAAGAGAAGCTGGTGAAGCTCAAGTCGGCTTTCGGCACCGAGGCGCCTGTGCGCGACCGGAAGGAATTCGCACGCCGGTTCGGCATCGAACCCTTCGAATCCTATGGCTCCTCCGAAGGCGGACTGAACTTCGTGCGCTCGGCCGACACTCCTGAGGATGCACTGGGACTGCCTCCCGCAGGGACGGCTTACACCGCCGCGGTCATCGACCCGGTCGACATGAGCGAACGCCCTCGTGCCCGCTTCGGCGAGCACGGCGAGCTGCTCAATGCCGATGAGGCCATCGGCGAGCTGGCCGCCCTCGGGGCACGCGGGACCTTCGAAGGCTACTACAAGGACCCGGAGGCCGAATCAGAGCGGCTGCGTGGGAACAACTTCCTCTCCGGCGACCTCGGCTACCGGGACGAGGCGGGCTACTTCTACTTCGCCGGTCGCAGCGGGGATCGCCTGCGTGTCGATGGGGAGAACTTCTCCGGTGCCCCGATCGAGAGGATCATCGGCCGTTATCCCGACGCCCAGCTGGCGGCGATCTATCCCGTTCCCGACGAGATCAGCGGGGATCAGGTGATGCTGGCGCTGCAGATGGTCGATGGTCGGACCTTCGATCCGGTGGGCTTCGGTGAATTCCTCGACGCCCAGGCTGACCTGGGGACCAAATGGGCTCCGCGCTACATCCGCATCGTCGACACACTGCCGGTGACCGCCACAGCGAAGATCAACAAGAAAGAGCTGCGCAAGGACGCCTGGCACACCGACGACCCGGTCTACTACCGCCCCGGAAAGGGCAACGAATACCACCGACTCGAACCCGCACATGTGGAGGAACTCCTGAGACGGTTCGAGGACTCCGGACGAAAGGAACTGCTCAACCGATGACTGTCACCACCGAACCGAAGATCGATCCCGAAGGGGCATCTCGCAGGATTGCGGAGCTCATCGCCGCAGGTCGCGCCCGGCACTATCGCGCTCGCGACCGAGTGTCGACGGCGACGATCAACACACTGCTCGACGTGCTGGGCGATCGCAACCCCGTCTATACCGATGAAGCAGCGGCCAAGCAGCACGGGCATGACAGCGTCATCGCGCCGGCGACGTCGCTGCAGGTGTGGACGATGAACTGCCTCGGCGAGGAAGCCACCGCCAGTCCCGTCGATGCCGCCTATGACATCCTTCGCGACTGCGGCTTCCCCAGCGTCGTCGCCGTCAACAGCGAACAGCACTATGACCGCCCGATCGTGCCCGGAGACCTCATCAGCAGCACGGAAACCGTCGAAGAGCTCTCGGAACTCAAGCAGACCGGTCTGGGACCGGGAATGTTCATCACCACGCTCTTCGTCTTCCGCGACGAGGAGGGCGACCAAGTCGGAACCATGCGATTCCGGACACTGTGGTACGCCGCCGGACAGAAGAAGGAGGATTGAGATGACCGAAGCACTGCGCCCTCGTCCCGCGCTCAACCTGGACAATGCGTTCTATTTCGACGCGCTCAAAGAAGGGCGCCTCGTCGCCCAGCAATGCGGCGACTGTGCCGAATTCCGGCACCCGCCCGTGCCCTGCTGCCCGCGCTGCCAGTCCTTCGACTGGGATGTCTCGGACCTGTCGGACACCGGCGAGCTCGTGACCTACACGGTCCTGCACCATCCGGTGGTGCCCCCATTCGAGGCAGGCTACATCGTCGGACTCGTCGAATTCGCCGAAGGCGTGCGCATCGTGATGAATCTTGAGATCGACGAGGCCGACGTCTCCATCGGCATGAAGGTCGAAGTCCGGCCGCACTTCTACGACCCGGACCTGGCGCTCCCCGCCGGATTCGCGCCGGGAGCCGAGACCTGTGTCCGCTCTTCGACTGAGACGACCGACAGCACCGACGATGATGAGAAGGAGGCGTGATGCCCACAGAATGCGAACCGGGTCAGACACTGCCCGAGATGACCATTCCGGTGACCGCGACACTCGTCGCCGGAGGAGCGATCGCCACCCGTGACTGGTCACTGGTCCACCACGACACCGCTGCGGCCGAAGCCGCGGGCACTCAGGACATCTTCATGAATATCCTGACGACGAACGGCCTCATCGGTCGCTTCGTCACCGACTGGGCCGGGCCCCAGGCCGAGCTCACCGACGTGAGCATCCGCCTCGGCGCCCCGAACTTTCCCGGCGACACCTTCTCAGTCACGGGCACCGTCAGCGAATTCGACGAGGAGAGTGCCAGCGCCCTGATCGAGGTCACGGGCACGAATGGGATCGGAACACATGCCAGTGGCCACGTTCGCGTTGCGCTGCAGGGAAGGAAACGCTGATGAGAAGTCACCACGATACTGCCGCGATCGCCGGAATCGGAGCCACCGAGTTCTCGAAGGCATCCGGTCGCACAGAGCTGCAGCTGGCACTCGAAGCCTCGAAGGCTGCCCTCGATGATGCGGGAATCGCTCCCCACGAAGTCGACGGGTTCGTTTCCTACTCGATGGACACCTCTCCCTCGATCGAGGTCGCTCGAGGACTCGGCTGCGAGAACGTCAGCTATTTCGGTCTCGTCGACTACGGCGGCGGAGCCGCCTGCGCCACGATCATGCACGCGGCCATGGCAGTGGCCACGGGAGCGGCCGAGACCGTCGTCTGCTACCGGGCCTTCAACGAACGCTCCGGTGCTCGATTCGGAGCCGCTCTGGACGTCAGTTCGTGGGGCGTCGACGCTCGCGCGGCGAACTATGCCTGGTATCTGCCGCACGGTCTGATGACCCCTGCCTCGTGGATCGCGATGTTCGCCCAGCGGTACATGCACAACTATGGGGCCACGAGCGAGGACTTCGGCAGGGTCTCGGTCCTCGATCGCAAACATGCGGCGACGAATCCGAAGGCATGGTTCTACGAGCAGCCGATCACCATGGCTGACCATCAGGCTTCGCGGTGGATCGCCAAGCCGCTTCACCTCCTCGACTGCTGCCAGGAATCGGACGGCGGGCAGGCCTTCGTCGTCACCTCCCGGGAACGGGCGAAGGACCTCGCACAGCCCGCGGCAGTCATCCGCGCCTCGGCGCAGGGCGTCAGCTACGACCAGCACAACATGACCAGCTTCTATCGGCAGGACAGGGATCGACCCCTGCCGGAGATGGGCCTGGTCGCCGATCAGCTGTGGACGGCTACAGGACTGAGCCCGAAAGACATGGATGCGGCCATCCTCTACGACCATTTCACCCCGTTCGTGCTGGCTCAGCTCGAGGAGTTCGGCTTCTGCGGTCCCGGTGAGGCACCCGATCTTCTGGGCGACGGTTTCGGCGAGATGGATTCGTCGACTCCGCTGAATACCCACGGAGGGCAGTTGGGCGAGGCCTATATCCATGGGATGAACGGCATCGCCGAGGGAGTGCGCCAGATCCGCGGAACAGCCGCCAACCAGGCCGCTGACGTCGACCATGCGTTGGTCAGCGCGGGCACCGGGGTACCGACAAGTGCTCTGGTCCTCGGCCGAGAGCGGTGAGATCTGCGGTCAGGGCCGTGGTCGGAGGCCCGGACCCTGGGCTCGCCCGAGCCGTTGAGAGGCTATCCTGGAGAAGCGGGATCCCGAAGCGGATACGGGCATGAGATGACGAGAAGTGCGGAGGAAGACTGTTGCCACGACTGAATGTTGAGCGACCGGCGGCACGTCCGACCAATGCCGGGAGCCGGCAGCGGTATCAGAACATCATCAGAGTTGCACGGATTCTGACGATCGACCATGGCGAAGACTCGGTGCAGATGCAGGAGGTGGCCAAACAGGCCGGCGTCGCGCTCAACACCCTCTACCGCTATTTCCCCTCGAAATCGCATCTGTACACAGCGATCCTCGAGGATGAGCTCACGACCCTCGACGTGCGGACGAACAGCTCCGACGAAGCTTTCTCGCTCAACGACGCCGATGCGGCCGGGCGTGTCCTCGACCTGATCTCCTCGGCCAGCAATTCTCTGCTGTCGCGGCCGAACCTGGCCAAGGCGATGATCAATGCGACGATGGCCTCGCAGGCGAGCAGCGGAATCGCCGTGGCGCAGTCGGACAAGCTCCTGGAGACGGCCGTGCTCAAGGTCCTCGGGATCGTCGACCCCGTGACCACCGATCATCGGATGATCTACGCGATCATGCTCTCGTGGACTGCTGCTCTGTCGGCCGTCCTTAACGATCGTCTTCGACGCAGCGAATTCGAGGAGGTCCTGCGTCTGTCGATCACTCAGCTCATCAAAGTGCGGTCCAACCGCGCCGCATCCTGATCCAGCGGGCGAGTCCGCGGCGCACCGCATCTATCATCAGGTGCCATGGGCGCCGGAGAGTGGAATGTTATGCCTGATCTGAGCAATATGAATGGGTTCGTCACTGCCGCCGGAAGCGGCATCGGGCGAGCCAGTGCGATCGCATTCGCGCGCGCAGGAGCGAAGGTCCTTGTGACCGATATCGCCGAGGATGCTGTGGAGGAGACCTGTGAGGCCATCCGTGCCGAGGGCGGCACCGCCGAGGGCCGGATCGTCGATGCGTCGTCGGAAGACGATGCCGCCGCCGTCGTCGACGAGGTCGTCAGCCGGTGGGGCAGCCTCGACTTCGCTCACAACCACGCCGGCCTCGGCACAGCGGCGCAGCCGTTCACTGAGCAGAAGCGCGAGTCCTGGCAGCGTCTCTTCGACGTCAACGTCTTCGGTCTCATGAGCTTCATGAAGTACGAGCTCATCCAGATGGAGAAGCAGGGGTCAGGTGCCATCGTCAATACCTCCTCGGTGTCGGGCAAGAACGGAAGCCCCGGTCTCTCGCCCTACAACGCCTCGAAATGGGCAGTCAACGGAATGACGCAGACGGCGGCATTGGAGTATGCGGACAAGGGGATCCGGGTGAATGCCTTCCTGCCTTCGGCGACGATGACGCCGGCGCTGCGCTCCTGGTCCGAGAACTCTCCGGAGGAGTTCCGCTCGGTGACCGAGGGGATCCCCATGAAGCGAGTCTCGAGCCCTGAGGAGCAGGCCGCGGCAGCAGTCTGGCTGTGCTCGCCCGAGTCCTCCTATATCACCGGCACACTGCTCAACGTTGATGGGGGAGACTGCATCCTCGGCAAGCAGTGAGGCCTCACTCCGCTGCCACCAGGTGACCGCCCCCGAGATCATTCAACGTCACCTTCTCCGGGCCCTGGTCCTCGGGCCAGACCGGGCTTGGGATCTCTCCGGCGATAAGAGCCCGTTCGCGCCGTTGACCGGGATCGGCGATCGGTGCGGCATCCATGAGGCGCTGAGTGTAGGAGTGCTGC
The DNA here is from genome assembly GCF_025506275.1 of Brevibacterium permense. GTDB lineage: Bacteria > Actinomycetota > Actinomycetes > Actinomycetales > Brevibacteriaceae > Brevibacterium > Brevibacterium permense_A. The sequence goes on from NZ_QYCP01000084.1 coordinate 35,735, forward strand.
GGGTTCTCGAACACCTGCCGGCGAGGTCCCATTTCGACGATCTGCCCCAGATACATGACGGCAACGCGGTGGGCGATGCGTTCGACGACGGCCAGGTCGTGGCTGACGAAGAGATAGGACAGTTCGAACTCCTGCTGCAACTCGATCATGAGGTTGAGCACTGTGGCACGGACAGAGACATCCAACGCTGACACGGCTTCATCCGCCACGATGAGACTGGGGTTGAGCGTGAGCGCGCGAGCGATGCAGATGCGCTGCCGCTGTCCCCCGGAGAACTGGTGCGGGTATTTCCGCATGTCGTCGGCACTGAGCCCGACGAGTTCGAACAGCTCGGCGACACGGTCATCGTCAGGGCTGTTCGACGCAGCCCGATTCAGGCGCAGCGGATCGCCGACGATCTTGCCCACGGTCTTGCGCGGATTGAGACTGGCGAAGGGGTCTTGGAAGATCATCTGCAGATGGCGGCGGTGCGGCCGGAGCTCCTTCGTCCCCAGGTGGGTGATATCGGTGTCGAGCAGCTTGATCGTTCCACTGTCGGGCTTCTGCAGTCGCATGGCCAGGTTCGCCAATGTGGTCTTGCCGCAGCCGCTCTCACCCACGAGCGCGAAGGTCTCGGCCCTGTTGACGTGAAAGCTGACGTCTTCGACAGCATGGACGCGCATTCCGCCGGAGAGTGAGAAACTCTTGACCAGATTTTCGACATCGAGGATCCTCGTCATCGTCAGACCTCTTCCTTATCGAGGTGGAACAGTGCGGGGGAGTCGGTGCCGTTCATCGATCCCAATTTCGGAACAGCGCTCAAGAGCTTCTTCGTGTACGGATGCTGAGGACTGTGGAAGATGTTCTCAACGCTGCCGGTTTCGATGGCGTGGGACTTCCGCATGACCAGGACCCGGTCGGCGATCTCGGCGACCACACCCATATCGTGGGTGATGAAGATGATCCCGGCATCGAGGTCGTTCTTCAGCTCACGCAGCAGAGCGAGGATCTGAGCCTGGATCGTCACATCCAATGCGGTGGTCGGCTCATCGGCGATGAGAACCTTCGGCTGGCACGCCAGGGCCATGGCGATGACGACACGCTGGCGCATGCCACCTGACATCTGGTGGGGGTATTGGCGCGCGCGCCGTTTCGGCTCGGGAATGCGCACCCGTTCCATGAGTTCGATGACGCCCCTCTTCGCCTCCCTGCGTGACATGCCTTTGTGAACTCGCAGCACCTCGGCGAGCTGGTTACCCACCGAGTACACGGGATTGAGCGAGGTCAACGGCTCCTGGAAGATCATTGAGATGTCGTTGCCTCGGATGGTGCGCATCGTCGATTCGGAGGCGGTGCGCAGGTCGATGATGTCTCCGTCGGCCCGGCTGAATCGCATCTGACCGTCGGTGACCTTTCCCGATGAAGAGAGCTCCACGAGTCGCATGATGGCCAGAGAGGTCACTGATTTGCCTGAACCGGATTCGCCGACGATGGCCAGGACCTCACCGGCGCTGACGTCGAAGGAGACATCGTCGACGGCGATGTTGTCCTGGAATTTCACCGAGAGGTTCTTCACCGACAGGATCGGAGACCCCCCGTGTCCGGAGACGGTCGGTGTCGGAGAGGCCTCGCCAGGCGAAGTGATCGCTGCAGTACTCATCGTTCACGACCTTTGGGGTTGAGTGCGTCATTGAGCCCGTCGCCGGAGAGACTGACGCTGAGGACGGCGAGGAAGATGGCCAGACCGGGGAAGGCCACCGGCCACCAGGCGGTGAGCATCTGCTCGCGGTTGTTGCCGAGGATGAGACCCCAGCTCATCGTGTTCGGGTCACCGAGACCGAGGAAGCTCAGTCCGGCTTCGAAGAGCATCGCCTGACCGATGACCAAGGTCGACATGACGACGATCGGGGGCAGTGCATTGGGCAGGATCGTCTTCATGATGATCCAGAAGTCACCGGCTCCGGCGGCGCGGTCGTTCCTGACGTAGTCGAGTTCGCGGATGCGCAGGAACTCGGCGCGAGTGATGCGCATCGTCGCCGGCCAGCTGACGACGCCGATGGCGATCGTGATCGTCAGCAGGCTCGGGGTGAACAGTGTCACGAGCACCATGGCCAGCAGCAGAGGAGGCAGCACTTGGAAGAACTCGGTGATGCGCACTGCCACTGAGTCGGCCCATCCTCGGTGATAGCCGGCGAACCCGCCGAGGATGATTCCGATCGCCGTCGACAGGATCGCAGCGACCACGCCGACGAGTATTGTCGCGCGACCGCCGTAGAGCAGCTCAGCGAACAGATCGCGTCCGAGGGCATCGGTGCCGAGCAGCACATCGGACTCTCCGGGTGCCTCCATCGGAATGCCGACGATCTCGAAGGGATTGTTCGGATAGATCATCGGGCCGAAAGTAATGGCGAGCAGAATCAGCGCAAGCAGTGAGAGGCCGATGAGGGCGACACGGTTGCGTCGGAACAGAGTCCATGCCGTCGTCGGCCGATTTCGCTTCACAGCCTCCGGCGGCTGCTCCGGCTGTTCCTGACCAGTGCCCGGCAGTGACATGATGTCGGTCATTGTGGCCCTCCTGAAACGGCGATCCTGGGATCGATGATGCGGTAGGCCACGTCGGTGACCAGATTGGCGATGATGACGAGGATGGAACTGGCCAGCAGGATTCCCAGGATCACGGGAGTGTCGCGGCGGAGGATCGACTCGAGCAGCAGCGAGCCGAGGCCCGGCCAGTTGAACACGACTTCGATGAGCACCACGCTCGACAGCAGGGCACCGACGTGGAGTCCCAGGAGCGTGACAACCGGAAGCACTGCATTGCGCAGGGCATGTTTGAAGATGACGACCTTGCCGCCCAACCCCTTCGCCCACGCCGTGCGGATGTAGTCGGAGTCGAGGACCTCGAGCATGCTCGTGCGCGCCGTGCGGCTGTAGAGCGCCACATAGATGAGCGCCAGCGCCGTGGCGGGCAGGATGAGGTGCATCGTCGTGTCCCACATCTGCGGAAGCGCATGCGGTGAGACGATGATCGAGTTCATCCCCTGCACCGGGAAGATCGGCAGGGCGATCGACAATGCCAGCAGCAGCAGCACGGAAGTCCAGAACACCGGTGCGGCAAAGCCGACAAGCGCAATGACGGTGACGAAGTAGCTGAGGATTCCCTGCGGTTTGATCGCGGCGACGACGCCGAGCAGCGTCCCGATGATGAGACCAGCAGTCATTCCAGTGCCAGCAAGTAGCACGGTCGGATACAGGCGTTCGCCGATGAGTGCCGTGACATCCTGACCGAAGTAGAACGAGTATCCGAGGTCGAAGTGCGCGATTTTGACGAGATAGTGCCAGAGCTGGACGAGGATCGGATCGTTGAGCCCATACGCTTCTCTGATCGTTTCGAGCTGCTCGGGCGTGGTGCCTCCGGATTCGCCGGCGATGACGGTGGCAGGATCTCCGGGGGCGAGGTGGATGAGGACGAAGTTGAAGATGATGACGGCGAGAAGGAGGAGCACGGCCTGCCCGATGCGTGAGGCGATCGAGCGGGTTCTCGACAGGGCCATAGTTCTGCGCCCTTTGAGTCTGATCTTCGGTGGAGCTGTCAGAGACATGGTCAACCTTCCATCGAAATGTCCAGCAGCGGCGACATGACGCCGAACGGGCCATTGGGAGCATTGTGCACGGAGTCCGAATAGATGTTGCGGTACTGCTGGTTCTCCAGCGGCAGTACGGGAAGCTCATCGGTGAGGATCTTCTGGACCTTCGCATAATCGGCCCTGCGCGTCTCCTCATCCGGCGCGGCCGCGGCCTTCTTGAAGAGCCGGTCGACGTCCTCATTGCAGTATTGGGACATATTCGCCCAGAGCACGCCCTTCTTGATGTTGTCGCACAGGTAGGTGCGTTCGACTCCGACTGCCGGGTCTCCCCAGTTCCAGACGTTGTCCAGAGTCATGTCGTAGTCGTAGTTCGCCACCCTATTGCCCCAGGTCGGCTCGTCGGCGGAGCTGCGGATCTTCACGGTGATGCCGACGTCTTTGAGGTTGGCTTTGATGGTCTCGGCGATGCTCGAGGACATCTCGGCGCTGAGCGGATCGTAGTCGAGTTGGACGGTGAAGCGATTGCCGTTCTCGTCGACCGGGTACCCGGCATCGTCGAGCAGATCAGCGGCCTTGTCGAGGTCACGGTCGTAGCTCGGCAGCGAATCGTCGAAGTAGGGGCTGCCGTTGGCGATCGGACTCGTGGCTGCTTCGATCTGGCCTCGATGGAGTTTGCTGACAAGGTAGTCGCGGTCGATCGCATAGGCGATCGCCTGGCGCACCTGCTTGTCCGAGACGTTCTTGCTTTTGACGTTGAACCCCAACCAGGTGAGGGCGCCCAGTCCTTCGTAACCCTCATCGGCAACCGTGACTCCGTCGACGGCCTCCATGCGCGAGAGGATCGAGGGAGTGTTCGAGAGCATCATGTCGATCTCGCCCTTCTCCGTTGCCAGCGCCAAGGTGTTCTCATCCGAGATGATCTCGATGAGCACCTGCTGCGGTGCCTCCTCGTTGGGCACGAAGAAGTCATCGACCTTGTCGAGCACGATCCGCTTCCCTTCGAGATTGCTGCGCAGCTGGTATGGCCCCGAACCGACGACGTCGTGCGCATTCTGGGGATGGTCGACGACAGTGTCGTCGGTGCCATAGACATGCTTCGGCATAACGGGAAGGAACGGCGGACTCATCGCGGTCATCAGCGCCGGATGCCTGCGGGACATATTGATCACCACAGTCTGATCATCGGGGGTGTCGACACTGGTGACAGGGCCGAAGAGATTGGCCCCGAAGGGATGCTCCCGCTTGACGACCCCGAGTGAGAACGCCACGTCCTCTGAAGTGATGGGCCGGCCGTCATGGAACGTCGCATCTTCGACCAGATGGAGGGTCACTGTCTTCCCGTCTTTCGACTCGTCCCACGACTGCGCAAGGTAGGGTTCGGGTTCCATATCGCTGTTGAGGCGCACCGGGCTGGCGAAGAGCTGTGCGCCGGGCGTCGCCGTGGCGAGACCCGACTGGACCGCGGGATTGAGGACGCGAGGGACCGAACCAGTGCCGAAGATCAGTGTGTCTTCGCTGCTGCCGACCAGCGCGGACGGTGCCGCGCATCCGCCGAGCACCAGCCCCAGCGCCGCCGTGATCGCGATGGCCGGGGTGAGCAGGCAGGCGGTCTTCCGCTTGAGTGGCCGCGGACGATCCGCGTCGTTCTTTCTTCGGGTGAACTTCATTGTTCCCTCTCTGATGTTCAGGGCCGGCTAGTCGCCGACCCACCCGTGAAGTGCCTGAGCCAGGGCGGTCAAGGCCTCGGGAGGGCCGACATGATCGCCGGCCGCGATGATGACGAGACGGCCCGAGGCGTCTGGGGCCGCGGACTCTCGTGAACTCAGGTCGTCATCGACCGTGCCGCCGTCCGAGCCCGCGAACTCCGGTGTGATGTCGCTGGTCTCGCACCTCGTACCGTCATACTGGACGAGGAACCGGCGGCCGGGCCTCCGCTTGTCGGGCAGGATCCCCTTGGCGCGGACGACGGAATCCGGCAGGTCGAGGATGAGACCGCACAGCACCTCCGGGGCGATCGCCGAGGCGGCCGTGATCGACCACGAACTGTGAGTTCGAGCGGCGGAGCGGGACCCGTCCCCGTCGTCGACCGGTGGCAGGGCCTCGGCGACTGCGCCATCAGCACCGGGCGCCGTCGCCGATCGCTGCGACCGACCACCGGCCACGACGTCGTCCCGGGCGACGATCTCAGCGGTGATGCCCGGATCCGCCTTCAACCAGTCGACGACATCTCTCTGCTGCTGGCCATCGACCAGATCCGTCTTCGTCAACAGAATCCGGTCGGCGCCGCGCAGCTGCGACAGCACCGTCTCTCCCACCCACTTCCGGTTGACGTTCCGGCGGATGGAGGTGGCATCGGCGCAGACGAGGGCTCCACCTCGGACGAACCCGGGATGATCGCCCCAGCGGGCGACGACTTCGGGCTGGCCGACCCCGCTCACCTCGACGAAGCCGCGGGTGACCGGGGGAGAAGCGGTCCGGATGCTTTCGATGGCGGCGGCCATCCCATCCGAGAGGTCGCAGCAGATGCACCCATTGGCGATCTCCCACGTCCGACCGTCATCGTTGGCGATGATCTCCGCATCGATGTTGACCGTGCCGAAGTCATTGACGATGACCGCGACGCGCTCACCGTCGGTCCGATCGAGGATCTCGTTGAGCAGCGTGGTCTTGCCCGCCCCGAGGTAGCCGCCGATCACAGTCAGCTCGATCATCGCTCAGCCAGCCGCCCGGAAGTGCCGACCGGCGACGACGGTCCCGTGGACGATGACCTCGCGCAGTTCGGCCGGCTCGCAGTCGTAGGGATCCCGATCGAGGATCGCGAAGTCCGCGAACTTGCCCGCCTCCAACGACCCGACGAGGTTGTCGAGCTTGAGCATAAAGGCCGCTCCCAGGGTGACCGCGTCGAGAGCCTGGGGCACGCTGATCCTCTCGTGGACTCCGAGCACGCGGCCGCTCGGTGTGGCCCGTTCGGCCGCATAGGAGGCCGTGGCCAGCGCATCGAGAGGAGTGACGGGAGTGTCGCAGTGCAGCGAGATCGGCACCCCGATGCGCAGGGCGGTGGCGGCGGCGTTCATGCGTTCGGCGCGATCGGGCCCGAGGATGAGGTCCCGATGCTGGTCGCCCCAATACCAGATGTGGTTTGAGAAGATGTTCGCACAAACGCCCAGAGCCTTCATCCTCCGGTACTGCGCCGGAGTGGTCAGCTGACTGTGAGTGACCGTGTGCCGGTGGTCCCAGCGCGGAACCTCAGCCAGCACCCGCTCGACGGTGTCGAGGAAGAGCTCAGTGGCTTCGTCGCCGTTGCAGTGGACATGGATGACTGATCCGGCCGAATGGTAGGCGCGGAAGGCCCGATAGAACTCCTCCGGTGAGGACAGCCAGATGCCGTTGCCGTCCTCTGACAGATAGCCGGGGGCCCGAAGCCGGGCGGTGAAGCCCTGGATGGACCCGTCGAGGAAGAGTTTGACCCCGCCGAGGTGCATCTTCTCGCTGCCGGTCTCGGCCAGATCCGCCAGAGTCCGCGACGTCGTGTCCGGATCGCCGCCGGCACCCATGCCTCCGCCGAGGTGGAACAGCGAGAGCCGGAGCGGGAAGTCCTCGTCGTCGATGATTCGGCGGTGCTCGCTGAGCGCATCGGTCATGATGTAGGGATTGCCGAGATCTGCCGAGGTGGTCACCCCGTGGTTGCGGGCGTCGGCGGCGAAACCGCGCAGGGCAGCCGGATCGAACGGACCGCCGAGGAGGGATGAGGCACTGGAGATCAGCGCGATCGCCGGAGGTTCCCGCAGTTCGCCGTTGGGTTCGCCGTCGGGGCCGCGGACGACGCCTTCGACCGGGCAGTCGCGGTCGATGCCCTCAAAGGCCAACATCGCCGAATTCACGGTGGCCAGGTGCCCGCTCTGGTGGCTGACGAAGATCGGCCGAGTCGTCGACACCGAGTCGAGGTGGCGTTTGTCGAGACGCTCGCCGGGAAAGAAGATCGGGTCGAGCCCCCAGGCGACGAGGAGCTCACCGTCGCCGAGGCGGGCGTCGGCGTCCCGCAGACGTTCGAGCACCTCGTCGATGTTCGTGCAGCCCGGCCAGATCGTGCCGTCGGGATCCTTGCGCGGATAGAAGCCGACATAGGTGTTCTCCCACATCCCTCCGCTGCCGGCGTGTGCGTGGGCTTCGACCATTCCGGGGAAGATCACGGCATCGGCGTAGCGGTCGTCGATGCGGGAGGCACCGTAGGCTTTGAGCTCGTCAAGGGAACCGACGGCTCGGATGCGCGATCCGCGGACCATGACGGCCTCGGCGGTGGGTCGTGCGGGATCAAGGGTCCGCACGGTACGGGCTGGGTAGATGATCTGTTCGGGCGAGTTCATCGTGTGAGCGCCAGCTTTCTGCGGCAGTGTCGTCGTCGACGGGCCGCTGTTCGATTGTGTCGTGCGTGATGGGCGGCACCGGAAGCGCCGGAGACGGTGGTCGGGTCGGGCCCGACCACCATCTCCGGCGACCGGCGCTCACCAGTATCGAGGACTCACACGTAGTCCTTGTACTTGTCCAGAGTCCGAACCGGCTTGCGCAGTGCATCGCGGCGGAAGGGATCGCCGAGCTCCTTCGTGCACATGACCTCGATGACCGTTGTCCTGCCCTCGTTCATCTGCGCGTCCACGGCCTTCTGCAGGGCCGGGCCGACCTCGTCGAGGTCGTCGACGACGATGCCGTCGGCTCCCATCGATTCGGCCATGGCTGCGAAGCTCTCACCGTTGTCGAGCTCACCGGCGATGAAGCGGTGACCGTAGAACTCCACCTGGTTCTTCTTCTCCGCACCCCACTGCCGGTTGCGGAAGACGACCGCGGTGACCGGAATGTCGTGGCGGACGGCGGTGAGCACCTCGACCATGCTCATCGCCCAGGCGCCATCACCGGCGTAGGCGATAGCCGGACGTTCAGGGGCTGCGCGCTTGGCGCCGATGATCGTCGGCAGCGCATAGCCGCAGTTGCCGAAGCTCATCGGAGCGAAGAAGCTGCGGGGACGTTCGAAGCGCAGGTAGCTGTGAGCGACCGAGTTGATGTTGCCGATGTCGGTGGAGACCATGACGTCGGCGGGCATCGCCTTCTCGAGCTCGCGCAGCACCTGGCGCGGGTGCAGCCAGTTGCCGTCTTCCTTCTCCGCCTCGTCGATGGCGTCGAGGGAGAACTCGTCCTTCTCATGGGTCCAGGAATCGAGCTCGGCCTCCCACGCATCCTTCTCTGCTTTGATGAGTTCGGCACGCTGGTCCTTCGTGGCGTCGCAGGCGACCGCGCGGTCGTTGAGACGGGCGAGGAGATCCTCGGCGACGGCCTTGGCGTCACCGCAGATGCCGACGTCGATCTTCTTGACCAGGCCGAGCATCTTCTGGTCGGCATCGACCTGGATGATCTTCGCGTTGGTGGGCCAGTAGTCGAATTCGTACTGCGGCAGTGTGCCGAACGGTCCCAAGCGGGTGCCCAGGGCCAGCACCACATCGGCCTGATTGATCAGCGTCATCCCGGCCTTCGAACCCTGATAGCCCAGGGGGCCCGCCCACAGCGGGTGGCTGGCAGGGAAGGAGTCGTTGTGCTGGTAGCTGTTGACCACCGGCGACCCGAGGCGCTCGGCCAGCGCGATGCACTCATCGACGCCATCGGCCATGACGACACCGCCGCCGGAGACGATGACGGGGTTCTTCGCCGAGGCGAGCAGGTTCGCCGCTTCCTCCAAGCTTTCGGTACCGCCGGCGCCGCGATCGATCTTCTGCGGTGTCGGGATTTCGGGTGAGCATTCTCCGTAGAAGTAGTCGCGGGGGATGTTGAGCTGAGTGGGACCCATCTCCGACCTCGCACGGTCGAAGCAGCGGGCGGTGAATTCGGACATGCGGGACGGATTGCTGACATGTCCCTGGTACTTCGTGAATTCCTGGAACATCGGCAGCTGATTCGCTTCTTGGAATCCTCCGAGACCGATCGAGTTCGTGCCCGCTTCCGGGGTGACGATGACGACCGGCGAATGTGCCCAGAAGGCAGCGGCGATCGCTGTCACGCAGTTCGAGATGCCCGGACCGTTCTGGCCGGTGACGACGCCGAAGCGACCCGATGCGCGGGCGTAGCCGTCGGCCATGTGCGCAGCTCCCTGTTCATGGACCACGGGGATGAAATCGATGCCCGCGGGGGCGAAGATGTCCATCGCATCCATGAATGCCGAGCCCATGATTCCGAAGATATCGGTGACTCCGTAGTTCACCATCGTCTCGACGAAGGCCTCGGAGGAGGTGATCTTCTGGGTTTTCACTGCATCGCTCAGCGTGGCTTCGTCGGTTCGATCGGCCAGTTCCGTCATCTCAACGTCTCCTGTTCGTCAAAGGACCACTGCTCTGTGGTCTCGGTTTTGTGTTCATTTCACTTCGAAAAGCGGAACACATCGAATCTATGGTCCGGGCTTCATTGGTGTCAATAGAGTTCCGAAAAAGAATTCGTTTGGTACGATATTTCGAGACGAATCAATCTCGGAGGCGCTGTGGCTGAGGAGCGGGAGCGACTGTGGAACAAGGCCGAAGGGGGCCGGGGAGGTAGTGGGAATGGATGACCTGACGGAGCCGCAATTCGACGAACGGGCCTCCCTGGCCGGTGAGACACCCGCGCTGAGGATGGTGTCGCTGTTGGAGTTCATCTCCACCCGCGACCAGATCTTCACCCTCCAATCCCTCGTCGTCCAGACCGGTCTGCCCAAACCCACGCTCCATCGGATGCTGCAGCAGCTCGAAGGCGCGGGACTGCTCATTCGCCACAGCGACGGCCGCCATTACGGCACGGGAACGCGCCTGCGCCGCATGGCCGAGGACGTGCTCCTCAATGACTCGAGGCAGGGGGCACGGCGGATGATCCTGTCACGGCTGTCCGAGGAGATCGGTGAGAGCTGCAACCTCACCGCAGTCTCCGGTGATGAGGTCATCTACCTCGATCGCGTCGAGACCTCACACCCGCTGCGGGTGCATCTCGAAGCCGGCAGCCGCGTGCCGATCCACGCCTCGGCCAGCGGGAAGATGATCGCTTCTCAGTACGGGGAGACGCCGCGCCGCAGGCTGCTGAGCAGTTCACTCTTGAGAGAGTTCACGCCGTACACTCTCACCGACCCGGCAGAGCTCGAGGCCGAACTCGATTCGGCCCGAAGCTGCGGCTATGCCCTCGATCGACAGGAGTACCTCGAGGGCCTCGTCTGCCTCGCGGTGCTCATCCCCACCGATATCGGTCGATCGAATCAGGCCTTGGCGGTCCAGGCTCCCGTGATCCGGAAGTCGATCGACGACCTCGTCGAACTGCTGCCGGTGGTCCAGGAAGCCGCCCAGCGCATGGCCGTTCTCGACGAGATCGACCGTGCCGAGGACAACTCCGCCTGAACAGCGACCGGGGCGGACCGGCCGCCACGTCGAGGCTGAACCACGACCAGGAAAGGACGCCGCTCATGGCCGACGTTTCAACATTGCGAGAACTGTTCGGCATCGATGCCGACATGCCCGTGCCGATGCTCGAGGAGGACAGTGATCTGGTCCCAAGCATCGATGAGAACTACCGCTTCGACCCTGAGGTGACCCGGGCCGTGCTCGCCGGGTTCTCCCACGGATCCCGTGTGCTCGTGCAGGGACTTCACGGGACGGGGAAGTCCACGCACATCGAACAGATCGCCGCCCGCCTCAACTGGCCGCTCATGCGCGTCAATCTGGACGGACAGATCTCCCGGTCCGATCTCGTCGGCAAGGACCAGGTCGTCATCGAGGACGGCCAGCCCCGCACCGCTTTCGAAGAAGGCGTGATCCCTTACGCACTGACGAGGCCGATGGCTTTGGTCTTCGACGAATACGATGCCGGCCGCCCGGAGGTCATGTTCATCATCCAGCGTCTGCTCGAACGCGATGGCCTGTTCACCCTCACCGAGCAGAACCGGGTGATCCGCCCCCACCCGCACTTCCGACTCTTCGCCACGGCGAACACGGTCGGCCTGGGCAACGTCAACGGTCTCTACCACGGAGTCAACCGGCTCAACCAGGCCCAGCTCGATCGGTGGAACATCATCGCCTCACTCGACTACCTCGACCCGGCCGAAGAGCTCCTCGTCGTCACCGGGCAGGTGCCCGAGGCGGCCACCCGCCTGGGGGAGGAGACAGTGGCGACGATGATCGAGGTCGCCCAGCTGACGCGCTGCGGATTCGCCGCGGGCGATGTCTCCGCGCTCATGTCCCCGCGTACGGTCATCTCCTGGGCCGAGAACTCGGTGATCTTCGGCGACGTCGAATTGGCCTTCAGGTTCTCGTTCCTCAACCGCTGCGACGCCACCGAACATCCGCTCGTCGCGGAGTACTACCAGCGCTGCTTCGGCGGTGAGCTCGACCTCGACCAAGCGGCGAGGGCAAGCTGATGACCGTGCACGGCCCGCAGCCATCGACTCAGCGCTCAGACCGGGAGGAAATCGTCCTCGAGCGCCGCCTGGCTGCCGTGTTCCGGGCATTGAGTCAGGATGCCGGGGTCGACCTGTGGGCGCACCGGCCGGCCGATGCGAACGGTCTGCTGCCGATGAACGCGCCCCATCTCTACCCCGATCCCTCCCGATCCGACCTGAGCTCTCTGCGCGGAGCCATAGACGCCATGGCCATGCGCCGGAAGTGGAGCGATCCCGAGCTTCATCGTCAGGCGCTGCCGCAGACCCGCGAAGAGCGCCTCATCGTCGAGATCCTCGAACAGTTCCGGTGCGAGTCCTTGGCCCGGCAGGCAGGAGTTCGAGCCAACCTGTCCCAGAGATACGCGCACTGGCGCAGCGAGTACCTGCGCAGCCGCCTGCACGAGACCCACCTGGGCATGCTGCTGTACACGGTCATCCTCGTCACTCGGTCGGTCCTGACCGGAGAGCCGATCGGTCGGGAGGACTCCGACCTGCTCGAGGAATCCCGGTTCGAACTCTCATCCGAACTCGGGCCCTTCTTCATCCCGCTGCGCAATGCCCGACACGATCAGCAGACCTTCGCCGAGGTGGCCCGCGAACTGGCGCACACGATCGCCGGCCGGATCGCCGCCGTCGAAGAGCGAGAAGGCAAGAGGTCCGGAGCCCGCGAGCGTCGCGCTGCACCGACCCTGCCGCTGGTCTTCGACATCGCCGAGGACCTGTTCGCTCCCGCCCCGGAGGAATCCGGTGGGCAGCTCCACCTCGCCCGCGGCTACCGAGTGTGGACGACGCGATTCGACCGGGAATCGACCATCTCCGAGGTGGTCCGGACGGAGAGTCTGCGAAACGGCCGAACCGCCATCGCCGCGGAAACGGCACGTCGGTCGGTGCCGTTGGCGCCCGTCGTCTCCCGTCTGCACGGTGTCGTCGAGGCGGCGAAGGACGCTCATGAACTCGTCGACTCCGAGGATGGGATCCTCGATCCGTCCCGGCTGACACGGTTGATCACCTCTCCTGGCGATCCGCGCGTCTTCCGTGGACGGTCGCAGCGTGCCGAGACGGATTGCGCCGTGACCTTCCTGCTCGACCTTTCGGGGTCGATGAAACCTCATGCGCTCGGTCTCGGTGCTCTCCTCGACGTGCTCGTCACCGCCCTCGACCGGTTGGATGTGACCACGGAGATCCTCGGGTTCACCACCAGCGCGTGGAACGGCGGACGGGTGCGAAGCGAGTGGAAGAAGGCCGGCTCGCCCGAGCGGCCGGGACGGCTCAACGAAGTCCATCACCTCGTGATCAAGTCCGGGGCATCCTCGTGGCGGCGGACTCGCAATCACCTCGGCGGTCTGCTCAAGACCTCACTGTTCCGGGAGGGCATTGATGCCGAGGCCCTGCGCTGGGCGGTCGGCCGGCTGTACCGCCAGCAGGCGGCGAAGGCGGCCGTGGTCGTCATCAGCGATGGGCTCCCGGCTGATTCTGCGACAGCCGCAGCCAACGATGAGGACTACCTGGCCCGAGATCTCGAGACCACGGTGGCCGACCTGCGACGGACCGGTGGAATCGGGATGCTCGGCGTCGGCATCGGCGCTGACCCCGGCCTCATCTACCCTGCAAGCGTCGAACTCGACGCCGAGTCCCTGGGCGACCGGGAGTCTGTGCGGTCGGTCGTCGACGGACTCCGCACCGTCCTCTCTCGCTGAGCCCACCGCGAGCCGGACGAGGACAACGAGGTTCTTCATCTGGACACCCACCTCGGCGGTCGAACCCGATGACAGCAGTCGGCCCGCTGCCGGTGAGTCCTGGCAGCGGGCCGACCGCTGTGCTGTCCGGGCCAGCCCGGAATCGTCTCAGCCGTCCGTGGCCAGTCCTCCTTCGCGGCGCAGCTGAGCGCGTTCGCTGAACCGAGTGACGGCGGGTCGTTCGTCGCCGAGGACGAGACGATCGACCTGCAGGTCGGTGAGCTTCCTGTTGTGCCGGATGCGGGAGAGGAAGAACACGACACCGATGACGATCCAGACGGCCAGGGCGATGAGCGACTGCGGTCCCAGCGCTCCGGGCGAGCCCGGGATGAGCAGGAGCAGCATGAAGATGATCGCAATGATCGCTCCGACACCGGACAGGACCTTCTTCGTCGTCGAGTACATTCCCGGGAGAGCCTCTGGGTCCTGAGCCTCACGGGTGGGACGGAAGATCCGGAAGGCGCACAGGCAGGTGTAGAGGTAGGCGATGGTCACACCGATCGAGGACATGTCGACGACCCAGGTCAGAGCCGCCCTGCCGAACCAAGGGCTGATGAGGCAGACGATGAGGACGGCGATGATCCCGATGTGCGGGGTCTTGTGCTTCGCATGCAGGCGGGCGAAGATCGGCGGGATCATCTGTGCTCGGCCCATGGCCATGAGCACGCGACTGGCCGAGACGTAGAAGCCGTTGAGGCCGGTGCTCACACCCATGGTGATAGCGATGGCGAGCAGAAGCAGACCCGAGCCGCCGATGACGCCGGTGACGGCATCGGCCGTTCCCCAGGCGGAACCGGAAGTTGCCAGTGCCTGCCACGGTTCGGCCATGGAGACCGAGACGATCATCGCCATGTAGAGGGCGGCAGCTGTGACGATGGCGAGCACGATGAGGCGCAGCGCCTTGGCCGGAGAGAAGTCGAACTCCTCAGCGGCCTGGGGAACATTGTCGAAGCCGATGAATGCCCACGGGGCGATGGCGACGATGGCGATGATCGCGGCGACCGGACTGACGCCATCGGGCAGTGCCGGCGACATATTCGAGAGATGGGTCGTTGGGCTCGCGATGACGGAGATGATGATCGCAGAGACTGCGATGATCATGAGCACACAGGCCCAGTATTGGACCCGACCCGACAGTGCGGTGCCGCGGATATTGAGGATGGCGAAGACGACGAGCGCAGTGATCGAGACGCCGATCTCCGGCAGATAGACATCCCAGCCGGCGACGGTGTACAGATACCCCTGCTCCATCACCGAGGGCATGATCTTCCGGAACAGCAGGGCCAGGGCGGAGGCGTTGAGTGCGACGATGCAGACATAGCCGAGTGTGAGGAACCAGCCGGCGAAGAAGGCATGGACGCGTCCGTAGCCGATGAGTGCGTAGGCGAGCTCACCTCCGGATACGGGGAAGGTGCGGATGAGGAACCCGTAGCTGACGGCGATGATGAGCATGAGGCCGGCGCCGAGGGCGAAGCCGACGAGGGTGCCTAAGGGGCCGCCCATCGCCAGCCAGTCGGTGGGAAGGATGAACGCACCCCACCCGACCGCAGATCCCAGAGCGATGGCGAAGACCCACCGGGGCTTGAGCGTCTTGGCCATCCTCTCCGGCTGTTCACCGTGTGCTCCAGGTGGCGCGGCGGCGACGTTCTCGGTTGGGTTCTCTATTGACTTCGACATGGCACCTTACTTTCGTCACTTCGTTGTGAAGGTATGGGCAGTGGATGTGGTTCGCTGTTGGGCGCTCGCCGCAGGAGTGAGTGCCTGCAGGCACGTGATGAGTCCGACGTTGATGATGTCGGAAACGCTCGCCCCGCGGGAGAGGTCGTTGATCGGGGCCGCGAGTCCTTGGAGCAGCGGGCCGTAGGCGTGTGCTCCGCCGAGGCGTTCGGCGATCTTGTATCCGATGTTGCCCGCGGCGAGGTTCGGGAAGACGAGCACATTCGCGTGGCCGGCGACCGCGGATTCGGGGCATTTCGACTTCGCCACGGATTCGACGATGGCTGCGTCGAACTGGAGTTCACCGTCGACATCGAGGCCGGGGTGGCTGCGGCGGATGTGCTCGGTCGCTGCTCTGACCCGATCGATGTCTGAGTGCTGAGCCGATCCCGCTGTTGAGAACGACAGCATCGCCACGGAGGGCGCCAGGCCGGTGATCGCTGTGAACGTGTGTGCAGTGGCGACAGCGATCGCTGAGAGCTGATGGTCATCGGGGACCGGGACGACCGCGCAATCGCCGAATCCCAGGTAACGTCCGTCGCGCAGGCGCATGAGGAACGAGGAGCTGAGCAGGGGCGCATCCGGAGCGAGACCGACGACGGCCAATCCCGCCCGGATGACATCGGCAGTGGGCCGATCCGCGCCGGCGACGGCGGCTTCAGCCAATCCTTCTTTGACGGCTGCAGCGGCGAGGAAGACAGGGTCGGTCAGCCATTGCGCGGCCAGTTCAGGATGCTTCCTCTGCGCACTGGATCGGATTCGTTCGCCGGCTGGACCGGCCGCGAGGTTCGCCGGGTCTTCGACGGACCATCCGTCGGCGGCGGCGATGCCCAGTCGCTTCGCACGGTGGCGAACCTCATGGGCGTCGCCGATCAGGACGGGTTGGACGCCCGCCTCGGCGAGGGCGCCGGCAGCGCGAAGGACGCGTTCGTCGTGAGACTCGGCGAGGACGATCCTCGGCCGTGGTCCCTCTCCGCACAGGTCGAGCACCCGATCGAGGAGCATCGAGTCGATCGAGATGGACTCGAGCTCGGCTTCGACGGTGGTCTCGGCCGCAGTGCGGTCGTGAGCTGCCGGCGTCTTCAACATCGGTCGATCCTCAGACCGCAGCCGACAGCGTGGAGACGCCGAGGTGCTTGTCGACAGATCCCATGACGTGGTCGACCTTGTCGAGCAGATCATCGAGAACGGCCTGGTCGGCGACGAGAGGCGGAGAGAGGACGAGCATCGTCGCACCGCGGTTGTCGGGGCGGGTGATGAGCCCGACTTCCTTCATCGCCTTCGGGATGACCTCGGTGAGCACCTTCTTCGACGCATCGGGGGTGAGTTCGGCACCGGTGTCTCGGTCGGCCATCATCTCGATGGCGTAGAAGAACCCGGTGCCACGGTATTCCTTGATGCAGCGATAGGAGTCGGTGATCCGATCGAGGCCGTTCTGGAAGTAGGGTGCGAGGCTGCGGACGTTGCCGGGGACATTCTCCTCTTCCAGCGCGATGAGGTTGGCGGTGGCGACCGCGGTGGCCACCGGATGACCACCCCAGGTGGCTCCGTGGGTGAAAGTCCCGGCATCGGGCGAGTCGAGAAGGGCCTCTGCAAGCGGCTTGCGGATGATGACTCCGCCGAGGGGCATGTAGCCCGAGGTCGAACCCTTGGCGAAGGTGATGAGGTCGGGCACGACGTCGAATTTGATCGAACCGAACCATTCGCCCAGCCGACCGAATCCGGTGATCACTTCGTCGGCGACGAGGAGGATTCCGTGTTCGTCGCAGATCTTCCGCAGCTCCTGCCAGTAGCCCTCCGGCGGTACGAGTGCTCCGCGCGAGTTCTGGACGGGCTCCGCGAAGAGCGCGGCGAAGGTGTCTCCGCCTTCCCGTTCGATGAGTTCTCTGATGGCCTGGATCGAGGGCAGGTCGGCGGCGGTGCCCCCGGCAGGGACCTCTTCGCCGAGCGTGTTCGGCACGTGGAAGACTCCGGGCATGAGCTCGCCGAAAGGCTCCTTGTAGGCGGGGATGCCCGTGACGGCGAGGGCGCCGAGGGTGGTGCCGTGGTAGGCCATGTCCCGGGCGATGATCTTCGTGCGTTCGGGCTGTCCCTGGGAACGGTGGTACTGGCGTGCGAACTTCACGGCGGACTCAACGGCCTCGGAACCCGAATTGACGAAGAAGACGGTGTCGAGGTCGCCGGGGGCGTGGCCGGCGATGCGGGTCGCCGCATCCACGGCTGCGGGATGGGCCGAACCCCAGTTCGTCCAGTACGCGAGCTTGCTCATCTGCTCATAGGCGGCCCGGGGAATATCCTGTCGCCCGTGGCCGATGTTCGCACAGAACAGGCCGGCCAGACCGTCGAGGTACCGGTCGCCTCGTTCGTCGATGAGGTAACTTCCGTGCCCTTCGACGATGATCGGAAGATCGTCGTCATTCCACACTTTGCCGGTGGTGAAGTGGGGAAAAAGATGCTGCTGGGCACGATTTGCATAATCCGAGATCGTCACGCGAACCCTCCATTCGAACTGTCTGGGTCGGTACGTCGAGGCGTCCCGACTCCGGCAACTCCGTCGTTGGAGCGCCTGACATCACTCTCGCGACTATCTGGTTCCCAATGAAGACCCAGTCCGATATGACTTCTTTGGTGCCAGATGTCAGTGGCGGTTCAGCGGTCCCCGATGACGGCGTCGATCGCCTCGGCGAGGATCCGCACACCGGGTTCGATGGATTCGAGGTCGATGGCCGCGAAGCCGAGTCGGAAGTTGTTGCGGTGGGCATCGGGGGAGAGGAAGAACGGATCGCCGCGTTCGATCACGACGCCTCGACGCTGGCATTCGTCAGCGAGGATGCTCGCGTCGAGATGCGCGGGCGCTTGGATCCAGACACTGACCCCGCCGGCAGGGAAGGGAACGGACCAGGGAAGGTGTGCGTCGAGCGCAGCAGCGAGCGTCTCCCATTTCTTACGCAGCTGGGTGCGGCGTCGCGAAATCGTGCGGTGGTATTGGCCGGATTCGATGAGCAGCGCCATGGCGCGTTGGGTGTGTCCCGGGACGTGGCGGATGGAATAGCGCCGGTGTCGGCGCATGCGTCTGATGAGTTCGGGTTCCGCAACGATGTAGCCCAGTCGCAGGCCTGGGGCGAGGAATTTGGAGAATGAGCCCAGATATATCACATGCTCGGAGCCCGGCAGGGCTTTGAGCGCGGGAGTGGGTTTGCCTCGGTAGCGGAATTCCGAATCGTAGTCGTCTTCGATGATGAGTGAGTCCGTGTCACGCATGTGGGTCAGGAGCTGAGTTCGACGGGACGAATCGAGCGTGACGTTGGTGGGGCTGTGATGGCTGGGGGTGACGTAGACGAGGTCAAGCCGGTCGGACGGTGGGATCATGCCCCGATTGTCGACTTTCAAGGGGAACAGCTGACCGCCGACGCGGGCGAAGGCATGTTTGGCGTCGACGTATCCGGGATCTTCGACGCCGACGGTGGTATCCGGGCCGACGAGCAGCTGTGCCAGGAGGTCGAGCCCCTGTTGGGAACCCGCTGTGATGAGGACGTTCTCGGCATCGACATGGATTCCGCGGCTCGGCAGAACGCGCTGGCACAGCAACTTGACCAGCAGCGGATCATCTTCGTCGATGGCGTCGCGGACAGAGTACTGAAGATGCACGGGTTCCATGGCGGTGCGCAGCGCCTTGGCCCAGGCGAGTCGGGGGAACTCGTCGGGGTCCACTTGTCCGGCGACGAATGGGTACGGGTAGGTCTGCCAGTTCTTCGTCTTCGTGATCTCCGGCAGGTGGATGTCGCGGACAGGTCTGATCTTCTGCTCCCAATCGATGGAACCGGCGGCAGGTTCCGATCCCTCCTCCTCATGGCGGCGCTCGGCGAGCAGCCGGCTGTTGACGAAGTGACCGCTGCGCGGACGGGCTTCGATGAGTCCGGTGGCGACAAGCTCCTGGACGGCAGCGTTGACGGTATTGCGTGAGAGCCCGAGTTCATTTGCCAGGTCTCGTGATGACGGGAGCGCCACATCAGGGCTGTACGCACCGGAGAGGATCTGGTGCTCGAGCGCCTTGCGGAGCTGCCGATAGAGCGGTTCTTTCGAATTCGGAGTGATCTCGATCGGTGATCGGGCGGGGGAGTCGTGTGCGGGTGCGATGTTGTGGTCGTGGGAGGTCATGGGTGTCGCAGCTCAGACGGAGAGGTCTTTGTCGGGAGCGATGTCGGGCGCGGGGTAGCGAGGGACGACGACCATCGGGACCGGGAGGCTGCGCAGCATCTTGTTCGCGGTCGTGCCGAGGAAGATGGATCGGCTTCTGGCTAGCCGGCTGGAGCCGATGAGAACGATTTCGCCGTCATCCCAGGTGAGTTTGTCGATGGCTGATTCGATGGAACGGCCCTCGGCGACATCGACCATGACCTCTGTGGCGTCGTCGACGGACTGGGAGGCGCGCAGGAGCAGTTTCTTCGCATGTGTACGGGCCGCCTCGGCGCTCTCTTCGGTTCCGGTGTGGGAGTCGAGGCCGATGAGCGAGATCAACCTCAACGGCACGTCGTGCCGGACCGAGGACTGGACGGCGACGTTGAGAGCCACTTCGGCGCCGGGACGAGTGCCGAGGGCACAGGTGAGGCGGGTGAGGCGGCTGGGAGGCAGGTAGCCGGAAGGGGCCAGAGCGACCGGAACGGGGGAGACGTGGAGGAGCGCATTGGCCACGGAACCGACAGTGAAGCGCCGGAGGGGGCCGTGACTGGCCGCACCGACGACGATGAGATCGCAGGGACGCGTGGTGGCGACGTCGATGAGGCCCGCTGCCATGGAATCGGCGAAATGGACCGAGGTCGTCGAGTGGATGGACTTCGGAACGAGGTCGTGCGTTTTGGCCAGCCATTGTTCGGCCTCGCCGAGGCAGAATTTCTGGTACTCCCGTTCAGGTTTCGACGCTGTCCGCTCCGGCGGGGATCCGCGGAGGACATGGACGAGGTCGAGTTCGACGGGGTGGGACGACAGTGTCGACTGGGCCAGGGCGAGGGCGAGGGAGACCGCGTCACGTCCGCGTCTGTCCATGGTGATGCCGACGACGTAGCGCATGAAGTCTCCTTCGACTCGAATCGTTCCGTGGCGGGTGAGGCCGCCGTGTTGACTATAGGACAGTCGGACGAGGGCGGACAACGCGGGTTGAGCGGATGACGCCCGGCGTCGAATTCTTCTCAGCCGAGCCGTCGATTACCGATGAGTAATCAGCTGGTCGATTTTCGTTAGGATGGCGACTATGACGAATGCTGGACAGGTGGCGAATGCTGAGACCACGCGGATCGAAGACACTGCTCTGATCTTCGAAGGTGGTGGCATGCGAGCCTCGCTGACCAGCGCCATGGTCGTCACTCTGCTCAAGGCCGGTCTGTCTTTTGACTGGGTCGCTGGAATCAGTGCCGGCGCTTCGAACACCGTGAACTATCTTTCCGGGGATGCATGGCGCGCTCGCCGGTCTTTCGTGGAGTTCGCTGCCGATGAGCAATTCGGGGGACTGCGCTATTTTGCACGCGGGCAGGGCATGTTCAATGCGGAGTACATCTATCAGCGGGCAGGCGGGCCCAACGAGGCGTTGCCCTTCGACTGGGAAGCGTTCCAGGCGAGCAAGGGGGATATGCGGATCATCGGCTTCGACGCGGAATCCGGTGATGATGTGGTGTGGTCGAAGGAGGATACTCCGCGCATCGATGACCTGATGATCCGTGTGCGTGCGTCGTCGACGATGCCGGGCCTCATGCCGCCCGTCCACCTTGATGGGCACGTGTACGTCGACGGTGCGATGGGGGCGGACGGTGGAATCGCGTTGAGCCAGGCTCAACGCGAGGGGTTCGAGAAGTTCGTCATCGTGCTTACCCAGGAGCGGTCGTACCGGAAGGCACCGCAGCGATTCCCTGCGGTCTATCGCGGCATCTTCCGAAAGTATCCGACGCTGGCCGATGCCTTGTTGACTCGGTGGAAGCGGTACAACGAGACGCGTGAACAGATCTTTGCTCTCGAGGAAGAAGGTAAAGCGCATGTGTTTGCTCCCGAACGCATGCCGGTCGACAACAGCACCCGCGATCTCTCGCGTCTGGCTGCCGCTCATCGGATGGGGTTGTCGCAATCGCGCCGGGAGTTGCCTGAAATCCGGGAGTTCGTGGGTATGTCAGGTAGTGCAGTGTCATCGAGTCGATGATGACGTGGGCTCCTTGAAATCGTCGATGACAATTGCGATCTGACAATATTCCAGACTTGCACTACATGTAACGTAGTTGCGTCACGGGCTCCTGCTAGATTCTCTGAGTATGAGCGACCACCCATATTCTCGTGAATCACAGCTGCCCCCGCCCGAACAGGGTGCTGCGAAGAAATCGAAATCCAGCCCCGTCCTGCTCGGCGTTGCCGCAGTCGCGGTCGTGGCGCTCATCGCCGGAGCTTCCTTCGCCTTCTTCTCCCGGTACAACCCATTCGGTGACCCGGAGCCCGACTACGCTCAGACTCCCAACCAGTCCGATGTCATGGACTTCAGCGGATTAGGCCAGGATATGCATCTCAACGGCGCCCCGCTGACCGCCGACGCGGGTAAGACCTCCCCAG
This sequence comes from Brevibacterium permense, assembly GCF_025506275.1. Lineage (GTDB taxonomy): Bacteria > Actinomycetota > Actinomycetes > Actinomycetales > Brevibacteriaceae > Brevibacterium > Brevibacterium permense_A. Next base: position 57,772 of record NZ_QYCP01000084.1, read on the forward strand.
AAATCCTGCGGTTCATCGGCTCGACCACATCGATTCTCACCAGAGTGGGCGACGGTGATCAGCCCGCTTGGACGGTCTCGATCCCGCACCAGGACATCGACACCGGCGAGACCGAGCCACTCGACGAAGCCCTCGACCCGGACTCCACCGAAGACATCTCCGATGACGGGAAAAAGCTGGCGGGTACCCCCACCGCATGCCGAGTCTCCGGCGAGGTTGTCCAGTGCGGGGACCGAGCGGTCGCACTCAGCGACGGGTCGATGACGACAGCTGAGAGCAAGGCCGATGTCGACCCCGATCCCGCATCGTCGAGGGTTCCTCTCGACGTCGATGATGAAGGAACAGTGACCGGGCCGGACGATCAGACCTATGATGGTCTGAGCCTCGATCCTGATGCTCATGCCTCGATGATCGCCGGTGCACAGGCGGGGGAGACCGGACCGTGGGTGGTCTCCGATGGTCAGACTCTTGCCGCCGTCGATTCCGACAGCGTTCTGTGGACGCAGGACCTCGAACCCTCCGCCGCCGAGGTGACCGGACTCGGAGACAAACGCGTCGCCCCGTCGTGGGCGGTCGTCGACAGTGTTCTCATCATCGGCACCTCGGACGGGGTGAAAGGCCTCGACGCCTCGACCAGTGACCAACTGTGGGGCGTTTCCGCTCCGGCCGACGGATTCGCGGTCGCCGGCAGTAAGCTGCGCATCCAGCATGACGGAGCAGTGAGCTCGTTCGACTTCATGGACTCTGCGGATGACGAATCGGTGGCAGCGGATAAGGGATTCGATGAAAGCATCTCGGCCCTGCCGACGCCGAATCTTCCGTCAGAGGACGATATCCGGAACGCGAAGCTTGAGGTCCCTCCTGCCTGTTCAGACTTAACTATGGCTGAGGGGGCGAAGCAGGATTTCACGGACGGTAAGACCGCAGAAGGAGAGTACGGCGAATCGATTGCCATCAATGACGTGACAACATCGTTGGCCGCACCGAAGCCGATGGTCGCGATCGACTTCGTCTGCTATCCGGGTGGGAACTGGGTGACGGATTCGGTCGGTATCTATGACCAGAAGCTCGACCTAGTCACCTCGATCGAACCCTGGAGTGCAGATTCGGACGTCCAAAAGCTTGCCGACTTCAACCGGAGCATCGTCTCTGCGGTCGATATGACCGGGCCCTATATGACAGCGACGGTGAACAATATCGCCGTCTTCGGGAACGAGGATTACAACGCCGCAGAACGCACGGCGGAAGCAGAGCTGCGTTTCGCGTGGACCAAGGGAGGTTACGAACCTCAGGATGTGCTGTTCACCGCCGACGGAGCGACCGTCCGGGTCCCGGAAGTCGAAGAGGTTCAGAAGTTCGTCGATGCGGCCGCGAAAGGCGACGACGACACTGCCGGTGCGATGGCTACTGATGCGGTGATGCGGGACTTGGACACAATCATCGGGGATGCGTCAGCGAATCCACCGATGACCTATCGAGAACTGGCTCTCCATGACGGGACCGAAGTGGATACCTGCGAACTCATCGGAGTAGTGGACGAGGAATACGGAGACTACACCATGAGCAATGGTGTCGGCCTGATGGAGGGAATCGGCGGCTTCGGGACCGATTCCATCGAAGCCGGCGACGTCATCTGCGGGCTCAAAGGACCAGGCGAGACGATCGACCCGGACGATGAAGGCAGTTGGTACGCAGCGCACCTGCTATTGAAGGGTAATGAGACTGGAGCAGTCAAGGTGTATTCGGTGTCTTCGTACACCGGGTGACCTTTGCGGAAACAGCGGAACGAACACTGAAAAATTGGATCAATCCAGTCGGCTGATAAGTAGGCATCTGGAACACCTGAGGCACAGTCAGACGCCGGTGTCCGGCCGCTCTGATCAATTAAAAGGGAGTGTCAGTCGCTGATCACCGCCTGAGTTCGGGACCACATGGACTGGAGCTCTTCGAGCATCGCTGCCGATCGTGTGGTGTCTACGTTGGCGATTGCCCCGACGATGCACTGTGCGACACTGACCGCGCACGTCACCGAGGCCATTGGGCCGAGGCCCTCGGACGGGACCAGGATGAGCTGATCGGCGAGTTCGGCCAGCTGAGAGTGCTGGTCGGCGATGACGATGAGTCGGACGCCTCGTTCCTTGGCAATTTCGCACAACGGCAGGATGCTCGCACTCGTCTTCCAGATCGAGAAGGTGATGAGGCAGTCATCGGGTTTGAGCCTGCGGACATCGTTGATCATGTGGGTTGCTGCACCGTCGCTGAGTGAGACGTTGTAGCCCAGGCCCTGCGCGTTGTGCGCCAAGATGGCTCCCGGAGCAACATAGGCGCCCGTGGCGAGGATCGTCGTCGTCGGTGCTTCGGCGATCATCGTTGCGATTGTGGTCACCGATTCTTCGGATAGAGACTCGGCAAGGAGTCCGAGCAACTCGATGTCCTTGCCGATCGACGTCCCGGGCTGCCCCAGGCCGGCCTCGGTGTTGCGAACAAAATGTTTGTCGGCATCCAATGAGGACAGGAATCGGTTTCTGATCTCCGTTGACAGTTCCGACCAGCCTGTGAAGTCGATGGCCTGTGCGGCTCTGACGACGGTGGCGACGTTCACCCCGGCCACTTCGGCGAGAGCTGCCGCGCTGCAGTACGACGCCATCTCGGGGTCGTTGGCGATGGCCTTGAGCACAGACCTCGTTCCGGGGGAGAGTCTGCGCTGAGACATGAGATGTTCGAGCCATGTCGCGATGATTTTCACTCTAAGTCTCCTATTGCAATGAACGTTGCGATCTGATTGTATACGAGGTGTGGTGAAGATCACGTGAACTTCATTTCTGTCGCTGAGGAAGTGCCTCCTGATTGGACATTTGTTGACACGTTGCGAAAGTGTAACCGTGCAACGGATACTGCAGAAGTGCAAGTGTGCGGTAGCCTGCGCGCTCTGATCCACAAATCATGACGGAACAGTCGAAGGAGACTTTTCATGAAGAAGCGAGCGTTATCGATGGTTGCGATGGCCGCTGCCGCCACGATGCTTGTAAGCGCCTGTGGGAATGGGAACTCAGGCAAGGGGGACGGTGCTCAATCCGTAATCGATGACAAGACCGGCTTTGCCTCATATACCGGCGAACCGCAGAAGGGCGGAATTGTCGAAGTGCTGGGTGGAGTCGACTTCTCCCACCTGGACCCGGCCATGGGCAGCGACGGCAATGTCCTCAACCTCTACAACCTCCTCTACCGCAACCTCACTCAGTACAAATACAACCGGGAGTCCGGGGAACTAGAGCTTGTCGGCGATCTCGCCGAGGACACCGGAACGCCGAACGAGGATTCGACCGAGTGGACTTTTAAACTCAAGGAAGGCGTGACCTTCGAGGACGGTTCGCCGATCACCGCGGAGGACGTGAAGTTCGGCTTCGAGCATGCCTTCGACCCGTCGCTGGCCATCGGTCTCGACTATCTGCAGAACTATGTCAAGGGGGCCAAAGACTACGAAGGTGTCTTCGAAGACCCGGACGGGCTCGACTCGATCAAGGTCGTCGATGACCGGACGATCACGATCGAGACGAATGAGCCGATGGCTGACTTCCCAAGTGTCGTCGCGACCGCCCCGGGGGCCCCTTTCCCGAAGGACAAGGTGACTAAGGTCGACCAGATCCAGAAGGATCCCATCTCGTCGGGACCGTACAAAGTCGACGAGTATAAGCGTGGCGAGTCGCTGACCCTGGTCCGCAATGAGAACTGGAACGCAGAGACCGATGACATCCGTCCGGCCTATCCCGACGGCTTCAAATTCACGGTCAGCCTCGACCAGAATACGATCGATCAGCGGATGATGTCCGGGCAGGGTGAAGATGCCAATGCAGTCTCGTCTTCGACTAATCCGGTTGTGGCGGCCAATCTGGCGAAGATTACTCAGGATCCCAAGCTCTCAGAGCGCACAGTGCAGTCCATGCCCTCCTGCAACTACTTCATGGTAATGAACAACACCAAAGGGCCACTGGGCGATAGAAAGGTTCGGCAGGCCATCAATTGGGCCGTGGACAAGTCAAGCGTGGTCAATGCCAGCGGCGGTCCGCAGCTGGCCGATGTTGCACCGAACCTGCTGCTCCCTAGCGTGCCGAACTACGACGACACCGACCCTTACGCCACTGAAGGAAACACCGGCGATCCGGATAAGGCCAAGGCCATGCTCAAGGAAGCCGGCGCGGAGAACCTTAAGCTGACCATGGACGTTCGTGCGCTGCCGATGTGGCAGGCGCAGGCCGAAGCGGTGCAGCAATCGCTGAAGAAGGTCGGCATCGAAGTCAAACTCAACGTCATCGACCAGGCGAAGTTCTACGAGGTCCTGGCCACCCCGAGCCAGCAGAACGAACTGGCAATCACAGGCTGGTGCTCCAACGGCTGGTTCTCCGGTGAACCGCTGCTGGGACCCCTGTTCGATGGTGAGCGGATCACGAAGACCGGCAACCTCAACCAGTCCCAGATAGACGATCCAGCACTGAACAAGGCCCTCGACGAGGCAGCCGTCATGCCCGATCTCGATGACAAGACCGCCGCATACTCGAAGATCAACGAACAGGTCCTCGACCTCGCACCGGTCGTGCCCCTGGTCCGTCCGCGTCCGCTCCAGCTCGTCGGCTCCAACGTCGGCGGAGCATTCGCCAACCCGTCCAAGACCGGATACATCGACTACTCGCAGCTGGGTCTTCTCAACCCGGAAGGATAGTTCACACGTGACTGCCTCGCTTTCCAACCAGGTCGAGGAGTTCGGTCGGCCCGCCCCGGGGGAGGATTTCTCCCCCGGGGCGGGGGCCCTGAAGAGGATCCTGCGCAAGCCCTCGGTGATCCTGTCCTTGGGGTTCCTCGTCTTCATCGTCCTCCTGGCGATCTTCGCCCCGCTCATCACCCAACTCTCCGGCTACAGCCCCTACGAATTCGACGAAGGAGCCGTCGACCCGGCCCTCGGCGGTCTGCCGCGCGGCCCACTCGGCGGCATCAGCGCCGACCACTGGATGGGCGTCGAACCCCAGAACGGCCGTGACATCTTCGCCCGCATCGCCTACGGTGCACGCGTCTCGATGCTCATCGGCATCGGCGCCACCGCCATCACCATGATCATCGGTGTCGTCATGGGCGTAATCGCCGGCTTCCTCGGCGGATTCGTCGATGCCGCGATCTCGCGGGTCATGGACTTCCTCATGGCCTTCCCGGCGCTCATCTTCATGATCGCCATCCTCTCTGCCCTGCCCCAGGGCAACCGGCCGCTCCTGCTCGTCCTAGTCCTTAGTCTCTTCTCCTGGCCGGCCACAGCTCGCGTGATTCGCGGACAGACATTGTCGCTGAAGAATCGGGAATTCGTCGAGGCGGCCAAGACCTCCGGCGCCGGCTGGGTTCCTCTGGTTTTCCGCGAAGTGCTTCCGAATCTCTCAGGCACCATCGTCGTCATGGCTACCCTGGCGGTGCCGACGTTCATCGCCACCGAGGCAGGCCTATCCTTCCTCGGTGTGGGCATCACCCCGCCCGATCCTTCGTGGGGGCAGATGATCGCCTCGGCAGTCACCTGGTATTCCAGCGATCCGATGTTCTTCGCAATACCTGGCATGTTCCTCTTCCTCACGGTGCTCTCATTCACCGTGCTCGGGGACAACCTGCAGAAGATCTGGGCGGGAGGACTCTGATGGCCCGTTATCTCGTCAAACGACTGTTCGCAGCGCTCATCATCATGTTGCTCGTCGTCTTCTTCACCTTCGTCATCTTCTTCCAACTCTCTCCGGACCCGGCCGCCAGCATCTGTGGGCAGACCTGCACTCCGGAAAGGATCGAGGCGATCAGGGATCAGCTGGGACTCAATGAACCGTTCTTCACCCAGTTCTTCACTTTCCTCGCCGCGATCTTCGTCGGCCGAGACTACGGTTCGGGCGCCTCAGCGGTTCACTGCAACGCCCCGTGCATCGGCTACTCGTTCCAGACCAACCAAGACGTTCTGCAAGGGATCATCGACCGCCTGCCTGTTTCGGTGACCATCGCCGTCGGAGCCGCGGTCCTGTGGCTGCTCTCCGGGGTGGCCGCCGGTGTGATCAGTGCCGTAAGGGAAGGCACCTGGTGGGACAAAGGAGCGATGATGTTCGCCCTGGCCGGGATCTCCCTGCCGAACTACTTCGTCGCCCTCGTCCTGCAGTACTTGCTCGTCGTCCAACTCCAATGGCTGCCGTTCCCGACTGTGGTGCCGTTCACTGACAGCCCTGTGCAGTGGTTCCAGGCCTACCTCATGCCGTGGATGGTGCTGGCGCTTATGTACGCGTCGATGTACGCCCGGCTGACCCGCACCAATGTCATCGACACCATGGGCGAGAACTTCATGCGCACGGCCCGGGCCAAGGGCTTGGGACGTGGTGCCGTCCTCATTCGCCATGGACTGCGGCCCTCGCTGACACCGATCGTCACTCTTCTCGGCGTCGACTTCGCCACCCTGCTCGGCGGGGCGCTGATCACCGAAACGGTCTTCGGCCTCAACGGCGTCGGCCGGTACGCCTACGACGCGATCGCCGTCAACGATCAGCCTGTGATCATGGGGGTGACCCTCGTGGCCGCTTTCGCCGTCATCATCGCCAACATCGTGGTCGACCTGCTCTACCGGGTGCTCGACCCCCGAGTGAGAGTGAGCAGCTCATGAGTGCACTATCCACTGAGACCCCGGTCCTGTCCGTGAGCGACCTGTGCATCGAATTCCCCCTCGGCGTTGTCGTCGACGGCAGTTCGTTCGACATCGCCCGCGGCCAGACGATGGGTCTGGTCGGCGAATCAGGGTCGGGCAAATCGATGACTTCGCTGGCGATCATGGGTCTGCTGCCGAAGGAGGCGACGACGACGGGTTCGGTCCGCTTCCACGGCGACGAGCTGCTCCACCGCTCCGATGCCTCGATGCGGCGCACCCGCGGTGACCAGATCGCGATGATCTTCCAGGACCCGCTGTCTTCGCTCAACCCCTATTACACGGTCGGCTTCCAGATCGCGGAGGCCTATCGTGCCCACAAGGGAGGCACTAAGGCAGCGGCGATGACGAAGGCCGCCGAGGCGATGGATCGGGTCCGCATTCCCGATGCCGTCGGCCGCGTCGGACACTACCCTCATCAATTCTCCGGGGGGATGCGCCAACGCGTAATGATCGCGATGGCGCTCGTGTGCGAACCCGACCTCATCATCGCCGATGAACCGACCACGGCTCTCGATGTCACCGTCCAGGCCCAGATCCTCGATCTGCTCGCTGAAGTGCAGGAGATGACACAGGCGGCGATGCTCTTCATCACCCACGACCTGGCTGTCGTCAGTCAGATCTCCGACCATGTCACGGTGATGCGCTACGGCCGGACCGTCGAACAGGGCACAGCGGAGCAGATCTTCTCGAACCCGCGCAACGACTACACCCGAGCACTGCTGGCCGCGACGCCGCGCCTCGACGATGTCGTCGACCTGCCCGAGCCCATCCTCACGAACGGAGGCGAGTGAGCATGAGCGACACCGACACACCGCTTCTGGCGGCGACTGGTCTGAGCAAAGAGTTCCGCACCGGCCGCAAGGAGGTCTTCACCGCGGTCGAAGGAGTGTCCTTCGACGTCCAACGGCGACAGACGTTGGGCATCGTCGGCGAATCCGGGTCGGGCAAATCGACCACGGCCCGCATGATCGCCCGTCTCATTGACCCCACCTCCGGCTCGATCGAGTTCCAGGGTGAGGAGATCACGCAGCGTTCGGGGGCGGCCCTGCGTGACTTCCGTAGCGGGGTGCAGGTGGTCTTCCAGGACCCGTACTCCTCGCTCAACCCGCGGCATAGCGTCGAAGAGGTCGTCTCGGCCCCCTTGCGCTATCAGAAACGCAAGGCTGCCGGTGGCTACCGGCGCATGGTCAAGGAGGCGATGGAGCGAGTCGGGCTCAACCCAGATCACTCCGGTCGCTATCCGCGCCAGTTCTCCGGCGGGCAGGCCCAGCGCATCGGCATCGCGCGTGCGCTCATCGTCGAGCCGAAGCTCGTCATCTGCGACGAGGCTGTTTCGGCCCTCGACGTGTCGGTCCAGGCGCAGGTGCTCGAACTGCTCGTCGATCTGCAGCGTGAACGCGACATCTCCTATGTCTTCATCGCCCACGATCTGGCGGTCGTGCGACAGATCGCCCACAAGGTCGCCGTAATGAAGAAGGGGCGGATCGTCGAGCAGGGTCCGCGCGATGAGATCTTCGATGATCCGCAGCACGAGTACACGAAGACCCTGCTCTCGGCGGTCCCGAGCATCGATCCCCGCTGGGACGCGGGACGGCGCACCTGACAGGCACAGTTGCCTCGGCGATAGATCTCTGTTCCTCCACCGCTCATCCATTCTCCACCAACTCCTCACACAGGGAAGGACCTCAATCCCATCATGTCTGACGCACAGGATCAGCCACAGCCGACGAACACACCGCACCCGGTCGATGACTTCGTCACCACCATTCACGATCTCGAACTGCCCACCGGGGTGCTCAGGTACCGGGCCCAGACGGGCCGGATGGTCGTCAGCTCCGAAGTCGTCGAGGACGGGGTCTTCGCCGGGCTCAAGCCGAAGGCGCAGATCTTCCTCACCTCCTACACCGCCATCGCCGAGGGCACCGAGGACGGCCAGGACGCCGGACGGCCAGTCGTCTTCGTCTTCAACGGCGGCCCCGGATCGTCCTCGGCGTGGATGCACATCGGTCTCTTCGGTCCCCGTCGGGTCGTGGCCAACGATGTCAACGATCGCACCCCGCCGCCCTACGGCCTCGTCGACAACATTGAAACCACGCTAGCTCATGCCGATCTCGTCTTCATCGACCCGGTGACCACGGGATACTCGCGCACCGCGGAGGGGGAGAAGCCCGAGGACTTCCACGGGTTCACCGGCGACCGAGACGTCGTCGGCGAGGCGATCCGGCTGTGGCTGACGCGGAACAATCGATGGATCTCGCCGAAGTTCCTCGCCGGGGAGTCTTACGGAACCACGCGGGCCGCGGCCCTGGCCGGACACCTGGCCAAGCGGCACGGCATCGCGTTCAACGGCATCCTCCTCATCTCGGCCGTCCTCGACTTCGCCACGATCGACTTCACGGAGGGCAACGAAGCACCTTACATCCACTATCTGCCGACGTTCGCCGCCATCGCGCACTACCACGGCAAACACCCCGGACGGGAGCTCGAGGACGTCGTCGCCGAGGCCACGGACTTCGCCTATGGGGACTTCAGTCGGGCGCTCGAGCGCGGACACCGGCTCGCAGATTCCGAGCGCGCTCGGGTCGGCGCGCGACTGGCCGAGCTCATCGGCATCGATGAGGAGTTCGTGGCGCTGGCTGATCTGCGCATCGACGAGTTCACTTTCTTCACCGAGCTGCTGCGCGACCGGCGGCTGCGAATCGGTCGTTTGGACTCCCGATTCACCGCGCACCCGGGCAAGGTCGCCTCCGAAGTGCTCGGCGACGACCCTTCCTATCCGGCGATCCAATACCCATACACCGTGGGGATCAATCATCTGCTGAGAGCCGAGCTCGGTTACGAATCGGATCTCACCTACGAGGTGCTCACGGCCCGGGTTCACCCCTGGTCGTACAAGGAGTTCGAGAACTCCACCGTCAACACCGCCGAGGACCTCGCTTTCGCGATGCGGATGAACCCGCATCTCAAGGTCTACGTAGGCTTCGGGTATCACGATTCGGCGACACCGTTCGCCGCCTCGGAGCACGTTCTGGCGCATCTGCGGATCTCCGATAAGTCCCATGACCAGATCGTCCGCCGCTACTATCCGGCCGGGCACATGATGTACGTCGACCAGAAGGTCAGGGTCGATCAGCTGCGCGACATCGACGACTTCATCTCGTGGGCCTCAGGCACCGGGGACAGACCCGCGTCGAACAATCCCCTCTGAGACAACAGCTGTGCGGCCCGTCGTCGGGCCGTACGATACCGAACCGATCACTATCGAGAATAGGAGTGCGCACGTGTCCGGACACCATGATCGTCACGACAGCCGTGCCGAGGTCTCAGCGGCGAGTCGACGGCTTGCCGAGATCATCGATGCCGAATGGTCTTGGAGGGAGGCCGAATTCGGGTCGCTGTCGCAAAGGGCCTCGCTCGTCGACTTCCTGCCCGATGTCTCTGAGAAAGCGCAGCTGCGTCGCCGACAGATGTGGGAGAAGACCCTCGGCGAGCTCGATGCACTCAGAACCGCTGACCTCAGTGCTGACGAGAAGGTCGACTTCGACGTCTACCACCAGCAGCTGACCGCCCTCGTCGAGGCGCAGCGCAACCGCATGTGGGAGCGTCCGGCGACGGCGGATTCCGCGTTCTGGCGCTCGATGGCCTTCGACGCCTATCGTCTGGTGCTCGAGGGCGCGGAGTCGGCAAGAGCATATCTGCGCATGCTCGCCGACATTCCCCGGTACTTCGACCAGCAGATCGAGAATATGCGGGCCGGGGCGGCGCGTGGGTTCGGTCCGGCACGCGTGTGTATGAGCGGTCGGGAGGAACCGGTGCGGGTCATCGCCGAGGCCGAGGACGTCACCGAACTCTCGTTCTTCGGTCCCTTCCGTCGGATGCCGACGGTCGTGCCCGAGCAGGTTCGCACCGAACTCCACGAGGCGGCCGCGCAGGTGCTATCGGCCGAGGTCATTCCCGCCTACCGGAAACTGCTCGAGTTCCTGACAACGGAGTATCTGCCGAATCTGCCGGAGTCGATCGCCGCGGTGGACCAGCCGGGCGGCCTCGAGTTCTACCGGTCCCAGATCAGGGAGTATTCGACGACGGATCTCAGCCCGCAGGAGATCTTCGACCTCGGACAGACAGAGGTGAAGAAGATCCGGGAGGAGATGGAGGACGTCGCCGCCGAGCTCGGCTATCCCGGTGACCTGCCGGGTCTGTTCGAGTTCATGCGCACGAGTCCGCAGTTCTACGCGACGACGAAGCGTCAGCTGCTGGCCGAAGCTGCATATACGTGCAAGGCCTTCGACCGGGTCGTCCATCAGTACTTCGGACGACTGCCGCAGCAGCGCTTCGCGATCATGGAGACACCGGCGGAAATCGCGAAGTTCGATACGTTCGGTCGCGGCGCCCCCGACCGGTACCTGCTCAATACGTACAACCTGCCGGCGCGGCCGCTGTATTCGCTGCCGTCTTTGACCCTGCACGAATCTGCGCCGGGCCATTCGTTCCAGATCTCGTTGGCGGAGGAGCTCGAGCTCAAGGACTTCCGGCGACTCTACATCTCAGCCTTCGGTGAGGGCTGGGGTCTCTACACCGAGCGGCTCGGCGATGAGATGGGGATGTACGAGACGCCTTTCGAGCGCATGGGCATGCTGTCGTTCCAGATGTGGCGGGCCGTGCGCCTCGTTGTCGATCCGGGCATGCATGCGCTCGGTTGGAGTCGGGAGCAGGCGCAGGACTTCCTGCGGGCCAATACGGCGATCGCCGAACATGAGATCGTCACGGAGATCGATCGCTACATCTCCTGGCCGGGTCAGGCCACGGCCTACTACCTCGGGCAGCTGACGATTCAGCAGCTGCGGCACGAGGCCGAGGAGACGCTGGGCGAGGTCTTCTCGATCAGGGACTTCCATGACACGGTCCTCGGCATGGGCAGCGTGCCGCTCATCGTGCTACAAGCACATGTGCGTGCCTATATCCGTACGGCCGCCGCCGAGCGGCAGCCTCAGGCGGCCGCCAGCCACTGAGGATCTCGCCTCACACGACATCGACCCCGGTCGGACCATGAGTCCGGCCGGGGTCGAGCCATATCGATCAGTTCTGGGCGGACTTCTCCTCGGCGACCATGGCCTTGACGTCTTCACGAAGTTTCCGGGCGTCGTAGACGATGCCCGAGCGCAGGGTGTAGTCGACTCCGCCGACGCGGTTGAGGCCGGATTCTTCGGCTCGGAGGTGACCGTGGCCGTAGAGGACCTTGAAGTTGCTCAGCGGGTTGTCCTTGACGATGAGCAGGTCGGCGATCTTGCCGGGTTCGACCGAGCCGAGCTCGCCGTCGATGCCGAGCAGCTGGGCGCTGTTCAAGGTGGCGGCGCGGACAACTTCGAGGGGGTGGAAGCCGGCTTCGAGGAGGAGTTCGAGTTCTTCGATGAGGCCGAAGCCGAAGACCTTGTAGATGAAGCCCGAATCCGAGCCGGCCGTGACCAGGCCGCCGAGGTTCTTGTAGTCGTTGACGAAGGACATCCATTTGACGTAGGCGTGGCGCCACGCGATCTCGTCTTCGCTCGTCCAGTCGCCCATGTAGGAGCCGTGTTTATCGGCCGAGGGCTGGAAGAACTCCCACAGGGTGGGGGAGGTGTAGTCGGGGTGCCATTCGGAGGTGCGCACGCGGGCGGCATCGCGGGAGCCGATGTAGATGTTGAAGGTCGGGCTCAGTGCGGTGCCGAGTTCGAGGAGTTCGCCAAGCGTCTCCTGCCAGGCGTCGCTGCCGCGTTCGGCGGTCTGCAGCCACAGGTGGGCGCCTTGGCTGAAGCGCTGGGGTTCGCTGTTGTGGTTGTAGTCGGTGGGTACGTGCTGGAGGGTGCGGTCGCGGAACATCGCTTCGGGGATGCCGTACCAGTGTTCGATGCTGTTCAGTCCCCACCTCGCCGAGGTCAGCGCATTGACCTGCGCGGCCCGGCGCTGGTCGTGGTGGCAGGCGGTGCGCAGCCCGCGAGCTCGGGCGGCTTCGACGGCGGCCCCGAAAACGGTGGGGGAGGTGCCGAAGAATTTCACGCCGTTCGCACCGCGGTCCGCGACCTCGTTGACCCAGGCGGTCGCCTCGTCGGCGGTGACCGGGGTGGGCCCGTCGAGGGTTCCGGAGCGCAGGGCGGGGTATATGTGCAGGCGTGGGGCCGCGATCTCGTTGGCCTCGGCGCGGCGGGCTTCGTTGACGGTCCAGTCGAGGCCGTTGAAGGCGCCGAGTTCGCGGATGGTGGTCACGCCGTGGCCGAGCCAGAGCTTGAAGACGTAGTCAGCGTTCGGGGCTTGGTCGGGTTTGCCGATGTGGGCGTGGGAGTCGATGAGTCCGGGCATGACGTAGGCGCCGTCGAGGTCCATGACTTCTGCGCCGTCGGTCGAGGGGCGTTCGGTGAGGCTGCTTGCCCCGTTGGGTTCCCAGATTCCGGTGATCCGGTCACCTTCGATGAGAATCTCCGCCGGCCCGTAGGGTGCGGCTCCGGTGCCGTCGATGATCATGGCATCGCGGAGGACGAGCCGGGCGTACGGTCCCGCTCCGGTGCTCCGGTCGGGGGCGGCGATCTGGCTAGTGGATCCGAGCGTCATTGACGGTCTCCTCAGGGTTTCGCGTTCGAGCGGCGTGCTCTTCGCTGAGCGTGGTCGATGCACTCTTCACGCTAGCCGAATATTCGCTGGTCAGCACAATGACCTCGCAATGCAGAACTCGTTCTCTTTTCGAACTCGTACGCGGCCAAATCGGTGGTCAGCCGGGGGTGCGCCAAAGCTCTCGTCGTTGCAAAGACGGTGCCGCCAGACATTGGGTAACGATGTTCCGTCTCCTTTGATGTTCAACTTGATAGGACAAGTGCATAGATGTATGGTCAACTCATGGACGATTTGTTTCGGAGCATTCAGCGAGACCTCCAACGGCAGATCCGCTCAGGAGAACTTCCTGAAGGAGCGAAACTCCCCAGCGAGAATGAACTCTGCGCGCGGTACTCGGTGAGTCGGCCGACGGCACAACGAGCACTCAACGAGCTTGCCGCCGATGGGGTCGTCGTACGTCAGAAGGGCCGCGGGACATTCGTCGCGACTTCGCGGAAGCAGATCAATCTGCTGTCGTTCACCAACCCCGCCGTGGCCCGTCACGGAGGGCCCGGACGGCACGAGGTGCTCTCGGCCCAGGTGACTGTCGCTTCCGACGCGCTGCTGCCGCTTCCCGGAGTTGAGGCCGACACCGCAGTCACCGAAATCGTCCGTCTGAAGTTCGATGCTCTCGATCGTCCGCATGCGTTGGAGACACACGTCATCCTGTTCTCCGCCGCCCCGACGATTCTTCGCCAGAAGCTCGAAGACCTCGTCATCCTCGACCACCTGCAGTCCAGTGAAGTCGATGTGGATACTATTCGCGTTTATCTGGAGCCGACACTCGTCAGTGACCGTGAAGCCCAACTGCTCACGTGCGAGTCGGGAACACCGGCGCTGAGGCGTCGCCGTGAGCTGCGTGCACCAGACGACCAAGTGCTGGAGACGACAGCAACCTTGGTCCGACCGGGGACCTCCGAATTCTTCATCGAACTGCCCGCCAACTAACAACGAACGAATACAGAGGACCTCATATGCACATCATCGTCATCGGCTCAGGATTGCTCGGGCTCAGCACCGCCGACAATCTGGTGATGTCAGGTGCCGACGTCACGCTCGTCGATGCTCGAGACCTGGGTGCCGGCACCTCCGGCACGAGCTTCGCCTGGACGAACGCCAATGGAAAACTCGACCCCGCTTATCACGAACTCAACATCGCCGGAATGAAAGAGCACTCCCGACTCGCCGACACTCTGCCGGGGCCGCGCACGTACCATCGATCGAGCGGACTGCAGATGGCCGATGCGCGCCAGGCGCCGAAACTGGAGGAAAAGATCGCTCGCCTCAGCGAGCTCGGATATCCATCAGAGCTGCTCTCAGCCGACCGCGTAGGCGAGATCGCCGGAGACATCTCAGTTCCTGAGAACATCGAACTGATCGCGCATTTTCCATCAGAAGGATATGTGCTCACCGAACAGCTGCTGCACAACCTTCGTGCACACGCTGTCGAACATGGCGCGAAGCTGGTTAGAGGAACAGTCACCGAGGTGGACGAAGGTGGCGATCAAGTCGAGGTCCATCTCGGCGACGGGCGTGTGCTCTCAGCAGATCGAGTCGTGCTCGCCACAGGACGCTGGACGCAAGCGCTGGCTCAAGCCTCAGGATTCGAGACTCCGATGAACGATGAGATTGGTCGGGGATCTGCGGTGACGGGTCTCCTCGGCTATGTGAGGACGAACTCGACGCGGGTGAAGGCAGTCGTGCACACGCCCGAGCTGAATCTGCGACCGGGGGAGGACGGAACGATCGTCGTCCAGGCTCTCGACCTCAACCCGCGAGTCGACCCCGCGGCCCCACCAACTAACGAAGGACCATTTGCCAAGGAAATGGCAGAGAGATTCACTGCGGTGACCAACGATTCAACGCCCAACCTGATCGACCTTCGCGTGAGCTATCGGTCCCTGCCTGCCGACGGTTTCACGATCGCCGGATTCGCGGCGGGGCTATCTCGTACCTACTGCCTCGTCACACACAGCGGGATCACGCTTGGCCCGCTGCTCGGCCGCTTGGCTGCCGAGGAGCTCGTCGACGACAGCCAACAGGACTTGCTTGAGAATTTCCGCCCGACCCGGTTCGAATATGCCACGGCGACCGTCGGCCACCTAAGCCCGCCACTGCAGCTCGGCGATCAATAACACCACTTTCATGTCGATCAAAGGAGACCGATGACTTCACGAATCACCGCCGAACCCATTGTGCCGGAGCGGCTCCCACTGCTGTATCGAGCGATCGGCTTGATCGAGCGGATCGGAAATCTGCTTCCGCACCCGTTCTGGCTGTTCTGGATCATGGCTCTGCTGCTCGGCATCGTCAGCTGGGTGCTCTCGGGGGCCGGTGTCTCAGTGACGCTGCCCGAGTCCAATGAGGTCGTCGAGGTCAAAAACCTGCTGTCGACCGATGGTCTCAAATACGCCATCGAATCGGCGCTGGACAATTTCGCATCCTTCCCGCCCCTGGCGGTCGTGCTCGTGGTTCTACTCGGTGTGAGCGTCGCTGAGAAGAGCGGCGTGCTCGAAGCCCTCATCCGGCTGACGATCATCAGATTGCCCAAACGGTGGGTGACTTTCGCGATCGCCTTCAGCGGAATGATCGCCCACATCATGGGCGATGCTGCCTACTTGGTAATGATCCCGTTGGGAGCGATGGCCTTCAATGCTGCGGGACGGAGCCCAGTTCTCGGCGTGATGGTGGCTTACGCATCTGTATCCGCCGGTTTCAATGCGAGTCCACTTGTCACTCCCTCCGATGCGATCCGCTCTTCGCTGGCGTCGGCTGCGGCCCAGACGGTCGACTCGAGCGCTTCGATCACACCGGTGGCAACCTATTTCTTCTCGGCCACCTCGTCGCTGCTTCTCGCCGTGATCATCACCCTGGTCGTGGAACTCGTGCTCGCACGGCGAGAGGACTTCAAGGCCCCAGCAGAAGAAGCCGCGAACGACGGCGGAAATGCCGACGGCGAAGCCACCGCCAGTGAAGCCACCGGAATCGGTCGACCCGTGGAGGACCGCACCGAGTTGATGTCTCTCGACAACGGCCAGACTCGCGGCTTGTTGCGGGCAACGGCAGCCGGAGTGGTCTTCATCGGCGCAGTGGTCGTCATCCTGCTGCTGCCGGACTCACCATTCATCGAACCCGGGCAGCCGCTGGTCGAATCGATGGTCCTCGACAACATCGCGATCTTCATCTCTCTCTTCTTCACTCTGACGGGGATCATCTACGGATACAGCACCAAAGCATTCACCACCCTCAGAGCTGTTCCTGAGGCGATGATCGGCGGTGTGGTCAATCTTGCGCCCGTCATTGTCCTCTTCTTCGCCGTGGCCCAATTTCTCGCATACTTCAGCTGGACAGGGATCGGCTCGGTGCTTACAGTCAACGGCGCAGATCTGCTCCAGAGGCTCGAGGCCCCACACCTGGTCGTGCTCATTGTCATCATCGTCGGAGTGGCGTTTATCAACATGATCGTGACGAGTGGTTCGGCGATGTGGGCGATCTTTGCGCCCATCCTCGTACCGATGATGATGTACTACGGTGTTCGCCCTGAGGCCGCTATGGTGTCGTTCATGATCGGAGACTCAGTGACGAATGCCGTGACACCGATGAGCGCCTATTTCGTCCTCGCGCTCGGATTCGTTCAGCGATATCGTAAGGACGCGGGGATCGGCACACTCATGGCCTTCACGGTTCCGCTGTCGTTCGCGATCCTCATTGGCTGGGCTCTCTTCTTCTGCGTGTGGTATTTGCTGGGCATTCCGCTCGGCCCCGGGGTTGTTCTCCACTGATTTTGGAATCAGTGCAGGCCGACCGCGCTTATGGGGTCAGAGCGCCCCGCGAGTATCTGC
Organism: Brevibacterium permense; assembly: GCF_025506275.1. Classification (GTDB taxonomy): domain Bacteria; phylum Actinomycetota; class Actinomycetes; order Actinomycetales; family Brevibacteriaceae; genus Brevibacterium; species Brevibacterium permense_A. Next base: position 74,941 of record NZ_QYCP01000084.1, read on the forward strand.
GGGCTCGGCGGTTCAAGGTGGTGTTTCCAAAGAAGAGCACCCCGGAGGTACCGCGGGCCTCGTGGCGGTCGTCGACCAGCGTTCAGCGTCGTTATCGACCGACCTACAAGAATTGCGAGGCCCGCATTAGTTGCGACCGCCTATCCGGTCGCGATCGGCGCCATACCCCAACTTCACCGAAATCTCCCTCGCAGCTGCCTTCATCACAGGCACCAACGCCTGCATCCGATCTTTCGGCATGAAGGGACGCGTCGCCGACAGTGAAATGCCGGCGACGATGTCTCCACTGCCGTCGCGGATGGGAGCGGCTACGCACCGAATGCCCGGTTCGTTCTCTTCGAGGTCGAGCGAGGCCCCGTCGCGGGTGTAGCCCTGCATCCGCTTGACGAATGCGTCGACCGCCGCGGAATCGGCACCAGGGTTCTCTGCAACGAACAAACGCTCCCACCGGTCATCCTGCCCAAGCAGCAGCGCCTTGCCGACACCGGTGCGAGTCATCGGCATCCTGTGGCCGATCCGTGAGCGCATCTCGGCCCCACGGGTACCCGGGATCTTATGGAGATAGAGCACCGACTCACCATCCTCGACCGAGAGATGGATCGTGTCCTGAGTCCGTTCGGCCAACGCCTCCAAGCTCTCCCTGGCTACGACCGGCAGCGGATCCTGATTGAGCGCGGTGAAACCATACTCGATCAGCGTCGGCCCGAGCCGAAACTCTCCCGGCGACCCATGCCGCAGATACCCCATCTGCACCAACAGCTGGATCATCCTGTGTGCACTTGACCGACCGATACCCGTCGAATCAACGATCGACTTCAGCGTCGTCGAGCCATGAGCCACGGCGCTGACGATCTGCAGCCCTCTGGCCAGGGTCTGAGTGCCCTGCGGAATGGCTTCGCCGATAACAGTTCCAGAATCTTCGATCATCACCCCAGTATGTCACCTATCCCACATATAGGGACACCGGTGGCGCATGGTGGAACACGTGCCCATAGTGGCTCTTATGGCAAATCTGGCACCATTCGAGGCCCCACAGATGATCGGCCTCGACTGGGGGACAAGCTCTCTGAGAGCCTTCCTCATCGGCAGCGACGGACAGGTTCTCGCTGAACGCAACGGTTCCGACGGCATCATGGCCGTCAGCTCCGACACCACAGACCTCCGAGGCGACTTCTCCCGAATCGCTGAAACCGCGGCCGGTGATTGGCTCACCAGCTACGGCCCCCTGCCGATGCTCGCCTGCGGAATGATCGGCTCAGCACAGGGTGTCGCCGAGGCGGGCTACCTCGAGTTGCCCACCGACCTCGGCGACATGGGCGGGGAACTGACGACGGTCAACCTGACGACGGGTGACCTCCACATCGTTCCCGGCCTGCAGAAAACCCCGACCGGGGCGACCGCTCCCGACGTCATCCGCGGGGAAGAGACCCAACTGCTCGGCCTCCTGGGCGAAGAAGAGAACGAACCCAGCACGGTGATCCTGCCCGGCACCCACACCAAGTGGGTGAGCTGCCAAGGACAACGCGTCACCGACTTCACCACCTCGATGAGCGGAGAGCTCTTTGGCCTGCTCAGCACCTCATCAATCCTCAGCCGCCTCGCCGAACCCACCGCCGGCTTCCACTCCGAGGCCTTCGACTGGGGACTGAACGTCGGAGGCGACAACCCCGCCGCATTGACGTCCTCAATCTTCTCCGCCCGAACCTGGGCTCTCGACGGGCGTCTGCGTGCCGAAGAAGTCAACGACTACCTCTCGGGAATGCTCATCGGCGCCGAGGTGGCCCACCAGCTCACCGTGGTTGCCGAGTCGAGCGCCCCCGTCATCGTCTGCGGAACCACAGATCTGACGAAGCGCTACACCCGCGCACTGCACCGAGCAGGCCGAGAGACGATCAACGCGAATCCGCGCGCTGCGGCCACCGGTCTCTTCCGCATCGCCGAACAATCCGGCCTCGTCCCGACCAAGGAGTATTCCCATGTCTGACACTGTTCCCTCCGGCCTCATCGCCATTCTCCGCGGTGTCCGCCCCGACGAAGTCCTCGACATCGCCGAGGGCATCGTCGCCGCCGGGTTCTCTGCCATTGAGGTTCCACTCAACTCGCCCGACCCTCTCGACTCGATCGCCGCATTGGTCGAACGATTCGGCAACGACGTGGAGATCGGTGCCGGTACTGTGCTCACCGCCAATCAGGTCCGCGAGTGCCAGCAGGCAGGTGCCCGTATCATCGTTGCCCCCGACACTGACACCGAAGTCATCCAGACCGCGGTCGGGATGGGGCTCACCCCATACCCGGGGGCTGCGACCCCGACCGAGGCCTTCGCCGCCACCAAGGCAGGTGCCACCAAGGTCAAACTCTTCCCCTCCTCGGCGGTGGGGATCAGCGGGATGAAGGCCTGGAGTGAAGTGCTGCCTGCCGGCACCGAGCTCTTCCCCGTCGGGGGAGTAGGAGCCGACAACGCAGCCGAATGGCGCAACGCCGGAGCCGCGGGCCTGGGCCTGGGGTCCTCGCTCTATCGCCGAGGCGACCGGCCCGACGACGTACGCGTGCGGGCCGAGGCGATCGCCTCGGCGTGGGCGCGCACCAACTGAGCACCGATACATCAACGACAACATCCGAACGAAAGGCCAGACCAATGAAGATCACGTCGATGACGACGTACACAGTGCCGCCTCGGTGGCTGTTCCTCAAGATCGAAACCGATGAAGGAATCGTGGGATGGGGCGAACCCATCATCGAAGGCAAGGCAGCCACCGTGGCCGCCGCCGTTGATGAGCTCTCCGACCTGCTCATCGGCGAGGATCCGGCGAACATCGAGGACCTGTGGACGATCATGTACCGCGGTGGCTTCTACCGCGGTGGCCCCATCCTCATGAGTGCGATCTCCGGAATCGATCAGGCACTGTGGGACATCAAGGGCAAGGCGCTTGGCCAACCTGTGCATCAGCTCCTCGGCGGGAAGGTCCGGGATCGGATCCGCACCTACTCGTGGATCGGCGGAGACCGTCCAGGCGACACCGCCGCAGCCGCACTCGAGACGAAGAAGCGCGGATTCACCGCCGTGAAGATGAACGCCACCGAGGAGCTGCAGTTCATCGACTCGTACACCAAGGTCGACAAGGTCATCGAGAACGTCCAGGCGATCCGGGAAGCCACCGGTGAGGACTTCGGCATCGGTGTCGACTTCCACGGTCGAGTGCACAAGCCGATGGCCAAGGTCCTCATCAAGGAGCTCGAGCCGTATCGTCTGCTCTTCATCGAAGAACCTGTGCTGTCCGAGCACTTCGGTTCGCTTCGCGACGTCATGGCGAACACACCGACGCCGATCGCGTTGGGAGAGCGGCTCTTCTCACGGTGGGACTTCCGAGAAGTCATCGCTTCCGGTGCCGTTGACATCATCCAGCCGGACGTTTCCCATGCCGGTGGCATCACCGAGACGCGGAAGATCGCGATGATGGCCGAAGCCTACGATGTGGCGCTCGCGCTGCACTGTCCCTTGGGACCGATCGCGCTCGCCGCCTGTCTGCAGGTCGACGCCGGCAGCTACAACGCCTTCATCCAGGAACAGAGCCTAGGCATCCACTACAACACGAGCAACGACCTGCTCGACTACGTCACCGACCCGTCAGTGTTCAACTACGACGACGGCATGATCGACATCCCGTCTGGCCCCGGTCTGGGCATCGAGGTCAACGAAGAGTACGTCATCGAGCGCTCGGCCGAAGGACACCGGTGGCGCAACCCGACCTGGCGCCACACCGACGGCTCCTTCGCGGAATGGTGACGGGATGGGATCGGTAGAAGAGAAGGGTGTTCAACGATGAGCTCGAAGCCTGAAGCTACGGTGTCGCGACGTGTAGCCTCACCAGGAAGAGCCCGGTGGTGGATCCTCGGATGGCTGCTCGCAGCGATGATGATCAACTACATGGATCGATCGTCACTGTCGATCGCAGCTCCACACATGATCGACGAACTCGGTCTGACCGCCGCGGACATCGGGCTGTTGGGTACCGCGTTCTCACTGACATACGCGTTCTTTCAGCTGCCAGGTGGATGGCTGACCGATCGTCTCGGTGCGAAGCCGGTATACGTCATGGCGTTGGGGCTCTGGTCGATCGCCACTGCGCTGATGGCTTTTGGCCACCACATGTGGCATTTTATGGTGTCACGAGTCCTGCTCGGAGTCTTCGAAGCCCCAGTATCGCCTACTTCAGCGAAGATAGTCGCCGAGTGGTTCCCACCCCGAGAGCGCGGAGCTGCAGTCGGCGTCTACGACTCGGGAAGCAAATGGGGACCCGCCGTCGCTCCGCCGATCCTCACCTTCCTCATTATGGGCTTCGGTTGGCGAGCAATGTTCGTCATCCTCGGTGTGCTCGGTGTCATCGTGGCAGTGGGCTTCTGGGTCTTCTACCGTTCCCCGGAGCATGACCGCAGGGTCTCGGCGGCTGAACTCGAGCACATCCGAGCTCGAGAAGAAGACGACAATGCCCCGACCGGTCACATCCCCTGGTTGAAGCTCTTCACCAAGCCCCAAACTTGGGCAATGGTGCTGGGATTCGTCGCCGTCGTGTGGACACTGAACATCTTCGTGACCTTTCTGCCCCTGATGCTCAATGACATCTACTCTGTGGCCGATGCCGCACTGGGGTGGTACACGGCGATTCCATTCGCGGTCGGAGGCATCGGCGGTATCCTCGGCGGCTGGTTCACTACGAAGTATTCGCGGATGCGGGACCAATTGGCTCCTCTAGTCTGCAAACGTCAGATCGCTGCGATCTATGGCGGCGCGCTCGCCGTATGCTCAGTCCTTGTCGGAGTCACCACTGGCCACTTTGTTCTCCAACTGTCGGCTATGAGCCTCGCACTGTTCTTCTGCGGAGCACTGAGCGCCGTGGGGTGGTCAATCCCTGCTGATGTGGTCACCGGTAGTCGCGTCGCCTCACTGGGATCTATCCAGAACTTCGGCGGCTACTTCGCCGGTTCACTTTCGCCTTGGCTCACCGGAGTCTTGGTGACGACCACCGGCTCATACCTCGTTCCCTTCCTCTTGGGCGCCGTCGTCGCAGTGATTGCGGGAATCGCCTACCTGCTCCTGTTGCGGGCTCCGATACGCGTAACCAGCAACTCAACAGAAACCGGAAACCCGACGCCATGACGAAACTCGACACCGCAGTCGCCACTCGCCCCACACGGATCCGCTACATCATCGCGGTTCTGCTCTTCATCACCGTCGTCATCAACTACATGGACCGGGCCAACCTGTCCATCGCGATGCCGGCTCTGTCCCAGGAGTTCGACCTCACCACAGGACAACAGGGGCTGCTGCTCTCTGCGTTCGGCTGGACCTATGCGGCAATGCAGCTGCCCGGCGGATGGCTCGTCGACCGCGTGCGACCACGCGTGCTCTACGCCTCATGCCTGGTGCTGTGGTCCCTGGCCACACTCTTCATGGGAATGTCCGGCGGGTTCGTCGCACTCATTATCCTCAGGCTCATGGTCGGTGGCTTCGAAGCACCGGCTTACCCCATCAATAACAAGGTTGCGACCGCGTGGTTCCCGGAGCGTGAACGCGGACGGGTCATCGCCTTCTACACCTCGGGCCAGTTCATCGGTCTCGCACTGCTCACTCCTGTGCTGTCGTGGCTGCAGACGGTGCTCACCTGGCACTGGGTGTTCATCCTCACCGGTGTTGTCGGCCTCATCTGGGCCGCGATCTGGTGGTTCGTCTACCGCGAGCCGCGCGATAAGTCGGGAGTCAACCAGGCCGAGATCGATCTCATTGCCTCGGGCGGGGGATTGGTCGATGTCGAGACGGGCGTGAAGAAGGAGGCCAAGCCGAAGCTTAAGTGGACCGACGTCAAGGTCGTACTTACCCGACGGAAGCTCTGGGGAATCTACCTTGGTCAGTTCTGCCTGACATCGACGTTGTGGTTCTTCCTCACGTGGTTCCCAACCTACCTCGTCGACTACCGCGGAATGGACTACATCGAGTCGGGCTTCATGGCTTCTCTGCCGTTCATCGCCGCGCTCGTCGGTGTGCTTCTCTCCGGGTGGGTCTCCGACTTCATGGTGAAGAAGGGGCTGTCGCTAGGTACAGCTCGGAAGTTGCCAATCATCATTGGCCTGGCGATGACAGTGTTCATGCTCGGCGCCAACTACACGGACTCGTCGGCCTTGGTCATCGTGTTTATGTCGATCGCGTTCTTTGGAAATGGCTTCGCCTCGATCACGTGGTCGCTGGTATCAGCGTTGGCACCGGAACGACTCTTGGGTCTGACGGGCGGCATGTTCAACTTCATCGGCAACCTGTCATCAATCGCCACTCCGATCGTCATCGGATTCCTCGTCACTGACGTCGACTTTGCGCCGGCGTTTGTCTACATGGCCGCGATTACGATCGTGGGCGTGCTGTCGTACGTGTTCCTTGTCGGCAAGGTTGAGCGCGTCGAAGAATAGGGACTACTTTAGACTCCGGGCGATCCGTCGGTTGCGGGCTTCAATGAACTCATTGTTCGCCTGCAGATAGTCGATGAGGTCGCCCGGAGTCTTTGGCACAGCCGGGGTCGAGAAGTCATCGAAATGATGAAAAAACCTGATCCGCGAAGCTCGGCTGTCCCAGAGGTCGTCGAGAAGGAAGAACTCGACGTACTCGTGGAAACTCGAGAACAGAGCGAAGAAGTCGGTGCAATGCGTATTAGTCAACTGCCTCTCAATGCACCATCGTCAGGGCTCAAGCAAATGCTCATTCATCCTCTTTGCATACCTCACCTGGGCTTCAAGCTAGGAACGGAGGTAAAACGAGCCCCTCCGCTTCTGCATCTTTGCTTTGAACTCTCTTCGTTGATTTCGTGACGATGACGGAGTTGGCTCAACTGCGTCGAATCGAGGAGCCGGATCGGTCGGTTCAGGGGCAGTTGCTTGTCGCGCTTTCGCGTTTAACTTGCCCGACTGGGCCTTCGTTGCCTCTCCTGTGCTCGGAACTGGTCCGGCGGGCCCGTCGTCCGCATCTGAAATGGTTTGGATTCTCGTTTCAATTGGTTTGACCGGTGAGGCAAGCCGCTGTGGGCGGCTCGGCCCATATCGAGTTTCCTCGACGACTGCACTTGTCAACATCGCTTCCCGAAGAGTCTGTATCGAAATCTTCTCCAGCTGTCGGATGCGCTCGCGAGTGACGTCGAAGATCTTGCCGATGGTGTCAAGAGTCTGCGGCTCTCCGCCGTACCAACCAAAACGTCGCCGCACGATCTCGGCTTCGCGGATGGGCAGCTTGTCGATGGCCGAATTGACCTCCTCGAGGAACTCGGCGTCGAGCATCCTCGTCTCCGGGTCATCCGTGAATACCTCCGGCGTGGCAATGCGATCATCGAATGATATGTGGCTCTCGGCGTAATGTCCGTCCCACTGCAAATCTAGGTACGCGTCGAGTGAAGCCGGCTGCATCCCTAATGCCTGTTCGATTTTCGAATGGTCATGGTTGCACGCCTCGCGAGTTACCTCATCGTGGTTGCAATTCCAGTATTCCGGGAACTTCTCGACGAGATGAACCGGGATGCGAATCGTATTGGAGAAGTCAGCGACGCCTCGGTCAATTCCCTGGCGGATCCACCACGTCGCATACGTCGAGAACTTGTTGCCCTTGGTGAAATCGAACTTCTGGACCGCGCGGACCAGACCTAGATTGCCCTCCTGGATGAGGTCAAGGAAGGACAACTTCCTGCCCACGTACTTCTTGGCGATCGAGACCACGAGACGCAGATTGGACGAGACCATTTGGTTAAGGGCAGCTCGACCGTCAGCACGGACCCACTCCAGATCGTGGCGTTCCCGGCGAGTGGAGTACCGACCGAGGGCTAAGACATGATCAGCAAACATTCCGGCCTCAATGCGCTTCGCAACCTCAACCTCTTCTGCGGCATTGAGCAACGGAAACCGACCGATCTGCTTCAGATAGATGCCGACAAGATCATCGGTATCAGGAACCTTACGGAGCACTTCGCGAGGTTCGTCATCATCGTCGATGTCTTTGAGCAGCAGAACCGGCTTCGGAACGACATTGGGGGATTCGAGCTCTCCAGTTGCGTCGCTGCCTTCGCGGGAAGGCGTCGAATCGTGAGAAGCATCTTCAGTCTCCGAAGTCAGAGCAGGCTCCTCCAAGTTGTCCTGAATCGGACGCGACTGAGTCGGTTCATCAGGTAGTTCAGGAGCCGGCGCTCTGAGGAACTTCCTCAGTTCGCGAATCTCCGTCTCATCGAAGTCAACAATGTGCCTGGCCGATGGAAGTACTGCGCCGAACTGCTGTTCTTGATTGCGCTTCTCGTCTTCGATCGTGTTCACCGCGTAGAGCACGACGAAGCGTCCGTGGCGCCCGTCTGACTTGCGTCGGATGATTCGACCGAGACGTTGCACCGTCTGTCGGGGCTGCTTACTCCCGGAAAGGACGACAGCCAGATCTGAATCGGGGACATCGATTCCCTCGTCGAGGATGCGCGGAGCACACAGCACCTTGGCGACGCCATTCGCGAACAGTTGCATCGCGCCACGCCTCTCATGCGGCTTCGACTCTGAGGACACGGCCTTGGTCTCGATTCCGCAGCGCTGAAGAAGCTGCGCGGCTTGTGTCGACGAATCGACCGTTTGGGAGAATACGAGGGTTCCCTGCGACTCGGCGATTACGGGAGCGATGCCGTTGAGGACCTTCATTTTGTTCTTTGCGTTGGTGAGTACACGCTGCCTCTTTACCACCGCTTCAAGATACTTTCGAGCCATGAACACGACGGGCGAGCGATCCTGTTTCCTGCTGGCCAGCGCCTGAACGGCACTCATGAACTGTTCAAACGGAGCGGACTGCAACTCCAACTTGGATTTCAAAGACATTCCGAGCTTGCTCACAGCGGAACTGGCGACTTGGTACTCTCCGCGTTCCGAATCAGTCAACGTCACTCCGACAAATGCGATGTCGAACTGAGCAATCACGCCATCTCGGAGAGCCCGGTCGTACCATAGCTGAAAGACGACTCCACCGAAATACGGTTCGAGGACAGTTGCCTCAGCATTATCCGGACGTTTGTAAGTGGCAGTCAGCCCAAGGCGATAACTGAAACCCGAGTGCAGACCCTTTGCAAACGTCTTCGCCGCGTAGCGATGGCACTCGTCAGCGATCAGCATGCCCTGAGAGTGTTCCCTCAGCAGCGCTCCTCGCGTTGCCGAATTGATGATGGCAATCAAAATGTCGCACGAGCTAAGTGCATCCTGTCGTCCATTACCCAGAGTCCCGACATCTGCCTGCGGCAACGACTCCATCAGCCGTTGTTGCCACTGGATCTGCAACTCCGCCGTCGGTACCAGCACAAGAACTTTTATGCCCTGGCGAAACGCTTCGTATGCTGCCGTGATTCCGATCATGGTCTTTCCGGCACCGGTGACTGCTTCGACGACACCACGACAACCTGCCTGATGCCAGGCGCCGAGGGCTTCTGCCTGCCAGCTCCAGAGGTCGGGGTTGACTTCACTGCTCGGCCGCGAGGCAACGATGTTGATGAAATAGTCGTCCTGTGGTCTCGCAGAATCGATAGCGTTGACAGGCGCCGCAGATCCCGTTCCGGGGAGCTCAGCGGGCAAAGGAGCGCTGGGGTCATTGAGGTTGCGGGCAGGGCTGATCAACGTCCGAATAGGAGTCGGCGTAACGGAACGAACATTCATCGTTGTCTCCTTTGTGAGTTACTGGAAACAACAGTAGACGTCACCGCTGACATAGAGGATGCGTTACGTGTTTCAACGCAGTTTCCTCTGCGATCTCTGCGTTTTTCGGCGTTCCATGACTATGTAAAAAGTGCCAGCAGTGATGATGGCAATTTCACCGAGTGACCGTGCAGGATTGGGTGGTGATTCTGAGTGGTCTTTGTGGTTCGCAGGTGGGCAGCCTTGTGCTGCGGGGGCAGGCAAGGTATCGGACTGTACTCAACGAGCTTGGAGTGCGAATGGTTCTGTCTTGCGGCCTTCACCCCCCGTTAGACGGCGGCTGTTGTAATCTGATCGAGGCGTGATCTACGTACGTTGTCGATGAAAGAAGGAACCAACGTGGCTAAGTACACGGTGCGGCAGGAGCAGGTTGAAACTCTCCTCACTTGGGTGAAGAGCGGACAGATCGCGATTCCAGAGCTTCAGCGTCCGTTCGTTTGGTCATCGACGAAGGTCAGAGATCTTCTGGATTCGCTCTACAACGGTTACCCGGTTGGATATCTCATCACATGGCAAAGCCAAGACGTTGGGCTCAAGGACGGTTCGACGTCGGGCTTCAAACAGATCCTCATCGATGGACAGCAGCGAATCACAGCCTTGACTGCAGCGCTTGTCGGGCGCGAAGTGGTGGATAAGAACTACGCGAAGAAGCGCATCAAAATCGCGTTCAATCCTCAAACTGAGAAGTTTGAGACCCTGACGCCATTCATTGACCGGGATGAGGCGTGGGTGTCTGATATCGCAGAGTTCATGAACTCGTCCGCGACTACTTTCGGATCGATCAACAGGTACCTTTCTGGCAATCCAGACGCGGACGAAACCGCGGTCGTGCGCGCCTTTGAGAAACTGGCGGGAATCCACAACGCCCAGGTCGGCATCATCACATTGGCCGATGACCTCGATATCAACACGGTCACCGAGATCTTCATCAGAATCAACTCGAAGGGTGTCACGCTTTCTGGAGCAGATTTTGCAATGAGCAAGATCTCCAGCCACGGCGAATATGGCTCCAACCTGCGGAAGCTGATTGACTACTTCTGCCACTTGGCAAAGCACCCTCATGCGTATTCTGACATCTCGCAAAACGACAGATCGTTCGCCGAAGCAGGTTACCTGGAAAAGATTGCCTGGCTGCGCAATGACACTTCGGATCTCTATGACCCTGACTACACCGACGTCATTCGAGTCGCGGGACTGCGCGGCTTCAGCCGTGGACGCATGTCGTCCCTCGTCAGCCTCTTGTCAGGCCGAGACTTCGACACACGAACATTCAGCGATGAGCTTGCACAGAGTTCTTTTGAAACGCTCGAGAAGGTGCTTCTCGAGATCGTCAATCAGTACAACTATCAACAGTTCCTTCTCACCATCAAGTCCTCTGGCTTCATCGCTGCGAAGATGATCAGCTCAACGAACGCCCTGAATTTTGCATACGCGCTGTTCATCCAGCTCAAAGCCGCGGGAGACCTGCCGGACGGAGAGATCAAATCGATCGTCCGTCGGTGGTTTGCGATGTCGATGCTTACCGGCAGGTACTCAGGCTCCTTCGAAACCCGATTCGAAGCCGATATCAGGAAGATCGCCGAAATGGGTGCGGCGGGACTCCTCGACGAAATCGAGCGAGGCCAACTCACCGATGGATTCTGGAATGTCGAGCTCCCGTCGAACATGATCACGACGAGCACCCGCAGCCCGTACTTCAACACGTTCCGAGCCGCACAGATTCACAAGAACGCTCGTGGGTTCCTTTCCAAACACATCACTGTCCGACAGATGACCGAGGAAAGCGGAGATATCCACCATCTCGTTCCGAAGAATTACCTCGTCAGGTCCGGGGTCAGCGATAGAAATCAGTACAACCAGATTGCCAACTTTGCCATCACGGAAACACCCGTCAACATCGCAATCCAGGATTCTGAGCCAGCCTCCTACATCGACAGGATCGATCGGCAGATCGACTCGGGGAGCCTGTCTCTTGGTGAAATCGCCACCGAGGATGATCTGAACCAATCGTTCAAGGAGAACGCCGTACCGAGCTCACTTCGCACTACGACGGCAGAGAACTATTCGCAGTTCCTCAATGAACGGCGGAAACTGATGTCGCAGTACATCCGGGACTACTACTTCTCTTTGTGACTGAGTGACAGGTGGTGCGCGACAGCGTTGACCTGGAAGGACCCTAAATGCGTATCGTCTTAGGCTGGAATCTTGAGCGAGCCCCGTGGTCGAACAGTGCTGCCGGCACCACCGTCGTCACCGGGCCGCTTGGTCTCCTCGGCATCCTCCAGACCCGACTCGGTACGACTCGGCCCACGGTCGAGCGACCGGTGCGGATCGCGCAATACCGCTCCCTCCTGACTCAGGCCGACCACCCCTGGTACCGCCGGTCATTCGCCAACGATCCATGGAACACCGCCCACCACCTCCTACAGCTGCGCGACGACGCAATCGAAGCAGGGTGGCACCCGACCACCGACGACCAGGACTACACCAGCCACCCGCGCTTGGACGCCTTGGCAACCGTTGAAAGGCACGTTGCCCTCGGACCACCTCACGACCCGACCGCGACCCTCGCACCCGGACGCGCCGACGACCTGAGAGAAGTCCTCGAACTGCTCCAACTCCACGGCACGAACTGGCCGCTTGGTATAGACACGGTCGAACTCCGCGACCAACGCAACGCCCTCCCGCCCGTGTGGCAAGACATCGTCTCCGCCCTGCACAACGCCGGCGTCATCATCACCGAGGTGATTCCCAGCACCGCGACTCCGAAACTCACCGTCGTCCGTGGCCAAGATGAATGGTCCACCGCCGAGGCGGCCGCACGGTATCTCGCCCACGTGTCCGACCGTGAGCGGATCTGCATCATCGCCGGCGATTCCACCACGGTCCTTGACCAGCAGCTGGCGCGGCGGAAGGCTCCCGGCCTGGGAGCCCCGAACTCATCGCCGACGACTCCGTCCGCCCAGGTGCTGCCCGTCTTTCTCAGCGCGGTCCTGCCACCGATAGACATTCGACGAGTCGCCGAGTTCCTCCACCTCTCCTTCGGCTCCGACGGCCCCGAGACACCGGCGCTGACTCTCGTGCCGCGATCGGTCTCGTCCACGCTGCTCGGCGCACTGACTCAAGAACCCGGAATCTCCGGGGACCCCGCGTCGGCGTGGATGAAGGCGCTCGAGACACTGAAGGCTCGCGCGTACGAGGACCCCGACACAAGCGCGACAGCGAGGGAGACCGCGCAGACCCTCGACAGTATCCTGCGAGTCTCCCCGCCAGAGATCGTCGAAGACCACCTCACGCTCGACTCCTTGCAGCCAGCCCTCGACTGGCTGAGCACCCGCCTGCGCAAGCTCACTCTCCGCCAGCAGAAGACTGCCCAAAGCTCACACAGCACGACCGCTACATTCCTCGCCGAGGCATCGAACCAGATCGCTTCTTTCCGTGCCGCTCTCACGGCACTGGACGTCGACACCCTGCGGGTCCGAGAACTCTTCGACATCGCCGAATCCTGCGCGCCCCGGTCGACTCATACGACTGCCAGCGCTCAAGCCGCCGCATGGACGGTCGTCAACGACCCCTCAGAGGTTCCCGCTGGCGCAGAGATGATCGTCTGGTGGTCATCACGCCGCGCCACACAGTCCGAGGCTGCGACCTGGGACCCCGCAGAGGTCGAGGCGCTCGCCGCCGCAGGTTGCCGGATCTCGCCCGCCACCGAGCGCGAACGGCTCCGCCAGGCAGCCGAACTCCGAGGACTCCGGTCGGCTCACACGCTTCTGTGCTTCTGCCCTGACACAGTTCGCGGAGAAGAGGTCTCCCTCCACCCAGTACTTTCCCGACTCGCCGAAAGCCTGGCGACCGCCGATCCCGAGCAGTTCGAGACGAAGTCCGTCGACGCCGTTCTCTCCCACCCCACGATCACCAAACCGGTGGCCGCACTGATCGACGACGGATCATGGCGGCTGAACAACGTGACAGTCTCGACCGACCTCGCGCCATCCGAGCATATCGAGCCGCCGCAGACCGTCTCGCGTACCCTCGAAGGCGACTTCACCCACCTGCTGCCGGAGACACTGTCTTACACGCAGATCGATCAGCTGCTCAGCGACCCGCTCGAGTGGACCCTTAATCGAGCACTCGGACTCTCGCGTGGCTACACTTTCGACATTCCCGTCGAGAATCGCATGATCGGCACACTCGTCCACGCCGTCGTCCAACACCTCGTCGACGCCGGAGAAACGGGCTGCGACAACACCCCCACGCCCTCGGCGATTGCAACGACGTTCGACCGGCTGGTGCCGCGATTCGCCTCGGAACTCGTCCTGCCCGGCCAGCGAACGCGCAGGAACACAATCCGTTCCACAGCGCTCGCCTCACTCACACACCTGTTCACAGCGCTGCAAGACAGGGGAGTACACCTCACTGCCGCCGAGGCAGACTTCACCTATGACTGGACACTGACCATTGCCGGCACACCGAAAGTGATTCCGCTGCGCGGTCAACGCGACCTCGAAGGAACATTTGGCGATGGGCGTCCAGCGATCGTCGACCTCAAATGGGCTAACTATGACAAGAGATACCGGACGATGATCGACGACGGGGAAGCCGTACAGCTCAGCGTGTACTCCCGTACGGCAGATACTCCGAGCGGAGCAAACCCGCTGACTTCGTACTTCATGCTCAAACAAGGACGCTTCGTCTCGACGGATTCCGCTCTCGACCCGAACTTTACTGGGGGAGGGGCCGATAGCTTCGACGACGAAGGAAACGGCCTTGGCGGAGATCCTGCCGGACTCTGGCCCATCATCCAACGGTCGGTCGAAACAGCACTCACGCACATCGCCACAGGATGCTTCGACTCGCCGAGCGCCGACATCCACGCGGAGCTGCAAACCGCGCCAGGAGTGCGGAGCACAGACGTGACCAAGGCCCTCAAAGCCTTCAAGGAAGAGGAACTGGCAGATCAGAGACTCTTCGTCATTAAGCCGCAATCCTATAGCGACTTCAACCTCATCTATGGCATCGCGGGAGACCACTCATGAGCGTCCACGTCATCACCGCCTCGGCGGGATCTGGCAAGACCTACCGCCTGACCGAGGTCCTCTCGCAGCGACTCTCACAACCAGCGACGCCAGGGGAGTCCCCACTACGAGCGAGTGATGTCATCGCCACCACCTTCACCGTCCGCGCCGCCGCCGACCTTGTCGAGAAGACGCAGAAACGCTTGCTCGACGATGGCAACATCGCTGCGGCCGAAGAGATCAGCACCGCACTCATCGGCACCATCAATTCGATGTCCGGCCGACTCGTCACCGACTACGCCATCGATGCCGGCTTCTCCCCGGAGCTCCGCGTCCTCGACGAAACGGAGCAGGCAAGTGTCTTCGCCGCAGCTGTTGATGAAGTCGTCGCCGAGGCCGAAGCAACCCACCGGGACCTCCTCCTGCGGACGGGCCACAACGGCAGCCCTGACGACCAGGGCTCGTGGGGCCACGGTCCGATCGTTTGGTCACGACTCGTCAAGGCTGTGGCGGAGGCTGCACGGGCGAACCACCTCGGCGAGGCTGAACTGCGCTCCTCCGCCCGAGCCTCGGCAGAACTGTACCTTTCGGCGCTTCCAGAGAAACGTTCCGACGAACGACAGACCTGGCGCGATTGTCTGGCCAGCGACATCGAGGAACTTCGCACCGCGCTCAACAGCGCGCTAGACGATGCACCGCCATCGGTCGAATCTCGCGTAACCGTGAAGAAGGGCAGCATTCCAAACGTTGAGGACAGCCTCGCAGGGCTGGAGAAATTCCTGCGTAACCTCGATGTCCACGCCGAGGAGGCCAAACCCTTCGCACACGTCCCATGGTCGACGTGGGCGAAGGTGGCCGAGGCGAAGTATCCGGCCGGACCGCGCGGAAAGACAATGGGCAAGATTCCGCTCGAGATCCTCGAGAACTCCAGCGGGCCTCTCGCGTCCGATCAGCTGTTGACCAACAGTGCCTTCCACGATGACATCGAGGCGCTCATCAACCTGGTCATCGACACCGCGATCGCCTCACTGAGCGCCTACGAGGAACAGAAGAACCGCCTCGGCGTGATGGACTTCGTCGATCAGGAAGTCCGCGCGCTCCACCTGCTCCAGTCAAACGAACGGGTGCGATCTTCGATCGCCTCCCGGTACCGACTGCTGGCCGTCGACGAGTTCCAGGATTCGTCTCCCATCCAACTGGCGATCTTCATGGAGCTGGCAGACCTCGTCGACGAGGTCATCTGGGTCGGTGACCGCAAACAGGCAATCTACGGCTTCCGCGGTGCCGATCCGGACCTGATGAATGAGGTCTTCTCCGCACTCATCAATGGCACGACTGATCTGGGCACGGCCACCTCGGAGAACCTCGGCGCCTCGTGGCGGTCGACGGATGCGCCCCTCGAACTGTCGAACACGCTGTTCGGCCAGGTGTTCTCCGATCAGCCGATCGACGAGGTGACACTGAGCATCCCACCGCAGCGTGAGCACCTGCGCAGCATCGGCAGCAGGGAACTGTGGGTTCCGAACTCGGACAAAGGAAAGGACGCGCAGTCGGACAGTCGGATGGTGCGAACTATCGCCGAGGGGGTCACTGACCTTCTCAAGCGCTCGCCTCAACTGCCGGATGGTCCCGTCAGCCAAGGCGATATTGCGGTCCTCATGCGCACGAATACGCAGGTGGCTTCCGTCGTCGCCGAGCTTCGAACGCGGGGCATTCGTGCGGTCGGGTCGACGACCGATCTGCTCTCGACGAGGGAAGGACAGTTCGTCGCCGCTGGTTTGGCCACTGTCGTCGACCCCGACGACAGTGTGGCGCTGGCCGAGCTCGTCACCTTGATGCCGGACCACAGCAGACACGACACGTGGTTCGAAGACACGGCGAGGATCACCGATAAGGAACAGCGACACAAGCATCCGCAGGAATTGTGGCATGATCCGACGCTGACCGCCCTGTCCGAACTGGCAGTCAATGCCGCCCATCACTCGTCGGTCGAACTGCTGCTTGCGATCATCGACGCGCTCGACCTGCCGCAGAGAATCAAATCTTGGACGACTCCGGAATCACGCCTGGCGACACTGGATGCGCTATGCCAGATCGCGGGGGAGTACGAGGACGCGGCGCACCAGACACGGATGCCGGTGACGCCCGCAGGACTGCTCGATCATCTCAAAGAAGCGGCCACAGCGTACGAGCAGACCTCGGCTCACGACGCTGTGCTGGTGACGACAATGCACCAGTCCAAAGGGCTGCAGTGGCCGGTCGTGGTCGTCGGGATCCCGATCGATAAGGACTATGGGCACAGGGAGATCAATGTGGAGAAGGCCCCGATCTTCGACGCCCGACGTCCCTTGGCGAACCGCTCACTGCGCTACCTTCCGGGTGTGCTGAAGAACTATGGGCCACTGAAGCAGCGACTCGGTGAGCTCGACGTCGTCAGCCGGGCCCAGGACGCTGAAGACAGGGAGACTACGCGTCTGCTCTACGTCGCGCTCACCCGGGCTGAGTGCCACAGCATCATGGCGTTCGGCGATCCGGCAGGCAGGCTGAACGTGCTCAGTGCTTCGGTCGATGACGAACTCCTGCAGTGGGACGTTCCGACAGCCACGGACGGCGATTCCATTGCTGTGAACGAGGCCGGCACGATACAGATCGCGGCCCGGCGCCGAACAGGCGACGATGGCGGCGCAAACCCGCATACTCTGCCGATTCGTATCAATGCCTATTCGCTCGAGGCCGAGGACGACGGCGAGCAGTCGCTCGAACCGTCAGCTCCGTCCTTCTACGCAGCTACGGACGTCCCTGCCCGACAACCGGCTGAGACGCCACTCCATCGTCCAGCACGGTTCACCGCCAGCGGGGTACCTTCCGACGGTGTCCAGGCTGATGTGGCACTCATTGCCAACTTGGGGGAGCCCTTAGTCGCAAAGGGAGGTAAGGACTGGGACCGGATCGGTGATGCCGTGCATACCTACCTCGGTCTGCCGCTGAGCAAGCTGCCGCACGAAGCCGCCTACGAAGCGGCCGAACGGATCCTGTCCAGGTGGGACGCAGGCCGCGTGCTGACTCCCGAGAATCTCACCGAGCTGGGACGCCGGTGGACTGGGTGGATCGCATCAACGTACCCCGACGCCGAGGTGGTCACGGAGTCCCCGATCGCGTGGCGCAATGATGATGGCCAGGTCATGGAGGGGTGGATCGATGCGCGGTTGGTGTTGCCGAATGGCGTACACATCCTTGTCGATCACAAGTCCTATCCCGGTACTGACCCGATCGAGCATATCCGTGAGAACTACCTCGGCCAGTTGGAAGTGTACGCGCAAGCATTGCGCGATACGTTTGGCAATCTGCCAGAGCAGGTTCTCATTCATCTGCCGCTGCTTGGCGCCATTGCCGAGGTCCGCCTGCTCATTGCGCAGGCGACTACGAGCTGAGGAGGCGCCTGATCTCCATGGCGGCGGGCAGAATGTCACGAAGCTGAAACACATGACATATGCAGAGATTGAGATCATCGAGCGGGCGCGTCCTTGTTTGCCGCTCGGACGACAGGCGGGCTTGTACTCTGGCTTCAACCGCAGCAGAGGCAACGGTTAGTGACTTCGAACTTCGCTCGTCTTGTCTTTAGCCGTCGAGTAATCGCCGATCGTGCGATAGTTGTCCAATTTGACCTCTGCCGGGTGCAGATCGACACGTTGCGAATGGTAGAAAGCGCGGCCGATCAGCTGACGCGCCCGCTCGGCGTTCGCATCGCCGGCGAAAATGATCTCGCTGACCCGGCTCAACACGTCCCCGGCACCAAGGACAGCCTCGTCGGTGCCCGCTTGGAGATCTGGACTCTCCTCGAACTGTGACTCGCTGTTCGACTTGGCCTGTTGCACGAGAGTCTCATCTTCGCCGAGTTTCGAGAGGATCGTCGACACTGCGCCCTGGGTGGTCTCCTCGGACTCTCCGAGCATGGTCGAGAGTTCACGGACGACCTCCAGCAGCGCGACCAACTTGGGATCACGAGGCTCGCCGGACCCGACTGCCGTCGTCCCGGTGATCTCGCCCCCGGCCGAGATGTCGATGTCGACCGGTTGCTCCTCGACGAGCTGGAGGCGGGTCAGTTCGACGTCGGAGAGGTCGATGGTCTCGGAGACCTCGGTATCCTTCAGCTGCGGCGCGAGAAGCCGCAGGTAGATGGCCTTCTTCGCCAGATCGGTGTCCTCGTAGTCGACGACCTGGGTCATGAAATCGTAGAAACTGATGAACGAGGACGTGTTCTTGCGAAACAGGTCGAGCTCGTTGAGCTCGATGCGATCCTCGGTCAGCTGCGCATGCTTCCACCGGTCGCGGAATCGTTTCTTCGCTGGGTCGAGGCTCTTCGAGATCTTCCCGTTGACCTTCGACCCTGCTCCCGTGCCCTCAGTCAAGAAGACCGTCGCGACCTGCTCGACCTCCTCGTCCTCATAGATGTCTGCACCGTCGAGCTTGGACACGATGTCCCAGATGAGGTTCGGATCAGTCGACTCGTCGATCTGCGCGTCGTTGAAGTAGGGCTCGAAGGACTCTTGGATCTCGGCAGAGTCGTTGACGAAGTCGACGACCTGGGTCATCCCCGCGGTCTTCTTCGTCCCCTTCGCCGTCGTGTGGGTGCGGTTCAACCGGGACAAGGTCTGGACGGCAGTGATGCCCGAGAGCTTCTTGTCGACGTACATGGCGCACAGCAGCGGCTGATCGAACCCGGTTTGGAACTTGTTGGCCACGATCATCACCCGGTACTGATCGCTCTTGAACTCCTGGCGCAGGTCCCGCGCACCCGAGTTCATCGTCGCCTCGGTCAAGGACTCCAGCCCGAGTACGGCACTGGTCTGCGCGTCCTCGACAGTACCGGAGAACGCGACGAGGGTCTCGTAGTCGAGTCCCTTGGACCTGATGTACCGATCGATCTCACGCTTGTACCGAACCGCCCCGAGCCGGTTGGGGGAGACGACCATGGCCTTGGCAGACCCGTCGAGCAAATGGGCAACGTTGTCGCGGAAGTGCTCGACGATGATCGCGGCCTTCTGCGCGATCGTCGTCGGGTTCACCCGCACCCACTGCATCACGGACTTCTTCGCCTTGGTCTCATCGACCTTGACGTCGAGCGAGCCGGCCACCTTCTCGCCGAGGTCGAAGTACATCTTGTATGTCCGGTACCCGCGCAGCACGTCGAGAATGAACTCCTCCTCGATCGCCTGCTTCATCGAGTACAGGTGGAACGGCCTGGGCTCTCCCTCGTCGCTGTCACGGTGTCCGAACAGCTCGAGAGTCTTCTTCTTGGGCGTCGCGGTGAAAGCGAAGAACGAGACTCCCTCGTGTGACGCGCGCGCCGACATCTCCTGGCTGAGCATCCGATTGATCATCATCTGCTCGGCGTCGACCTCGACCTCACCGGTCTCGGCGAGCTCGTCCTTCTGCTCGGCCGTGAGCACGCTCTTGAGCTGTGCCGCGGTGTTGCCCGACTGCGACGAGTGGGCCTCATCGGCGATGACGGCGAACCGCCGCCCTTTGAATACCTTAGGGTCCTGCAGCTTGCTGAGGATGAACGGGAAGGTCTGGATCGTGACGACCACGATCAGTTTGCCAGACTCGATGGCATGCCCCAGGGCTCCGGACTTGGATGCCGTGTTCTCCTCGTCGAGCGCGGCGTACTCGCGGATCGCCCTGTCGTCGATGGTCCCCACGATCGACTGGTTGTCGGTATCGATCTGCCGGATCGCCTCCTGCAGCTGCGCATCGAGGACGTTGCGGTCGGTGACCACGATGACGGTATCGAAGACCTTCTCGTTGTCGACCTGGAGGCGTGCCAGACGGTGTGCGAGCCAGGCAATCGAGTTGGTCTTCCCCGACCCGGCCGAGTGCTGGATGAGGAACCGCCTGTCGGGGTCGGGATCGGTCACCGCTCGCCCGAGCCTCTCGACGACGTCCCACTGGTGGAACCGAGGGAAGATCAGCGTGTACGAGCGCTTCTGCCGGCCGGTGCTGTCACGGGTCCGGGACTCCGAGATCCAGATGAAGCGCGAGAGAATCGCCAGCCACGCATCGCGCTGGAGCACCTGCTCCCAGAAGTACGCGGTCCTCTGACCGTTCGGGTTCAGCGGGTTGCCGGCACCCCCGTCTTCGGTGCCACGGTTGAACGGCAGGAACCTCGTCTTGCCGCCGTCGAGCTTAGTGGTCATCCAGACCTCGTCCTCGGACACGGCGAAGTGCACGAGCGCCCTGGTGCCGTTGCCGAGCAGCGCAAAGGGCTTCTTCCCCTTGGGGTGGAGCACCCGCTCCCTGTACTGCTGCTTGGCGTTCTCAACCGTCTGGGTGTTCTCCGTCTTCACCTCGGCCGTGGCGACGGGGACACCGTTGAGGAAGAACACCAGGTCGATGGACTTGTTGCCATCGCCGTAGTGGACCTGCCGCATCACGCGCAGCCGATTCGCCTCGTACCGGGCCAGCGTCGATGGGTTGAGTGAAGTCTCCGGCTTGGCTTGCATCATGTCGAACTTCGCCGACCCGGCACCGAGACCTGCGACGTTGAAGCCCTTGCGCAGGGTGCGCAGGGCACCCTCGCGGTCCGTCATCGGCTTGTCCAGGCTCGCGACGAGACGGTCGAGCAGCATGTTCCGGCGCTTGTGCTCATCGGGCGAGCCGGGCTTGATGAACTTCTCGAATGCCGCCTTCTGGGTCTCCTGGAGCCAGGCGAAGACGTCCTCGGGCACGAGTGCGCGATCGACGTCGTAGAGGTCATCGTTCTCGGAGTACAGCCATCCGTTCGCGGCGAGGTGTTCGGCAAGCTCGCGTTCGAACTCGATCTCCTTATGCTGCCCGCTCATGCTGCCGTCCTCACGTCGATCTGGCCGGTGACTGCTGCGGTGATGAGTGCCGCGCGGCGCTCCTGCGAGAGAGCAATGAGGTCTTCGGATTCGGAGATAATCTCATCGATTCGGGAGGTCTGTTCGTCGATCTCATCGCTGATCGCCTCCTGCACGTCAAATGGCGGAAGAAGCCACGGGAGGTCGGCGAGCTCTTCGCGGTTCACCTTTGGCATCTTCACTCGCATTGATCGCTCGGTGACGTAATCGTGGATCGGCCGGGAGAGCATCTGATACAACGCGTAGCGGTTCGATACTCGATCGCTATCGAAGCTGATGGGATACATATCCGCGCTACAAAGGCAGTCGCACGGAGCAGTCACTGCCTTATTAAGTGTTGGACGAATTTTTGAATAGACGATTTGTCCACTTTTAACTCGGTACTTACTGGAATCTGCTCCCTGTGCGTCCGCTGTCTCGATTGCGAGCAGCCGGCCTGTATTCCGCTCAACATGATTAGGCGCAATGAGCACATCGTGCATGACGTCTCCAACCTTGGGGTCAACCATGACGTTGCCGATTGTGGCGACAAATCTAAACCGTGTTAGCCTCCACGAAGCGGGGACGAAATCCAGCCATTTGCTTGAGACTTCGGTCATGTCTGCGTGGCGATCGAGGCCGCGCGTTACGAGCCGAGTCACTAACGACCGACGTCGTTCCCTCAGCGTTTCGATGAGGCCGCGCTGCTCGGTGATCAACTCATCGATCTTCTGCGTCTCACGGTCCAGATAGTCAGCAATATCTCGCTGCTCGTCGAGGGGCGGTATGGGCAACGCGATTCTCTTCATAGCTGAATATCTTGTGGACCACAGGTCCGCAACTATGCCACTTCCCCACCTGTAGAACTCTTCTTGGAAAGCTGAGCTTCTAAGTAGGTGGTGGGCGAAATTGAGATCGAGGCCCTCCCGTGGGCGGAGGACGGTGTAAACAACAGAGACACTGCCGTCCAGCTCGGAAATTCCCGAGGAGCCCTTACGGTCTGAGCGAGAATTAATGACGAAATCGCCTGCTCGCACGAGTTTACGGACATCCCCATTTTGGGACTTGGCGACATCGCTCAGCTGGGGCACTACCCCACCCTTTGTGACCGACAGTGCTGGAAACTCGCTATCGCTCACGGACTCCTTGCGCTCATCAAAGAGTGTCCCTACCGGAGTAAGTCTCCAATGGCGCGGAAGGGATCCGATCCACTCCGGGGCCTCCTGAACATCACTCACGCTTCCACCGCCTTCAGCAGCGTGAGGATCTTGGCGACCTTGGCTTCGAGGTCCTTATCGATTTCCTCGAGTGGCCGCGGTGGTACGTACTTGTAGAAGATCCGCGTGAACGGGATCTCATATCCGACCTTGGTCTTCTTGTGATCCATCCACGCGTCAGGCACGTGCGGGGCCACCTCGGCATCGAAGTATGCCTCAATAGTCGCGTCCTTGCCGCGTGCACCCTCGGTGTTGCCGCCGTAGGTGAACGGCACGTTCTCGGTATCGCGCTTCTTGCTGTCGGGCTTCGGCTTGCCCTTGCGGTCGTGGATCACCTCACCGTCGTCATCCAGCAGTGGACGCTCGACAGTGATCGTCCAGTAGCCGAACTCGCTAGTGGGCAGGATCTTGGAGTGCTCGCCATCCTCGTGAGCGTCGTATATGCCTACGATCTCGTCGCGCTGGTCAACCGAGATCTCGCGACGCTTGGAGCCCATGCCTTTGCGCATCTTCGTCCACATGCCGCTGGCGTCGATGAGCTGGACGGTGCCGCGGCGCTCGGGCTGCTTGTCGTTGTCGAGGATCCACACATAGGTGGCGATGCCGGTGTTGAAGAACATGTCGGTCGGCAGCGCGATGATCGCGTCGACGAGGTCCTCCTCGAGCAGCCACTGCCGGATCTTGCTGGGCCCTGACTCGGCTGCACCGGTGAACAGGGGCGAGCCGTTGAGGACGATGCCGGCACGTCCACCGCCCTCGTGAGCGGGACGCATCTTGGACACGAGGTGCTGGAGGAAGAGCATCTGCCCATCGCTGACGGACGGGAGTCCGGCGTTGAACCGGCCGAGGCCGCCGGTGCGCGCCTCCTCCTTGACGAAGTCCTCGGCGGCCTTCCAGTCGACGCCGTAGGGCGGGTTCGACAGACAGAAGTCGAAGGTCCGGCGGTAGAACTCGTCCTTGATGAGGGTGTCGCCCTTGCGGATGTTGCCGATGTCCTGGCCCTTGGAGATCATGTCCGACTTGCAGATGGCGTAGGACTGGGCGTTGATCTCCTGGCCGTACAGGGTGAGACGCGCATTGGGGTTGCGGCGGTGCAGTCGTTCCTCCGCGACCGAGAGCATGCCGCCGGTGCCCGCGGTGGGGTCGTAGACGGTGCGCACGACACCTTCGCCGGTCAGCGACTCCTGCTCCTCGGCGAAGAGGAGGTCGACCATCAGGCGGATCGCATCGCGCGGTGTGTAGTGCTCGCCGGCCTCCTCGTTCGAGGCTTCAGCGAATTTGTAGATGAGGTGCTCATACAGGTCGCCCATGTCGGCGTTGGTGATCGCCTTGGGGTGTAGGTTGACCCCCGCGAACTTCTCGACGACGAGGTAGAGGCGGTTGTTGTCATCGAGGGTGTTGATGACCTGCTCGAAGCCGAACTGCTCGAACACGTCGATGTTGGACGAGAAACTCGTGACGTACTCGATGAGGTTCTCGCGCAACTGGTCCGGGTCCTTGAGTAGCCGGTCGAAGTCGTATTGGCTCGTATTGAAGAACGAGAGACCCGTAGCTCGACGCATCTGTGCCTCGAGGACACCGCCGGAGTACTTCGACGCTAGGGTCCGCATGTTGTCGCGCGTGGTCGCCATCAAGGCATCGAGGCGGCGCAGGATCGTGAAGGGAAGGACGACGCTGCCGTATTGGTGCGGCTTGTAGACTCCGCGAAGCTGATCGGCGATCGACCAGACGAAGGGACCCAGATGACTCATTTAAGTTCCTGCTTCTATCAAGATGGTGATGGTGAGACTGGCCTCATGCTACTAGGAACTGAGACGAACATAGGCAGAAGTAGTCCAGGCATCGAGCAGTTGAGTCCACCATGGAGGCAAAGGCACTGAGGCAGGGTGGGTACTGAGACAGGGTTTGGTGACACTTAATCTGGCTTGTTCGGAAGCAACTTTGAAGGCCCGCAACCTCACCCTCCCGACCGAATACAGCACGAACCACGCGCCGGCATCACTGTGCGCTCGGCGAAGACGACTGCGAGATTTTCTGAGTCTACTTCTGCCCATTCTGCAGGGCCGCGCTTGGTGCCAAGCGGGTTTGATGGTTGCGACACGCCCTCGAATACGGACTTCTTAGAATTGGAATAGTCGGCCATCTCGGTCGAACATTTAGGATCGAGGAAACAATGATTGAAGCTTTAAACCAGGCGTGGGCAGGCGGACTCGTTGCAGGCGTTGCCGGTGCAATTCTCGTTCTGGTCGGCGGGCATTTAGATCGTCAGCACTCGAGGAAACAGCAGCTAATTGATCGCGGATTTGATATCAAATACGACAAGTACAGCGCATACATCGACTCAATTGAAGCATTGCTTCGCGCAATCCACTCTTATCAAGAGTGTGGCTCAGAGCCTCAAGACCATGGTGCAGACCCGGACGAAATTCCACCAGATACTCTTCGGGCGGTGCGTGGTCTAAGGCCATTTGCCTCACCCCAGCTCCGAGCCAAAGTCACAGAACAGCTCCAGATCTTGCCGTCTGCTTTATCTCTTGATCAGCGAGGCATCGATGCGCTGTATGCATGTCAAGATGAGGTCTTCGCATTGGTGCAGAAGGACCTTGGTCTCTCGGATCGTAGATGGAAGAGGAAGTAGTCAGTCCGCGCGGATACGGAAATAGCGGAGGCCATTACAACCCGTGCATTGGGCAGTACTGGAAGTTATGATTCTGCAGTGCGACATGGGCAGGTGCATGATACGGCGAATTGGTGTCGACAGTGAGCGTCGAGGTTCCCGCAGCGGTCGGAATTGCCATCGTCGGGGACGAATCTTCGAGTTTCAACGGGCTTCTAGAACAAATCCCAAATGTTATGATCGGTACGTTCTCTGAGTCGGAATTGAAAAGCACCTGGGTCTTGAGTCCAAATCGATGGAGTCGTGGGATCTACTCCCACGCAACCGGCCAGGTGAAAGTCGGTGGGGGCTCAGGCCGCCAACCACTAGCAAGAGCATGGCTCGGAAGCGTCCCCACCTCCTCCCGATCGAAGACTCTGTCTTCGATCGGGTCATCGAGAGGGGCGCAGGACTTAGTGGCGACTGTAGTGGCAAGCGTTTCAGGCTGAGGCCGACTACGTCGAGGAGAGGGCAACGAAGGTGAGTGCTGAAGTCGGTCGGACCAAGCTCTCATCGTTGAAAGGCTTCGACGTAATGCTGTGGATGCAGGTCCAAGCCAACTCGTCGGCCTGATCTGGTGTCTGGCCGGTACTAAGTGAGGTCGGGTCCTCCGGAAGCGGAGAAACCGACCTCATCCAGTTTGAATGCCCGAATCAAGCCGTCAGCACAACCTTAGCTGTCGTCTTCCGGCCCTCCAGCGCACGATGCGCATCCGCGGCATCAGCCAACGCGAACGTTGCACCCACGCGGAAGTTCAGCCAGCCGTGTTCGATGCCGTTGAAGAGCATTGCTGATCGCTTCGCAAGCTCCTCCGACGAGCGGACGAACCACGCCAAGGACGGACGGGACAGGAAGATTCCGCCCGACGAATTCAGACGCTGAATGTCGAACGGCGGCACCTGACCCGACGCCCCGCCGAAGAGCACCATCGAACCCAGCGGCTTGATCGAGGCCAACGACGCATCGAACGTGTCCTTACCGACACCGTCATACGCGACATCGACACCCTCACCATCGGTGAGCTCCTTGACCTTCGCCGTGATGTCAACGCCCTCGCCGTAGAGGAACACGTCGTCGGCACCGGCCTTTCGCGCCAGCTCCGCCTTCTCCTCAGTGCTCACCGTCGAGATGACATTGCCACCCAGGTGCTTGATGATCTGCGTGAGCAGCAGCCCGACACCACCGGCGCCAGCGTGAACGAGTGCCGTCTGCCCCGGCTTGATCTCATGCGAACTCGTCGCCAGGTACTGCGCGGTCAGACCCTGCAGCGGCATCGCCGCAGCCACCTCGGCGGACACGCCCTCCGGCACGCGCAACAGGTTGTCCGTGTTCACGACGACCTGCGTCGCATACGAACCCGGGCCTTCGTGCCAGGCGACACGGTCACCGACCTGCCAGCTCTCGACGCCTTCGCCCACCTCGGCGATGTGACCCGTGCCCTCGGAGCCGACGATGTGCGGGTACTCCATCGGATACACGCCCGAACGACGATACGTATCGATGAAGTTCACACCCGCCGCCTCGACATCGACGAGCACCTCACCGGCACCCGGCTTCGGGGTCGGAACCTCACCGAACTCGAGTACCTCGGGTCCACCAGCCTGCATCGCACGCACTGCCTGGGTCATTACGCCTCCTGCATATAAATTAATTGCCTGGTATGGTTATACATATGAACGATCATACGGTTGCCGTCTCCGGTGCCACCGGATACGCCGGGGGAGAGGTCCTCCGGCTGCTGAGCACTCACCCTCACTTGAACGTCACGACGGTGTGCGGACATTCCACCGCGGGTGAGAAGCTCGGCCGACATCAACCCCATCTTCCCCGATATTCCGACTTTGTGGTCCAGGAGTCCACCGCCGAGGTGCTCGCCGGCCACGATGTCGTCATCCTCGCGCTCCCGCACGGTCAGTCCGGACAGATCGCCGCCGAACTCGAACAGACGAGCCCCGACACCCTCATCGTCGACCTCGCCGCCGACCACCGCCTCATCAGTGCGGCCGCGTGGGAGAAGTTCTACGGCTCCGACCACCAGGGCACCTGGACCTACGGCCTGCCCGAACTGCTGACCGCCGACGGCACGAAACAGCGCGGAGCACTGAAGTCGACGAAACGCATCGCCGTGCCCGGCTGCAACGTCACTGCGGTGACGCTCGGGCTCGCACCTCTCATTCAGGCGGGGCTCGCCGCGCCGACTGGATTGAATGCTGTGCTTGCCAATGGCGTCTCCGGCGCGGGGAAGGCGCTCAAGCCGCACCTTACCGCCGCCGAGATCCTCGGCAATGCCTCCCCGTACGGCACCGGCGGCACGCATCGGCATGTGCCCGAGATCGAACAGAACCTCAACGGCCTCCTCGGTGCTGACGCCGCCGACGGCCCCACCCGGATCTCCTTCACCCCGACACTCGTGCCCATGGCCCGCGGAATCCTCGCGACCATCACCGCCGACGCCGGCGAAGCCGCACCACGCACGACTGAAGGACTCCTCGACGCGGCAGCGCTCAAGGACCAGCTGGCCGCGGCTTTCGCTCAGATTTACGGTGACGAACCCTTCGTACGGGTCCTGCCCGAGGGCCAATGGCCGCAGACCGCCGCCACCACGGGATCGAACGTCGCGCAGATCCAGTTCACCGTCGACGAACGCGCCGAGAAGATCCTCGTCGTCGTGGCGCTCGACAACCTCGTCCGCGGCACGGCCGGACAAGCCATCCAATCCATCCACCTGGCCCTTGGCCTCGACGAGGCCACCGCTCTTCCCCTCGAAGGAGTCGCCCCATGAGCGTCACCGCCCCACTCGGCTTCACCGCCGCCGGACTCACCGCCGGACTCAAACCCTCCGGTACCAAAGACCTCTCACTCGTGGTCAACAACGGCCCCGACACCGCCGTCGCCGCCGTCTACACCTCGAATCGGTGCAAGGCCAACCCCGTCCTGTGGTCCCAGAAAGCCTCAGCCGATGGTCAGGCCCGCGCCGTCGTCCTCAACTCCGGGGGAGCGAACTGCTACACCGGCGACTTCGGGTACGAGACGACGACTCTGACCGCCCAGACCGCCGCCGAACTCCTCACCGACGCCGGCACCGATACGCAGCCCGAGGACATCCTCGTCTGCTCGACCGGTCTCATCGGCGTCGGTGGTCAGGACTTCCGCGACTCCATCGTGTGCAACCTCGCCCCACTCGTCGCCGCTGCCGACACGAGTGTTGAAGCCGGCCAGTCTGCTGCCGAAGCGATCATGACCACCGACACCGTCGCGAAGACCGCCAGCCGGACCGGTTCCACCGGGTTCACCATCGGCGGGATGGCCAAGGGCGCGGGCATGCTCGCCCCCGGTTTGGCGACGATGCTCGTCGTCATTACCACCGACGCGAAACTCGACCAGACCGTGCTCGACCAGGCACTGCGCGCCTCGACGAGCCAGTCCTTCGACCGCCTCGACACCGACGGCTGCATGTCGACGAACGATACCGTCATCCTCATGTCCTCCGGTGCCCACGACGCCGCTGTCGACGCGGAAGAATTCACCACTCTGCTCAAAGACGTCTGCCTCGACCTCATGCACCAACTCCACGTCGATGCCGAAGGTGCTCACCACGACATCGCCATCACCACCCGCGGCGCAGCCAGCGAGAAAGACGCCGTCGAAGTCTCCAGGTCCGTCGCTCGCTCGGCCCTGTTCAAGGCCGCGATCTTCGGGGAGGACCCGAACTGGGGTCGCGTCGTCGCTCAGGTGGGAACCACCTCGGCGGACTTCGATCCCACACTCATCGACGTCGCCATCAACGGCGTCCAGGTGTGCACGGCCTCGGGCCCCGACGAAGACCCAGCGAACGTGACGTTCGAGCGCACAGTTGATGTGTCTATCGACCTCCACGCCGGAGACGACACCGCCACCGTGTGGACCTCGGACCTCACCCACGACTACGTCGAAGAGAACAGCGCCTACTCCTCATGAACACCCCAGTAGACATGTCCACGAAATCCACGGCCGCCCGGCTCGCCGCCGCCCAGGTCAAGGCCGAGGCGCTCACCGAGGCGCTGCCCTGGATCAAGACCTTCGCCGGCGCCACGATCGTCATCAAATACGGCGGCAACGCCATGGTCTCCCCGGAGCTGCAGCAGTCCTTCGCCGATGACATCGCGTTCCTCCGCTTCGCCGGCATCCGCCCCGTCGTCGTCCACGGCGGCGGCCCTCAGATCTCTGCCATGCTGAAGCGCTTGGGCATCGAGTCCGAGTTCAAGGCCGGACAGCGCGTGACCACCGAGGAAGCCGCCGAGGTCATCCGCATGGTGCTGTCCGGCCAGGTCAACCGCGACATCGTGTCCCGGATCAACCAGAACGGCGACGCCGCGATCGGCCTGTCCGGTGAAGACGCCGACCTCCTGCTGGCGAACAAGGCCACCGCCGAGGTGGGCGGCGAAGTCATCGACCTCGGCCGGGTGGGCGAGATCGCCCAGGTGAATACGACCGTGCTCACCGAACTCCTCGACGCCGGCCGGGTGCCCGTCATCTGCTCCATCGCTTCCGAGATCGGGGGAGAGGCAGGGAAGCCGCTCAACATCAATGCGGACCTGGCTGCCTCGGCGGTGGCGAAGGCACTCAAGGCACACAAACTCATCATGCTCACCGATGTGCCCGGCCTCTACGCGAACTGGCCGGACACGTCCTCCCTCATCTCCCGCATCGACCCGGACAAGCTGCGCGAACTCCTGCCCTCGCTCGATTCGGGCATGATCCCGAAGATGACCGCCGCACTCGAGGCCATCGAGCACGGGGTGCAGCAGGCCCACATCATCGACGGCCGGATGGCGCACTCCCTGCTGCTCGAGGTCTTCACCTCCGAGGGCATCGGCACCATGGTCGAAGACACCGTCGTCGCTCCCGCACCGCTGGGCGACGGTCACAAAGGAACACAGGAGGACGACAATGAGTGAAGCCACGCACCAGCAAGCCCCAACGGATCAGGCGCAGACCTGGCGCGATAACTTCTCCCGGGTCCTCTCCCCGGTGTTCGGCTCACCCCAGCTCGACCTCGTCCGCGGTGAGGGCTCGTACGTGTGGGACGCCTCGGGCAAAAAATACCTCGACCTGCTCGCTGGCATCGCCGTCAACGCACTCGGCCACTGCCACCCGGCCTGGGTCAAGGCCATCACCGAACAGGCGTCGACACTCGGCCACATCTCGAACTTCTTCACCTCGCCGCCCCAGATCGCCCTGGCGAACAAGATCCACGAGATCCTCAATCTGCCGTCCGGGTCCGCCGTGTTCTTCTCGAACTCCGGTACCGAAGCCAACGAGGCGGCCTTCAAGATGGCCCGCCGCGCCGGGGGAGGGGGACGCCCCTTCATCATCGCCGTCGAGGGTGCCTTCCACGGCCGCACCATGGGATCACTGGCCCTGACGGCGAAGGAAGCCTACCGTGCACCCTTCGCTCCGGGCGTCCCCGGAGTCGTCCACGTCCCCTACGGCGACGTGGAGGCGCTGGCCGCTGCGATCAACGACAACACCGCCGCCGTGTTCATCGAACCCATCCAGGGCGAGGTCGGTGTGCGCACCCATCCGCAGGGCTACCTCAAGGCCGCCCGCGAACTCACGACGAAAGCCGGTGCGCTGCTCGTCCTCGACGAGGTGCAGTCGGGCATCGCTCGCACCGGTTACTGGTTCGCCCACCAGGACTGGTCGATCGGTGAGGGCGTCACGCCCGACATCATCACCTCGGCGAAAGGCCTCGGCGGAGGCATGCCCATCGGTGCCACCATCACCGTCGGGGATGCGAACACGAAGCTGCTCGAGGCCGGTCAGCACGGCACGACCTTCGGCGGCAACCCGATCGCCTGCGCGGCAGCCTTGGCGGTGCTCGAGACGATCGAATCCGAGAGTCTCCACGATCATGCCCGCGACATCAACGATTGGCTGACCTCGCAACTCACCGCGATTGACGGCATTGGCGAGATCACCGGTCAGGGACTGCTCATCGGCATCGAACTCCTGCCCGACGCCGGAGGCGAGATCCCGGATTCGAAGGCCGTCGCGGCTCGCGCACTCGACGCCGGGTTCATCATCAACCCCGTCGCTCCCGGCCGCCTGCGCCTGGCCCCGCCGCTGACCATCACGGAAGAGGAACTGGCCCCGTTCGTCGCGGCCCTGCCCGGCCTCATCGCCGGCTGATCCCCACTCACGCTTTCCAAAGGACCCACCATGACTCGCCATTTCCTCAAGGACACCGACCTCACCCCGGCCGAACAGGCCGAGGTCCTCGATCTCGCCGTCGAGCTTAAGGCCGCCCCCTACTCGCGGACCCCGCTGGCCGGCCCGCAGACCGCCGCCGTCATCTTCGACAAGACCTCGACCCGCACCCGGGTCTCGTTCGCCGCCGGCATCGCCGCTCTCGGCGGGCAGCCGCTCATCATCAACCCCGGTGAGGCGCAGCTCGGGCACAAGGAATCGATCGCCGACACCGCGCAGGTGATGTCGCGGATGGTCTCGGCGATCATCTGGCGCACCTACGCCCAGGCCGGGCTCGAAGAGATGGCCGAGCACTCCTCGGTGCCCGTCATCAATTCCCTGTCCGATGACTTCCACCCCTGCCAGATCCTGGCCGACCTGCTCACCATCCGCGAACACCGTGGAGACGTTGCCGGGCAGACCATGACGTATTACGGCGACGGGGCGAACAACATGGCGAACTCCTACGCCCTGGGTGGCGTCAACGCCGGCATGCACGTGCGCATCGCAGCCCCGGCCGACTATCAGCCGGCCGCAGCGATCGTCGCCGAGGCCGACGCCCTGGCGCAGACGACGGGCGGATCGCTCACCGTCACCGACGACCCCGTTGCCGCCGCCCACGGCGCCGACGTCCTCGTCACCGACACCTGGGTGTCCATGGGCCAGGACGCCGCCGGACGCGACGACGAGGCCTCACCGTTCACGAAGTTCCAGGTCGACCAGGAACTCATGAGCTTAAGCAACGACGCGATCTTCCTCCACTGCCTGCCCGCCTACCGCGGCAAAGAGGTCACGGCCGAGGTCATCGACGGCCCCGCCTCGGTGGTCTTCGACGAAGCCGAGAACCGCCTCCACGCGCAGAAGGCGCTCATGACCTTCCTCCTGGAGCGACGATGACCGAAGCGAATTCCGGGTCGAACAGTGCACCGCTGACGAAGACCGCCCGGCAGCAGAAGATCATCGATCTCATCACCCGCCAATCCGTGCGGTCCCAGATCGAACTCGCCGAGGCGCTGGCAACGCAGGGCATCACCGTCACCCAGGCGACCCTGTCGCGCGACCTCGCCGAGGTGGGGGCCGTCAAGATCCGATCCACCGCGGGATCCGTGTACGCCGTTCCCGGTGAGGGCGGGGACCGGTCCCTGCAGCAGTCGACGGGGGAGTCCCTCGATGCGAAGCTGCCGCGGATCCTCGAGGAGCTGCTCGTCTCCGCGGTCTCCCAGGACAACACGGTCGTGCTGCGCACCCCGCCGGGAGCCGCACAGTACCTGGCCTCGGCGATCGACCGGTCCTCGATGGTCGGGATCTTCGGGACCCTGGCCGGCGATGACACGGTGCTCGTCATCGCCGATGCCGCAGTCGGGGGAGCGGCCGTGGCGGAGACCTTCCTCGAATACGCGGCCGGCGGGCTGGCCGAGGGCTGAGCTTCTGTCGGTGGGCCCTGGAACTGGGTGCGCCGCCTCGGTGGGGTTTCCACGGGACGGCCGGCCGCCTCGGCGAGGGAAAACTGGAACAATGACAACTGAGTTTCATCATTTCAATGAACGGGCCGGCGCATTCGTGCTGGTGGGAAAGGACGATCTGTGAGCGAACGACTGAGCCTGTGGGGCGGACGATTCTCCGACGGTCCGGCCGATGCGCTGGCCGCGCTGAGCAAGTCCACGGACTTCGACTGGCGCCTGGCGAAGTACGACATCGCGGGTTCCAAGGCCCACGCGAAGGTCCTCCACCACGCCGGGCTGCTCACCGACGACGAGCTGTCCGGAATGCATTCAGCACTCGACGAGCTGCTGCGTCGGGTGAACGCCGGCGAATACGTGGCCGCCGAGTCCGACGAGGATGTGCATTCGTCGCTCGAGCGCGGACTCATCGAGATCGCCGGGCCCGAGCTCGGCGGGAAGCTGCGTGCCGGACGGTCCCGCAACGATCAGATCGCGACGATGGGGCGGATGTACCTGCGCGACCATGCCCGTGAGGTCGCCGGTCTCGTGCTCGACACCGTCGAGGTGCTCATCGCTCAGGCAGAAGAGCATCCCGAGGCCCCGATGCCCGGACGCACGCACCTTCAGCACGCTCAGCCGGTGCTGCTGGCCCACCATCTGCTCGCTCATGCGTGGCCGCTGCTGCGCGATGTCGCTCGGTTCGTCGATTTCGATGCGCGTGCCGGAGTCTCTGCCTATGGTTCGGGTGCTCTGGCCGGGTCGTCGTTGGGGCTGGATCCACAGGCTGTGGCCGCGGACCTCGGGTTCACCGATTCGGTGGAGAACTCGATCGATGGCACCGCTTCGCGCGATGTCTTCGCCGAGTACCTGTTTATCACGACGATGATCGGCATCGACCTCTCGCGGCTGTCCGAGGAGGTCATCGCGTGGGCGACGAAGGAGTTCTCGTTCGTCACCCTCCACGATGCGTACTCGACGGGATCGTCGATCATGCCGCAGAAGAAGAACCCTGACGTCGCCGAGCTCACCCGCGGCAAGTCCGGTCGCCTCATCGGTGACCTCACCGGTCTGCTGTCGACGCTCAAGGCGCTGCCGTTGGCGTACAACCGGGACCTGCAGGAAGACAAGGAGCCGGTCTTCGATGCCACGGACACCCTCGAGCTGCTGCTGCCGGCGTTCACCGGGATGGTGGCGACGCTGAAGTTCGACACCGAGCGGATGGCGTACCTGGCGCCGCGCGGATTCGCGCTGGCCACGGACATCGCCGAATGGCTCGTGCGTGAAGGCGTGCCGTTCCGAGTCGCCCATGAACTCTCCGGCGCATGCGTGCAATTGGCCGAATCACGGGATGTCGAACTGTGGGACCTCTCCGATGAGGACTTCGCGGGGATCTCCGAGCATCTGACGCCTGCCGTACGCGAGGTGCTCACGACGCTCGGGTCGATCGATTCGCGCAACGCCAAGGGCGGCACGGCTCGCTCGGCCGTCGAGGCGCAGATCGCCAACGCGAAGACCGAAGTTGCTCGCCTGCGTGAGTTCGCGGGGTCGGCTCGGAGCGTGTGAGTTTCACGTCCCTGCGACCGAAGTTTCCGGTCGGCTGACCGGAACTGCGTCAGCGGTGCTCTGATCGTTCGACGATCGGAGCACCGTCCGTCTTTCGTGACTGTGTTGTGCGCCGCTCGCGGCCGACCGCGAGTTTTCGGAAGCTGGTGTTCCTGGCCCAGCGCTACGTCCGCGTTGGTGTCCGGCTCTGGCGGTTCCACCGATGTGGATCAGTATCTGCGGCAGTCTTCCGAAGGATGTCGAGGGCTGCAGTGAGCTTCTTCGACAACCGCGCTCCGGCCATCGTCACCCCCACGATCGTGTTTGCGAATTCCGGGTTCGTCACCGGCAGATATCGCACTGGCATGCCCTGAAAGGTCAGGGTGTCAGGGTGCGGAACTGCGTTGGCCAGGGAGAAGCCGAGCCCTAGTCCCACCATCGACCTGATTGTCTCCGCATTGGGGATCAACCAGCGTACAGAAGGCTCAAAACCGATTCCGCGGATCTGACTGATCAAGAGGTCTGCGGTCGGCGGAGAATCGAGCAGGATGAGCGGGTCATCGATGAGCTCGGCGATATCGACACCGTCCTGGTCTGCTGCAGGATGATCCGCAGAGACGATGGCATGCAGCTGCACCTCGGCGAGGTCGTGCCTGGTGACTCCCTCGATCTGGATCTGCTTGCGGTACATGACAGCAACATCGACTTCGCCGTTGAGAACCATCTGTTGAACGGTCAACGGATGGGCTTCGACAAAGCTGACGTCAACCTGTGGGTGGTGTTTGACGAACTGGGCAGCCGTAGCTGGAAGCATCCGTGGCCCCGCCGTCGGTATGCAGCCGATGCGCAAGGGCCCCTGCAAGGCAGCCGACTCGTCGTTGAGAGATTCCACAGCGTCCGAGACATTAGACAGGATCTCTCTGGCCCGAACTCCGAATTCCCTACCAGCGCTCGTCGGGCGGGCACGCCGAGCCGGACCTCGCGCAATGAGCGTGACTTTGAGCTGCTTTTCGAGTTGGGCGAGGGCCGCAGAGACCGTCGCCTGTGACACTCGGCAGTCTTTTGCCGCGTCGCTCACCGAACCACGATCGAGAACGGCGAGAAAATACTCGAGCTGGCGGAGTGTGAGGTCAGTCATAGCCAGAGTCTATATTGAAGCCAGTAAAAATTTGCTTTTCTTTTTGATGTCAACGGGAAAGACTGAGGAGGTCAAAGACGCAACAACGTGAAAGTGCCGGGTAATGAACGATTCGAAGATGAAAGCTGTCACCCTGGGAACCGCAGGTGGCCCGCGATGGTGGAAAGGCGATTCCAAGGATCGAGCGGGCATCTCGACCGCGCTCGTCGTTGAGGATCGTTTCTATCTCGTGGACGCCGGGCACGGCGTCGGGCGTCGCATTCGTCAGGCGGGCCTCGAGCTCGGCGATCTCGGCGGAATCTTCATCACTCACCTGCATTCGGATCACACCATCGACCTGCCGTCACTTGTGGTGTTCGGCATGCATGAGCTCCAGCAGAGAGTCGACAATCCGGTTCCTCTCCTCGGCCCCGGGGATCGCGGCGCGCTTCCTCCGGTCTCTCCGCGGGCAGTCGTCCCGCCTCGACCTGTGGCACCTGCGAACCCCACCCCTGGCATAGCTGACATGTTCACAAGTATCGTCGGGGCGTTTGCCACAGACCTCAACGACCGCGTGCTCGACTCGCTGCGTCCGTCACCTGAAGCCCTCTTCGACCCCCGCGACATCGAGATCCCAGAGGGCATCGGATATCACCCGAACACGGCTCCGACTCCGGATATGGAGCCTTTCGTCATCTTCCAGGATGATCTTGTCACCGTGACTGCGATCCTCGTCGAACATCCGCCCGTGGCACCCGCCTTCGCCTTCAGGTTCGACAGCGAGTACGGCTCGGTGACCATTTCAGGTGACACGTGTGAGACCGCCAATCTCGTCAAGCTGGCGCAGGGGACCGATCTGCTTCTTCACGAGGCGATCGACTTCGACTGGGTTGATCAGACGTATGCGCACCGTGACGACGATGAGGGCAGCGCCTCGCGCGACCACCATTACAAATCACATACCTCGGTCAATGGGGCTATTCGCATTGCCGCGGCGGCACAGGCTCGCGCACTGGCCCTGCACCATCTTGTTCCCGGGTCCGCCGATGACACCGTCTGGCACAAGGGGCACACCGGATTCGATGGAACATTCCTGGTTCCAGAGGACCTCGACACCATCAACATCACCACAGCCGCACAAGCCGCGATGAGGAGCTGAAGCAACGATGAATGACAACAAAGACGTTGTTGACAAGGACGGTCTCCAAACCTCCTTGAAGACGCCGGAGATGCGACGAATCCTCACTTCGAGCTTCGTCGGTTCGGCTATCGAGTTCTACGATTTCATCCTGTACGCAACGGCGTCCTCGATTGTGTTCGCAAATCTGTTCTTTGCAGGACTCGGGCCGGGACTGTCGCTGTTCGCCTCATTCAGCACTTTGGCGGCCGGCTATCTGGCTAGGCCTCTCGGCGGAGTGATCTTCGGCCACTTCGGCGACAAGGTGGGGCGTAAGAAAGCATTGATCGTTTCCATGGTGATGATGGGAGCCGTCACCGTGATCATCGGCCTCATGCCGCCGACTGCGTCAATTGGGATGATCGCACCCGCATCCCTGTTCACCCTTCGGATCATCCAAGGCATCGCCGTGGGCGGAGAATGGGGCGGTGCTGCGCTCATGGCACTCGAGCACGCGCCGAAGGCCCGGCGCGGACTGGCTGCGGCGTTCGCCAACGCCGGTGGTCCTGCGGGAGCGATCCTGGCGACGCTCATTCTGTCAGTGACTGCGACGCTGACTGGGGACAACTTTGTGACATGGGGCTGGCGTCTGCCGTTCCTGCTCTCGGCCGTACTCATCGTCGTCGGCCTTGTGATTCGTCTCAAGGTCAGCGAAACACCTGCCTTCCAACAGCTCGAAGAAGAGAGTGAGGAGAGGAAGGTCCCGCTGCTCACAGTGTTCAAGAACTACAAGCGCCAAGTGCTTATCGCGCTCTTCGCAACGATGACCATCTATGTCACTCAGGGCCTGACGACAGTCTGGGGCGTATCGGTCGCAGTCGCAGCGGGCGAGGACAAGTCCGATGTTCTCAACTGGAAAGCCGTCGGAGCGTTGACGACCCTGATCGTCACCTTCATCGTCGCCCGTCTCAGCGACAGGATCGGGCGCAAACGTTCTCTCATCGGTGCCCATGTGGTGGCCGCAGCCCTTGCGGTTCCGATTGTGCTGCTCATCGTCAGCGGAGAGCTCAACCAGTACGCCGCTGCAATCATTCTCGGCAATGGAATCGTCCAGGGCCTGTGCTACGGGCCGATTGCGGCCTATGTTTCTGAGCTCTTCCCACCGGCCGTGCGATACACCGGCGCATCGGTCGGCTATCAGCTCGCCGCTGCGCTCGGGGCGGGACTCTCACCGATGATCGCCTCTGCCCTGATCATGGTCCCGGGCGTCGGCCCCTACCTCATCGGAGGGGTCTGGGCACTCTTCGCTGCAGTCGGGGCAATTGCCGTGATGGCGAGCCGTCCCTTTTCAGAAAGTGACCCGAAACCCGAGGCGCCTTCCGTGGAGTCCGAAATTGAGCCACTAGCTCATGCGGACGGCAAATAGCTCCGTCAATGTGAGTCGGCTGTCAGCCGAGTGATCTGAGCATTGAGATATCTCTGCTCGGGAACATTCGTGCACAGTCGGCTGGCGGTACGGTAAGCGGCCAGCGCCTCGGCAGGTTCTCCGAGCGCTTCCAATGTCGGTGCCCGGACGGCGTGCAGTCGGTGACTGCGGCTCATGCGCTTGTCGGCGAGGAGTGGCTCGAGCATTTCGAGCGCGGCACCGGGACCCTGGACCTCACTGACGGCCACTGCGTAATTGAGGGTGACGGTCGGTGACGGTGCAATGCGTGCGAGCATCGAGTAGAGCTCGACGATCTGAGCCCAGTCGGTCTCCTCCCATGTCGCCGCTTCGGAGTGAACGGCAGAGATCGCAGCTTGCAGTTGGTACGCGCCGACCGGCCCGGCCGGGAGTGCAGTCTCCAAGAGACTGATTCCTTCGGAGATCATCGTCGTATTCCACAGCGCGCGGTCCTGATCTCGTAGAGTCACCAACTCGCCGGCTTGAGTCCTTCGGCCCGGTCGGCGTGCCTCGCTGAGCAGCATGAGCGCAAGCAATCCCGCAGTCTCGGTCTCATCGGGCAGTGCAGCATGAAGCAGCCGAGCCAGCCTGATGGCCTCGGACGTGACCTCCCGGTCGAAGAGGTCCTCACCGATCGGGCGGCTGTGCCCGGCGGTAAACATGAGGTAGAGGGCATGGAGCATCGCGGGAAGTCGTTCTGCCTCCGTCTCTGGTTGCGGGAAGTGCCGCCCGGCGCCGTCGATCGTGGTCTTCGCCCGACTGATCCTCTGCCCAGCGGTGGTGGTCGGAATGAAGTACAGAGCGGCGATCTGCTCCGTGCTCAGCCCGAGGACCGCCCGCAATGCCAAGATCACCTGAGTCTCGGGCTTGAGCGACGGATGACAGCATAGGGCGAGGACCTCCAGCGAGGCATCACGATCCTCAACGGCTGCCTCGGCGATGGTTGACTCATGGGGACGTTCGCGCGCGAACACACGTCGCTCACGTTCGAGGCGGGCACCGTCCTGACGTTTGGCATCGATGAGTCGACGGGAAGCGACCCGAAGCAGCCAACCTCGGGGTTTGTCTGGCACACCTGTGTTCGGCCACTGTTGTGAGGCTTCGAACAGTGCCTCCTGAACGGCGTCCTCGCACGCGGTGAAATCACCGAATCGCCTCACCAGGGCAGCGAGGATGTGCGGCGTCTCGCGGCGCCACACATCCTCACTGGTGGTCATCGTCATTCGCCGTCGTCACCGAAGACCATGATCGGGCGCAGCTCCACCGTCTCTCCGGGGCCGGCGAATCGGGCGGCGATCTCCTCGGTGCGTTCCTGCGATTCGACGTCGATCTTGAAGAATCCGGCGAGGTGCTCCTTCGTCTCTGCGTACGGACCGTCGCTCGAGGTCGGTCCACCCGCCTTCCACCGGTAGAGCGTGGATGCTGCAGGGTCGCCCAGGGCTTCGCCACCGAGCAATTCGCCGCGCTCCTGAAGTTCGCCCAGCAGTTTCTCGAAGTCGGCATCCAGCTTCTCCCGCTCCTCCTTCGGCAAGGCCTGAACCTCGGCAACGTAGTCGCCGGTGGGATGACCCCAAGGCTGCGGATTCGAGTGGATGAGAATGACGTACTTCATTGTTCTGCCTTTCGTCGAGGGCCGCCTCCCGGCCCTTCTAGTGTGACATCGAGGCTGGGGCGGAGATTTCGACAACTGAGCGAGTCCTTTTTCTGGAATCCGGTTTCAAGGTATGGCTCCAGCGATGTCATCGAGGCAACTATCGGCGAGGATAACTCGGCGGTCTCGGACCAAGGGCACAGCCGCCTCGGTGAACCCGTAGAATTGAACCTGTCGGCTCCGCGCCGGCACAGACCATAGATTCGAAAGGACCGAAGTGACCGACATCTTCAGCGAACTCAAGGCCCGCGGGCTCGTCGCAGTATCTACTGACGAGGCCGCCCTGCAGAAAGCCCTGGCCGAGGAGTCGCTGACCTATTATGTCGGTTTCGATCCGACGGCGCCGAGCCTGCACATGGGCAACCTCGTGCAGCTGCTCACCGCCGCGCGCCTGCAGAAATCCGGACATAATCCGCTCGCTCTCGTCGGCGGCGCCACCGGTCTCATCGGAGACCCGCGCATGTCGGGGGAGCGGACGCTCAATCCGCGTGAGGTCGTCGAGGAATGGGTGGCGAAGATCCGCGCTCAGGTCGAGAAGTTCCTCGACTTCGACGGCCCCAACGCCGCGCAGATCGTCAACAACCTCGACTGGACCTCCCAGCTGTCGGCCATCGACTTCCTCCGCGACATCGGCAAGCACTTCCCGGTCAATCGGATGCTCGCGAAGGAGTCCGTCTCCGCTCGCCTCAACAGCGAAGCCGGCATCTCTTTCACCGAGTTCTCGTATCAGATCCTCCAAGGCAACGACTACCTCGAGCTCAACCGCCGCTACGGCTGCTCCCTGCAGACCGGTGGCTCCGACCAGTGGGGCAACCTCACCTCGGGCGTCGACCTCATCCGCCGCGTCGAGCAGAAGTCCGTTCACGCCCTGGCCACACCGCTGATCACGAAGGCCGACGGAACGAAGTTCGGCAAGACCGAATCCGGCACCGTGTGGCTCGACTCGTCGCTGACCAGCCCGTACGCCTTCAGTCAGTTCTGGCTCAACGCCGACGACCGCGACGTGGTGAAGTACCTCAAGGTGTTCTCGCTGCGCCCGCTCGACGAGATCGACGCCATCGAAGCCGAGTTCACCGCGGCCCCGCACACCCGCGTGGCGCAGAAGGCCCTCGCCGAGGATGTCACCACCTTGGTCCACGGACGCCAGGCTTACGAGCAGGCCATCGCTGCGGCTTCCGCCCTCTTCGGCGGGGGAGAGCTCGCCGGCCTGGACGCCGCTACCCTCGGTGCCGCCACGTCTGAGCTGCCCCGCGGTGACGTGTCCGCGACCCAACTGGCTGAGGGCATGCCCGTC
This sequence comes from Brevibacterium permense, assembly GCF_025506275.1. Taxonomy (GTDB): domain Bacteria; phylum Actinomycetota; class Actinomycetes; order Actinomycetales; family Brevibacteriaceae; genus Brevibacterium; species Brevibacterium permense_A. The sequence goes on from NZ_QYCP01000084.1 coordinate 116,262, forward strand.
GCCGACGCCTTCGTCGCCGCCGGCATCGTCAAGTCCAAGGGCGAGGCCCGCCGCGCCATCAAGGACGGCGGAGCCTACGTCAACAACGTCAAGGTCGCCGACCAGGAGCAGACTCTGACTTCCGACGATGTGCTCTCCACAGAAGCCGGGGGAGTCGTCCTCCTGCGCCGGGGCAAGAAGACCCTCGGCGCCGTCGACATCGTCGGCTGATCAGCCGCAGACCCTGACAATGCCGCGTCCTCACTGTGAGGGCGCGGCATTGTCGTCTCGAGACGACTGTGCCCGTACAACAACGGGAAACCTTGTCATCGTCGAATACAAAAGACTGCGTTGTAGAGCGAGCTCCGGCCGCGACATGGCGGCCAAGGGAATGCGATCAATCAGCGTGCGCTCCGGCAGCGTGCGGTCAACCGGACCAGCGGTGTATGGCCATCACCATGGAAAAGCATGCGGCCATCGAGCAGACTGGCAGATGACGGACAACCGAACGAACACCGATTGGCTAACGCACGAGGAGATCATGCGCACCCTGCTCAACATCATCTGGTTCATCTTCTCCGGACTCTGGCTGGCACTCGGATACTGGGCCGCCGGCATCATCGCCTGCATCTTCATCGTCACCATCCCCTGGGGCATCGCATCCTTCCGGATCGGCAACTATGCGCTGTGGCCCTTCGGGCGAGAGGTCATCGAGACCCGTCCTGCAGGAGTGGCGACAACCCTGGGCAACATCATCTGGCTCATCGTCGCCGGCATCTGGCTGGCCATCGGCCACGTCATCACCTCGATCCCGCTGTTCATCTCGATCATCGGCATCCCGCTCGGCTGGGCGAACATCAAGCTCATCCCCGTCTCGCTCATGCCGCTCGGCAAACAGATCGTCGACAGCGACCGGCTGATGCCCGGCTACCGCGGAGCCTGACTCAACGACTCAAGCGCTCTGCTCCTCGAGTTCCTCGAGCGAGATGCGGCCTCTGCGCACTGCCCAGAGCACACGGCGTGTGCGAATGATTCGGGGCAGCGTGATGATCAGTAGGCCACCGAGCATGTTGAACGGGATCACGATTGCGAACCACTGCAGGAAATCCAGGATCGAAATGTCTGCGCCCGTCATCATGGCGGCGACGATAACGATCGCATTGATGGCTCCGTGCAGCATGCTGACCCCGATGACCAGCAGACCGGTGATCATGCAGACGATCGCTTTGACGACGTCGTTCTGTGTTCCCTGCTGCATCCGTGTCGACAATGTGATCGTCGCGCCGGCCAGAAGCGAGAGGGCAAGCATGACGATGAGCGAAGACTGGTTGATATATCCGAGCGCCATATCCGCAATCGTCTTGTGGTAATCGGGGAGCGCAATGACGATGAGCCAGGCGAAGACCGCGCCACCGACCAGATTGGTCACGAGAGTCACCGACCAAAGTCGAAAGACCTGGATCCAACTCGCTTGCCCGGCGATGACAGCGTTGATCGGCAACAGGAACTCCTCGGTGAAGAGCTCAGAATGCGCCAGCTTCAATGCCAACAGTCCGATGCCGAACGCCATCCCGGCGAGGATCGTCGACCCGGTCGCCTGCTTGACGAGGACCATGGCCAAGATGCCGAGCCCGACATCGATGCCGCCGAAGAGTCCGGTGACGATGAGTTCCGGCCACTTCCGGTTGAGCCGCTTTGCACCCTCCGAGACAGTATTGGCCGCCTCGTCGATGAGGGCGTCTTCGAGATCGAGGTCGTTGCGGCCCAGCCGTTCTCGCTGCTCTTTCTGAGTCATCCCGTCAGTGTAGGGGCAGGGGCGGGGCGAAACGCTGGGAATCACCTGCACAGTGAGGGCAATCGGCTCCCGCCGACCAGAGCCCGGCGGGATTCGGGAACCGTGCAGCCGTGCCTTCGGAGCTGGGCGGGAAGCAGGGCATTTGCGGCCGGTGACGGGTGTCACAGCGGAATTTCCGCTTTCGAGTTGCACGGGCGGCGTGGGGTGGTCTAGAGTTATATCTCGTTGCCCCGCCGGAAACACCGTCTTCGAGACAGAGTTTCCACCGGGTCTGACCAGGACAAACACGGTTTGATCCGAGGGTTCAGGCGATCGGGTGGGTGACAC
>NZ_QYCP01000083.1 GCF_025506275.1 Brevibacterium permense
TAGTAATAGGGGTTCTTCAGTTGGCTAGGGCGTGGGCCACGGACACTGCTTCGAAGCCGAATGCCTCGGCGACGTTGTCGTTCGTGACGTGCCCGTTGTGGATGTTGAGACCACGGGCCAGAGCCGAATCGTTCGACAGTGCCTTGTGCCACCCCTGGTCGGCGATCTTCACGGCAAAGGGCAGAGTCGCGTTCGTCAGCGCCGCCGTAGCTGTGTTCGGCACCGCACCCGGCATGTTCGCCACGCAGTAGTAGACCGAGTTATGGACGGTGAACGTCGGATCGTCGTGAGTCGTCGGACGAGAATTCTCGAAGCAGCCGCCCTGGTCGATGGCGATATCGACGAGCACCGATCCCGGCTTCATCCCGGCGACCATTTCGTCGGTGACGAGCTTAGGCGCCTTCTTGCCCGGGATGAGCACCGAACCGACGACGAGGTCGGCTGTGGCCAGAGACTTCGTGATCTCGTACTTGTTCGACACTTTCGTGCCGATGGCACCGGCGAAGGTCTCATCGATCTGCCGCAGACGCGGAATGTTGATGTCGATGACCTCGACGGTCGCTCCGAGGCCCAGAGCCATCCGGGCGGCATTCGTCCCGGCCACACCGGCACCGATGACGACGACATTCGCGCGCTCGACACCGGGGACTCCGGACAGCAGGATTCCGCGGCCGCCGTTGGCCTTGAGCAGGCTGTGAGCGCCGACCTGAGTCGACAGGCGTCCGGCGATCTCGCTCATCGGAGCCAACAGCGGCAGTCCGCCGCCGTCGGGCTGGACGGTCTCGTAGGCGATGGCGGTGGTGCCGGCCTCCATGAGAGCAGTGGTGAGCGCCTCATCCGCGGCCAGGTGGAGGTAGGTGAACAGGACGAGATCCTTGCGCAGGAAGCCGTACTCCTGGGCGATCGGCTCCTTGACCTTGAGCACGAGGTCGCCGGCTGCCCATGTGGTGGCGGCGTCGGGGGCGATCTTCGCTCCGGCAGCCTCGTATTCGGCATCGGCGATGAAGGAGCCCTCGCCTGCTCCTGCCTGCACGGTGACCTCGTGGCCGTGGGCGACGAGTTCATGGACGCCGGCAGCGGTGATGGCGACTCGGAACTCATTGTTCTTGACCTCGGTGGGCACTGAAATGCGCATGGTGTGTCCTTCTCTCCTGATTGTGTGCCGCAGGGGCGGAGGCGACCGACTTCTCCGTCGGTCGTCGATGGTGTCAACTCTATTCCTTAGAAGGTTTGGAGAGCAAACCTTTAAATCTGTTTTCGTCACCAATCATGCGAAATCAGTGCGTCTGGGTGCCAGATAACGCGGAAAACATGATTCCAGTCGGGCTCAGGCTGCACCAAAGATGCAGATAGGGCGCTTCCGACGCATTAGCGACACATGCCGTCAGTTCGCGACTTGAAACGGTAAGCTGAAAGCGTCAATGCAGAACCTCGCAGAGGAGAGAAGGCTCGCCATGGGACTCTACGAAGATATCGACGACCCGAACTCGAAGTACTACTTCAACCTCGAGACGAACACCGTGGAAAAGGGCCTGGTCAGCGACTGGACCCACCGCATGGGGCCCTACGAGACCGAGGAAGTTGCCCGCGCCGCCCTGGAGAAGGCACGTGAGCGCAATCAGCAGTGGGACGAAGACGACGAGAAGTGGAACGGCTGAATAGATGTCGCGTCAGGAGGAATTCGTTCTCAGGACCGTCGAAGATCGTGAAGTGCGATTCATCCGACTCTGGTTCACCGATGTCCTGGGACAGCTGAAGTCCGTGGCCATCGTCCCCGCCGAACTCGAAGGCGCCTTCTCCGAAGGCATCGGATTCGACGGCTCGGCAGTCGAAGGGCTGTCCCGGGTGTTCGAGGCCGATATGGTGCTCAAGCCCGATCCCTCGACGTTCTCTCTGCTGCCCTGGCGCGGGGAGACCGAGCCCACCGGAAGGATGTTCTGCGATATCCACGTGCCCGGGGGAGAGCCGGCGCCGGCCGATCCGCGCAACGTCCTCAAACGCACTCTGGCCAAAGCTGCCGAACGCGGCTTCACCTTCTATGTGCATCCTGAGATCGAGTTCTACCTCTTCAAGACCGACAACCTCGACCCTGTGTCCGGGATCAGCGACGGCACAGCGCCGATGCCCGTTGACACAGCCGGCTACTTCGACCATGTCAACGGGGGAACGGCCAATGACTTCCGCCGCGAAGCTGTCACCATGCTCGAAGCAATGGGGCTGTCCGTGGAATTCTCCCATCATGAGGCCGGGCCCGGTCAGAACGAGATCGACCTGCGCTATGCCGACGCGCTGACCATGGCCGACAACGTCATGACCTTCCGGTCGGTCATCAAAGAGGTCGCGATCTCCCAAGGCGTCTACGCTTCGTTCATGCCCAAGCCGATGGCCGACCACCCAGGCAATGGGATGCACACGCATGTCTCCCTGTTCGAGGGCGAGAACAATGCCTTCTTCGAACCGGGGGCGGAATATCAGCTGTCGAAGACCGGCCGACAGTTCATCGCCGGACTGCTCACCCACGCCGCCGAGATCTCGGCAGTGACCAACCAGCACGTGAACTCCTATAAACGCCTCTGGACCGGCCATGAAGCCCCGTCGTACATCTCCTGGGGCCACCGCAACCGTTCTGCTCTCGTGCGGGTCCCGCAGTACAACTCCGGAAAGTCCTCATCCGCCCGTGTCGAGTACCGTGCTCTGGACTCCTCGGCCAATCCGTACCTGTCGTATGCGCTCATGCTCGCAGCGGGACTCAAGGGGATCGAAGAGGGCTACGAACTGCCCGAAGAGGCCGAGGACAACGTCTGGCTGCTCTCTTCCACCGAACGTCGGGCGATGGGGATCGAAGCGCTGCCGCGCAGCCTGTCCCATGCCCTGGAGCTGATGGAGGGATCGGATCTCGTCGCCGAGACCCTGGGCGAAGAGGTGTTCGACTTCTTCCTGCGCAACAAACGGCAGGAATGGACCGATTACCGCGCGCAGGTGACTCCATATGAGCTCGCGAAGCACTTCACCTCGATGTGATGGCCGCTATCACCTCACGCACGACCAGCGTCCCGGAGGCCACCTCTCGGTTCCTCCATGAGCTCGATGAGCTCCTCGGCGTCCCTCTGGCCACTGATTCGCGGTTCGTTGATCTCCTCATGGCAACCCCGGATCCGCATGGAGCGGCGCTGGGTCTGCTGCGCGTGATCGAGGCCGCAGGGGAGGGTTCCGCGGCCCTGCTGGATGCAGTGCGGACCGGATCGGAGAGCGAGCTGGCCGAGGACGAACTCAACCGCCCCCTCCTGGCCCGGCTCCTCGCGGTCGTCGGCACCTCGGAGGCGATGGTCGACCATCTGGTCCGGCATCCCGACTCCCTGCCGCTGCTGCTCGTTCCCGACCCGTTCCTGCTGATCTCCACGCCTGCCGCCTCGGCGGTATCCCTGCGAGCAGAGATGCTCACGGTCCTCGGTGCGGATCCCGAGGATCCGGCTCCGCGCGCGACTGTGACCGGAGATGACGGGGTCAAGGCGCTGCGACGGAACTATCGAGATGCGGTGCTTCGCATCGTCGCCGATGATCTGTCGTCGGAGTCTCCGGACGAAATCGTCGACCATGTCATGGCAGTCCTCTCCGACCTGGCCGCCGCTGCCCTCGACTCGGCCCTGGCCATCGCACGAGCCGAACTCGACGAGGCGGCCGACATCCGTCTGGCGGTCATCGCCTTGGGCAAGACCGGAGCACGAGAACTCAACTACGTCTCCGATGTCGATGTCGTCTTCGTTCTCGATTCCGCCGAGACCGAAGGGGCCAGGAGCCTGGCCACCGACCTCGCTCAACGCATGCGCGGCATCCTCTCCGATGCCGGTGGTGAGCCTGCACTGTGGGAAGTCGATACGGCGCTGCGCCCGGAAGGCAAAGCCGGAGCGCTCGTGCGTACGCTGTCGGAGTTCGAGCACTATTACGCCGATATCGCGGAGAACTGGGAATTCCAGGCTCTCCTCAAGGCCCGGCCTGTGGCCGGCGATGTCGAAGTAGGGGAGGCGTTCTCCGAGTCCCTCCTGCCCTTGGTCTGGCAGGCGGCCAGCCGTCCCGGCTTCATCGACGGGATCCGGGCGATGCGTCGGCGGGTCGTCGACCTCATCCCGGCGGTCGAAGCCCCGCGTCAGATCAAACTGGGTCGCGGCGGTTTGCGTGATGTCGAATTCTCCGCACAGATGCTCCAGCTCGTCCATGGACGCAATGATGAGGACATCCGCACCCCGAATACGCTCGTCGCCCTCGGCGAGCTCGGAGAACATGGCTATATCGGGCAGCAGGACGCCTCCGTATTCTCCACAGCATACCGGTTCATGCGCGTCGTCGAACACCGAGTGCAGATCCCGAGGATGATGCGCAATGCGCTCATCCCCGTTGATGAAGCCAAGCTGCGGTCGTTGGCCCGTTCCGTCTTCCGGTCCGGATCTCGGACCGGGGATCGCCTCGAAGAGGCCCGCCGCGACTATGCCAGACAGGTCACCCGCCTCCACGAGCAGATCTTCTATCGGCCCATCCTCGAGGCGGCTGTCGGCGTCCACGGTGCCGTCGTCGATGCACAGAAGCGGGGGTCGAGCCTGCAGGCTGCCGCCGATCGTCTCCAGGCGTTCGGATACGTGGACCCACAAGGAGCTTTGGCTCATATCAAGGCGCTGACGACTGGGATGTCACGCACTGCCATGGTCATCAAGCAGGTGCTTCCTGCTCTGCTCGATTGGTTCTCCGATGGAGTCGAGCCCGACCGAGCACTGCTGGCCTTCCGTCGGCTGAGCGAATCGCTGTCCTCCTCCGGCTGGTTCCTCAAGATGCTCCGCGACTCCGGTCTCGCGGCCAAATCTGTGGCCGAAGTGCTCTCCCTGTCCGGATATGCGACGGAACTTCTGCTGCGCCAGCCCGCCGCAGTCGCCTGGTTGGACCGCCACGAGAACCTCGAGGCCCGTGACCTGGAGATACTCAATGCTGAGGTCGATGGACTGCTCAAGCGCCATGGCGCCGAGGCGGTGACTCCGATCCGTGAGACCTACAGCCGTGAACTTCTGCGGATCGCGTTGCGCGACGTCCTCGGGGTCGGGGACCGAGTCGCCATACCCGGTGATCTCTCCGACCTCATGGACCTGGCGGTCAGAGGTGCTCTGCAGGCGGTCCGAGCAGACCTCGACGGGCCCGAGACCCCTGACTACGAATTCGCAATCGTCGCCATGGGCCGGTGGGGCGGACGGGAGATCGGCTACTTCTCCGACGCCGATGCGATGTTCGTCTACCGTCCCGTGTCAGACGACCTCGACGCCGAGGGGCGCGGAAGACTGAGCAAGCACGTGACGAAGGTGGCCCTCCAGCTGTCGACTCGTCTCAAAGCCAGCGAAGGCGCTCAAGGGGTCGATCTCGATGCTGATCTGCGTCCGGAGGGCAAGAACGGCCCGTTGGTGCGCAGCTTCTCGTCTTACCAGGCCTATTACGCAAAGTGGTCCCAGCCATGGGAGGCGCAGGCGCTGCTGCGGGCTAGGCCGGTGGCAGGCGATGACGGACTCATCGCCGACTACCTGGCACTCATCGATCCGCTGCGCTATCCCTCGGAGATGCCGCAGAAGGCACTGACGCAGGTGCGCACTCTCAAGGCGCGGATGGAAGATGAGCGACTGCCGCGCAATGCCGATAAGCGCCGACATCTCAAGCTCGGCCGGGGCAGCCTATCCGATGTCGAATGGACCGTTCAGCTTCTGCAGCTCCAGCACGGGCATCAGGTGGAAGGGCTGCGCACGACCTCGACGCTGCCGGCCCTCGACGTGGCCGCTGACGAGGGTCTGCTGCCGACCGATGATGCCGAACAGCTGGCCGCTGCCTGGCAGCTGGCCACCGATGTGCGTTCGGCCTTGATGCTCTTCCGTGGGCGGACCGCCGAGTCGCTGCCGGCCGACCATACCGAGCTCGAGGCCACAGCCCGCCTGCTCGGCTATCCGGCCGGGGCGGGCCATGACCTCGAAGACGACTATCTGCGCACCACCAGGCACGCACGTTCAGTGATGGAACACCGCTTCTACGACTTCTGACTCACCGGGTGCGGCAGTCCGTCTACGTGCGATCTGCTCCTCCCGGTCATCGGCCGAATCGACTGTCGGGGATGTGCTCAGTCGTCGAATTCGAGTCCGAGCAGGGCGTTTTCGACCACCTCGGGCAGGGCGGGGTGGATCCAGTACTGGCCGGTTGCCACCTCGTCGGCTTTCTGGCCGAAGGCCATGGCCTGGATGAGCGGTTGAATGAGCATCGAGGCTTCGTGACCGACGATATGAGCGCCGAGGATGCGCCTAGTGCTGCGATCGGCGATGATCTTCACGATTCCCGGATCATCGGCCATCGCCCAACCGTAGGCGACATCGGAGAACTTCTGCACCTTGGTCGTGACATCGTGTCTGGCATCAATGGCCTCTGCTTCGGTCATGCCCACATAGGCTACCTGTGGGGAGGAGAAGACGGCACCGGGAACGGCATGGTGATTGACTGCGGCGAGATCGTTCGCCCGAGCACTGCCGGGCGACCCTGCGGCAACGTCTGCGGCCAGATTGGCGCCGACGATCTTCGCTTCGTGGTTGGCGACGTGTTTGAGCTGATGGGGTGAGGAGATGTCTCCGAGAGCGAATACTCCGGGAACGGGCTGACCGGCCGAGAGGACTCTTTGGTGCTCGTCCACGGACAGGCGGTTGCCGTCGGTGATGTCGAAACCGGCGGCCTCGACGTCGAGCTCGGCGGTGTTGGGAACCCTTCCCGTGGCCACGAGCACGCCGTCGGCGGTGATCGTCTCCGGCAGGTCCGCCTCGGCGAGGCGGCCGCTGGGTTCGAGGGTCAACGTGACTTCACCGTCGACGATGTCGATCTGCTTCGACTGGGCACCGTGGAGGACGGTGTGGGAGGAGTCGAAGATGCGGGTGAACTCGTCGGCGGCCTCCTCGTCGATATTGCCCAGGAGGCGGGAGCCGCGGGCGAGGACGGTCACCTCGGTGCCGAGGGCGGCGAAGACGTGGGCGAATTCCATGGCGATGATCCCGGAGCCGATGATGACCAGTCGCTTCGGCTGTGCGGCGCGGCGCATCACCGTGTTCGATGTGAACACCGGGTAGCCGTCGGTGTCGATGCGGGCTGTGTCGAGCCCGGCGATGTCGGGGATGATCGGGTGTGCGCCGGCGGCGATGACGATGCGTTCGGCGGTGATCTCCTCACCGGAGGCGGTGCGCACGGTCTTCTGCCCGGTGAAATGAACATGTTCAGCGACAACGGTGATATTGGGCTGGCGGTCGCTGCTGCGGTACTCGCGTCCTCCGGACTCGATCGCGTCGATGCGCGAGAAGATGCGGTTCTGGAGTCCGGCCCAATCGACTTTCGGGTGGGTCGGTGTGAGGTTGTAGCGATCGGCCTGGCTGGCCTGCTCGGCGAGGGTGGCGGGGTAGACGAACATCTTCGTCGGGATGCACCCGACGTTGAGGCAGGTACCGCCGAAGTGCCATTCCTCGGCGATGGCGGTCTTCAGTCCGGCGAACCGCTTGTCGAGGAACATGTTTCCCGATCCGGTGCCGATGAGCAGCAGGTCATAATGCGTCAAAGTCCATCCCTCCGATGGTGCGTGGTCCGACCGGCCGCGTCGACGACCGCAGAGCCGAAAGGGCGCCACGGGTGATAACCCGTGACGCCCTCACTCTATTCCACCCGGCGGCGGGATCTCAGTTCAACTGGAATCGACCGCCGACCGAGGTCAGAGTGCGTAGTAGAGCTCGAACTCGGTCGGTGTCGGACGCAGTCGAGCGACATCGAGTTCGTTCTCACGCTTGATGCGGATCCACGTCTCGATGAGGTCGGGAGTGAACACATCGCCGGCGGTGAGGAAGTCGTGGTCCTTCTCGAGCTCGTTGAGCGCCTCGTCGAGGGTGCCGGGGACGAGCTTGATGTCCTTGGCCTCCTCGGGCGGGAGCTCGTAGAGGTCCTTGTCGATGGGCTCCGGCGGTTCGATGCGGTTGCGGATACCGTCGAGCCCGGCCATGAGCTGGGCCGAGAAGGCGAGGTAGGGGTTCGACGAGGGGTCCGGAACGCGGAACTCGAGCCGTTTGGCCTTCGGCGAGGATCCGGTCACCGGAATGCGGATCGCAGCAGAACGGTTGCGGGCGGAGTAGACGAGGTTGACCGGAGCCTCATAGCCGGGCACGAGGCGGCGGTAGGAGTTGATAGTCGGGTTCGTGAACGCCAGCACCGCGCCGGCGTGCTCGATGAGTCCGCCGATGTACCAGCGAGCCAGGTCGGAGAGTCCGCCGTAGCCGTTCTCATCGTAGAACAGTGGCTCGCCGTTCTTCCACAGCGATTGGTGGCAGTGCATGCCGGAGCCGTTGTCGTCGAAGAGCGGCTTGGGCATGAAGGTCGCGGACTTGCCGAGCTCGAAAGCGGTGTTCTTGATCACGTACTTGAAGTCGAGCAGCTGATCGCCTGCGTGCTGGAGCGTCTTGAACTTGTAGTTGATCTCCTGCTGACCGGCGGTGCCGACCTCATGGTGCGCCCGCTCCATCTCGAAGCCGATCTCCTCGAGCGTCAGCGACATCTTGTCGCGGACATCTGCGTACTGATCCTGCGGCGAGACCGGAAAGTAGCCGCCCTTGAACGGGGTCTTGTAGCCCTGGTTTCCGCCGACCTCATCAGAGCCGGTGTCCCACGCGGCTTCCTGCGACCCGATCTTGTAGAAGCTGCCGCCGGGAGTGTTCTCGTAGCGGATGGAGTCGAAGAGGTAGAACTCAGCCTCGGCGCCGAAGAAGACAGTGTCGGCGATTCCGGTGGATTCGAGGTAGGCCTCGGCCTTGGCTGCGACCTGACGCGGATCACGCGAGTAGGGCTCGTCGGTGAACGGATCGACGATCGAGTGTGTGACGACCAGCGTCTTGGCCTCACGGAAGGGGTCGATGTACGCGGAGGTGACATCGGCCAAAAGCTTCATATCCGATTCGTGGATGCCCTGGAAGCCTGTGATGGAGGACCCGTCGAAGAGCAGACCTTCGGTGATCTCCTCGGTGCCGTATGAAGCGGCGGGGAGGTTGAAATGCTGGACCACACCGGGCAGGTCGCAGAACCGGACATCGACGAATTTGACGTCATTGTCCGATATGTAGTTGACGAGTTCTTCAGCAGACGAGAACACTTAGGTCTCCTAGTTCGTGTACGGTGGCCGTTTGTCTTGACCACGGTCAATCTTAGTCGCCGAAGAATGAAGTGGTGATGTCGACCATGTTTCGGGCATGTTTCCTGAGGATCCATTCAGGCCGGATTTCGTAGGCTGGGGGAGTGATCAATCGTGACGACCTTGGTTCCTGGCTCGAAGGACCCCGGTTCGACAGGGAAGAAGACGACTGGCCCGGAAAGCGGCTGGGTCTGCCTGTCAACGGCTCGCATTCTCTGGCCCCGGCGTGGAAGCGTATCCTCGCCCTGCTCGTCGACTGGATGATGTGTCTGGCGATCGCCAATCTCATCGATCCGGCGAATCCGATCCTCGCGCCCGCGTTCTTCGCCCTCGAGAATTTCGTGCTCGTGGGAACTCTCGGGTATTCGGTTGGGCACCGCCTCTTCGGCATCGAAGTCCGACGCCTCGACGGCCACGTGCCGGGACTGCTCAAGTCGCTCATCCGCGCCGTTCTCGTCGTGCTCGTCATTCCGGCGCTCATCTTCAACCGCGACAACCGAGGAGTCCACGACCTTGCGGCAGGAACAGTCATCCTCCGCCGCTGACCGCCCAATTGCTACCTGACGGCGGCCCAGCAACCTCGCGCGAGGTTGCTGGGCCGCCGTCAGGTAGCAAGTAGGGAATGGGTGGGAAAGGGAAGCGGCGCCGACTCTCGAGAAGTCAGCGCCGCTTTCTTTTCGCCTTGGCCGAGGGGCTTCGGCGGAGGGGATGTGGGATCAGCGTCCGCGCATCGCCTTGTGGTTCGGGCGGGCCTTGTTCGGGTCGATGCCTTTCGGGATCGGCGGGCGCGTGCCCTGCGTCCCGAGAGCAGCCAGACGATTGCGCACGGCCAGGACCTCGGCGCGGTTGAGCTTGCGCGGCAGCTTCTGCACGGCCGGGACGACCTGCTTCATCGCGAGCTGGCCCTCTTCCTTGCCGCCCTGGAAGGTGTGGACCGGAACATTGGGGAGGATGCGCTCGTGGCGCTTCTTCTCCTTGGCCAGCAGCTTTGCGCTGCGTCCCTTCGGACCTTCGCTCAGCAGCACGACGCCGGCGCGACCGGTCGACCGGAACACGAGGTCGCGGCTCTTCGGATCGACGGCGATGGGCTTCTCATCCATGAGGTAACCGCGGCGGGCCGTGTTGAGAACGGCGCCGAAGGCTCCGGGCTGTCCGTCCATCTGAGCGAAAGCGGCGGTCTCGGCGAAGCGGCCGAGCATGAACATGCCCAACAGCAGACCGACCATGAAGCCGAGGATCGTCGTGAAGATCGCGGTGGTGCCGCCGATGAGCAGACCGATCAGCAGACCGATGAGCGTGCATCCGAGGATCGCCGCAGCCAGCAGCCACGGGGTCGCTTTGTTGTGTTTGGCGGACAGCTCGTAGACCTGACGCATCTGCGCCAGTCGGCCGGGCTTCTTGTTCGGATCCTTTGGCTTGCGCCGGAAGAGTCCCTTACGCTGTTCTTCGCTCATTCTCTCACTTGCTCTTGAGGGGCGTTGCGACGTCGCCTCCGGAAATCAGGGGGAGGCCGACGCTCATTGCTCAGCAGTCAAGTCTACCTCTTCGCCGGGGCCGAAGGTATCCACAACGGCCTGCGCCTCCTGCTTGGCGGGGGTGTGCTTGTCCAGGTGCGCCAGATGCGAGGGGATCTCCTCTCCACGGCGACGCATGGCGGTGGCCCACAGGCGGCCGGCACGGTACGACGAACGCACGAGCGGACCCGACATGACACCGAGGAAGCCGATCTCCTCGGCCGCATCGCGCAGCATCACGAAGTCGGCGGGCTTGACCCACCGGGTGACGGGATGGTGCCGGGGAGAGGGACGCAGGTACTGCGTGATGGTGATGAGGTCGCAGCCGGCATCGTGGAGGTCCTGCAGTGCGGAGATGATCTCGTCATTCGTCTCACCCATCCCGAGGATGAGGTTCGATTTCGTGACCAGGCCGGCCTCGCGGGCCTGAGTGATCACCGACAGCGATCGTTCGTAGCGGAATGCGGGACGGATGCGCTTGAAGATGCGCGGAACCGTTTCGACATTGTGCGCGAGCACTTCGGGTCGGGAGGAGAACACCTCGGCGAGCTGATCCGGCTTGGCATTGAAGTCGGGGATGAGCAGCTCGACGCCGGTGCCGCGTCCGTCGACATACGAGAGGTCGTGGATCTGGCGCACGGTCTCTGCATAGAGCCAGGCGCCGCCGTCTTCGAGGTCGTCTCGTGCCACACCGGTGATCGTCGAGTAGCGCAGACCCATCTCCGCCACCGAGGCGGCCACGCGGCGAGGCTCGTCAGCATCGACTTCGGCCGGTCGGCCGGTATCGATCTGACAGAAGTCACAGCGCCGGGTGCACTGTTCGCCGCCGATGAGGAAGGTCGCTTCGCGATCCTCCCAGCATTCGAAGATGTTCGGGCAGCCTGCCTCTTCGCAGACAGTGTGCAGCTCCTGCTTGCGCACGAGCGACTTCAGCGCGGTGTATTCGGGGCCGATATGGGCCTTCGCTTTGATCCAGGCCGGCTTGTCCTCGATGGGAGTCTCGGAGTTGCGGGCTTCGACGCGGAGCATGCGGCGGCCCTCTGGTGCGATCGTCATCTGAGTTCTCCTAAGCGGTGATGGTCTCGTGCAGGATTTCGTCGAGTCGCGATGCCACATCTTCGGGAGCGACCGTGCGACCGAGCTCGGCACTGATGGACGTGGTGTCGGCGTCTGTGATCCCACACGGGATGATGGACTCATAGGCGCCGAGGTCATTGCTGCAGTTCAGGGCCAGGCCGTGCATCGTCACGCCTTCGTGGATGCGGATGCCGATGGCGCCGATCTTGCGGTCACGACGGAGTTCGTCGCCGCGCAGCCAGACACCGGCACGGCCCTCGATGGTGGTCGCCTCGATCTCGTATTCGGAGAGCAGTCGGATCATCGCGTCCTCGAGTTGGGACACGAAGAGTCGGACCTCTTTGGGGTCGTTGAGTTTGTAGATGAAGTAGGCAACCAGCTGTCCCGGGCCGTGCCAGGTGATCTTCCCGCCGCGGTCGACGTCGATGACATCAGTGCCGTCGGTCGGTCGTTCGAAGTCCTCGGTGCGCTTGCCGGCCGTATAGACCGGGGAATGCTCGAGGAGCAGGATCGTCGATCGACGGTCACCTGCGAGCACTTCGTCGTGGTATCTCTTCTGCAATTCCCAAGTCTGCCGATAGTCCGAGAGGACAGGGGCGAACCCGAGCGTTTCTGTGGCCAGGGGCATGGCTCCACACTAAGACTCTTGTCCCCAGTGTTCAATTTGTTTCCAATCACATCTGGCGTCCGCCACCGAGGCTGTGGCCCTTGACACATAGCGACATCGGCGAGCATCATTAAACAACACTAAACGCGATCTAGCATCATCAATGGAGATGACGAACGATGACATGGAAATTCCAAGCAACGATCGCGGATGATATCCATTGCGTGGTCGATTCCGACGGTCGCAGTGCGTGGGGCGTCGTCGTGCACAATGATTTCGATGCCGACGATCCCCGTGTTCTCGCCATCACCGAGGTGGCCCTTCCGACCGGCGTGCGTTCCGTGCTCATCGTCCCCGCATCGCCCGGTGGGCTCGTTCTCGACGTGATCCGCGCCTATCAGGGATTGACCGAGGCCGAGCTGTGCACCCTGTTCCTGGGCATCATCGAGGAGCTCACGACGTGCACGCGGCCAGAGGATCGGCTCACTCTGTCCGCGTTCTCCCTTGACGCCCGCGGTCGACCGGTCATCATTCCCGGAGTCTCGGCGTCCACAGCGACGACACCACGCCGCGCGGTGGGAGAGATGATCTATCACGCCGTCTACGGGCGGCCGTGGGCCGAGGTGCTGCTTCCCGTCGATCTCGCGCTGTCCGAATCATCGTCGGCTCTGCGGTCGCTCGTGGCAGGTCTACTGGACGATGCGGCGTCCGATATCGGGTTGGTCACCGCCCTCGCCGAGGCGGCCGGTTCCCTTCGTACGCTCGACCGTCCCGCTGCGCTTCCGCTGGTGCCGGCCGAGAGCGGAACGTCGCCGGAATCGGCCCTCACGGCTCGTCTGCGCGTGGCAACCGGGCTCAAACCGAACCGGCGATCCGAGGAGGACAGCGGTTCGACGCTCAGCGCACCGGCTCCGCCTCTGCGCGGGGGCGGAGTGTCTCCGCTGCGTGCCGAGGCGAAGAGCTCGCGACGCTCGAGACGCGACCGCAGGCGCGCAGATGGCCGAAGGGTATGGATGACACCGCTGTTGCACTCCGTGAACTCCCTGCGGACCCGCGTGCCGGCGGTGGACCTGCAGCGTTGGTTCGGACGCAGCACCCTGCTCATCGGCCTCACCGTGTTCCTGACTGTTCTCGGCGGAATCGTCGTCTGGTCCTCATGGTCGTCAACCGCGGCCGTGAGCGGAGAAGAGGCGTCGTCCGCCGAGGGGGCCGACCGGTCGGCCGAAGCGACGTCGACGCCGAGCGCAGGCGACGTGGCCGCAGTCCTCGAGGAACTGTGTGAGTCACGGGCCACAGCTCTCAGCAATGGCGACGAGGACGCGCTGAAGGCGCTGACAGTGCCCGAATCGGCCGCCGCAGCGGCCGATGAGCTCATCGACCTTTCGGCGTATGCCGACTCCGACTATTCGATCGATGTCGAGGAGGTGGAGATCGTCACCGCCGACGATTCCCGGGTGGTCGCCTCGGCGCTCATGCGTTCGAGCGGAGGCACCGGGGCCGCCCTGGTGGAGTTCGCCGAGCAGACCGTTGAGTTCGAACTCCACAGAGTCGAGGGGGCATGGCTCGTGGCGGAGGTCCGGGAGGCGACGACGGGGTGAATGGCCCGAGGGGCCGACCACGAATGGTCGGCCCCTCGGAAAGGTGTGTCGGAGAGTCGGGCTCAGAGGTCGAGATCGGCCTCGAAGTTGCCTTCTTCCAGACGTGCCTTGATGGTCTGCAGGAATCGTCCTGCATCCGCACCGTCGACCAGCTGGTGGTTGTAGGTCAACGGCAGGTACACCATGTCGCGGATGGCGATCGCCTCATCACCGTCGGCCGTCTTCACGGCGATGGGACGGCGGACGATCGCACCCGTGCCGATGATGCCCATCTGCGGCTGGTTGATGATCGGCGTGTCGAACAGCGCCCCGACGGAACCGATGTTGGTCACCGTGAAGGTTCCGCCCGAGAGCTCGTCCGGCATGATCTTGTTGTTGCGAGTCCGGTCGGCGACATCGTCGATGGCCTTCGACAGACCTGCGACGCTGAGATCACCGGCATCCTTGATCACGGGCACGAGCAGTCCGCGCGGGGTATCGACCGCGACGGCCAGGTGCTCGTGATCGAAGTAGGTGATCTGCTGCGACTCGAGATCGTACTGGGCGTTGACCTTCGGGTGCACCTGAAGCGCTTCGACGATGGCCTTGGCGAAGAACGGCAGATAGGTCAGCTTCGAACCGTGCTTGGCCTGGAATGCCTCCTTGTTGGCCTTGCGCAGCTTGACGACGCGAGACATATCCACTTCGATGACCTGCGTGAGCTGAGCGGAGACATCGAGGGACTCGCTCATGCGCTTGGCGATGGTCTGGCGGATACGCGAAGCCTTCTCCGTGGTGCCGCGCAGCTTCGCGGCCTCCTCGGGGATCTCAACCTTGAACGGAGCCTTCGGAGCTCCGGCCGACGCGCCGGACTGTGCCGCGGGAGCGGCAGCAGGGCCGTTCTTCGCGGCCGACTCGACATCCTGCTTGCGGATGCGTCCGCCCACTCCGGTGCCGGAGACCTGCGAGAGGTCGACACCCTTCTCGCGGGCCAGACGGCGCACGAGAGGAGTGACGTAGGCAGCGTTCTCACCGACAGTGTCGGCGGCGGCAGGTGTCTGTGCAGCTGCCTCAACCGGCTCTTCGGCCTGAGCGGCCGAGGCGGACTGCGCCGATGCGGTCGCGGCCGGCTTGGGAGCCGATTCCTGCTTGGGCGCCTCCTCCTTGGGGGCTGCCTGTTTCGGAGCCTCTTCGGCGGGAGCTTCCTGCTTCGGACTTTCCTCGGCGGGGGCCTCTTCCTTGGGCGCTTCCTCAGCCGGTGCGGATTCGGCCGGGGCACCGGAACCGATGCGGGCCAGAGGCGCGCCGACTTCGACGGTGTCGTCCTCTTCCGCCAGGTGAGCCTGAACGACTCCGGCGACGGGGGAGGGGACCTCGGTGTCGACCTTGTCGGTCGAGACCTCGAGGAGCGGTTCGTCGACCTCGACCTCTTCACCGACCTCCTTGAGCCAACGGGTCACGGTGCCTTCGGTGACGGACTCGCCGAGCGCGGGCATCGTGATCTCGGTGCCTTCGGAGGATCCGGAATCCGAAGCGGCAGGTGCCGACTCCTCGGCCGGTGCCTCTTCGGCAGGTGCTTCTTCGACCGGGGCCTCTGCAGGCTGTTCTGCAGGCTCCTCGGCGGGTTCCTCGGTCGGTGCCGCTTCGTCGGATGAAGCGCCGCTGCCGTCGCCGATGTAGGCGAGGTCGCCGCCGACCTCGACCACGTCATCTTCTTCGGCCAGGATCTTTTCGAGGGTGCCTGCGTAGGGGCTCGGGATCTCAGTGTCGACCTTGTCGGTCGACACTTCGAGCAACGGTTCGTCTACCTCGACTTCTTCGCCCACTTCCTTGAGCCAGCGAGTGACAGTGCCCTCGGTGACCGACTCTCCGAGAGCCGGCATCTGAACGGAATTCGACATGAGTATTCGTCTCCTCGGATCTTATGAGTGGAAGTGCAGGGGTTTGCCGGCCAGGGCCAGGTGGGCCTCGCCGAGTGCTTCGTTCTGCGTTGGGTGCGCGTGGATGAGCTGCGCGACTTCCTCGGGGAATGCTTCCCAATTGACGATGAGCTGAGCTTCACCGGCTTGCTCGGACAGACGAGCACCGATTCCGTGCACGCCCACGACCGGACCGTCCTTTTCGCGGATGACCTTGATCAGGCCCGTGGTGCCCAGGATCACGGACTTGCCGTTGCCGCCGAGGTTGTACTCGAGCGATTCGACCTGATCCTTGCCGTACTTCTCGTCCGCCTGAGCGGAGGAGAGTCCGACGGAGAAGATCTCCGGTTCGCAGTAGGTCACGCGCGGGATGCCGGATTCGACGACCGGTGCCGGGTTGAGACCGGCGATCTCCTCGGCCACGAAGATGCCCTGACCGAAGGCGCGGTGGGCCAGCTGGAGTCCGGGGACGATATCGCCGCAGGCGTAGATGTTGCCGACGCCGGTGTGGAGACGTTCATTGGCGAGGACGAATCCACGATCCATCGGGATGCCCTGCTCTTCGAAGCCGAAGCCCTCGGTGACCGGACCGCGGCCGACGGCCACGAGGAGGTACTCCGCCTCGAGCGTCGAACCGTCTTCGAGAGTGACCTTGACGCCATCGGCCGTCTCCTCGACGCCCTTGAACATCACGCCGAGCTTGAACTTGATCTTGCGCTTCTTGAAGGCGCGCTCGAGGTTCTTCGAGATGGTCTCGTCCTCGTTCGCAACGAGGTGCTTGAGGCCCTCGACGATCGTGACGTCAGCTCCGAAGGAGTTCCAGACGCTGGCGAACTCGACGCCGATGACGCCGCCGCCGAGCACGATGGCCGAGCTCGGGACCTTGTCGAGCTGGAGAGCCTCGGTGCTCGTGATCACGCGGTCGGTGACCTCGAGACCGATGGTCTTCGATGTCGAACCGGTCGAGAGCAGAACGTTCGCGCCCTTGACGGTGTGGTTGCCGTCTTCGCCGGTGACCTCGACAGTGTCTTTGCCGACGAGCTTGCCGGTGCCGAAGTAGGTGTCGATTCCGCGAGCCTTGACCAGACCCTGCAGACCTTTGTAGTTGCGGGTGATGACCCCGTCCTTGTACTCGAGCACCTTGGCGATGTCGATCCCCTTGAACTCGGCTTCGATGCCGAAGGTCTCAGAGTTCTTGGCGGTGTCGGCGACTTCTGCGGCGTGCAGAAGAGCCTTCGTCGGCACGCAGCCACGGTGCAGGCAGGTGCCTCCCACCTTGTCGCGTTCGATCAAAGCGACCTTCATGTCGAGCTCTGCGGCTCGCAGAGCAGCGGCATAGCCACCGGTTCCGCCACCCAGAACGACAAGGTCGTAGGTCAATTCGTCACTCACGGATTTCTCCTCGTAGCTGTGAATAAGCCTGCAGTACGCAGCTTTCAGTCTTATCTTTCCACTTTTCTCGCGCGGGGCGAAGAAAAACGCTGTCTGATTGGACACAGGTGGGCATCATCACGTTCACCTCGACAGCGTGTAGAACCACTGTGCTCAGGCCGTCGCCTTCGCGATTTCGATGAGGGTGCGCACCGCGGCGCCGGTCGCGGCCTTCGGTGTGTAGCCGAAGGGTGCTGAACCGTTGAAGCTCGGTCCGGCGATGTCGATATGCGCCCAGTTCGCATCCTCTCCGACGAATTCACGCAGGAACGCGGCAGCGGCGAGCATGCCGCCGGGACGGGGTCCTGAGTTCGTGAGATCGGCGGCGGTGGAGTCGAACCCGGAGAGCATTTCCTCGGGGATCGGCATCGCCCACATCTGCTCACCGGCCGCGGACGCCGAGGCGATGACCTCTGCCCGTGCGGCTTCGGCGCCCATGACACCGGAGGTGCGTTCGCCGAGTGCGACGATCTGAGCACCGGTGAGTGTGGCCACATCGATGAGCAGATCCGGTTTCTCGGCCCCGGCATCGGTGAGCGCATCAGCGAGGACGAGTCGGCCCTCGGCGTCGGTGTTCGTGACCTCGACGGTCTTGCCGCTGCGCATCTTCAGCACATCGCTGGGGCGTTGTGCCGAAGACCCGGGCATGTTCTCCGCCATCGGCAGCCACGCGGTGACACGCACCGGAAGCTTGAGGTCGGCGATGCCGAAGAGCGCCTGCACGACGGCCGCGGAACCGGCCATATCGGACTTCATGTCCTCCATGCTCTTCGCCGGCTTGAGAGAGATGCCGCCGGAGTCGAAGGTGATTCCCTTGCCGACGAAGCTCAGGTGGCGCTTGGCACCGCGAGGTGCGTATTCGACCTTGACGAGGCGGGGTCCGCGGGTCGAGCCCTGGCCGACGCCGATGATTCCGCCGTAGCCTCCGGCCTTGAGCTCCTTCTCGCCGAGCACTGTGACCTTGAGCTTGCGGTCCTTGGCTTGGTCCTTGACGATCTCGGCGTAGGACTCCGGGTAGAGATCCAGTGGGGGAGTGTTGACGAGATCGCGAGCCCTGTTCGTCGCGGCCGCGATCACTTCGCCGGCGTCATGGGCTGCGGCGAAGGTCTTGCCCTTGGGGCCGATGACGGTGATCTCGCCCGGAGTCGTGCCTTCGCTGCGGTACTCGAGGAAACGGTAGGTTCCGAGTCCCGCGCCCACCGTGATCGCTTCGACTTCGGTCGGAGTGGCGGCGGGCAGGGCCAGTGCGATCGACTCGACACCGTCGAGTGCGCGCAGCGCCGCTCCCGCGCCGCGACGCAGCGTTTCAGCAGTTGCGGCGACCTCGGGGTCATCGGGATCGAAGTCGCCGAGCCCCACGAGCATGACGGAGTCGGCGGCGACACCCTTCGGAGCGGGAACACGAGCGGTGGAGCCGGCCTTTCCGCTGAATCCGATGGCGCGGGCGGCTTCGTCGAGAGCGGTCTTCGCCGTCTTCGCTCCTTCGAGGCCGAGGACCGTCGAGTCCGCTGCCGCCAGCACCAGAACGGAAGCGGTGGCCTTCACCGGTGAGGTCGTGGAGTAGCTGCTGAGGGTGGATGCACCAGCCATGAATTCCCTTTCAGTCGTCTTTGAACGTTGATTCGATCCTAATGCCAAACACCTCGACTTGCTGAAGCAGTGCGTCGAGCGCCTGCTGAAGCGATGAGGGACTTTGGCATATTCTGGGTGCGTGTACTCATTGATCTTCAGACTCCTCTTCGTTCCCATGGATGCCGAACGGGCCCATCACCTCTCGTTCTCCGCTCTGCGCCTTCTTGACTCCATTCCTCTGCTCGGTCGCCTGCTCCGCGTCGTCTGTGCCCGCGGAACCGTCCGTCCCGCAAAGGTGATGGGACTGCCCTTCCCCAACCGAGTGGGTCTGGCCGCGGGGTTCGATAAGAACGGTGTGGGGGTCCGTGCTCTGTCGTCGTTGGGCTTCGGACATATCGAAGTCGGGACGATCACCGCCCATGCGCAGCCGGGCAATGATCGTCCGCGGTTATTCCGTCTGCGGAAGAATCTCGCCCTGCTCAATCGGATGGGGTTCAACAACGACGGAGCCCGGCAGGCGTCGTTCAACATCGCCGCCGAACGGAGGAAGATCGAATCTCTCCCGCAGCGCCTGCGTCCGATCGTGGGCATCAACATCGGCAAGACGAAGGTCGTCGAGGCGGCCGATGCGGTAGCCGACTACGCCGCCTCGACCCGTGCGCTTGCTCCCTTGGCCGACTATCTCGTCATCAATGTCAGCTCACCGAACACACCCGGTCTGCGGGACCTGCAGTCCGTGGGCAGCCTGGAGCCGATCATCACCGCCGTCCGCGACACCGCCGCCGAGGTGGTCGAGCGACCGCGGTCGACGCTGGGTCATGTGCCCCTGCTGGTCAAGATCGCCCCGGATCTCGCCGACGAGGATGTGGTCGAGATCTGCGACCTCGCTCTGCGCACCGGCGTCGACGGACTCATCACGACGAACACGACGATCGATCGCGGTGTGCTGACCGGTGCCGAGGCGGACTTCGCCGAAGGTCAGGCAGGCGGCATCTCCGGACGTCCGGTGGCCGAACGCTCACTCGAGGTGCTGCGTCTGGTCAAGAGGCATGTGGGCGACGAGCTCACCGTCATCTCCGTCGGCGGTGTCGCGGATGCGAACGACGCCCGGGCTCGAGTGGCCGCGGGCGCCGATCTGGTTCAGTTCTATTCGGAGATGATCTACTCCGGTCCGTTCTTCCCCGGCCGCATCGCACGCGGCCTCGAGTCGAGCCGACTGCTCACTCGGGGTACTGGCGGCGCTTGACCTGAGGCTTGGGCATGCGCAGCGGACGCAGCTGGATGCTGCGCATGACTGCGTAGAAGGTGATGCCCCGTTCGACCTCGCCGAACTTGTTGCGCAGTCGGTTCTTGAGGATGTAGTTGAGCACGAACCCGTCGAGGACGATCAGTGCGATGAGACCCCAGACGGCGTAGGTGAAGTACTGCTGGATCTGCACCGGCTGCGTGAACGCGATGACGAGGATGAGGATCGCGGCAGGGATGAAGATCTCGCCGATCGAGAAGCGGGCATCGATGTAGTCGCGGATGTACCGGCGCTGCGGACCCTTGTCACGGCGGGTGAGGTATTTCTCTTCGCCGTTCATCATGCCGATGCGTGCGCGGTCGCGCTCCTGCCGCTGCCGCTCCTTGGCTTGTCTGTTCGCAACCTTGCGATCCTTGTTCACCAAGGGCTGACGGCGCGCAGACTCCTGTTGGCTGCGCTTGGGCGTGGGCCGTCCCTTCTTCGCCTCCGCTTCGCGACGGGCGTCGGATTCTGCGGAGAGGTCGTCATGGACTGGCTGAGAGGCGGAGGTTTCGTCCTCCGCGCGAGATTTTTTGCTTCCGAACACGAGATGAATACTACCTTTGGAGAATGAGCGAATCGACTTCAGCACTTGACGGTGCACAATTACACGCCGAATTGGACACCATCTTCGACGAGGTCCTCGGCAATCTCACGGATCTCGTCGCCATCCCCTCCGTCGCCTGGCCGAGCTTCGACGCCGGGAATGTCACGGCCAGCGCCGAAGCGGTCGCGGGCTTGGCGCGTCAGCTCGGCCTCGAAACGGAGGTCCTCACCGCGAAGCAGTCGGACGGCACCGACGGGTACCCGGCCGTCGTCGCCTCCGTGCCGGCGCCGGAGGGCGCCCCGACCGTCCTCCTGTACGCCCATCACGATGTGCAGCCGCCCGGACGCGCCGAGGATTGGGACACCGAACCCTTCGTCGCCACCCGGAAGGGCGACCGTCTCTTCGGCCGCGGCGCCGCCGATGACAAGGCCGGGATCATGGTCCATCTCACGGCTCTGCGTCTGCTGGCCGACCGCCTCGGCGTCGGTGTGACCCTCTTCTTCGAAGGTGAGGAGGAAGCCGGCAGCCCGAGCTTTCGCAATTTCCTCGAGACCTACCGGGACCGTCTGCGCGCCGATGTCATCGTCGTCGCCGATTCGGGCAACTGGGCCGCGGGTACTCCGGCCCTGACGACGAGCCTGCGCGGAATGTGCGCCGTCGAATTCGAGGTCTCCACCCTCGACCACGCTGTGCATTCGGGAATGTACGGGGGAGTGGCACCGGATGCGATGCTCGCGATGACGAAGCTGCTGGCCACCCTCCATGACGACAACGGCTCCGTCGCGGTCGCCGGCCTGCACTCGAGCACAGAGACGTCCATCGACTTCGACGAGACGACTCTGCGCGCCGACTCCGGGGTGCTCGCGGAAACCGAGCTCATCGGCACGGGCACTTTGGCCTCCCGTCTGTGGACCCAGCCGTCGATCACCGTCATCGGTCTCGACATTCCCGATGTGGCGGTCTCCTCGAATACCCTGCAGTCCTCTCTGAAGGCCAAGCTCTCGATCCGGCTCGCGCCCGGGGACACCCCCGCCTCGGCGGTCAAGGCCGTCGAAGAGCATCTGCGCGCGAATCTGCCCTTCGGTGCGCGGCTGCGAATCGGGGAGACCGAGGGCGGTAGCCCCTGGCAAGCCGATGAGAACGACCCCGTGGTCCGGATCGCCCGCCAGGCGCTCACTGACGCTTGGGGCACCGAATCGGTGACGATGGGCATCGGCGGATCGATCCCCTTCATCGCCGATCTGCTCGATGTGTTCCCCCGCGCATCGATCCTCGTCACGGGCGTCGAAGATCCCGACGCCAGGGCTCACAGCGCCGACGAATCGCTCTACCTGCCCGATTTCAAAGCCGCGATCGTCGCCGAAGCCCTGCTACTGCAGCGCCTCGGCGACCACTGATGACACAAACGGGGAATAGCTTGCCGGGCACCGACGTTGTCACCGGTGTAGCCTGGGGACAGGAACGCGATAAGGAGTAACCATGACTGTGACCGAAAAAGCAGAAGCCACCCACGAGGTGGAGCTGTCGTCGACCGCTGCCGACAAGGTCCGCAGCCTTCTGGAACAGGAAGGTCGTGACGACCTGCGCCTGCGCGTGGCTGTCCAGCCCGGCGGATGTTCCGGACTGATCTATCAGCTCTATTTCGATGAGCGTTTCCTCGACGGAGACGCGGTCCGCGACTTCGACGGCGTCGAGGTCATCGTCGACCGGATGAGCATTCCCTACCTCAGCGGTTCGACCATCGACTTCTCCGACACCATCGAGAAGCAGGGCTTCACCATCGACAACCCCAACGCCGGCGGGTCCTGCGCCTGCGGAGACTCGTTCCACTGATCAGCCTCGGCTGAGGAGGAGCGATTCTCATGGACCTGGAGGATCTGCGTGCCGTGTCATACACGGCAACGCAGCCCCAGGTCCTTTTGTCGTATCGGGCCGGACTCTTCCCGATGGGCGTCGGCCACGGGGGCACAGGTCGGATGGGATGGTGGGCTCCACGACGACGTGGAGTTCTGCTTCCCGGTGACCTGCGCGTGACGAAGAGCCTGCGCAAATCGATGAAGCACTTCACCTTCACCACCAACCGGGCCTTCATGCACGTCATCCGGTCGTGTGCCGACCCGCGGCGGACGGGCAGCTGGATCACCGAGGAGATGATCGAGCTCTACCAGGGCCTCCACGATGACGGGTGGGCGCATTCGGTCGAGGTCTGGAACGACGATGAGCTTGTCGGCGGACTCTACGGAGTCGCCATCGGTTCGTTCTTCGCCGGCGAATCTATGTTCCACACTCAGCGGGACGCCTCGAAGGCCGCGCTGGCCCACCTCGTCGGACTATTCGACGGAGCTGACGTCGTCAGCGGAGAAAGCCGATCCACCTCGGCGGATGCGGATACGGGACCGGGGGACTGGCTCATCGACACCCAGTGGCAGACATCACACCTCGCCACCCTCGGCGTGTCGGAGATCAGCGGCCTGGAGTACTCCGCGCACCTAGATTCCGCGCTCAGGGGCGGTGTCTGTCAGCATATTCTCAACAAATGAACATCTGCAGGTGAATTTCTACCGCGTGTAGCGGTAGTCTTATGGGTGACAGAGTAAGTACACGTCTCTCGGCCTGACCTGGAGACGCAGAACGTTGTGAAAGGCTGCACGTGGATTCTCCGAATCAGTCAGGACCGCAGCGGTCCTGGGCGAAGCGGCTCGGCATTCTGAGCGCCGTGTTGATACCGGCGTTGCTATCGGGTTGCACTAAAGAGCAGATCGCCACAGGATTTTTTCCCGTCGAATCGCAAGGCGCGACGAACCACACGGATGCCTATACAGCGCTGTGGAACGGCGGCTGGATCGCCCTTCTCATCGTGGGCCTCATCGTGTGGGGACTCATCCTGTGGGCCATGGTCGCCTACCGCCGCCGCAAGAACGATCGCGGACTGCCGGTGCAGATGCGCTACAGCATGCCGATCGAAATCCTCTTCACGGTGACTCCGGTCGTCCTCGTCCTCGGCTTCTTCTTCCAGAACGTCCAGGTCATGGAGAAGACGACGGATGACTCCACCCCTGGCGAGCAGGTCATCGAGGTCGCTGCCAAGCAGTGGGCCTGGGACTTCAACTATGAGACCGAAGACGTCTACTACGCCGGCACTCAGGTTGCCCTCGACGGCACCGAAGCCCCCGAGAAGACCGCTCCCGTCCTCTACCTCCCCGTCGACACCGACCTGGAGATCCGCCTGCACTCCCGCGACGTCCTCCACTCCTTCTGGGTTCCCGCCTTCCTCGAGAAGCGCGATATGATCCCCGGCCACGATCAGAGCCTGCATCTGCGTGCCGAGAAGGAAGGCGAGTACGTCGGCAAGTGTGCCGAGCTGTGCGGTGAGTACCACTCGGAGATGCTTTTCAACGTCAAAGTCGTGTCCAAGGAAGAATTCCAGGAGTACACGCAGTCGCTTGCCGATCAGGGCAACACAGGCCAGCTGGGACCGGAGTACGATCGCAACTGGTACCCGAAAGAAGGTGCTGAGAAATGACCGCCACGATGGATCAGGCGGCTCTTGATGCTCCGGTAGTTCCACGGAGCAAGGGCAAGATCATCGTCGACTGGATCACGTCGACGGACCATAAGACGATCGGGTACATGTACCTCATCGGCTCGTTCTTCTTCTTCTGCGTCGGCGGTGTGATGGCGCTCATCATCCGCCTCGAGCTCTTCGAACCCGGGATGCAGATCGTTGAGACCAAGGAACAGTACAACCAGCTGTTCACCATGCACGGCACATTGATGCTGCTGATGTTCGCCACCCCGCTGTTCGCCGGCTTCGCCAATGTCATCATGCCGTTGCAGATCGGCGCTCCGGACGTGGCGTTCCCGCGGCTGAATGCCTTCGCCTTCTGGATGTACCTCTTCGGCAGCCTTGTGGCCATCTCCGGATTCCTCACCCCTCAGGGTGCGGCATCCTTCGGCTGGACCGCCTACGCGCCATTGAGCAATACGACGTTCACACCGGGCGCCGGTGGTAACTTGTGGGTCCTCGGACTCGCCCTGCAGGGCTTCGGAACCATCCTCGGCTCCGTCAACTTCATCACCACTGTGATCACAATGCGCGCCCCCGGCATGACTATGTTCCGCATGCCGATCTTCACCTGGAACGTCCTGGTCACCGGCATCCTCGTGCTCATGGCCTTCCAGCCGCTGGCGGCTGCGCTGCTAGTGCTCGGTTCCGACCGCGTCCTCGGTTCCCATGTGTTCAGTCCGGGCAACGGCGGACCGATACTCTGGCAGCACCTGTTCTGGTTCTTCGGCCACCCCGAGGTCTATGTCATCGCGCTGCCGTTCTTCGGCATCGTCACAGAGATCTTCCCCGTCTTCAGCCGCAAGCCGCTCTTCGGATACAAGGAACTCGTCTTCGCGACAGTAGCCATCGCTGCTCTGTCGGTGACCGTGTGGGCCCACCACATGTACGTCACGGGCGTCGTGGCACTGCCGTTCTTCGCGTTCATGACGATGCTCATCGCAATTCCGACAGGTGTGAAGTTCTTCAACTGGATCGGCACGATGTGGAGAGGCTCGATCACATTCGAGACGCCCATCGTGTGGTCGATCGGCTTCCTCGCGACGTTCCTCTTCGGCGGTCTGACCGGAGTCATCCTGGCCAGCCCGGCCCTCGACCAGCATGTGTCCGACACCTACTTCGTCGTGGCGCACTTCCACTACGTCGTCTTCGGCACCGTCGTGTTCGCGATGTTCGCCGGATTCTACTTCTGGTGGCCGAAGTGGACGGGCAAGATGCTCAACGAGAAGCTCGGACACATCCACTTCTGGATGCTGTTCATCGGCTTCCACGGAACCTTCCTCGTCCAGCACTGGCTGGGTGTCGACGGCATGCCGCGTCGTTACGCCGACTACCTGCCGCAGGACGGCTTCACCTGGATGAACCAGGTGTCGACGGTCGGTTCGCTGCTGCTGGGTCTGTCCATGGTTCCGTTCTTCTGGAACGTGTGGATAACCCACCGCAATGCACCCAAGGTGACGGTCGACGACCCATGGGGCTACGGAGGATCGCTCGAATGGGCAACCTCCTGCCCGCCCCCGCGTCACAACTTCACCTCGCTGCCGCGGATCCGCTCCGAACGTCCTGCCTTCGACCTCAACCACCCCGAGCTGCTTGAGTACAGCGGTCACGGTCAGGCAGAACCCCAGCTCACAGGAGACAATGCCAAATGAAGTCATCGATCTACGTCTTCAACCTCTGCGGCCTGTTCTTCATCGCAGTCGGGATCTTCTACGGCTTCTTCACCGACTTCACCGAGCTCGTCGGATTCCCGGCGCTGCTCCTCGTCGGACTGATGGCCCTGATGATCGGCGTGTACCTCTGGCTGACGGATCGACGCGTCGGTCGTCAGCCTCAGGACAACGACGACGCCGAGATCTCCGACGCCGATGCCGACTACGGTATGTTCAGCCCGTGGAGCTGGTGGCCGATCGTCAGTGCGGGTGCCGCCGCCGTCGCATTCTACGGAATCGCCATGGGTTGGTGGATCTTCCCGTTCGGTGTCGTGCTCGGCATCGTTGCTCTGGTCGGTCTCACCTACGAACACGATCGCGGCGATTTCGCCCACTGATTCAGTGATCTGATCGCCCGGCCACTGTGGCCCGGACTCAAGTCGAGTCCGGGCCACAGTGCTATTCACAGAACTTCTGGCGGGCCTGTTTCGCCGGGATTTTCGCCGAGGTTGGTGACTGAATGAGGTCTGTGCCGGTGTGGCTGGCGGACGCATACGTGGTCCACTGCGGCCCCATATGTACCTCCGCAGGGTAACACTTCTGCCGTTCGCAGCCGGGGCTAGCGGAGGAATGCTCTTCCGGAGCAAGCGGCGGACTGCTGTTTGGTCTAGGTTGTTCTGAACTCATCACTTTCTTCGGTGAGCATTTCAGAATATTCAGTATCAATTCGACAGAGCACACCGCGAGGAAGGAGGCGTTGTGCCGACGCAATCGCCAAGAGCAACATCAGGTCCACCACTGTTCGCGGCGAGCGTCCACGGGGGCTCCGGCGCCAGCGAGTGTATGACTGGAGCCTGACTCTTATGCAGTCGTTGAGATGTCAGATAAGTGTGGACGAACCGAATCCGTGCAGTCGCCTCGACACGTGGAATCCACTAGGGCGGACGCAGTCGCAGCCGGAGACGACTCTAGGCTGAAGAAAGCCCTGGTGACACTCGTTCGCTGGCCACGCTGTGGCAGTGAGTCACTGTACCGCTCAGCTCATTCTCATTCTGCCAAGCGTGGGGCCGATGAGCCTAGATCGGCAGTCGCGGCTTTCAGAGCAGCTATGCGGCGCCAGGCAACGGGCAGGGGAGAGGCAGAGCTCTCATAGCCTTCGGCGGGTGTTCCGATTCGCGGAGAATCGGATCGGATCGACACGACACTATTTCGATCAACTCGTTAGCGGCGCAATCCAGGTGGTGCGGCCCATAGCGAGCAGGGCCTGAGACCGACAGGCTCAGGTGCAGATCTCCACGTCAGGAGGCGGAGGGCGGAGTACGCGACGGGGAGTGACGAGTGACCGCCTCTTCTGTGAATGGAGCGAGGGGCTCAGCAGTTGAACTGCTGAGCCCCTCATATCTGGCGTGGCGAACCTGTCAGTGTCCGAGTTCCTTGTTGTTCGAACCCTCGACAGCGTCATGGTCGTGGTGCGAAGCTTCGAGTTCCTGCTTCGTCACCGGAGCCACACGATCTTCGAAGAAGAAGCGAGACAGACGTGCGCGCAGCTTCTCCATCCCCGTGATCTTGCCGTCGGCATTCGGCTCGGCCGGTACGTAGGCCGGCGACTCGAACGCGGTGATCTTCCACAGCTTGTGCGGGGGAAGAGCCTCGTGACGTTCGAGGAACTCACCGTGGGGCAGACGGATGATATGGGCCGTCTCCCGTCCGTGCAGAGCGATCTCACGGTCCTTGCGCTGAAGCGCGAGGCACATGCGCTTGGTGATGATGTAGCCGATTATCGGTCCGAAGAAGAACACGAAGCGGAAGATGTAGATCATGTCGTTGAGCGACATCTGGAAGAACACTGCGATGATGTCACCCGATGCAGCCGCCCACATGTTGCAGTAGAAGATGATTCCTGCAACACCGATGGCGGTACGAGTCGGGTTGTTGCGCGGACGATCGAGGATGTGGTGTTCCCGATGGTCCTTCTGCAGCCACGCCTCGAAGAACGGGTAGATGAACATGACAGCGAACACGCCGCCCATGACGATCACGGCACTGTTGATGTTGAGCGAGATCGGCCATCCGAAGATGTAGAACTCGAACCAGCCCGGAACGATGCGGAGGAATCCGTCGGCCCAGCCGATGTACCAGTCAGGCTGGGTACCAGCCGAGACGGGCGAGGGGTCATACGGACCGTAGTTCCAGATCGGGTTGATCGTGAACAGAGCCGAGATCAGCGAGAGCAGACCGAAGATGAGGAAGAAGAATCCTCCGCCCTTGGCCGCGAAGGTCGGCAGAACAGGTTCTCCGACGACGTTCTTCTCGGTGTTTCCAGCACCAGGGTACTGAGTGTGCTTGTGCACGACGACGAACATCAGGTGGATGCCGATGAGTGCGATGAGCAGAGCCGGCACGATCATGATGTGCAGGGTGTAGAGGCGGGCCACGATGTCGATGCCCGGGAACTCTCCACCGAAGAGGAAGAACGAGATATAGGTTCCGACGAGCGGCAGCGACTTCAGGATGCCGTCGATGATTCGCAGGCCGTTGCCCGACAGCAGATCATCGGGGAGCGAGTAGCCGGTGAAGCCGGCAGCCATGCCCATGATGACGAGCAGAACACCGACGACCCAGTTGAGCTCACGCGGACGGCGGAAGGCACCGGTGAAGAACACGCGGAGCATGTGGACGCTCAATGCGGCGACGAAGAGCAGCGCGCCCCAGTGGTGCATCTGTCGGATGAACAGACCGCCGCGGATCTCTAGGGAGATCGCGAGTGTCGAATCATAGGCTTCGGAGATCTCGACGCCGCGCAGCGGCAGCCAGGGTCCGTCGTAGTGCAGTTCGCCCATGGCCGGCTGGAAGAAGAACGTGAGGAACGTTCCGGACAGAACGACGATGATGAAGCTGTAGAGAGCAACCTCGCCGAGCATGAACGACCAGTGGGAGGGGAAGATCTTGCGACCGAACTCGCGCACGAGGACAGATGCCCCGACGCGGGTTTCGGCGAAGTTCGCCGCCTTCCCGATGGTGGTGGTTGGCTGTGTAGTACTCATGGGTGGTTGATCTCCCAGAACGTAGGTCCGACAGGCTCAGGGAAGTCCGACTGGGCAACCAGGTAGCCTTCGCTGTCCACGGTGATGGGCAGCTGAGGAAGCGGTCGTTTGGCCGGTCCGAAGATGACCTTGCAGTGTTCCGTCACGTCGAAGGTCGACTGGTGGCAGGGACACAGCAGGTGGTGCGTCTGGTGCTCGTACAGTGCGACGGGGCAGCCGACGTGAGTGCAGATCTTCGAGTAGGCGACGATTCCGTCGTGCGACCAGTCCTTGCGATCCGGATCCTCTTTGAGTTCCTTGGGATCGATGCGCATGAGAAGCACGGCCGCTTTGGCCTTCTCGTTCAGCGGGTGCTCGCTGGCCTCCTCGTCGCCGATGCCCGAAGGCAGGACGTGGTAGGCCGAGCCGATTGTGACTTCGTCAGCCTTGATCGGACGTTCGGAATCCACCGAGGGGATTCCGCCGACGTCGCGGATGAGGCGAGTGCCCTTCTGCCAGAGCGTGTTGAACATCTTGTCGCCCGGCAGCGGACCGAGGTCGCGGAAGACGAGAACTGCCGGCAGCGGCGCGATCGCCAGAGCGGCGATGAGCGTATTGCGCAGCAGTGGACGGCGGGCGATGCCCGACTCTTCCTTGGCCTGGTGGAGGATCTCGAGCGCAATCGCCTGATCCTCTTCGCTGCCGCCGATGTCATGGCGTTCGTCGATGCCCTCGTGATCGCTCATGAGGTTCTTGGCCCAGAGCACTGCACCGAAGCCGATGGAGAACATCGCGACAGCGGCGCCGAGGCCGACGAACATGTTGTGAAGGCGGATGCTCTGCATCGATTCGCCCGGGGTGAACAGGAAGTACGCCACGATGAACCAGATGGTTCCGATCATCGAGAGGATGAACCAGGCGGCTACCTGTCGTTCGGCGACTTTCTCGGCGCGCGGGTCCGAGTCGGCCAGGCGCGGTTTGTGCTCGGGCAGACCTGGGTTCGTGAACCCGTTCAACTCCTCGAGCTGGCTGCCGCCGCCGGAGTGCTCTTTCGAGGTCATTGAATTCCCCGTCTATTCTCGTAATTGATGGTGAACGACACTGTCAGCCTCACTTGGCCCTGGATGACAGCCACACTGTCAGACCGATGACGGCAGCAAGTCCGAAGAACCAGATGAACAGGCCCTCTGCCACTGGGCCCAGCGATCCGAGCTTGAAGCCGCCGGGGGAGGGGTTGTCCGAGACTTCCTTGACGTAGGCGATGACATCGCGCTTGTCTTCGGGAGTCAGGTTCGCGTCGTTGAAGATCGGCATGTTCTGGGGGCCGGTCTGCATCGCTTCGTAGAGGTGCTTCTCAGATACTTCGGACAGGTTCGGTGCGTACTTGCCGCGGGTCAGCGCACCTCCGGAGCCGACCACGTTGTGGCACATGGCGCAGTTGGTGCGGAACAGACCGCCGCCGGCAGCGGGGTCCCCCTTCGAAGCATCGAGGTACTCGTCTTCGGGAACTGCCGGCCCGGGGCCGAGCGAAGCAACGTAGGCCGCGATCTGAGCGGTCTGCTCTTCGTCGAACTGCGGTTCCTTGACGCGAGCCTGCGGGCCGTTGGCCTGCAGCGGCATGCGTCCGGTTCCGACCTGGAAGTCCACTGCAGCAGCACCGACGCCGATGAGGCCGGGACCGGCCTTCGAGCCTTCGGCGTTCATGCCGTGACAGGTGGCACAGTTTGCCGCGAAGAGTTTCTTGCCTTCTTCGATATCAGAGGCGCTGGCTGTGTCCGCCTTGGCGCTCGAAGTCTGCGTGAAGAGTGCATAGGCTCCGCCGGTCAGCAGCAGTCCCACGAGAAGAAGCGCGACCAGCGCCATGGGATGTCTGCGGCGATCTGCTAGAAGCTTCACTTGATCGTCCTTTGCTTGAAGTGTTGTGAGTCCTGGGCGCCGAGCATCTCGGGCCGGCTACTGGAGCAGGTAGATGACGCCGAACAGACCGATCCAGACGACATCGACGAAGTGCCAGTAGTAGGACACGCAGATTGCGAATGTGGCTTCATGGTGACCGAACTTCTTCGCTCCGTAGGCGCGTCCGATGACGAGCAGGAAGCAGATGAGTCCGATGGTCACGTGAATGCCGTGGAAGCCCGTGGTCAGATAGAAGACGGAACCGTAGCCGTCGGAGCTGATCGAGATGCCCTCGCTGACGAGGGTCGCGTACTCCATGACCTGACCGGAGACGAAGATCGCGCCCAAGGCGAAGGTGAGGTAGAACCACTCGACCATTCCCCATTTGGCGATGTTGAACAGCGACCCGGTCCGCCGGGGGCGGAACCGCTCGGCAGCGAACACACCGATCTGGCAGGTGAACGAAGACGACACCAGGATCAACGTGTTGCCGAGAGCGTAGGGGATGTCGAGGATCTGGGTCCTCGCCTCCCACAGCTCCGGAACAACGGACCGGACGGTGAAGTACATGGCGAAGAGCGCGGCAAAGAACATCAGGTCGCTCGCGAGGAACACGATGAAGCCCACCGTGGTCACATTCGGACGATTGACAACCGGATGTGCTGGCGCTGTTTGAGATGCAGTGGCAGTTGACACAACCCCATTATTACCCGTCTCGGGGTGAGTTTTCATCTTTTACCCAGGTTTCGAGAAAGAAATTTCTACACGACGTAGCAAAAACCGCGATCTGGTGCCGAAATCTCGTTTCGGATGCCGCTTCGGCCCGCGTGTCGAAGTCGCGATAGTATGCCGCAGGTAAGGTCCGCCCTGAGCTTCAGGGCGGCGTCAGCCCCTAGTGAGAGTTCAGACGGATGACCGATTCCACGCCCATGACCACCCCGGCAGCTCAGGCTTCCGGGGCCCGCACCACGGTTCCGGCGACCGCTGAGAACTGGCCCGACCTGCTCATGGCTCTCATGCACCAGCAGGACCTCGATGGCGTTCAGGCGGCTTGGGCGATGGATCAGATCATGTCGGGCAATACCCCGGATGTGACAATGGCCGCATTTCTCGCCGCACACCATACGAAGGGCGAGACGGTCGAGGAGATCGCCGGCCTCGTGGCGGCCATGATGGATCATGCCGTTCCCTTGCCGGGGCTGGAAGACTCTGTCGACATCGTCGGCACCGGAGGCGACCGCGCGAAGACGGCGAACATCTCGTCGACCGCGGCCATGATCATCTCCGCCACCGGACAGCGGGTCGTCAAGCACGGAAACCGCGCGACATCCTCGGCGTCGGGATCGGCCGACGTGCTCGAAGCCCTCGGCGTGCGGTTCGACATCACACCCGAACAGACAGGTCAGATCGCCCAAGAGGTCGGACTGGCCTTCTGCTTCGCCAACGTGTTCCACCCGTCGATGCAGTTCGTCGCTGCAGTGCGGCGCCAGATCAACGTCCCCACCGCGTTCAACATCCTCGGCCCTCTGACGAACCCGGCTCGGGCCAGGCATACGGCCATCGGCGTCGCCGATGCCCAGATGGCCCCGCTCGTCGTCGGCACGCTGGCCAAACGCGGGCACCAGGCCGTGGTCTTCCGGTCACGCGACGGTCTCGACGAGTTGAGCAACACCGATGTCAACGATGTGTGGGAAGTCCGTCACGGCGAGATCGAACACACGACGTTCGACGCCCTCGACCTCGGCATCGAGCGGGCGACGAAGGACGATCTGCGCGGCGGCGGCCCGAATGAGAACGCGGCCATCACGCGCGCGGTCCTCGACGGCGAACGATCGGCCGTGCGCGACATCGTGGCCATCAACGCCGCGGCGGCGCTCGTCGCCGCCGACGAGTCGGCTGTGGGCACCTTCACGGAGCGTTTGGCCCTCAAACTCGAAACTGCGGTGGCGACGATCGACAACGGGGGCGGCGCGGACAAGCTCCAGCAGCTCATCGACGTCTCACACAGAGTCGCTGAGACGAACCGCTCCTGAGCTGCGTGCATGGCTGGTCGCTCCCTGACGGGGCAGCGACCAGCCATGATCGCCTGCGGGCGTCACAGAGACGAGCTCGGCGGTCTCCAGCCAGCCGGCCAGCAGACGCGACTCCTCCGGGAGCGAGTCGGTCTCCTGCGGCAGCGCTCCGGGGGCAGGGACCCATTCGGCCGTCGAACTCAGCGCCGACAGGGAATCTCCCATGGCTTGTCTGGTCGACACATGGCCGGCGGCGGCGAGTTTCCCGTGGCGGATGATCGCCAGATCCCAGCCGGAGTCGAAACCGGGGGCCGCCGCAATCAGTTCGGGAACTCTCCGCAAGGCCGTCACCTGTTCGGCTCGCGCCGCGATGGACACTGCCGAGCGCATTGAGTCACGGACCTCGGCGGCCGTTTCGAACCGGGCTTCTCCTGACAGTCGCTGCATCCGCTCAGCGGCCAAGCGCTGCAGTGAGGACAGGTCCCCATCGAGCAGAGCGAAGAGCTCGCGGATCGAGTTCCGGTAGTCATCGACATCGGTGATCCCCGCGCAGGGACCGCCGCACTGACCGACCTGTGCACTCACACAGGGACGATGTTCGCCGAGGCTGCGCTGCGTGACCGCTGCCGTGCACCTCTTGACGGGGTAGAGGGTGTCGAGGAGTTCCTTGACGGCCTGTGCCGACTTCCGTGAACGGAACGGTCCCAGCGGCGGAGCGGGGGAGCGTTCGAGCGCCGAGTTCGCCCGAACCACCGACAGTCGGGGGAAGAGCTCATCGCTGAGGACTATCCAGGAATTGCGTTCCGGGTTCTTCGACCGTCGGTTGTACGGCGGCGCCAACTCTCCGATGAGGCGGATCTCGCGGACTTCGGCTTCCAGCGCGTGGGCGCAGGGCAGACAGCTGACCTCCTGTGCCGCTGTGATCATCTCGGCCATGCGGCCACGGTTCTCCGAGGCGTTGAAGTACCCGCGCACCCGCCTGGCCATATTTCCGGACTTGCCGATGTAGAGCACACGGCGAGTGCCGTCGAGGAACATGTAGACGCCGGGCTCCGCGGGAACGCCCCTGGCCAGATGGGATTTGGCCTGTCGCTTCGCCCACCCCGACTGCCTGACGGTCGACAGCTCCTCCAGCGTCGTCACTCCGTAGCCGCCGAAGCGTTCGAACAGATGGTGGAGGACCTCGCCGGTCGCTCGCGCATCGGAGAGCGCACGGTGATCGGGCTCGACCTGCGTGCCGAAATGAGCGGCGAGCGTCGAGAGTTTGTGGTTGCGCACTTCGTCGCGTCCGACGACGCGCCGGGCCAGCGTGACGGTATCGAGGACTGTAGGCGCCGGCCAATGGTAGTCGAGACGTTCACAGGCCGAGCGGAGGAATCCGATGTCGAAGGGCGCATTGTGTGCGACCAGCACCGCACCGACGGAGAATTCCAGAAAACTCGGCAGAACCGAGCTGATCGGAGGTGCGTCATCGACCATCGCATGAGTGATGCCGGTGAGCCGGGCGACGAATGGGCTGATCACGGAGTGTTCCGGTTTGACCAGGGTCTGGAACTCGCCGATGACCTCGCCGCCGAGAGTCTTGACCGCGCCGATCTCGGTGATCTCCGATTGCCCGGCTCGGGTGCCCGTCGTTTCGAGGTCGACGATGACGAAGGTGACGTCGGACAGGGGAGTTCCGAGGCTGTCGAATGACAGCTGAGTGTTGTGCAGTGCGCTGGGCGCGCGGTCGAACGGGACGGTCATGATGCACAGTCTCTCAGGAGTCGCTGACACAAAGCGGTCAGCATCGCTCACACCGAGGATCCGTCGCCGTCGTCGGCGGAACGATGGCTCGGCAGATGGAAGAACAGACCGACCGCGCCGCCGATGCCGACCGCCAGACCGATGAGCAGGTACCACCCCGGCAGCGGCCTGAAGAAGATCACGCCGATGAGCAGGAGCACGACCGCGCCGAGAGCCGCGGCCCAGGACAGCACCAGAGTGGGCGAAGCGGTGCGCCACCCGATCGGCTCCGCCGGTTCGCGCTCCCAATGCTCGGTGTCCTCGAGTGCGTCGCGAACATCCTCGGCGGGCATATCACCCGTCGTCGCCGAGGGTTCGGCGATCTGCCGGACGAGGTCGTCCCATTCTTCGTCGCTGATGCGCGATCGGTCGTGCCCGATCCTCTCCGGATCGGGTACCTCACCTCGCCAGTCCTCCCGGCCCTCGTCGTCGGGAGTCGAAGCGGTGCCCTCGTCGTTCATACCTGAGTCAGCAATTCCGCGGCCTCAGCTATTCCCCGGTCTCGGACTGCCGTGGCACGGCAGTTTCGGTGGAGACCGCCTGCAGGACCGCCTCCGCGATGGATTTCGCATCGAAGTCGAGGGTCGCCACATGGCGGGATCGGCGGAGGGCGACTATCCTCGGCGGGTGCGGAAGGTTCGATCTCAGCGCACGCAGCGTCCGCGGACTCACGACATTGTCCTCACCGGAGACCATGGCAGTGACGGGACAGTTGACTTTCCACAGATCGTCGCGCAGAGTCCGCAGCGCACGATGGAACGTGGCCAGGGGAGCCACCGGCGTCCGTTCATAGGCGTACTCGTCGCGGTCCGGGTGCGCGATGTCGCCGCCGATCGACGGGATCGTGCGCACGACGTGCCTGAGCACCGG
The DNA here is from genome assembly GCF_025506275.1 of Brevibacterium permense. Classification (GTDB taxonomy): domain Bacteria; phylum Actinomycetota; class Actinomycetes; order Actinomycetales; family Brevibacteriaceae; genus Brevibacterium; species Brevibacterium permense_A. The sequence continues at coordinate 35,553 of NZ_QYCP01000083.1, forward strand.
CAGCAGGGGAGCGAAGGGAGAGTCGATGTAGAGAGCAGGATTGACCACGACGATCTCGTCGGGCGCTCCCTCTGCCGCCGCCAGGGCAAGTGCCAGGGCTCCACCCATCGACAGACCGGCGACGACGACACGCTCGTGGTCGGCCTGCAGCCGACCCATCTCGGTGCGCGCCTCGCCGAGCCAGTCGGACCACCCCGTAGCGTCCATGTCCTGCCATGAGGTGCCGTGCCCGGGCAGCTGGGGGACGCTGACGTCGACGCCCTCCGCCGCGAGCGCGCGGGCGATCGGCACCCAGGAGACGGGCGAACCGGTGAGTCCGTGCAGGAAGAGGACAGCGGAGGCTGAACCGCTGTCGAGGCTGCAATAGGCGGCCGTCGGATCCGCCCCGAGTGTGAAATCGATCTCCATGCTCCCAGCATGGCACGGATGAGTCCAAGACAGACTTCGCTGTTCACCGTTCGTGTCGATATATGATTGCCGAGGACGACAAAGAGTCGTAATCGGAAGGGTGCGCGTGATCTACTGGTTTCTCAAGCGAGTCCTCGCCGGACCCATCCTGCGGATCCTCTTCCGCCCGTGGGTGCGGGGCCTGGACAATCTGCCGTCCGAGGGCCCGGCGATCATCGCCGGAAACCACAACCACTTCATGGACTCGATCTTCGTTCCGCTGCTCGCTCCGCGTCCCGTCGTCTATCTGGCGAAGAAGGACTACTTCACCGGTCGCGGAATCAAGGGTGCGGTGACTCGATGGTTCTTTAAGCTGAACAATCAGCTGCCCATGGACCGCGGCGGCGGATCGGGATCTCAGGCTTCGCTCGAATCGGGTCTGAAGGTTCTCCGTGAGGGAAACTCGCTGGGCATCTATCCCGAAGGCACTCGCTCGCCCGACGGGAAGCTCTATCGCGGACGTACCGGCATTGCGCGTCTCGTCCTCGAGTCCGGCGCGCCAGTGGTTCCAGTGGCGATCATCGGCACGGACAAGCTGCAGCCTGCCGGTCGCCTCGTTCCCAAGCTCCGGCGTGTCGGAGTCGTCTTCGGCGCACCGATGGACTTCTCGAAGTATTCGGGTCTTCCTGTCGACCGTTTCATGCTGCGGTCGGTCACCGACGAGATCATGTACGAGATCATGCGCCTGTCCGGACAGGAATACGTCGACACCTATGCGTCGACGGTCAAAACCAGGCTGCTGACGAGCGCCAAGCCGAAGAAGGCGGATCCTCCGAGCCGGGCTGAACCGAAATCAGACGGCGAAAGCCCGTCGAACTAGGCTCTTCGGACCCCGGCTCCTTCCGCTCCGAGTCGCCTGAATGACATCCATGTGACATGTTCGAATACTGCGGTAACGGCGACACGCGGAAATTGTTACCTCGAGATGTTTGTCCTGGCGGGGACGGCAGAATAACTTGGAGTTGTTGAATCCCACTGTAGGTTCGCTGGGAAGAGGGCTAGAATGACTATGTTCTCGGTCCTTCCAAGCGACCTTCGCTTCCCCCAGGGACTTTAAGGAGGAGTCGGTGTGAACCGCTCAAGTCATGAAAGCGTCGACATGACGCCGATGCCGTCAGCAGCCCAAGGGCTGCTGTTCGATGATGATCTGCCCGTACTCGATGAAGAGGCCGGCTACCGCGGTCCCACCGTCTGCAAGGTCGTCGGCATCAGCTATCGTCGCCTCGATTACTGGGCGCGCACCGATCTGGTGACCCCTTCTATCCGCAACGCGACCGGATCCGGCAGCCAGCGGCTCTACAGCTTCCGTGACATCCTCGTCCTCAAGATCGTCAAGCGACTTCTCGACACCGGCGTCGGACTGCAGTCGATCCGCACCGCGGTTGAGCACCTGCGCTCCCGCGGAGTCGACGATCTCTCTCAGATCACCCTCATGTCCGATGGCGCCAGTGTCTTCGAATGCACCTCGCCTGATGAGGTCGTCGACCTCCTCCAGGGCGGGCAGGGCGTCTTCGGCATCGCCGTCGGCCGCGTCTGGAACGAAGTCGAAGGTTCGCTGTCCGAGTTCCCGAGCGAACGAGTCCCCGAAGACGATGCGGCTCTCGAAGCCATGGATGAGCTCGCCGCCCGTCGCGCACGCAAATCCGGCTGACGGCCGACAGAGTACTCACACCACCACCGAGGCGGTCCGCTCAGTTCGAGCGGACCGCCTCGTTTGTCGTATGGAACGGAAAGGTGAGGTGCAGGTGCCTCGAATGCGTCCGAGGCACCTGGGAACAGAGAACTGCCGTCACGAACCTGAGTTCGCGACGGCAGTCGACGTGTTGGTGGGGGAGCGTGGGCAGCTGGTCGTTCACTTCTTCTCGGGCTGCTGAGCGCCGTTCTTCGCCGGGGCGGCACCGCGCCGACCGCGGATGTTCTCCGAGCGCAGTGCTCGTTCGAGAAGAGCATCGAACGAGCCGGCGACTTCTTCGGCGGGTTTGCCTGGCCAGGAGTGGATCGGACGCGCCGATCCCTGAGCCTGCTGCATGACGGCCCGTTCGGCCAAAGGCGGATTGAGGACGAGAGGACCGAACATCTCACGCATCTCCTGGATGCGATAGTCATGTTCGGTCGAACCGGCACGCACTCGATTGACGACCAGGCCGAGTGGCTGCAGATCGGAAGCACCACGCTGCCGCAGCTCGTCCGTCGCCCGCAGGGCACGGTCGGCAGCCGCTACGGAGAACAGGCTGGGCTCGGTGACGACCGCGACTCGGTTGCTCGCTGACCATGCCGTACGGGTGAGACCGTTGAGGCTGGGCGGACAGTCGATGAGGACGAGTCGGTAGCCTTTCGCGATGCGAGTCAGGGCATCTTCGAGCCGGCGCAGATAGCGCTCGGACAGCGAAGGCCGATCGAATTCCGCGGCACGCGGAGATCCGGAGATCACATCGAGGTGGCCGAGCCTGTCACCGACCCACCCGGAGGGGATGATCGCCTCGGACAGGATCTTCTGGGACTTCGGAGCAGCGAGCACATCGGCGATGTCGACACGCGTCGAGGTCGGCACATCGAGGCCGGTCGACGAGTCCGCCTGCGGGTCCATGTCGACGACCAGGGTGGGAATCCCCCTGTTGTAGGCCGCCGAGGCCAGACCGAGCGTCACGGATGTCTTACCGACTCCGCCTTTGAGGCTGCTGATACTTAGGACAAGCACCCTCCTACGTTAACGTATCGGCGGCTGCCGAGCCGTGCCGACCACGCCGAGACTCACGTCTCAGTCCAAAGTCGACCCCCGGGCGCAGGGGTGTTCCAGGTCACTTGTAGAGTATGTTCCCGACAGCTTGTCGACCAGTCGCCCAGTGCGGCCGATACAGAAGTGAGAGACACCTATGTTCTCTAAAGTCCTCGTGGCCAACCGCGGAGAGATCGCCGTCCGCGCGTTCCGTGCCGCCTATGAGCTCGGAGCCTCCACCGTCGCAGTCTTCCCATATGAGGACCGCAACTCCGAACACCGCATGAAGGCCGACGAAGCCTACATGATCGGTGAGGAGGGGCATCCCGTCCGCGCGTACCTCAGCGTCGAAGAGGTGCTGCGGGTGGCGAAGGAGAGCGGCGCCGACGCCATCTACCCCGGATACGGCTTCCTCTCTGAGAACCCCGATCTCGCACGTGCCTGTGCCGAAGCGGGCATCACCTTCATCGGGCCCAAGGCCGATGTGCTCGAACTGGCCGGAAACAAGGTCCAAGCGCTGGCGGCAGCACGCAATGCGGGCATTCCGGTCCTCGATTCAACACGGCCGTCGGCCGATATCGCACAGCTGCTCGCCGATGCCGAATCGATGGAATACCCCCTCTTCGTCAAGGCCGTCGCCGGCGGCGGTGGTCGCGGAATGCGTCGCGTGGCTCAGGCCTCCGACCTCGAGGACGCTCTCAAGGCCGCCATGCGCGAAGCCGAAGGCGCCTTCGGCGATCCCACGGTCTTCATCGAGCAGGCGGTGCAGCGCCCCCGTCACATCGAGGTCCAGGTGCTTGCCGACAACGACTCAAACGCCATCCACCTCTTCGAACGCGACTGCTCCGTGCAGCGCCGCCACCAGAAGGTCGTGGAAATCGCTCCAGCCCCGAACCTCGATCCCGAGATCGCGGCCGCCCTGCACTCAGATGCCCTGAAGTTCGCAAAGGCGCTGGGCTACCAGAACGCCGGCACCGTGGAATTCCTCCTCGAAACCGACGGTCCGCGCGCCGGCAAGCACGTGTTCATCGAAATGAACCCGCGTGTCCAGGTCGAACACACTGTGACCGAAGAGATCACCGATGTCGACATCGTGGCTTCGCAGATGCGCATCGCCGCCGGGGCCACCCTCGAAGAGATCGGCCTGCGCCAGGACGAGATGCGGATCAAGGGCGCCGCGCTCCAGTGCCGCATCACCACCGAGGATCCCGCGAACTCGTTCCGCCCCGACACCGGTACGATCACCGCTTACCGCTCTGCCGGTGGCGCAGGTGTGCGCCTCGATGGCGGAACCGTCCACGCCGGTGCTGCCGTCAGCCCCCACTTCGACTCGATGCTCGTGAAGCTCTCGTGCCGCGGCCGCGACTTCGCTCAGGCTGTCGGCCGAGCCAAGCGAGCCCTGGCTGAGTTCCGCATCCGCGGCGTATCGTCGAACATCGGCTTCCTGCAAGCTGTCCTCGACGATCCCGAATTCGTCGCCGGAGACCTGTCCACATCCTTCATCGAAGAACGCCCGCAGCTCTTCGACGCTCGAGTGAGCGCCGACCGCGGATCCAAGCTGCTCGACTACCTCGCCGATGTCACGGTCAACCGCCCCCACGGCGAACCGGGCCTGCGCATCCGTCCGGGCGACAAACTCCCGAGCATCGACCTCTCCGCGGCACCCGCAGCGGGCAGCCGCGACCGTCTCGCCGAGCTCGGACCGGAGGGCTTCGCCCGCGCCCTGCGTGAGCAGAGCTCCCTGGCGGTCACGGATACGACGTTCCGCGACGCCCACCAGTCCCTGCTGGCCACCCGTGTGCGCACCCGAGACCTGCTGGCCGTGGCCGGGCACGTCTCCCGGATGACACCCGAACTGCTGAGTATCGAGGCCTGGGGCGGTGCGACCTATGACGTGGCGCTGCGTTTCCTCGGCGAGGATCCATGGGAACGTCTCGAAGCCCTGCGCACCGCGGTGCCCAACATCAACCTGCAGATGCTTCTGCGCGGACGCAACACAGTCGGATACACCCCGTACCCGACCGAGGTCACCGACGCATTCGTCGATGAAGCGGCCCGCACGGGTATCGATATCTTCCGCATCTTCGACGCTCTCAACGACGTCGAGCAGATGCGTCCGGCGATCGAAGCCGTGCGCGGAACGAACACGGCACTGGCCGAGGTGGCCCTGTGCTACACCTCGGATATCCTCGATCCGAAGGAAGAGCTCTACACGCTCGACTACTACCTGCGCTTGGCCGAACAGATCGTTGGCGCCGGAGCTCATGTCCTCGCCATCAAGGACATGGCCGGCCTGCTGCGCCCGGCAGCCACGGTCAAGCTCGTGACTGCTCTGCGGGAGAACTTCGACTTGCCCGTCCACGTCCACACCCACGACACTGCGGGCGGACAGCTGGCCACCCTCTATGCTGCTGCCGCCGCCGGTGCTGATGCCGTCGATGCCGCCTCGGCGGCCATGGCCGGAACCACCAGCCAGCCGAGTCTCTCCGCGCTCGTCGCCGCATTCGAGAACACCGAGCGTGACACCGGCATCAGCCTCGACGCCGTCAGCGACCTCGAACCCTACTGGGAATCGGTGCGCAAGCTCTACGCACCGTTCGAGTCCGGGCTCGCCGGACCGACCGGCCGCGTCTACCGTCACGAGATCCCCGGCGGACAGCTGTCGAACCTGCGTCAGCAGGCCGTCGCACTGGGCCTGGGGGAGCGGTTCGAGGACATCGAGCACATGTACGCGGCCGCGGATTCGATTCTCGGCCATCTCGTCAAGGTCACCCCGTCCTCGAAGGTCGTCGGCGATCTGGCGCTTCACCTCGTCGGCGCCGGAGTTGCGCCCGAGGAGTTCGCGGAGAACCCCGAGAAGTTCGACATTCCGGATTCGGTGATCGGGTTCCTCAACGGCGACCTCGGTGATCCTCCGGGCGGATGGCCCGAGCCGTTCCGCACGAAGGCCCTCGCCGGCCGTTCCGCCAAGCCGCTCACCGAACATCTCGAACCTGCGGATGCCGAAGCACTGCAGACGCCGGGCCGGGACCGGAAGGACAAGCTCAACGAGCTGCTGTTCCCCGGACCGACGAAGGAATTCCAGGCGATGCGCTCAAACTACGGCGACCTCTCCGTCGTCGAGACCTCCGAGTACCTCTACGGTCTCACCAGCGGCGAAGAGCATGCCGTCGAGCTGGCGAAGGGAAAGAACCTGCTCATCGGCGTCCAGGCCATCGGCGGCACTGACGAGCGCGGGATGCGTTCGGTCATGTTCACCCTCAACGGGCAGCTGCGTCCGCTGCAGGTGCGTGACCGCTCCGTCGAAAGCGAAGTCAAGACAGCGGAGAAGGCCGATCCGAACAACAGCGGACATGTCGGCAGCCCGTTCGCCGGAGTTGTGACCATGCAGGTCCACGAGGGCGACAAGGTCTCCGTCGGCGACACCGTAGCCACCATCGAGGCGATGAAGATGGAAGCGACGATCACCACGCAGACGGCCGGAACCGTCTCCCGTGTGGCCATCGCCGATGTCCAGCAGCTCGAAGGCGGAGACCTCGTCGTGGTGATCGATGCCTGAACGCGAGATCCGACTGTGGGGCGACCCCGTGCTCCGCAGCAAGTGCGAACCGGTGACGGTCTTCGACGATCACGTCGAAGCTCTGGCAGCCGACCTCGTCGACACCGCACGGCCCGAGGGCCGTGCGGCGGTCGCCGCTCCGCAGATCGGGGTCGGACTGCGAGCATTCGGCTACGACCTCGACGGTCGCACGGGGTATGTCATCAACCCGGAGATCGTCGAGCTCGGCGGGCAGCTGCGTGATATCGAAGAAGGCTGCCTCTCCGTCCCTGGGCTGTTCTTCCCCACCCCCCGCTACGAATTCGCTCGGGTGCGAGGGGTGGATGCGAAGAATCAGCCGATCGAGATCGAAGGCACGGAAGTCTTCGCCCAGATGCTCCAACACGAGGTGGGGCACCTCGACGGGCAGGTCTACATTCAGACTCTGCCCGGGGAACGCCGGCGGGAGGCCATGAAAGCCATCCGCTCGGCCGATTGGTTCCTCGCCCGAATGCCCTGAGCTGAGTCATTCGCACCCGACCGACCATATAGACCAAGAAGGAGAAGTTTGTGAGCATCCAGCGCACCGCTGTTATCGGCAGCGGACTCATGGGAGCCGGAATCGCCGAGGTGCTGGCGAAGTCCGGTCTCGACGTCATCGTCCGCGAGATCAACGAGGAGGCCTCGGCCGCCGGTCGTGCCCGTATCGAGAAGTCCCTGGCTCGCGCAGTCGACAAAGGCAAACTCGATGCCGCTGCCCGCGACGAGACGCTCGGCCGGCTGCAGTTCACCACCGATATCAGCGATCTCGCCGATCGTCAGCTCGTCATCGAGGCAGCCAGTGAGAATGAGGACATCAAGAAGTCGATCTTCGCCGAGCTCGACCAGGTCGTCACCGACCCGGAAGCGATCCTGGCCTCGAACACCTCGTCGATGCCGATCATCCGATTCGCGCAGGCGACCTCGCGCCCCGAACGCGTGCTGGGAGTGCATTTCTTCAACCCCGCACCGGTCCAGCCGCTCGTCGAGATCGTCTCCTCGGTGCTCACCGCCGAGGATGTCCGCAGCACTGTGACGTCCTTCGTCGCCGATGTGCTCGGGAAGAACCCGATCCAGGCCGATGACCGCCCCGGTTTCATCGTCAACGCCCTGCTCATCCCGTACCTGCTCAGCGCGGTCCGGATGCTCGAGGCCGGACACGCGACGAAGGAGGACATCGACGCGGGAATGGTCGGCGGCTGCGCCCATCCGATGGGGCCGATCAAGCTGGCCGACCTCGTCGGTCTTGACACCTGCCTCTATGCCGCAGAGAGCATGTATGAGGAGACCGGTGACCCGGCGAACAAACCTCCGATCCTGCTGTCGCGCATGGTCGATGCCGGCTTGCTCGGTGTGAAGTCCGGACGCGGATTCTACGACTACTGATCCGACGCCCCCCGGTACAGACAGGTCCGCCCCGAACCCTTCGGTTCGGGGCGGACCTGTCTCAGTCTGCAGGCAGCGCCCGGGTGTCAGCCGGCGAGCAGCTTCTCATAGCTGGCCAGGCGCACACACGCCACGAGGCCCTGCGCGGCGAGTTCGACTTCATCGAGTGTCGGCATCGTCGGCGCGATGCGGATGATGTTGTTGTGCGGGTCGAGACCGTACGGGTGCGTAGCACCGGCAGGAGTCAGCTTCACACCAGCTTCCCCTGCGAGTTTGACGACGCGATCGGCGATGCCCTCCATCGTCGTCAGAGTGATGAAGTACCCGCCGTCCGGTGAGGTCCACTGCGCCAGCTCTTCCGCTCCGAGTCCGTCCTCGAGCGCCTTGAGCACCGCATCGAACTTCGGTGCGACGATCTCGGCATGCTTGCGCATATGTGCTTCGACCCCGGCCGAGTCGGAGAAGAACCGGACATGGCGCAGCTGGTTGATCTTGTCGGGACCGATCGCGACCTTCCCGAGGTTCGCTCGCATCCAATCGACCGTGGCAGGGCCTCCGGCGAAGAACGACACCCCGGCCCCGGCATGAGTGATCTTCGAGGTCGAGGCGAAGACCCATGCACGTTCGGGATGACCTGCCTCTGCGCAGAGCGAGAGGATGTCGAGATTGTCCGGATGGTCCTCTCGCAGATGGTGCACCCCGTAGGCGTTGTCCCAGAGCAGAGTGAAGTCGGGCGCCGCCGTCGGCAGGGCAGCCAGCTCGCGTGCCCGCGCTTCGGTGACCGTGATTCCCGTCGGGTTGGAATACATCGGCACCAGCCACATGCCCTTGACCGCCGGATCTTCAGCCAGACGCTGCGCCTCGGAGATGATCGGGCCCTCGTCATCCATCGGGATGGTCAACAGCTCGAACCCGAGGGATTCGGCCAGGGTGAAATGCCGGTCGTAACCGGGCACTGGGCACAGCAGCTTATGCGGGCCCTGCCCCCACGGGCGATCATCGACGGCCGTGCCGTGCATGAGGGCGAAGGTCAGCGCCTGGGTCATGAATGTCAGCGAGGCATTGCCGCCGGCCAGCAGCTGGTCGGACGGAACCTTGAGCAGCGGAGCGAAGATCTCCCGCAGTTCGATGAGTCCGTCGAGTCCGCCGTAGTTGCGGGTGTCGACACCACCGGGAGTGCGGAAGTCGTCGCCGCTGACCGCAGTCAGAAGATCGGCAGAGAGGTCGAGCTGCTCCGGGGCCGGCTTGCCCCGTGTGATATCGAGCGCGAGACCGCGCGAGGCGAATTCCTCGTACGCGGCGGAGGCTTCGTCCAGTTTGGACGAGAGGTCGGACGGTGCGGACATGCTGGCTCCTTAGGGCTGGGAACGGGCCGTTGACTCCATCCTATCGACTCGGCGAATGTCGACGACGCTAGAGTGGTCTGGAGCGGTCGCCCGGACGACCGCAGGCAATTCGATGAAAGGCAGACTCAGATGGTGCGACCACGTGCGCAGGCCGCCCACGGACGCAGTTTCGGCACCCAGGCCGGAGTCTATGACGAGGTGCGGCCCGGATATCCCGACTCAGCTCTCGACCTCGCGCTGACCGGTTGGGAGCCGCAATGGTCTGGTCTGCGCGTATGCGACCTCGGTGCGGGAACGGGGATCCTCAGCCGTCGGCTGCTCACACACGGTGCTGATCTCATCGCCGTCGATCCCGACACAGCCGCGCTCGATCACAATCCTGCCTCCACAAAGATCGGCACCGCTGAGGACACCGGCCTGGAAGAAGGGAGCTTCGATCTGGTCACTGTTGCGCAGGCCTGGCATTGGTTCGACGAAGCGAAAGCGGCCGCCGAAGTGGCGCGGATCCTTCGCCCCGGAGGCCGGCTGCTCATCCTCATCAACCAACTCGATGTCCGGGTCGACTGGGTGCTGCGCCTGAGCCGGATCATGCACGCGGGCGACGTCTATCGACCGCAGTACCGACCTCAGCCAGGCAACGGTCTGGCTCTCGCCGACCACAGACTCGTCGAATTCACCATGGAGCTCACCGTCGACGGAATCGTCGACCTCGCCAGCACACGGTCGTATTGGCTACGCTCGAACGAGAAGACGCGAGCGCGAGTCGAAGCGAACCTGCGCGAGTACTTCAGTGTCGAGCATCCGGTGGCCGGCACGGTGGAACTGCCGTATATGTGCCTGGCGTACCTCCTCGAACGGGTCTGAACAGACGAAGCGGGCCGCACCCGTTGAGGGTGCGGCCCGCAGTCGGCAACCGGGAAACGCCTCGGCGTCCGAACCTCGGCCACCGTGATTTAGTTCGATTCCGGTGCCGGTGTCAGCTGTCGAGGCCGGGGGAGCGGGGTTCGTCGGACGAGGACGATTCGACTACCTCGGGGGAGGTCTGTCCGGCTGAATGCGAAACGGAGATCTTCCGGGGGCGGGCCTCTTCGGCGACGGGGATCGTCAGCGTGAGGACACCGTCGCTGTAGTCGGCGCGGATGCGATCCAGCGCTACCCGGTTGCCGAGCGTGAGCTGGCGAGCATAGGTGCCGTTGGTGCGTTCTCGGGTCAGCCACTTCACGTCCTTGTCGGCGACCTCGGACTCGCGGCGAGCGCGAACCGTGAGCGTGCGGTCTTCGACATCGACATCGATGCTGCTCGGATCGACTCCGGGCATATCGATGCGGGCGATGAAGACTTCGCCGTCGCGGTAGAGGTCCATCGGCAAAGTGGTGGCGTTCGGGGTGCGGGTCACCTCGGAGAAGAATCGGTCGAGGTCACGGATGGGGTCGAAACGTGTAGCCATGTGCTTCCTTTCGTTCGGGTCCTACATTGAGTCAAACACACTCAACTTTGAAATGATTCCAAACTCATGAAATTCTCAGTCTGTGAGCCTGGTTCCCATACTCCTCGCCCTTCTTCCCGTCACGGCGCTCATCGCCTTCGGGCTCGTCCTGAAGAGACTGCCGGGATTTCGGAGTCCGGAATTCTGGTCGGGCGCGGAGAAGCTCGCGTACTACTGTCTCCTTCCGGTGCTCCTCTTCACCTCCGTCGCCGAGGTGGACGTGGCCCATGTCCCGCTCGCGCGCTTGGCCGCAGCGCTCGTCATCCCCACCGTGATCGTGTCCCTGGGCATCGTCCTCGCCCGCCGGATCATCGCCCGCGATCTTCCGGCCTTCACCTCCGTGCTCCAAGGTGGGATCCGCTTCAACACGTATATCGGCCTATCGTTGGCGGGCAGCCTGTTCGGTTCCGAAGGCAGCGCCGTGGCCGCGATCGTCGCAGCGATCCTCGTCCCCACGGTGAATGTCATCTCGAGCCTCGGCTTCGAGTTCCTGCGCACCGGACCGAGCTCGCTGCTCGCGCTGTTCAAGGCGATCGTGACGAATCCTCTCGTACTCGGCTGCGTCGCCGGAACCGCGGCCAATGTCAGCGGTCTGGGTCTGCCGGACGCGGCGGCCACGGTCTTCGACCCCTTGGCGGCCGCCTCGCTGCCCATCGGGCTCCTCTGCGTCGGCGCCGGTCTGCAGGCATTCTCGATGCGTGCACATGCACGGGCCATCATCGCCTCGACGATCGTCAAGCTGATCGTGCTGCCGGGGCTGTCCCTCGCCGCACTGTCTCTCTTGGCAGTCCCGACGGTGTCGGCGCTGGTCGGACTGCTCTTCCAATCGATCGCCACGGCGAGCTCGGGCTATGTCATGGCCCGGCAGCTCGGGGGAGATGCGAAGCTCATGGCCGCACTCATCGCCGGTCAGACTGTCATCATGCTCGTGACCCTGCCCGTCGTGCTGCTCATCGGCAAGTCGGTCCTCGGCTGAGGACGGACCGGTCTCCCCGCAACCTCGGGCCCGAATACGAAGCTGCCGATCCCGTGCTGGGATCGGCAGCTTGAGTACTCGATTCGAGTTCACACTCGACTCAGGACTCGCTCTGAGCGCTGAGCCGGAGCGGTCATGCAGTTCTCACTCGCTGTCGGCGGTGATATCAGGGTGGCGTGAGCCGAGTTCGGAGTCGATGCGCAGCACGCCGGCACCGTCGTTGCCGACGCGCTCGAGGCGACCGATGATCTCGGAGATGCTCGACTCCTCCTCGACCTGCTCGTCGATGAACCAGTGGAGCAGCGGCAGGACATCGAGGTCGGCCTCGTCCTGAGCGGTGCGGTAGATGTTGCGGATGGACTCCGAGACCTTCTCCTCGTGGGCCAGTGCAGCCTTGAAGAAGTCGATCGGCTGCGAACCGGAGACCTTCGGAGCAGCGATATCGCCGATCTGAGGGGCGAAGCCGCGGTCGAGGCAGTGCTGGGTGAACTTAGCGGCGTGAACCTGCTCTTCTTCGGACTGGGCGCGCATCCAGCGCGTCATTCCGGGCAGATCGAGATCATCGAGCTGGATGGAGAGCTGGAGGTAGACCAACGAGGCTTCGAGTTCGAGGGTGACCTGCTCGTTGAGGACCTTCTGCATGGCGGGGCTCAGGTGCATCTTTTACTCCTTTGCGGTTCGAGGCGGATCCGTTCCGCCTGCTTAGAGAATATCCTGACACCTTTTCTAGAACCGTTCCAGTGTGGAAAGGCTCGGCAAACTCTGCCCAGGTATGCCATACCTGCCTAGACCGACGCAGCGTCCTGCGACTAATGCCGATCAGAGGTCTGGCCGTCTGAGGTGATGACCGGTGGCGGCTTCGAAAGCATGAGCGACTCGCAGCAGCTCGACGTCCGCACCGGGCTTGGCCACGATCTGCACACCCACAGGCAGGCCGGAAGCCGAGAAGCCGGCAGGCACCGAGATCGCGGGGCAGCCGGTCGCCGAGATCAGGCACAGTGCCCGCATCCAATCGAGATAATTCTCAAGCTGCACCCCATTGATCTGCCGGGGATACTCGATGTCCGCATCGAACGGCAGGACCTGGGACGTGGTGAGCACGAGTACGTCGTGGTCGGCGAAATAGCTGTCGACTTCCGCATGCAGGCGGATGCGGGCTGATTCGGCCGAAGCCACCTCGGCACCTGTGAGGTCGAGGCCCATGCGGATGTTCCACCGGACCGATTCCTTGATTCTGTCTGGGTGCGCCTCATACAGATCGCCCCACGAGCCCACGAAGTCGAGGGCGCGGCGGACGTTGAACACCTCGTCGGCGTCCGTGAGATCCGGGATCTGTTCGTCCACATGCGCACCGAGGCTGCCGAACACCGGCGCTGCGGACGCGACGATCTCCTTCACCTCGGATTCGACCGGAAGCAGTCCATCCAGGTCGGGGTTGAAGCCGACCCGCAGTCCGGCGAGGTCGGGGGAGCGGTCAGCGTCGAGTGCGAACTCCGGGAGGTCGAAGACACTGCCCGATTCCAGGATCGATTCCGGCGCCGAAGGATGCGGCCCGGAGGCCACCGACATGAGCAGCGCCACATCGGAGACCGTGCGAGCCATGAAACCGCTCTGGCCCAGCCACGCAAACGGATTGCCCGGTGGCACATGCGGGATGCGTCCGTTGCTCGGTCGCAACCCCACGACGTTGTTGAACGATGCTGGCGACCGCAGCGATCCGCCCATATCCGATCCGTCCCCGGAGGCCTGGATGCCTGCCGCGAGCACCGCTCCGACTCCGCCGGAGGATCCCGAAGCGGACTTCGTCCGGTCATACGGGTTCACGGTCGTTCCGAACACTTCATTGAAGGTGTGCGAGCCGGCAGCGAACTCGGGCACATTCGTCTTGCCCGTCGTCGTGATTCCGGCAGACTTGAGGCGGGCGATTATGAGCGCATCCGATTCGGGCACGCGGTCGGCCATGAGCGGCGAACCCCAGGTCGTCCGCATTCCCGCCGTGTCGTGAGTGTCCTTATGCGTCATCGGCACTCCGTGCAGTGCGCCGAGGCTTTCACCGCGGGCGGTTGCTGCGTCGGCGGCATCAGCTTGAGCAAAGGCGGCCTCGTCATCACGGGTGATCACGGCATTGAGAGCGGGATTGACCTCATCGATGCGGTCGAGGTGAGCCTGCAACGCCTCCCGGGCCGAGACCTCCTTGGCGGCGATCCGGCCGGCCAGCTCACGGGTCGACCACCACAGCATCTCCTCGCTCATGCGCGGTCCTTTCCGACCTTGCTCAGCACCGCGGACAGCGCGGCTCTGATGCCGGTCTCGAGAGTGGTCTCGACGTCATCGGGGGCGAAGAACGGGGAGTGATTTCCGGGTGGGGTCTCTTCGCCTTCGAATTTCGAGGGGGAGTAGCCGCCGAAGAACCAGTACACGTACGGGACTCCGATGTCATCGCCGAACGCTCCGACGTCCTCGCTGCCGGTGGCCGGCTTATCGAGGTGGACCTGATCGGTTCCGAGTTCGGCTCCGGCATGGGTGAGGAACGACTCCGTCTCCGCCGGGTCGTTGAAACAGCGCGGGAACCGGTACATCTCCTCGATCTCGGGCTCCGGCGCTCCGGACGCCAGCGCCTCGGCGAGGATGACCCGTCGGACGCGGTCGAGAACGACTTCGCGGACCTCCTCGTTGAAGGTGCGGATATTGAGTTTGAACTCTGCGGAGTCGGGGATGATGTTCTCCTTGAGTCCGCCGTGGAAGGTGCCGACGGTGACGACGGCCATGTCGTTGCCGGAGATCTCGCGTGACACGACCGACTGGAGGCGGGTGATCATATAGGCGCCGAGGACGATCGGGTCGATCGCGTTCTCCGGCTGGGACCCGTGTGCCTGCTTGCCCCTGACGGTCACGCGCAGGCAGTCGGACATCGCCATGGCGGTGCCGCTGCTGACGTAGAGGTGACCGGCGGCACCGGGCCACACGTGCTGACCGAAGATGACGTCGGGGCGCACGATCTCATCCCAGAGCCCGTCATCGAGCATGGCGCGCGCACCTTGGCCGGTCTCCTCACCGGGCTGGAAGAGCATGACGACTGTTCCCGACCACAGGTCCCTGTGTGCGACGAGGTGCTTGGCAAGGTAGAGACCGACTGTGATGTGAGTGTCGTGGCCGCAGC
The DNA here is from genome assembly GCF_025506275.1 of Brevibacterium permense. Classification (GTDB taxonomy): domain Bacteria; phylum Actinomycetota; class Actinomycetes; order Actinomycetales; family Brevibacteriaceae; genus Brevibacterium; species Brevibacterium permense_A. The sequence continues at coordinate 50,647 of NZ_QYCP01000083.1, forward strand.
CGTGCATGACCTTCGTCGTCTCGCCGTCGGGAAGAGTCCCGTCCGCGGTTGAGGCATAGTCGAGGCCGGTGTCCTCACTGATCGGCAGCCCGTCGATGTCGGCGCGGTAGCCGATGACCGGCCCTTCGCCGTTCTCGATCACGGCGACGACTCCGGTTCCGCCGAAGGTGTGCGTGGTCAGTCCCAGCGCCTGGAGCTTGGAGGCGATCTCCGCCGCGGTGTTCGTCTCCTGCATCGACAGCTCGGGAGTGCGGTGGAAGTGCTTGTAGTCGGCGATCGCCTGGTCGAGATCAGCACTGATCGACGCGCGGAATGCGGGGTTGAGAGACATGATGTCCTTTCTGCAGTGGTCTGGTGCCATTTTGGCAGGAATTGTCGGATGCGGGGGTGAGTCTCGGCAGTTGAGCGACGACCGCATTCCGTCGGCTGCCGTCGTCAGTTGATTCCGACGGTGTCGGTGCCGTCGCTGTCGGGTCGCTTGTCCGTGACCGCCTTGTTGCGGGTGAACCATGTGATGAGGATGGTCAGGAACACGACGATGGCCACGTCGCCGGGGGCGAGCACGGGAACCAGCCGAACGAGGACGAGGATGACCAGCGCCGCCATACCGAGGGCGATGAGCGTCGACTTGAGTTGCTTGAGCGACGCGATGAGCTGGACGGTGACGCCGCCGAGGATGGCCGGGAGGATGTAGAGCTTCGCAACGAGGGTCACGGGCTCGGGAATGAGGGAGACGAGCCAGGTGCCGAGGATGCCGACGAAGATGATCATCGAGGCGACGTGGATGATCGCGGCGCCGCAGATGGCCATCGTCGCCGCATATTCGCCCTTGCGTGTGCCCGGCTTCGCCCCGATCGTGTCCTGAGCGACGATCGCCGAGGGCAGCAGTTTGTTCGAGACGTTGCCGATCATGAAAGCCTGGTACATTCCGGCGGGACCGAGGATCGGGAAGTACGTGAGCGGTTCGACGATGTAGAAGACTCCATAGACGGCGAAGACGGCGAGGAATCCCTTGAGGACCTCTCCGAAGTCGATGTCCGCGTCCGCGACGAAGAGCAGATAGAAGGGCACCGAGGTGGCGATGAGGAAGCCGATGAAGAGCGTGATCGAGCCCCACCGGCTGGTGGTGCGCTCGAATGCCGCATGCGAGGGTGATGTGATGATCGATGACATGTTCTCTCCTCAGGCTTCGGGCATGCCGAGACCGGCATAGTGGGCGAAATAGGCGGCGACGAGGCCGATGAGCAGGGAGATTCCCAGGCCCCATTCCTTCAGCCAGTTCTGTTTGAGCGTCCTGGCGAGCAGCAGGCAGATGCTCATCACCACTGCCGAGACGATGACGGCGATGACATGGGTCGGTGACTTCGGCAGCTCACGGAAGGTCAGCGCCGCGAAGGCCGCGAGCAGCGCCGCGCCCGGGATAATCGACATAAGTGCGGGATTGACCTTCTCGAGCTTGTGAGAGCTGCGTTTGAAGATCGGGGTGAGGATGAGGGTGGAGATCATCCAGCCGGCGCCCGAGAGGCTCATCGCCATGAGGGCGACGATGAAGACTCCCCGGGTGAAGGTCTCATCGCCGAGGTTGGCACCCATGGTGCCTGCCGCCAGGGACGCAGATGCGACCTCGGTGGCGGCGGACCCGATGAGTCCGACGCGGACGATCACCGGGGGAGTGCCGAACAGCGGCAGCAGAGCGATGGCGACGAGGACCACCGACAGCGATGGCCCGATGGCGGCGACACCGCCGGCGCGGAAGGCCGAACGGACCTCCTGTTGGCTCATACCCGCGGACTCGGCGTTCTTCTTCACCGCGGTCATATAGATGAGTGATTGAACGACGACTACGCCCATCACCGCCATCGCGAGTATCCAGAGAATCGGGGCGTTTGCGAGGCCGATGTAGTCGGCCGAACCGCTGGCCACGGTCATGGTCAGCTCCTCACTTCATTGTCGAGTTGCAGGGGCGCAAGACGGCAAGCCATATTGGCATACCATCACGCAGTGCGCAGGAACAACCTATACTGACCAATCGGTCAGGACCATGGTTTGACCAGAAGTTCTCGACACTCGAGATTCATCGGAGCGATATCCGACGCCCGTCCCGCCTTGCAGAACGACATCACCCGAGATCGTCGGGTACCGGCCCGGGTATTCGGACTTAGGCTGAGGGCATGGACGATGTCGCTACAACTCAGCTCGATCAGGCAGAAGCAGGTTGGGCCACAGCCCTCCATCGCGTCCGCACCTCCGATCTGAATCGGCCGAGCGGGGCGGCGCAATGGTCGAATGCGGAGCTCGTCAATCACCTGATCGGCGGGGGAGTCCGCTACACGAAGCTGCTGGAGCAGGCGAGCACGGAGGAGGTCGAAGCCACCAGGGGAGCCGATCACCTCGGAGAGGACATGATCGAATCCTTCTGGACTCATGAGAGGTCGTTCAGAGCACTGGTGAACGAATGCGACCTTCACGCGCCGGTCGCTCATCGGATCGGTAGCATCCCTGGCACGCAGCTGGTGCAGATGCGCATCCTCGAGCTCGCACTCCATGCGGCTGACCTCTCGCGCGGCACCGGACATGACTGGCCGATCGATGAGAGCCTTGCCGAGTTCATCTCAACCGACCTCGGCGATCTCATCATCGCTCTGGGTGCCGAGGGCGGATACAGGCCGCCACGCCCGATCGGCGAGGGAGTCACGCACGCTCAGCGCGTGCTGCTGCTGTCGGGCCGGTGACGGGCTCCAAACGGTGACCGGCTGGAACTGCGGTGCTTCAGCGCTTCTTCGGTGAGATGTACATGGTGATGCGTGCGGTGACGAAGGCGATGCCATTCGCGTCGAAGACATCCACGGGGACGACCAGGTCGAACTTCTCCTCGCCGAATTCGGGGATCTCTTCAAGCCGGGTGACGGCCGTGACCGGCCCTTTGCTGGCCTTGGCGTTGTATTCCACGGTCATTCCCGCCGGGATCCAGCGGTGAGTGGGCGGCACGGTCGCTTCCGTCATGACGCCGGCGGCGACTTCGGCCATATTGCACGACGCGATCGCGTGATAGGTGCCGATATGGTTGTGCATTCCACGGCGGTTAGGCGCAGTGACGCGACACAGCCCGGGTCGCAGCTCTTTGATCTGCGGGCGCACAGTACGGAAGTAGGGTGCTTTGAAGCAGATGCCCTGGGAGAACAGCCATGAACCGACGAGGCCGCCCAGAGGCATCTCCTGCATCTTCTTCCAGAGCTTGAAAGTGGGTGCCGATTCGTCGGTGTGCACGGCTGTGGTGTCTGCGGTCATGGAGGCGCCCTTTGCTGTGATCTGAGTTACTGTTCAGTACAAATGCTATCAGTCGGACCATTCGGCGAGCGTGTGGTCACGAGTGCGCTCGAGGAGTTCACGCAGCACCGATTCGTCGACATCATTCAAGCGCGTGAGATACAGGCACGACGTGCCGCTGCGGTACTTGCCGAGCCTGGAGGCCAGGTCGGGCCAGCGGACCTCATAGTCGCTCGTGAGATAGATCGTGTGCTGACGCGCAGCAGGGGAGTACGCGAGAACCGGCATCCTGCCGCCATGCCCTGATTCGCAGCGATACTCGACCTCGCCGAATCCGATGATGCGCGAGGCCCACACCACAGGTTCCTCGCCGGAGATCTCTGCGAGGATCTCGCGCAGGCGGTCGGCCTCGGCGCGCCTGGGACCGCCTGCACGCACGAGCACGTCACCGACGGGTTCGCCTGTCGGTCGCATTGCAGGTTGCTTCGTCGCCATTTCGCCCCCTGGTGTCGGCCTGATGGATAACAGGCTCAGATCGCCGGACTCAACTGTGACTGCGCACCACGGGGACCGGCTCAATGTCGTTACTTAACATAATGTATATTATCGGCGTTCTACCCGAAGACAGAGAGGAGCCTCGAAACTCACGAATGACGCTCCCAACACCAAAGCACAATGCACGGTGACGACCCTCACCGACAGAAATGGCCGTGAGCGACGCACGGATCACTCACGGCCATTCCATGATCACGAGCACAGCGCACGTGTCCATGCCTGCAGATCGTTGATCGTCAGATCATCGTGTGGTCTCAGCTGCCGACGGTGACGTGGCCGCCGAGGCCGACCTTGCCGCCGTCGTCCTTCTTGCCGCCTCCGTCATCGGCAGCGCCATTGGACTTCGTCAGTCCGGCCTTCTCGCCGCAGGTCGGCCATGCGCCCGGTCCCTGCTCCTTGAGGACCTTCTGAGCAATCCGGATCTGTTCCTTCTTGCTGTGCTCATCCGCAGTGCCCGAACCGCCGAAGCCGTTCCAGGTCTGCTTGGAGAACTGCAGTCCGCCGTAGTATCCGTTGCCGGTGTTGATGTGCCAGTCTCCGCCGGATTCACATTCGGCGACCTTGTCCCAGACGCCCTTCTCAGATGCCTGGGCCGGCTGCCCTGCGCTCATTCCGGTCAGTCCGGCGGCCGCGACAGCGCCGGCGCCGACGAGCAGGGCGACCTTGCGGAGGCTTGTGCTGTAGAGGTTCACTGTGTCTTCTCCAAAGTACGACTGCGTTTCGGTTCTGTAACCCGGTCGTTACCGAGCCGTTATACACGGTAACGAATCAACTGCCGCATTTGAACCCGAGACCGTGAATTCAGCATCCGAATCGTCTCTGCGGAACCTGAGTGAGGCCTGAAGAGCAGCGGCTCCCCCAGTCAGGAATTCACATACTGTGCCAGATGCTCCGCGGTCAGCGATCCATTCGCCTTCGCCCCTGCGACCAGCTCAGTCGGGCTGCCTTCGAAGACGATCGCCCCTCCGTCATGGCCGGCGCCGGGCCCCAGGTCGATGATGTGATCGGCGTGAGCCATCACGGCCTGATGGTGTTCGATGACGATGACGGTCCGCCCCGAATCGACGAGCCCGTCGAGGAGCTGCAGCAGATTCTCGACATCGGCCAAGTGCAGACCGGTCGTCGGTTCGTCGAGGATGATCACCTGAGCGGCATCAGCGGCCTTCGCCGACAGATGAACAGCCAACTTCAATCTCTGCCGCTCTCCCCCGGACAGAGTCGTCAGCGGCTGACCGAGGCTGACATAGCCGAGTCCCACCTCGGCGAGGATCTTCAGAATCTTCACGACCGCGGGGATACGCGACTCCCCCGCACCGAAATGCTCGATGGCTGTGTCTACCGGCAGGTCGAGGACCTCACGGATATTCAGTCCGCCCAAGGTGAACTCGAGCACCTCGGCTTGGAAACCCTTGCCCTCGCACTCGTCGCAGGGTGCGGACACGCCGCCCATGAGCGCCATATCCGAATAGATGATTCCGGCCCCGTTGCATACGGGACAAGCACCTTCGGAGTTCGCGCTGAAGAGAGCGGGCTTGACCCCATTGGCCTTCGCGAATGCCTTCCGAATGGGTTCGAGCATCCCTGTATACGTGGCTGGGTTGCTGCGCCGGGATCCCCTGATCGGAGCCTGATCGATCATCACGACCCCATCACGTCCACGCAGAGATCCCTCGATGAGGCTGCTCTTACCGGATCCTGCGACGCCGGTGACGACGGTGAGCACGCCGAGGGGCACGTCGACATCGACATCTCGCAGATTGTGCGACCCGGCGTTGCGGATCTCGAGAGCTCCCGCCGGTTCCCGCACCGTTTCCCTGAGCGACGCCGTGTATCCGAGGTGGCGACCGGTGAGCGTACCGGATGCCCGGAGGCCTTCGACGGTGCCGGTGAAGGTGACCTCTCCCCCGTTGCTGCCGGCTCCGGGTCCGAGATCGACGATGTGGTCGGCGATGAGGATCGTCTCGGGTTTGTGTTCGACGACGAGCACCGTGTTCCCTTTGTCCCGCAGCGCCAGCAGGAGGTCGTTCATCGATCGGATGTCGTGTGGGTGCAGGCCGATCGTCGGTTCGTCGAAGACGTAGGTGACGTCCGTGAGCGAGGACCCGAGATGGCGGACCAGTTTGATCCGCTGCACCTCTCCCCCGGACAGCGATCCAGCCGATCTGTCCAAGGACAGATATCCGAGGCCGATGTCGTTGAAGGCGCGCACATCCGCGCGCAGGGAATCGAGCAGCGCCGAGGCGGCTCCCGGCTCGATCTGGTCCAACCAACCCGTGATGTCCGAGATCTGCAGAGCGCAGACATCAGCGATCGATTTGCCGGCGATCAGCGAGGACCGGGCGGCTCCGTTGAGCCGTGTCCCTGCGCATTCCGGGCAGGTGGTGAAGACGACGGCACGGTCGACGAATTCACGGATGTGCTTCTGCATCGAATCCCGGTCCTTGGACAGGAACGACCGTTGGATCCGCGGGATCAGCCCGTCGAAGGTGATGTTGGTGCCATTGATCCTGACCTTCTCGCCTTCGGCATAGAGCAGATAGTGCCGCTCCTTCTCATCGAAATCGGCGACCGGTTTGTCCGGATCGAAGTACCCGGATTCGGAGAACATGCGCACCGACCAGCCGCCGGGTTTGTACCCGGGGACGGTAATAGCTCCGTCATTGAGAGATTTCGACTCATCGACCACCTCGGCGATGGAGATTTCTGTGGCTGTGCCCATGCCCTCGCAGTGCGAGCACATGCCGCCGTTGACGGAGAATGACTTCCGTTCGACCTGTTTGCCCTCGCCCTTGTCGATGGTCACCGCGCCCTTGCCGCTCAGGGTGGCGACGTTGAAGGAATACGCATTCGTCGATCCGAGGTTCGGTTCTGCCAGACGCGCGAAGAGGGTGCGCAGCTTCGCATTGATGTCAGAGACCGTGCCAACCGTGGAGCGCGGGTTCGCCCCGATCCGCTCCTGGTCGACGAGGATGGCCGTCGTCAGTCCCTCGAGGACGTCGACCTCGGGTCGGGCCATCGCCGGCATGAAGCCTTGGACGAAGGCGGAGTAGGTCTCGTTGATCATCCGCTGGGACTCGGCGGCGATGGTGTGGAAGACGAGCGAGCTCTTGCCGGAGCCGGAGACGCCGGTGAAGACCGTGAGACGGCGCTTGGGGATCTCGACACTGACGTTCTTGAGGTTGTTCTCCCTGGCGCCGCTGACACGGATGAGGTCGTGGCTGTCTGCACTGTGCACTGGTGTCAGTCTCTCTGCTGGATGCGGATCATGTTCCCGGCGGGGTCCCGCAGGGCGCAGTCTCGCAGACCATAGGGCTGGTCCATCGGCTCCTGTACGATGTCGGCGCCCTTCGCCTCCACCTCGGCGAAGGCCTCATCGACGTTCGGTGTCGCGAGCACGATCGCGGCATAGCTGCCCTTGGCGATGAGTCTTTCGATGGTCTCCCGTTCGGTGTCGCTGATCGTCGGGTCGGTCACGGGAGGGGTGAGCACGATCGATGTATCGGGTTGGCCGACCGGTCCCACAGTCAGCCAGCGCATGCGTCCGGCACCGACGTCGAGGCGCAGCTCGAAGCCGAGGATGTCACGGTAGAAGGTCAGGGATTCTTCCGCATCGGTGTGCGGCAGGAAGCTGGCGTTGATCGAGATGTCCATGTCAGCAATCGTAGACTGCTCAGCTCGGTGGGACTTCTCGATTCCTGACCGGTCTCAGTGCATTCTTCACCACGATCGTCGGCAGCCGGTGCTCGCCTGCGGCGACTCCGTCGCGGTAACGGGTCGGTGAGAGTCCGACGAGTTCGCTGAAGCGAGTGCTGAAGGTGCCCAGGGACGAGAAGCCGACGGTGAAGCAGATCTCGGTGATCGTGAGATCGCCGCGGCGGATGAGGGCCATGGCCCGTTCGATCCTGCGCGTCATGAGATACGAATACGGCGATTCGCCGAAGGCCGATCTGAACTGGCGGCTGAGGTGCCCGGCGGACATGTGCACGCCTGTGGCCAGGGCCTCCACGCTCAAGGGCTGGTCGAACTCGCGGTCGATGCGGTCCCGGACTCGGCGCAGAGCCACCAGCTGTTCGTTCACCCCTCGTCGACTCCCTGTTTCAGGGTGCGTCCGCGGAAGAAGTCGGGATGGCGGACGGATTGGATGATCATGATGACCACGCCCAGGGCCAGCACCCCGATGCCGAGGACGAAGACAAGTCCGACGCCGAAGACCGAGGATCCCGAACCGTAGTCGGGGTCGAGCGAGTCGATTGCGGTTGTGATGAAGATGATCAGCAGGGTCACGCCCCCGATGAGCGGGAACAGGAACCGGTAGAAGAACGTGCGGGTCGAGGCGAAAAGGCTGCGTCGGAAATACCAGATGCAGGCCAGACCCGTGATGCCGTAGTAGAAGCAGACCATGAGTCCCAGCGCAGTGATCGTGTCCCACAGAGCGTTCTCCGAGAGCAGGCGCATGACGACATAGAAGATGATCGCGGCCCCCGCCGAGGTGACGGTGGCGACCGATGGGGACTTGTAGCGGGGAGAGACCCGACCGTACTTCTCCGGAAGCGCCCCGTAGTGGCCCATCGCCAGGATCGTCCGCGAGGGCGAGACCATCGTCGCCTGCAGCGAGGACAGGGAAGATGAGAGCACCGCAACGGACACGAGCACTGCAAAGGGCCCCATGACCGGGCCGGCGAGTGAGGCGAAGATCGATTCCTGGTTATCGGGATTGCCCGCTCCCAGCCCTTCGGTGCCGACTCCTGCAAAGGAGATGACGGCGATCGTACAGGCGATGTAGATGATGACGATCCCGATGATCGTGAGCATGGCCGCACGGCCCGGAGTCTTCTCCGGATCCTTCGCTTCCTCGTTCATCGTGATCACCGTGTCCCAGCCCCAGAACAGGAAGATCGACAGCGATACGGCCGCAGCGACGGTGGAGAAGTCGCCGGCAGACAGCGGATTGAACCAGTCGAGAGACACCGGTGTCGGATCGTAGGAGGTGCCGTTGGAAGCCTGCACCATCGCGGCGACGACGAACCAGCCCAGCGCCAGCACCTGGAAGGCGACCAGCCACACCTGCAGCTTCTCGGTGGCTTCGACTCCCCGATACGACACCCAGGCCGCAGCGGCGGTGATGATGATCGTCACGGGGATGTTGATCCACAGCACTCGTGTGAGTTCGGCGATGGACGGATCGGAGAACACCTGGGACAGCAGAAGGAAGAGGAAGTCGACGGCCACGGCCGCGAGGTTGGACAGCACAAGGACGGTGGCGGCGACGAGTCCCCAGCCGCCCATCCAGCCCAGCCATGGCCCGAACGCTCTGGTCGCCCACGTGAACGTCGTGCCCGAATCCGGCATCGCGGTGTTCAGTTCGCGGTAGCCGAAGACGACGAGGAGCATCGGCACGAAGCCGATGAGCAGCACGGCCGGGGTGTGCACCCCGACCTCGGAGATCGTCGGACCCAGTCCCGAGGTCAGTGTATAGGCCGGAGCGATGCAGGAGATGCCGATGACGGCTCCCCCGATGGCTCCGATCTTGCCGGCGGAGAGTCCTTTAGAGCTCAGTCCGCTCGTGTTCGTCGACGGTGACGGCTGTGTGCTGCTCATCTCAGGACTTCTCGCCGAGGATCCTCTCGGCGGTGGCGGTGCCGATGCGCACCGCTCCGTCGACGTGCTGGTAGCCTTCGGCAGCGATATCGGAGCTGGCGAAGTGGATGGGCCCGACGGGGTCGTTCTGGAACGGTCCCCACCGGTGCAGACCGCCCAGGTCGTAGCTCGTCGCATAGGCTCCGCGAGTCCATTCCTCCGCGCCGAAGTCGGAGAGGTAGAACACCCGCGGGTCGAGTGCCTTCGGGCCGAGGAATTCGGCGAGGGCTTCGAGTATCTTCGTCCGGCGGGACTCTTCGTCCAGGGCCCACATGGCATCGGCGTTGACATCGGAGATGAAGCCGACGAGAGTGCCCTGCTCTTCACCGTGGTTCGTGTTGTCGTAGACCTCTTGGACGAGACGGGAGGCGCCGAAACCGGTTCCGCACAGACCGTCTTCGCGCCAGAACGGGGTGTCGTAGGTAGCGTGGACCTTGATGACGAGTCCCATCGACTGGTGTTGGTGGAAGATCTGCTGAAGCCGGGGCAGAGGCGGGTCATAGCTGATGCGCGAGTAGAGGTTCGGCGGAACGGCGACGATCGCCTGGCCTGCGCTGACTGTCAGTTCGTCGGTCGATACGCTGACGCCGGTCTCCGACCATTCGATCCGGCGCACCGGCTGCTGCAGACGGACGATGTCTTCGCCGAGCTCGTCGGCCATCTGCACCGAAACCGACTGCATCCCGCCGACGACGCGACGATCGAGGATGAAGTGATCGTCGACGAGATTCGTGAAAGATCCCGCCGAGGCGGCCATGAGAATGGCTTGGAGTGCTGAGAAGGTGGTGGCGGGCTTGGTCAGCATGCCGCCCGCGACGAACAGCCCGATGTTCTCACATGCGAGTTCGTCCTCGGACTGCTGACGCAGCCAGTGGTGGAAGGAGATCGAATCGAGTTCGGCAGCATCTTCGGCATCCCAGGGGGCCTTAGGACCGATCCTGGCGGCGAGTTCGTCGAGGATGCCGATGAGGCGCTCCATCTCGGACTGGGTCGACTCCCCCACCGGGAACATCTCTCCCGAATAGACGGTACGAGTTCCGTCGGGAGCGATGTAGACGCTGTCTCCGTCACGGTACCGCGGGTAGGTCTCTTTGCCGAGTTCGTCGACGAGGGCCAGCAGCGCGGTCTGGTCCGGGGAGATCCACTGTCCGCCGAGTTCGAACATCTGCCCGTCGATGTGTTCGGTCCAGGTGCGGCCGCCCACGCGGTCACGGGCCTCGAGCACGATGACGCTGCGTCCGGCCTTCCGCAGCCGACGGGCGGCGCTCAGGCCCGATGGGCCTGCTCCGATGATGACGACGTCACGGGTTTCTGCGGACACGGCGAACTCCTTCTGAAGCGATTGGGATGGCTTCAGACTAACGAGGTCCCGGGCCCGTGCCAAGACGGATTCGGCAAGTGCGGAATCCGCACTCGCCCGGGCGGTCAGCGGAACTCGCGGGGATCCGCCGCAGGGTCGTTCTCGAGAGCAGTGATGAAGCTCCACGAATCGGGTCGCGAATCGTCGAGGTCATTGAATCCGTAGTGGACGGCCAATCCGTGGGTGTCCTGCGTCGTCGAATTGAAGCTGTGCCGGTCGGGATCGGCGGCCAGTGCGACAACGGAACGACCGAGCAGGTGAGGCGTCTCGGAGATCGCGAAATCGCGTGGCGGTTCGGTGCGGGTTTCGTCGAGCGAGTCGCGCATCCAGTCGTCCTCTGTGGTGCCGAAGTGATCGAGCATCATCTCCGATCGCAGCCAACCGGGGGTGATGGCAACGGCCGTCGCTTCCACCTTGTCGAGTTCGTGGCCGAGTCCGAAGGCCAGACGGCTCACAGCCGTCTTCGTGATGTCGAGGAAGATATTCTCCCGGTAGTGGCTTGCGTTGAACTCTGCGGTGCCGTCGGTGATCTCGATATGGAGACCGCCCGGATTCCGTGTGAGCAGGGGCAATGCAGCATGTGCGGTGTGCAGGTGAGTGAGCAGACCCGCCCGGAACAAGCGCATCTCGGTATCGAGTTCGGTCTCCCAGAACGGCGTGCCCCACTCGACGTAGGCTTCTCCCCCGATGTCGTTGACGAGGATGTCGAGACGCCCGTGGTCGGTTTCGATCTGGCCGATCACCTGTGAGATCCGGGCCGGATCGAGGTGATCACAGACGTGGGCTTCGGCCTGGCCGCCATCGCCGGTGATGAGGGCGGCGGTGTCTTCGATCGTCTCCGTGCGTCCGTAGTCGGAGCGACGCCCGTGGGTCGATCGGCCGGTGCAGTGGACGAAGGCGCCGGCGCGTGCGAGGTCACGGGCGATGGCGCGGCCGGCTCCTCGGGTGGCTCCGGCGACGAGGGCGACCTTGCCGCTCAGCGCACGTTGAGAGAACGGAGCGAAGTCGGCGGGGTCGGCGGCGTGAGTTGATTCCGGTGTCGGTGTATTCATGGGACCAGTCTCATCGGCTTCCGCTGACATCTCGTGTCAGTGTCCTTCTTTATTCTCGGAACTATGAAAGCTGCTCGCCTCGTTTCGGAGATCGTCATCCTCGGTGCGCGTTCTCGGCCGATCACGGCATCCGATCTCGCGGGACGTCTCGAGGTCACCGAGCGGACGATCTACCGTGACCTCGGTGAGCTGTCGCGGATGGGCGTTCCCGTCATCACCGAGGCGGGGCCCGGCGGCGGGATCAGCCTCCTCGGCGAATGGGTCTCGCCTGTGGCGGGTCTGACCCGGGACGAACTCGACTCCCTCCTCATCGGCTCCCCTGCTGCGGCCGATCTCGGCTTCTCGTCCACGTTGGCCACGGCCCGAGCGAAAGTCCTCACCGAATCGTCATCGGCATTCTCGCAGCTCATCCTCGTCGACGGGCCGGACTGGTTCATGGCCGAGGAGAATCCCGAGCAGCTCGACACCATCGTCACCGCACTGCGCACTCAGCGGGGACTGCAGGTCACATATCGCGGACGGAACGGTCTGCGATCGCGCGCGCTTCTGCCTCTGGGACTCGTCGTCAAGGCCGGTCGCTGGTATCTCGCGGCTCAGCCGCCGGGAGGCAGTCCCCGAACCTATCGAGTCTCACGGATCGGCTCGGCCGAGCTGCGATTCCTCCACTGCACTCCCCCATCTTCTTTCGACCTCGCGGGCTACTGGACGAGGGCGCTGGCCGAATTCGACGCCTCGATTCGCCGGACACTCGTGAGACTGCGACTGCCCGTGGCCCAGATCGACGACCTTCTGCGCGCGATTCCGGGCCGACTCACCGAGGACGCCGTCAACACGGGGCGGACAGATCGCGACACCCTCGAGATCGACATTCCGATGGAACCCGACGAGGTGGCCGTCAGCCAGCTCGTCACCGTGCCCGGGGTCGAAGTGCTCTCACCAAAACAGCTCCGCCGCGACCTGCACGATCATGCACGGGCCGCGGCGGAGCTCAATGAGTGAAGTGAGCAGTCAGCAGCTCACAGCCCGGGTCACTGCACTTCGTACTTGCCGTTGATCTGCCCGGCGCCGACGCCGCCGACGGCCTCCATGGCAGCCTTGGACAGGTCGAAGCACCGATTGCCGTGGTAGGGGCCGCGGTCGTTGACCCGCACCGTCACGGACTTTCCGTTCGCGCTGTTCGTGATCTTCACCTTGGAACCGAACGGCAGAGTCTTATGGGCCGCGGTGAGTTTGTTCGTATCGAACTTCTCACCGTTTGCAGTCGGACGGCCGTCGAATCCGTCACCGCCGCCGTAGTAGGACATGGGGCAGCTGCCGGATTCGCCGGTCGACTCGCCGGAGTTCGACGGTCCGTCGTTCTCACCCGCGGACCCGCCGCCGGTCGAGGCCTCATCCTTTTTGTCTGCGGTCTTCGACGGCTCGGGGCTGGGTGTCTCGATATGGGTGTCGATCGTGACTTCTGCGGGCTTCTCCTTGGCCTGTTTCTTCGCTTTGGCGAGGAATTCATCCGCGGCCTTCGTCGGTTCGGAGACGGCGACGGCGGGGGATTCGGCCGGCGCTTCCGCCACGACCTGGCCGCCCGTGGAGGAATCATTGGGCACCATTGCGAGGCTCGAAGCGACGACGGCTGCCGTTGCGGCGGTCGGCACGATGAAGGCGGAGAGCACCGGACGGGTGCGGACTGCTGCCAGCACTCCCCCGGCGGTGTTCTGGCGGTCGGTCGGTCCGTGGCGTCCAGTCTTCTTCTTCGCCGTCAGCGCTGAGAAGATCGAGCCGGTCTTCTTCGTGCTCGGTGCTGAGTGTCTGCCCACAGTGGTGTTCCTCGTCGTCATCAGAGAGTGTCTCGGCAACTCGGAGATGCGATGGGAAGACCTCTCGCTGCAGTGCGCTCGAGGAGAAACTCCAAGTTATCTGATCGTTATCTTCACAGATTCTAGTTAAGGAACTGTTACAAAAGCAATGTGGCACACCGGAACGGTGTGCCACACCGATGAGAGTCTGCTCACTACAGCATGTCCATGTGCCGCTGGTCCTCGGAATCTCGACGGGCGCGAGAGACGCAAGCCGATCCTGGTGAGCCGGTGATGGTCAGCGGGGCTTGCGCGTCACCAGCTTCCGGACGCCTTCGGCTCCTGTCGTCACGGTCTCCTGCGCTCGATCAAAGGCTCGTTCGACCTTGCCGCTGCGCACAGCATCATCGATCGCGTGCGAAACGCTTCCCAATGCACGGTTGACACCATTCTCGGTGGCTTCGATGAGGCGGGAGGTCGAAGTCGCCTCACGCACGTTCTTCACACCGGTGCTCGCAACGCTGTATGCGCGTCCGGCGGCCCGGCGGGCGCGTTCGGTCGGGGTTTTCGCGGTCGCGTCGATGACGTCGTCGGGTTCGATGGGTTCGCGGTGTGAGCTCATGGCTCCATCCTTGAACACAGCCTCGGTGAAATCAACACCCTGGTTAGGATTGGACCATGAATTCCCAGCGGGAGGTCATCGCGGACCCAGAGATCATCGCACACCGAGGTGGCCTGTGGCCGGGGATGAGCGAAAACACCCTCGAGGCCTTCGCCGCGGCGGCGGCGGCCGGAATCGAGTGGATGGAGACCGACGTCCACGCCTCCGCCGACGGTGTCCTCTTCGCCGCGCACGATGCCGACCTCAATCGCATCGCCGGGCTGTCCCTCACCATTCGCGAACTGCCGGCAGCCGAGCTCGACCACGTCGAACTCCTCGCGGGCGGTCGGCTCCCACGCCTCGAGTCGTTGGTGGAAGCACTGCCGGAGGTGCGATGGAACATCGATGTCAAGGCTGCCCACAGCATCGGCCCGATGATCCGCCTCGTTCACAATTTCCATGCTGCGAACCGAATCCGTCTCGCCTCATTCGATTCCGCAACGCTCCGACGGCTGCGCATGGCTCTGCCCGGTGTGCGGACGTCGACCGGAACGACGGAGACCGCCCTCTTCGCCCTCGGTCGGCTGCCGGGAGTTCCCGATCACGGGGTTGCTCCCCTCCCACCCGGAGCCGACGCCCTCCAGGTTCCGGTCTCGTTCAGACGGGTGCCTGTGGTGACTGCCGATTTCGTCGCGCGGGCTCACCGGTCAGGGCTGCTCGTCCACGTCTGGACGATCAATGACGAGGCGACGATGCGGTCGCTGCTCGATCTCGGAGTCGACGGAATCGTCACCGATGATGTCGAGCTCGGCCTCTCGGTGCTGGCAGGCCGGCACGGCTGAGTCGAGAATCCGGTCGAGGAATGGTTCCCTCCCGGTCGGCGAGGAATATTCGAGCACGGTAGACTGTTGCATTGCGTCCAAGGTGTGCAGTCGAGTCGGAAGGTCTTAGATATGAGCGAACGCAGTCTCCGCGGAACACAGTTGGGCTCGCGCAGCCTCGAAACCGAAGAGGGCGTCGAGCCGGCACCCCGCCAGATGGTCGAATTCGAATGCGAAGACGGGACCCGTTTCAAGGTGCCGTTCTCCATCGAAGCCGAGGTCCCCTCGACCTGGGATTCGGGAATCCACGGCATCGGTGTCCGCGTCGGAGTCAACGAACCCGATGGCGACCCCGTCAAGCATGTGCGTTCCCACTGGGACATGCTCCTGGAACGCCGATCCTTCGACGAACTCCAGGTGCTCCTGGACGAGCGCCTCGCAATCCGTCGCGGTGAGGTTCCGGCCAAGAGCTGAATCAGCCGCAACAGGAACCCAAAAGGGGTGCAGGTCAACAGACCTGCACCCCTTATTGCTACCTGACGGCGCAGCTGACTGCGGCGGCGACTCAGCCCCCAGCCGGCGACCTTCGTGAACGCTTCGGTGATGATCGAGCCGCTCATCTTCGATTCACCGAGCTCGCGTTCGACGAAGACGATGGGCACCTCGGTGACGCGGAAGCCGGCCTCCACGGTGCGGTAGGTCATGTCGATCTGGAAGCAGTATCCCTGCGACTGCACATCGGTGAGATCGAGTGCCTCCAGAACCGCGCGGTTGTACGCGCGGAAACCGGCGGTCGCGTCTTTGACTCCCAGACCCATGACCGCGTTGACGTACACGTTCGCGCCGCGGGAGAGGAAGTATCTCGACTTCGGCCAATCGACGATCTCTCCGCCGGGCACCCACCGTGAGCCGATGATGAGGTCCCCTCGTCCTTCTGCCGCGGCGTCGAGCAGCTGCCCCAGGTCAAGGGAACGGTGAGAACCGTCAGCATCGAACTCGCAGATGATCTCGTAGTCGCGGTCCAATGCCCATTCGAATCCAGCGATATAGGCCATTCCGAGGCCTGACTTCTCGCTGCGGTGGAGGACGTTGATGCGGGGATCCTTCTCAGCCTGCTCATCGACCCACTCGCCGGTTCCATCGGGAGAGCTGTCGTCGACGATGAGGACGTCGGCTTCGGGCTGCTGCTCGAACAGTCCGGCCAAAGTTACGGGGAGGGCGAGACGTTCGTTGAAAGTGGGGATGACGACAAGAATCTTGGAAAGCACGGACTCCACGATACGCGGTAGTCGCCCCAGACAATGAGTCGACACCCCCGCCTTCGGACCACGCTGCCGCGGCAGCGAGTTATCTATTGACGGGAGTGCCGACTCCATCCCACTTCAAGCGGAATGTTCACGTCGAATCTAGTGGCCCACAGAGACTTTGCAAAATCGCTGTGACCTGCGCTGATGGCTGAAACTGCAGGTCAGAGGCTCAATCAAAAAACCGAAATTTTCAGTCCATCGGCGTGTCGACTGGACAGACCGAGGCGTCGGTTTCGGATCAGAGTTCCACCCGAGTGGGCAGCGCCACATCGGGAGACAGTTCGGGCAGCCCAGGCGTTCCCGACCGCGGGTCGGTGCTCCAGGCTGCGACGCGCGGGTCAGCGACCTGAACGACGAGCCGTTCGACCTTCCAGCGCACGATATCGGCATCGGCACCGGGGGCGAGCACTCCGCCTTCGGGATTTCCGGCCGCCCTGTGGGCGAAGCGGGTTGCAGCGTTGAAGGCCGCACGGGCGCCGATTCCTCCGTCGCCGACGACGGCATCCCGCACTCCTGCCCAGGGCGAGGTCTCGGAATGGCTGAAGGACACCTGCGCTCCCGAGGCAAGCAGCTGAGCCAGGGGCTGCGGGCGAGCCGGGTCGACGGTGATGGCGATTCCGCTGCGGCCGAGGGCTTGGACCTGATCGTCCGGAACGGCGAAGTCCAGGCGCAGACGGTACCCGTGGCGTTGGGCATGAGCGGGATCAGCCCGCAGAGTCTCGAGCACCTCGGTGAGCTGGTCGTCCGAGTCGACGAGGATGAAGAGGCTCAGTGCCGGCAGCTCCTCGAGTCCGAGCAGGTCAGCGGCGGTGATCGAGGCGCGACGGGACCCAACGGAACCGGAGTCCAGCTGCGGGTAGTCGACGATCGACAGTGCCTCCGGAGCGTCGGCGGCGAACCGGGCGACCGCCTCGGCGGTGCCGATCGCGTGCACATGAGTGAATCCCTGCGCGTACAGGTCGGCTGCCGACGGGGCCGAGTCGTCCACGATCAGCCCGGCGTGGACGAAGCCCGGGGTGAGGAAGTCCTCACCGAGGTCGATCGCCTCCGGGTCCAGAGCCTTGGCCGCTTCATCGGAGCCGATGAACGAGACCTTTCCGTCTGCATATCCCAGCGCCGTCGCAAACGGGTCGACACTGCTGTAAACATCTCCGCCAAAGCACATAGTCACAGCCGACAGGCTACACCGTCGGCCGTTGCGGCTACACCTGTGTCAGCAGGGTCGGGTATCGTCATCGATTGTGAAGCCCTTGGTTCTGCTCGATACTCCAGCCCTGTACTACCGCGCCTTCTATTCGGTGCCGGATTCGATCGTCAATGCCGACGGTCACCCGGTCAACGCCGTACGAGGGGTGCTCGACACCGTCGCCCAGATGGTGCGCCGGTTCGACACCGATCGTGTGATCGCGACGATGGACGCGGATTGGCGTCCGGCCTTCCGCACCGCGGTCATGCCCGAGTACAAGGCGGCACGCGTCAAGGATGAGGAAGCCGGCACGGAGATCCCCCCGGAGCTGGCCGTGCAGCTGCCGATCATGAAACGCGTCCTCACGGCCGCGGGGATTCCCATCGCCGAGGTGGCCGGGACCGAAGCCGATGACGTCATCGCCACGATGGCCGCCCAGTCGAGAACCCCTGTGGTCATCGTCTCCCCCGACCGCGATCTGTTGGCTCTGCTCGACTCGTCCGCCGAAGTCAGCGTACTGCGCCCCCGGAAAGGCGGCGAGTGGGAAGCCCTGGCGCAGACCGACCTGCCGACGGCCTACGGAGTGCCCGACGGCGCCCGCTACCGCGAGCTCGCCGCTCTGCGCGGCGATCCGTCCGACGGGCTTCCCGGCGCACCTGGCATCGGGGAGAAGACCGCCGCGACCCTGCTGGAGAACTTCGGCTCCCTCGAATCGATCGTGAAGGCCGCCAAGGCCGGGGTGAAGACCGGCGGGCTCAGTCCGAAGCGAGCCGCAACGATCATCGAGGTCGAGGAGAGTCTGTACAAGACTCTGGAGGTCATGCGCTGCCTGACCGACGTCGATCACGGCATCGACCTCGACACCGTCCCGAACAGCTTCGACCGCGACGCGGTCGAGGGCGCGGCCGAGGGGCAGAACATCCGCCGCTCCGTCGACAATCTCATCGGTGCTCTCGAATCCGTATCGGGGACCGCCGGTGCGGCATCAGCACAACCCGCGGCACCTGGACGCACAGCGACAGCGTCCCCGCCACCCAAGTCTGCCGAGTCGGCTGAGTCGACGGCCCGGAGCGGGAACGCCGGTTCGTGGCCTCAGTCGCGGCTCGTCGGCTTCGACCTCGAGACCACCGGAGTCGAACCGGCCACTGCCCGCATCGTCACCGCCGCCTTCGTCGATGCGGCGGATCAGGTGCGCACGTGGCTGGCCGATCCGGGGATCGAGATTCCCGAATCGGCGCGGGCGGTCCACGGCATCACCACCGAATTCGCTCAGGCAAACGGAGCGACCGCCACTCAGGTCATCAGCGAGCTGTGCGCAGAATTCGCCGCACTGAGAGAAGAGGGCGCCGTCATCGTGGGGCACAACGTCGTCTACGACCTCAGTGTGATGGCCGCCGAGGTGGCCCGCCACCGCCCGGACATCGATTTCCCCTCGATCATCCCGACGATCGTCGACACCTTCGTCGTCGACAAGCACATCGATCCCTACCGTAAGGGCAAAAGGACGCTCATAGAGACGGCGAAGACCTACCGCGTCGAACTCCTCGACGCCCATGATGCTGCCGCCGACGCTCTGGCGGCTCTGGACATTTCCCGAGCATTGGCCGAAAAGTCCACGGAAATCTCGGCGCTGAGCAACGATGAGATCATGGCCGCACAGGCCGATTGGAAGCGCTCACAGGCCGCTGGGCTGCAGGCCTGGCTACGGCAGAAGGGCAATGCCGAGGCCGTCGTCGACGGTTCGTGGCCCATGTCCTGAGCGCTAGACTCGACACCGACGTACAAACGACGAAGGACGACAATGGGATTCTTTTCTCGCCTGCTCAACCGACCCGGCTCTCATGCGGAGAAGACGACAGGTTGGTTCGAGCGCGCCGTCGACGATCTGGACGCGGCCGGGCGCGAATTCTCCGAGCTCAGCGATGCCGAACTCACGGAAGCTGCCGGCGAGGTATTCGCTTCGGGCACCCAGCAGCAGACTTTCATCCGCTACTGCGCTCTGGCGCGCGAAGCCGGTGAGCGGGTTCTGGACGAGCGCGCCTATGACACACAGCTTCGCGGACTCATCGGCCTGCTGCAGGGCAGCATCGTGCAGATGGCCACCGGTGAGGGCAAGACTCTTGTCGGTGCGCTGGCCGCAGCCGGCTACGCACTGCAGGGGCGACGCGTTCACGTCGTCAGCGTCAACGACTATCTCGCCGTCCGTGACCGCAACTGGATGAAGCCCCTGTTCGACCTCCTCGGGGTGAAGTCGGCCGCGATCTCCGGCGCGCAGGGCGATGACGAACGCCGTGAAGCCTACCGCTCCGAGGTCGTCTACGCCTCGGTCACCGAGGTCGGCTTCGATGTCCTCCGTGACCGGTTCCTGACAGAGGATGCCGATCAGCGGGTTCCCGAACGCGATGTCGTCATCGTCGATGAGGCCGACTCCGTGCTCATCGACGAAGCGCGTGTGCCGCTCGTCCTCGCCGGATCGTCCAGCGTCCAGGACACCGACGCCGCCATCGCAGCGCTCGTGTCCCGACTCAGCCCCGACACCGACTATGAGGTCAGCGCCGACAGGCACGCCGTCTCACTCACCGACGCCGGAGTCGACCGGGTCGAGGAGGAACTCGACGTCGAACTCTTCGGAGAGGACTCCGAGACGCTCGCCGCCGTCAATCTGGCACTCCATGCCCGAGCGCTGGTCAGACGCGACGTCGACTATCTCGTCGTCGATGGACGGATCAAACTCATCTCCTCCTCCCGAGGTCGCGTCGCCGAACTCCAGCGCTGGCCGGACGGACTCCAAGCTGCGGTCGAAGCCAAGGAGAGCCTCGACGCCACCGACAGCGGTGAGATCCTCGACCAGATGACGGTCGAAGAACTCATCCACGGATATCAGACCGTCTGCGGAATGACCGGCACCGCTCTGGCTGTCGGGGACGATCTGCGCGAATTCTATGGGCTGGAGATCGTGCCCATCGATACGCACCTGCCCGTGATCCGCGTCGACGAACCCGACCGCCTGTTCACCTATCAGGAGTCGAAGGAACGAGCGATCGTCGAAGAGGTCGCCGACCATCATGCCCGCAGCCGTCCCGTTCTCATCGGCACCTCCTCGGTGGCCGAGAGCGAGTCGTTGGCCGAACGGCTGACCGAACGCGGAATCGACGTCGCCGTCCTCAACGCCAAGGACGATTCCCGGGAAGCAGAGATCATCGCGAAAGCCGGTGCACCCGGTGCGGTGACGGTGTCGACGCAGATGGCCGGACGCGGAACGGACATCCGACTGGCCGACGACGAGGTCGCTGACGCCGGGGGCCTCCTCGTCATCGGTGCCGGTCGCTATCCGTCATCGCGACTCGATGACCAGCTGCGCGGTCGCGCGGGTCGTCAGGGCGATCCCGGCACGTCCGTGTTCTTCACCAGCCTCGAAGACGAACTGGTCACCAGGGTTCCCGAGATCCAACGCTTCGTCTCCGAAGGTGATGAGACAGGTCTCATCGAATCCAAGCGCGCGCTCGGCCTCGTCGAACACGCTCAGCGCATCGCTGAGGGACAGAACACCGCACTGCATCGTGACACCTGGCGCTTCAATGAGCTCATGGCCAAACAGCGCGAGCTCGTCCTCGAGCGCCGAGCCGAGATCCGCAAGGACGACGAGCCCGTCGAGCAGCTGCGCAAGGAGCTCGGCGACCGTGCCGATGAGATCGCGCAGGACCACTCCGAAGAGCTGCTGGACTCGGTGCTGCGAGAGGTCATGCTCTTCCACCTCGACGCGCGTTGGGTCGATCACCTCGCCTTCCTCAACGATCTGCGTGAGGGCATCCACCTGCGCACATTCGCCAGGGAGAAGCCGCACGAGGCGTTCAACACCGAGTCGATCCGGGTCTTCTCATCGTTCTGGTCCGATGTCATCGACGATTCGAAGTCGACGGTCGAGGAAGCGACGATCACCGATGAGGGAATCGACCTCGAGTCGCACGGACTCAAACGCCCGTCGTCGACGTGGACCTACCTGACGACGGAGAACGCGTTCGGCTCCGATATCGAGAACATCGTCAAGAAGGTCCGTCGCTGAGACGATGACGCTGCGTCTGCACTCCCCCGGCGGAGAGCGCAGACGCGGTGACGCTCAGGAGTCGGCGACGACTCCGCGACGAATGGC
The DNA here is from genome assembly GCF_025506275.1 of Brevibacterium permense. Taxonomy (GTDB): domain Bacteria; phylum Actinomycetota; class Actinomycetes; order Actinomycetales; family Brevibacteriaceae; genus Brevibacterium; species Brevibacterium permense_A. The sequence goes on from NZ_QYCP01000083.1 coordinate 72,373, forward strand.
TTCGATGGTGCGACGAACGCGCACTGCGGTCTCCGCGTCGATGACCTCAGCGACCTGACCGAGCAGATCGAGGCTCTGTTTGGCCCATCTGACGAAGTCACCGGCAGCGATATCACTGCCCCGCAGTGATTCCGACAGGGTTTTGCCTTCTGTCCACCGGTACATCGGTCTGATCAGCCCACGGTCCGGTTCGTCAGTCGTGGTCAGAGCATGCTGTTCTTCGAGGTGGAAGAGCCGACGCCAGATCGTCTCCGATTCATCGCAGACAGCCTTGAGGTCGGCGCTCGGTGCCCGATGTGCGGTCAGGGTGTCCCTGCGCGACTGGAACACGAAGATCGAGGCGTAGGCTGCAAGTTCCGGCTCATTGAGTCTGTCCCACAATCCGGCGCGAATCGTCAGTGCCACCAGGAGATCCCGTTCGCCGTAGATCCGCCGCAGCATCGTCGAGTGCTCGGGATCGAACCCGAGCCCGCGCAGCACATCCTGGACACGGTCGAACACCAGAGCGATCGAGGTGGTGCGGCCTTCGATCCGGGCGATGAGCGAATCGTTCTCCCGGACGAGCTTGTCCGCACGGTTGGCCCATCGGGCGTGGACTTCCCGATCCGGGCAGTAGTGACAGGGATGTGCCCGCATCTGTGCCTGGAGTTCGGCGACAGTGGTGCTCTCCCCCTGATGCTGTCGGGTCGATTGCCAATGGGCCTCCGCATCGACCCTGCCGTCGGCAACAGCGGCTTCGAGGATGGACAGCAGCTGCCTGCGATCGCCTGCCTGCCGGTGGTTGAACTTCTTCGGCACTCGGACGCGCCCCTGGGAGGCGACGGGTTCGGTCACCTCGTGGGGTCGCAGATGCCACACCTTGCCCTGCTCTGTCAGGACGGTGGGCAGTCGCGAGACACCGTCCTTGTTGCTCATCGGATTGATGATGACTGCGCGACCGCCGACCCGTTTGGCCGGCATCGTGACGACATCGCCGATCTTGAGTGCGGTGAGGGATTCGACGATGTCGCGCTGCCTGTTCCGCGACTTCGTCCGGGTCTCCTGCTTCTGGGTGTCCGAGAGAGCCCGGCGCAGTCCGGCGTATTCGGAGAAGTCACCGAGATCGCAGTGCATGGACTTCTCGTACGCCTCGATCGTGGCTTCGTTCTTGCGCACCTTCCGCGCCAGGCCGACGACGGCCTTATCGGCCTGGAACTGGGCGAAGGAGGTCTCGAGCACCTTGGCTGCCTCGTCCGAACTCATTCGCGACAGCAGATTCGCCGTCATGTTGTAGGTCGGCCCGAACGCCGAATTCAGTGCGTAAGAGCGGTTCGAGGCCAAGGCTGCCAGCTCGCTGACCTCGATGGTCGGGTGCCACACCACGACCGAATGGCCGATGCGGTCGATTCCGCGGCGACCTGCCCGCCCGGTCAGCTGGGTGTACTCCCCCGGAGTGATCATCACATGTGCTTCGCCGTTGAACTTCACGAGCTTCTCGAGCACGACGGTGCGCGCAGGCATGTTGATGCCCAGCGCCAGCGTCTCCGTGGCGAAGACGACCTTGATGATTCCCTGCGAGAACAGCTCCTCGACGAGCTGTTTGAACTGCGGGATCATCCCCGCATGGTGCGCGGCAACTCCGAGCAGCAGACCCTCGCGGAAGGTGTGATAGCCGAGGATGCCGAGGTCTTCGTCGGCGAGATCGTCGCGCAGCGACTCGAGAGCGGCATTGACGATCGTCTTCTCCTCCCGAGAGTTCAGATCGGTGCCCGTGCCCAGATACTGTTCGACGGCTTCATCGCAGCCATTGCGGGAGAAGATGAACATGATCGCCGGGAGCATGGCCGCCTCGGCGAGAGATGCCACAACCTGAGTGCGGCTGGGACGGCGGAATCGGGCACGGGTGGCACGTGCGCGCTTCGACCGCGGTCCCCCGTGTGTGCGAGTGGCGTGGTTGAGTGCCGGATCGATGCGGTCGGAATCACTGTGCGTGAACAGGTCGTACATCCGATGGCCGACCAGGACGTGATTGACCAGCGGCACCGGCCGGTGACTCGTGGATACGATCGTCGTCGGTCCCCGGACTTCACGCAGCCAGGCCCCGAACTCCTCCACATTCGACACCGTCGCCGACAGAGACACCATCTGCACACGGTCCGGCAGGTGGATGATGACCTCTTCCCACACCGGCCCGCGGAACCGGTCGGCGAGGTAGTGGACTTCGTCGAGGACGACGAATCCGAGGTCCGAGAGACCAGACACGTCGTTGTAGAGCATATTGCGCAGCACTTCGGTGGTCATCACGATGATCGGCGCATCGCGGCGGATCGACGTGTCGCCGGTGAGCAGCCCGACGTTCTCCGCCCCATGGACTTCTGCGAGGTCATTGAACTTCTGATTGCTCAGCGCCTTGATCGGGGTAGTGTAGAAGACCCGTTTGCCCTCGCCGCGGGCCAATTCCACAGCGAACTCCGCGATGAGCGTCTTGCCGGCACCGGTCGGCGCTGTGACCAGCACGTCCTCGCCGTCCTGCAGATGACTGCAGGCTTCGACCTGGAAGTCATCGAGGGCGAACTCGGTGCGCTCCATGAACTGTCCCAAGGGAGTGCGGGCGAATTCCGCACGCGCCTTGAAATCGGCATAGGCGGCCGAGGGGCTCAGCGGTTCTTCGGCAGAAGTGTCGGACGAAAGCGGCGTAGGGTCAGTCATTCTTCTCTTCGTCGGTCAGTTCGTCCTCGTCGACCCACAGGCCCTGCGCGATCAGGCGCTTCTTACGTCGGCGATCATTGAAGACACAGATCACCCACGCCAGGCAGAACAAGGTCATCATGGGGATGACGAGGAAGAACATGGACATGGCATCCGGAGTCGGGGTGGCGATCGCGGCGAACAGGAAGACGAGCATGACGATGATGCGCCACGATTTCTTGATCCTCTCCGCCGACAGGATTCCGAGCATGTTGAGTCCCACCATGAGCACGGGAAGGACGAACGCGAGTCCGAAGACGACGATGATGATCATCACGAAGCTCAGGTAATCCTGTGCCGGGATGATGTTCGTGCCGCCCTCGGGGGTGAACGAGGTCAGTGCCTTCACCGCATTGGGCAGAGCGAAGAACGCCATGGTCGACCCGGCCAGGAACAGCGGAATCGCTGCCCCGAGGAATCCGAGGGAGTACAGCTTCTCCTTGCGCTTCAGTCCCGGGACGATGAAGGCCCAGACCTCATAGAGCCAGATGGGGCAGGAGAGGAAGAGACCGATGAAGAACGAGAGTTTGATCTTCAGGTCGAAGGGAGAGGCGACTCCGGCGAAGTTGATCTCGGCCATCCGTCCGCCGTTGTCACGGATCGTCCGGATCGGCTCTTGGAGGATGTCGAGGACAGGGTCGTAGAGGAACCAGCCTGCCACCGCGCCCAGAGCGATGGCGATGGCGGAGATGATGACGCGATTGCGCAACTCGACGAGGTGCCCGACGACGGGCATCTTCTTCTCAGGATTGCTCTTCCGTGATCGAGATGGCTTCCGCTGGCTGTTCTCTTTCACTTCTCGTGAGACTGCGGGTCCTGCTTCTCTCGCCGCGACTCCTCGGATCCAGTGGTTTCACCGGTGGCCGTGGTGGAATCGGTCGAGGAGTTCTGGTTGAGCGCTCCCGGCTCGGTGGTCTTGCCGGATTCGTCGTCGTCGCGCAGGTCCTTGACTTCGGACTTGAAGATCTTCATCGACTGTCCCAGGCTTCGGGCCAGCTGCGGCAGTTTGGGTGCGCCGAAGATGATCACGATGATGAGGATCACGATCGCGATCTGCACGAAACTTGGTCTCATGGGGAGCTCCTTGGATTGTTGATGCTGTGGATGATTCTACGCGCTGCGGCTGAGCCTTTCATCCACATCCGGGCGCGGTCTTCGTCTCAGCCGAGCCTGCGCAGGGCGGCCGCAACGGCTTCGGTGTCGTCGATCTCGGTGATGACATCGGCATGGCAGAGCAGGAACCGGCTGAGCCAATCCACTGAATGCACGAGCAGGCGGATGCGTACGCTCGTGTCACCGCCGTCGAGGTACTCGCGATTCGTCACGTCGAGTTCATCTGCCAGCCATGCTCCCGCGGCCGCGAGACCGAGGGTGACTTCGTAAGAGCTCGTCGTCGACTCACTGACCGACATCGGCGGATGCGCTGCCGGTTCCCAGGAACGGATGCGCCCTAGGGCGAAGCGGCGGGGTGCACCGGCCGAGTAGCACCAGGCATCGACGTACCAGTCAGCACCGGGTACGAGCCGGGTCGGGGCGATGGTCCGGGTCGTGAGTTCGTCGCGGGAGCCGACGTAGTAGTCGATGCTCATCGCCGTGCCTTCTTCGACAGCCTGTCGCAGTGCGGTCAGCAGCTCTTCGTCGGCATCGATGGGGCTGACATCGACGGCGGTGCGCAGGTTCTCTCCTGCCGCTGCACGCAGTTTGGATGCTGCTGTGGCCACGGCTTCGGAATCGAGCCCGGGCAGGGACGAGAGCATGTCGAGCGCGAGCACGAGGACGCCGGCTTCCTCGGCGCTGAGCCGCACGGGCACGGAGACCTCTTCGGCGTTGGAGATGAAGATCTGCCCGCCTTCCCAGGACGCGTCGATGAGATCATCGGGCATATGTCCGGGTCGACCTGTGACGAAGAGCAGCTGCAGATCGTCGATGAGGGTGTCGGAGTCGATGCCGAAATAGGCGGCGGTCTCTTCGAGGTCCGCTCCCGGATGCGCATCGAGGTAGGGCACGAGACTGAGCAGCCGGGTGAGGCGTTCACGCGCTGAGGACACTGGTGCCTCCCAAGCGGTTGAGCGAGTCCCGAATCGTTTCGCGTCGGCGGTCGACTGCACGCACGAGGTCGGGCGGATCGACCACGTCGACGGCGTCCCCGAAGCCGACTATCTCAGCGGCGAGGCCCTCGACATCGGAATATCCGATGATCACGTCGTCTCCGTCGCTGCGGATCTGTCGACGGCGCAGCGGATCGGCCCGTTGGGCACGGATCCGCAGCGTCGCCTCGGCGACGACGGCCATCTCGGAACTCGACTGCAGGGCCAGCTGCGGGGAGAAGTCCTCGGGAATCTCATAGTCGCCGGGTTCACGGCCGCTGAGCTTCGCGATCCCTCCCTCCACACGGGAGAGCCGGAAAGTGCGGCGAGCTTCGCGATCGAGGTCGAAGCCGAAGAGGTAGACGCGGTCACCGCGGCTGAGCAGGGCATAGGGTTCCAGACGCACTTTCCTCACGCTCTGGCCGGGTTTGTGGTAGCGGAAGCCGACGGCTTCGCGGGCGTTGATGTGGTGGAGGGCTGTGGCGAAGTTCGCGCTCGCAAGCCGGTGCGCGGCGGTGCCCGGGTCGACGCTTCCCGGCCCGGCGGCGGACTGGCCGAGGTCGATGCCGAGAGCACGCAGCTTCGTCAGCGCCTGAGCCGAGGACTCCCCGAGTTCGGTCTCCGACCAGAACGCGGCGGCCACGGTCACGGCAGCCACCTCGGCGGGGGTGAGATCGACGTCGCCCATCGCATAGTCGGCGGTCGAGATCCGATACCCCGTCTCCCCCACATCACCGTAGGCATCGTGTTCGGCCCGGGTTGCGATGGTGATGCCCATGTGCCGCAGCAGCTCTTTGTCGCGAGAGAATTTGCGATCGAAGGCGACCTCGTCGAGTCCGGAATAGCCGTCGATGGCGCTCATCAGCGTTTTGCGCGACACCCAGCCGCGGGAAGCGCGCAGGGCGATCAGCAGATTCATCAGACGTTCGGTCTGCTGTCTCTGTCTGCTGGTGCGGGGTGTATTCACGATTCCACCGTAACCTAAGCCGGGCGATAGTCTTGGGACCATGATTCATTGGCGCAAAGGAATCGTCGCAGCGATTCGGTCCACCCGGCCAGGATACACAGAGGTCGAGGTCGAACTGGACGAGGCCGTGCCCGGCACCGATGTGAGATCCATCCGAGCGGTCGCCTACACCGATGCCGTCGGGCAACCGCAGAACCAGGACACCGTCATCGTCAATGTCTCGGCTCTTGCGAAGCGCCTGGGCACCGGTGGCTTCGGTCTCATCGTCGCCCTACCCGATGCGCTGCCGGCAGATCCCCCGGACGGCCCCGGTCATCTGGTCAAGGACCGCTATTCGCCGTTGCAGACGATGGTCCTCGGTGTCGACGATCAGGAGTCGCAGCATCATTCCACCCTGGCCGAGGCGGACAGCCTCGGTGGCATGCCGGTGGTCGTGGCCGATCTGCATTCGGCTCTGCCCGCGGTGCTCGCCGGCATCCGCGCCGTCGCCCCGTCGTCGTCAGTGGCCTATGTGCTCAGTGATGGTGCGGCTCTGCCGGCCCCGTTCTCTCAGGCCGTCGCCGGGCTCAAGGACGCCGGCTGGCTTAAGGGCGTGATCAGCACAGGCCAGGCTTGGGGCGGAGATCTCGAAGCGGTGACCATCCACACGGGACTGCTCGCGGCCAAGCACGTGATGGGTGCCGATATCACCATCGTCGCTCAGGGCCCTGGGAATCTGGGCACCGGCACGAAGTACGGCTATTCGGGGCTGGTCACCGGAGAGCACCTCAATGCCGCGGCACTGCTCGGCGGGCATCCGATCGGTCTGCTGCGGATGTCGAACGCCGATGCCCGCGGCCGCCATTTCGGAATCTCCCATCATTCGCTGACGCCCTTGAGTGAGATCGCACGACCGGGGACGACCGTACCGGTGCCCGATTTCTCCACCCTCGCCGAGGCGGAACGAGCCGAGATGGACCCGGATCCCGGTGTCGTCGCCGAGACCGTGGCCGAGCAGCTGCTTCGACTCCAGATGCATGATCTCGTCGACATCGATCTGACGGGGCTGTGGGAAGCCCTGCGCACTTCACCTGTGCGCCTGTCGACGATGGGAAGGAAGCTGCCCGCCGATGCGGCGTCGTTCCTCGCAGCAGCCGCCGCTGGACGCTGCGCCGCCGGGTTCGTCCGCCGCTGACCGCGTCGAACACAGGTCAGCGCCTGATCTCCGCAGTATCCCCCACCCCGTCCGGGAAGACAGATGTGGCCGAGTTCCGAAGAACCCGGCCACAGTCGTCTCAGGCAGGATCAGCGTGTGCTGATGATCTGGCTGATTCTCAGCGCACGTTCTCGAGGTCGCAGACGAAGATCAGCGACTCTCCGGGCTGGATGACTCCGCCCGCGCCCTGATCGCCGTACGCCAGGTGCGGTGGGATCTGCAGGGTGCGGCGTCCACCGACCTTCATGCCCTGGATGCCCTGGTCCCAGCCGGAGATGACCATTCCGGATCCGAGACGGAACTCCAGCGGGGTGCCGCGGTTGTACGAGGCGTCGAATTCCTCGCCCGTGGAATGGGCGACTCCGACGTAGTGCACGCTCACGGTGTCGCCGGGTCCCGCCTCGGCGCCGGTGCCGATCACATCATCGGTGATGATGAGCTCGGTCGGGGCGTCTCCGCCGGGGAAATCGACTTCGGGCTTCTGCTTGCTCATGTGTTCCTCCTGGTGTCGGGTCTGTTGAGATATCGGACGTTCTCAGCCCTGGGCCGAGAGGATGTCGACGACGAAGATCAGGGTCGCATCACCTGGGATGGACGGTTCGCTGCCCTGTTTGCCATACCCCTTGTCCGGCGGGACGACGAGGACGACCTGGTCGCCGACCTTCTTGCCGACGAGTCCCTCGTTCCAGCCGTCGATGACCTGAGCCTCGCCGACCGGGGCGACGACGAAGGGTTGTCCGTCCTTCTTCCAGTTCGAGTCGAAGGTCTTCGATGTGTCGTCCCAGAGCCAGCCGGAGTACTTCACGGCGACGCTCTGGCCCTTCTTGACCTCGTCGCCTCTGCCTTCGATCGTCGTGTACGACTCGAGCTCGGTCGGCTTCTTGCCCTTCGGCTTCGAGATCGATGGGGCACCGTCGTCGGCCCACTTCACGGTCACGGGGTTGTCCGACTGATCGGCTTTCTTCCCCTCGGCGCGAGTCAGCGGCTTCTTCGTGTCCTCGATGTCGATGACGTAGACGAGCGTCTGTGACGCCTCCCCCTGCTGGGCGCTGCCGTTGAGCGACATCATCACGCGGGAACCGACCTTGACGTCGATGAGCGCGTTGTAGAGGTCTTCGGAGATCTGGGACTTGTCCATGGGGAATCCGGCGGCGGAGTCCGAATCGTAGCTGGATTCGACGGTCTTGCCGGTCGTCCCGGAGACCAGCGTCATCTGTGCCGTGACCTGCTCGCCGTCGGCGACTTTGTCGCCGGTGCCCTCTTTGAGCACCTTCTTCTCGGTCTTGTCCATGACCAGCGGTGCTTCGAAGCTGACCTTAGGTTTCTTCCCCATCTTGCCGTCGACGGTGATGTCGTCGAGGCTGGTCGACTTCGCGTCCTGAGCGGCCACCGACGGCGGAGGCGTGGTCGAGTCCTCTGACTCATCACCCTGCCCGCAGGCCGAGAGCAGCAACAGGCCCGCCGCGATGGCGCTGAGCACTTTGGTGCGCACTGGTTTCCTTTCGTCACGCCGAGGCCGCGCCCGGGTAGGGGCTCGACCGAATCACAGGGCGATCTTACAGGCCCGCGATGAGTGTTTCCGCCTGCGGGTGAGTCGTGGCGAACGGGTCCTTGAGTGCGACTGCTCGTCCGGATTCGTCGTTGAAGCGCAGGTGCACCCAGTCGACGGTGTAGTCGCGACGGGCCGCATGGGCTGCGCGGACGAATTCGCCGCGGATCGCCGCCCGTGTGCTCGCAGGCGGTACGTCCTTCGCTCGTTCGGCCGCCTCGGCGGGGACGAGGCTCTTCGCCATCCCGGCGGCCTCGAGCTTGGGAAACAGGCCCGTCGCGGGCGTGATGTCGTGGAAGGCGATGTCGAGGCGGTGGATGCGCGCATCGGCGATATCCGTGATTCCGCGCTGCATCGACCGTTCGATGAGCGTGCGTTTCATCACCCAGTCGATCTCCGTGTCCACGGTCGAGAAGTCCTTCGATTCGACGGCGGTGAGCATCCGCGACCACAGGTCGATGACGTAGTGGGCCAGATCATCATCGCCGAGGCTGTGCTCCCCGGACTCCACGATCCGCTGCGCCCGGTCCCGGTAGTCGCCGAGCAGTCCCAGCGGAGTCGTCGTGGTTCCGTCGGTGCGTTCGAGCACGACCCGTCCCGTGAGATCACGGGCGACGAGCCTGATATCGCGCACCGGGTGGCGCAGCCCGTTCTCCGGGATCCGTGCGCCCTGTTCGATGAGGTCGAGCATGAGAACTGCGGATCCGATCTTCAGCGCCGAGGTGGCCGTCGACATAGAGGAATCACCGACGATGACGTGCAGCCGTCGGTACTTCTCCGCATCGGCGTGCGGTTCGTCGCGGGCGTTGATGATCGGACGCGACCGTGTCGTCGCCGATGACAGCCCTTCCCACATGACGTCGGACCGCGCGGAGAGGCCGAACATCATCTCCGAGCGGTCGGCTTCCTCGTCGGGGGTGAAGGCCGAACGGCGTGGAATCACGGCTCCGGCTCCGACGAGCAGCTGCCGCGAGACGAGGAAGGGCAGCAGGACCGTGGTCAGCCGGTTGAAGTCGAGGGTGCGGCGGATGAGGAAGTTCTCGTGGGACCCGTACGAGTTGCCTGCCGCGTCCGTATTGTTCTTGACCATGTGAACGCGTCCGCCGATGCCGTCGGCCTCGAGGGCGGCCTGTGCTCTGTCCAGCAGGTCGATCATCAGGCCTTCGCCGGCTCGGTCCTGGGCGAGCAGGTCGCCTAAGTCATCGCATTCGGCGGTCGCATACTCCGGGTGGGATCCGACGTCGAGGTAGAGGCGCGACCCGTTGGGCAGGAACACGTTCGACGACCGACCCCATTCGACGACGGGACGGAAGAGATATCGGGCGATCTCCTCGGGGCCGATGCGACGTCCGTCGGGGTCGACGGTGTGGGCGAGTCCGTATTCGGTTTCGAGCCCGTAGATGCGTGCCATTCAGTCCTCCCGCAGTGCGCTCATCGCCGCGTCGTCGAGGCGGCGGAAGGTCCGCTGCTTCGTCGTCGTGCGGTCGAGAACGGCTGCCTCGAGTGCGTCGGTGGCCAGGATCGCCTGGGTCGCGGCTCCCAATGCGGTCACACCGTGGTTGAATACTTCGCGCAGAGTCATCTGCGAGGTGCGCACCCCGGCCAAGGAGGCCGTGATCGCATCGGCCTGACCGCCGATGGCCACATGTTCGGTCTCGTCGATGACGGATCCGTCATAGCTGAGCCGGTAGAGCTGGTCGGTCTCCGGTGTGAGTCCGAGTTCGGCGACGACGAGTTCGACTTCGAAGGGCTTCGACTCGGTGGTGAAGACGCCGGCCAGCGTCTGTGCGTACGCGTTCGTCAGTCCGCGAGCGGTGACGTCGGAGCGGTCGTAGGAGTATCCGCGCAGGTCGGCATAGCGGACGCCGGCCTGACGCAGGGTTTCGAACTCGTTGTACTTGCCGACCGCGGCGAAGCCGATGCGGTCGTAGATCTCAGCGATCTTGTGCAGCGTCGGTGACGGGTTCTCCGCCAGCAGCAGGATGCCTGCATCGAAGCGCATGACGACGACGGATCGGCCGCGGGCGATGCCCTTGCGGGCGAAGTCGCCCCGGTCCTTCATCAGCTGTTCGGGTGAGACGTAGAACGGTGCCTGACTCATCGACGATCCTTTCGCTGTAGCGGTGCCGCAGTCATCACCGGGCGGTGGCCGTGCGGCGGGCGACGACCTCGGTGGCGGTGTCCAAGACGGTGGCCGAATCGACCTCGGTGATCCCGTTCTCGAGGTCGACGGTGAAGATCGTCGGAGCGATCTGCCGGACGAAATCCGGTCCGCCTGTCGCCGAGTCGTCGTCTGAGGCGTCGAAGAGGGCTTCGACGGCAACGGAGATCGCCGAGGCGGTGTCGAGGTCGGCCCGCCACAGCTTCTTCAGCGCCCCGCGGGCGAAACCGGAACCGGAGCCGATGGAATGGAATCGGTGCTCTTCGTACTTTCCGCCGGTGACATCGAAGCTGAAGATCTGGCCGTGCGGTCTGGATTCGTCGACTCCGGCGAACAGCGGGACGACGGTGAGTCCCTGCATTGCCAGGCCGAGGTTTCCGCGCAGCATCGCAGCCAAGCGGTTGGCTTTGCCGTTGAGCGAGAGACGGGCGCCTTCGATCTTCTCGTAGTGTTCGAGTTCGAGTTGGAAGAGCCGGATGAGGTCGAGTGCGACCCCGGCAGCGCCGGCGATGCCGATGACGGAGTAGTCGTCGGCGGCTTTGACCTTCTCCATCGAGTGCGAGGCGATGAGGTTGCCGATCGTCGCTCTCCGGTCACCGGCCATGAGGATGCCCGAGGCGGTGCGGAAGCAGATGATCGTCGTGCCTTCCGGCGACTGTTCGGCCAGATCCCGCACACTGGGGTGCGGAAGCGCTTCGGGCGCCAAGGAGCGGGCGAGTTCGACGAACGAGTTGCTCGTCGAACTCAAGAATGCAGGAGGGAATCCTGCCATCTCATTGGCCGCCCTTCTGCACGAAGTTCTTGACGAACTCCTCCGCGTTCGACTCGAGCACACCGTCGATCTCGTCGAGGATGGAATCGACGTTCTGAGTGTTGATCTGTCCCTGCACGGCCTCCGGCGGATCGACGGGGGCGTCTCCCCCACCGGACGATTTGTCTCTCTGGACCTGTTCCTGCGAGCTCATCTCACACTCCTTCAGTCGTTCTTCGAACTCAGTCTATCCACTCCGAGTGCCTTCAGCAGGCCCTCGGCGGTCTCGATTCCCTCCACCCGATCGGCAAGCAGCTCACGGGTGCCTTTGAGCGGTTCGTGCATGGGCAGACGCACCACACCCAGGGCTCCCGCGTTGACCACGAGCGAGTCCCAGCTGGCGGCGACCAGATCCTCGCCGAGGCGGCTGACCGCCACGGACCGCAGGAACGCGCGGGTCCCGTCGGGTGCGTTGACCACGGCGGCTTCGACCTCGGCGTCGGTGGTCATCCGACAGATGCGGCCGGCACGTTCGAGCTTATGGAACAGCCCCTTCTCCGGTCGCACATCGTGGTACTGGACGTCGATGAGGGCCAACTTCGGATGGTCCCAGTCGATTCCCTCACGAGAACGGTAGCTCTCGAGCAGCACCCATTTGGCGACCCAGTCGATGGAGTCGGCCAGGGTCTTCGGATCGGTCGAGAGCCCATCGAGGAATCGGCGCCATTCGGCGAGCACCTCGGCGGTTTCGGCATCCTCGGCATCGGCGTGTTCGAGGCACGCGGAGTAGAAAGCTTCTTGAATCTCCAATGCCGTTGTCGTCGTACCGTCGCTCAGCGCCAGCGGAGCGCTGAGGTTGAGGTCGTGGCTGACGTCCCACAGCGACTGCAGGGCATCGGCGAGTTCGATCTGCGGAGCCAGCCCGGCCTCGATGAGTCCGAGGACGAGGGAGGTCGAACCGAAGCGGACGAACGTCGCAGGCTCCGCCAGGGTCGCGTCGCCGATGATCACGTGCAGCCGACGGTATTTCGCGGGATCGGCATGTGGTTCGTCCCGGGTGTTGACGATGGGACGGCGCAGGGTGGTCTCGAGCCCCACTTCGGCTTCGAAGAAGTCGGCGCGGGACGAGATCTGGAAACCCTTGTCCTCGCCTTGGCGGCCGATGCCGACCCGTCCGGATCCGCACAGGATCTGCCGGGTGACGAAGAACGGGACGAGGCCCGCGACGATGTCATCGAAGTCCGTCGACCGGTCGACGAGGTAGTTCTCATGGGTTCCGTAGGAGGCTCCCTTGGAGTCCGTGTTGTTCTTGTACAGATTGACCGGTTCGGCGCTCTTCTCGAGGGTCCGCACCGATTCGAGGGCGACGAGGTCGCCGGCCCGGTCGAAGGTGACGATATCGCGTGGAGTGAGGACTTCCGGGGACGAGTACTCGGGGTGAGCGTGGTCGACGTAGTAGCGGGCGCCGTTCTCCGTGACGACGTTCGCCAGGTACTGGGCTTCGACGTCGTCCTGCGGTATATGGGTCAGCTGCGAGGAGTCGGCGTCGGCGATGTTCATGAAGAAGCCGCGGGCGTCGGCCAATGGAGACTCGGTGGCGAAGTCCCAGAAGTTCTGGGACGACTTCAGTCCGCGCGGTCCGGCATACGCGTCGACGACACGCGCCGAGTCCCGCATCGGGTTCGCTCGCGGATTGCCCGGCTGGCTGAGGCCGAACTCCGTCTCGGCTCCCATGACGCGCCTGACTCTGAGCATCTGATTCTCCTCCAAGGTCTAGACTCGGGGACGTGGCAACGAAGAAATCTCATCTCCCCATCGCATTGATCGTCGACCTCATCCTCGTGGTTCTGTTCACGATCGTCGGTCATTACACACATTCTCACAATTTCGATCCGCAGGGGCTGATGACCACAGCATGGCCGTTCGTCGCAGCCCTCGTCATCGCCTGGCTGCTCACGGCCGTCTGGGATCGGCCGATCGCTCCGCTGGCCACGGGAACCGGGGTCTGGGCGATCACCGTCCTCGTAGGACTCGTCCTGCGCGGGGTCACCGGAGCCGGCGGCGATCCGGGGTCGGTGCCGGTGAGCTTCATGATCGTCGCGACGTCGCTCAACTTCATCACTCTGGTCGGTTGGCGTCTCATCGCCACGGCCGTCTCCGGGGGTTCGGGCCGCCGCAAGCGCAGCCGGTGAGCATCTTCCGCTTCGGCCCTGTGCACGGCCGGCAACGAGACGAGCCCGCCGCTTCCGTCAGCTGACGGAGGCGGCGGGCTCGTCGTTCTTCACGGAACCGGACCCTTCTCAGACGAGGTCCGAGTTGGGCCGCACCTCGGCGATGTCGGTCTCGTACGGCACTGTCGGGGCTCCCCTGGTCGTGTCGAGGTGCATCATCCGCAGATGAGTGACCCTTTCGCCCTTGCGCCCGGAGATCCGTGCCCATTCGTCGGGGTTCGTCGTGTTCGGCAGGTCTTCGTGTTCGCTGAACTCTTCGGCGATCGCATCCTCGAAGTGGCCGGGGCGCAAGCCGCGCTCGCCGGTGTCGAGCAGCGATTTGATCGCCGCCTTCTTCGCACGGTCGACGATGTTGTGGATCATCGCACCGGAGGCGAAGGCTGAGAAGTGGAGGACTTCCTTCGACCCGTCGGCGTAGCTGACCTCGACGAATTCATTCTCCGGAGTCTCTGCGAACATCCGTTCCACACAGCTGTCGATGAGTGCCGAGACCGCCTCGGCGGGGGTGTCGTGGCCGGCGAGCACGCTCGAGTGCAGGGGCAGCTCCGCGGTGAGGTACTTCTCGAAGATGTCTCGGGCCGCTTCGGCGTCGGGGCGTTCGATGCGGATCTTCACATCAAGCCGGCCGGGGCGCAGGATCGCGGGGTCGATGAGATCTTCACGGTTCGACGCACCGATGACGATGACGTTGTCGAGCTGTTCGACTCCGTCGATCTCGGTGAGCAGCTGCGGCACGATCGTCGTCTCCACGTCCGATGACTTGCCGGTGCCGCGGGTGCGGAACAGTGATTCCATCTCGTCGAAGAACACCACCACGGGGAACCCTGCCGAAGCCTTCTCCCGTGCCCGGGCGAAGATCAGGCGCAGCTGACGTTCGGTCTCGCCGACGTACTTATCGAGCAGCTCCGGACCTTTGATGTTGAGGAAGTAGGTCTTGCTCGTGCGCACCTTTCCGGTGCGGTCGGCCAGGGAGTTCGCCACGGCCTTCGCGATGAGCGTCTTTCCGCAGCCGGGAGGGCCGTAGAGCAGGATGCCCTTGGGCGGTTTGAGTCCGTGTTCGGTGTAGAGCTCGGGATGTTCGAAGGGCAGTTCGACGGCATCCTTGATCTGTTCGATCTGGTCGGCCAGTCCGCCGATGTCCTGGTAGGTGATGTCGGGGACTTCTTCGAGCAGCAGCGAGGAGACCTCGGGCTTCTCGACGACCTGCAGCGCGTAATGAGTCCGGGTGTCGACGACGACGGCATCGCCGACGCGCAGTCCCGCGTCGACTAGGCCGGCTGCGAGGGTGAAGACCTGCTCGTCATCGCCGGGAGCTCCGACGAGGATGCGCTGGGAGTCGACGAACTCACGGACGTTGACGACCGATCCCACGGGTGGGAACTCGCCGGTGCCGATGATGACGAGGCCTTCGGACAGGAGCACATCGGCACCGGCTCGCAGCGTCTCGGGTTCGACTTCGGGGGCGACGGCCACGCGCATGCGTCGTCCGCCGACGATGACATCGGCGGTCACTGCGTTCTCGCCGAGCGCGATGAGTGTGCCCCAGTTGTTCGGCGGCTCGGTCAGGCGCCGAGCCTCTTCCTTGATCCGGTTCAGCTCATCACGGGCCGTGCGCAGAGTCTTCGACAGTGCTTCATTGCGTTTGCCCGCTGTGTAGAGCTGCTGGCGCAGGGACGCGGTGTCCTCGCGCAGCTTCTTCACCTCGGTCGTGGTCTCTGTCATCGATCCTCCTTCGGCCCTGTGCTGTTGCTGGTCGGGCTGTCTGTGACATCTGTGGGCAGCGCATCTGCGGAGTCGTCAGGCTCGGTGCGCAGGCGTCTGCCGGCCTCTCGCATCACACGGCGCAGCTTCTTGCCGTGCGCTGTGCGGGTGCCGATCGCCGCCTCGGTGACTTCGGGCTCCGTCCACGCCGCCACATCCTCCGCGGCCGCGGTGGCTCCCTGAGGACGTTTCTTCTTCTCCAGCGGACTGATGCCGTCGGCCATTCGGCGGGCCATGATGAGGAACCCGGTGTGGGCGATCATCCGGTGGTCCGGCCGGACGGCGAGTCCGTCGACGTGCCAGCCGCGGACCATGGCCTCCATGGACTCGGGTTCGGCGAACTTGCCGGAAGTGCGCAGGGCTTCGACGAAGCGTGAGAGCTGCGGAACGGTGGCGACATACGCGATGACGATTCCACCGGGTGTCAGGGCTTCGCTGACGGCCTCAAGTGTGTTCCAGGGGGTGAGCATGTCGAGGACGACGCGGTCGACGCTGCCGGGCCCGAAGGTCTGCGGCAGAGTATCGGCAAGGTCGCCCACGGTGACGGACCAGTTGTCCGGTTCGCCGTCGAAGAAGTCGGCGATGTTTCCGGTCGCGATCGTGGCGAATTCCTCACGCAGTTCGAACGAGTGCACGGATCCGTTCGGTCCCACGGCGCGCAGCAGCGCCATCGATAGGGCTCCGGATCCGACGCCGGCTTCGACCACGGTGGCGCCGGGGAAGATATCGCCGAGGGTGACGATGAGTCCCGAATCCTTCGGGTAGACGACTGCGGCGCCGCGGGGCATGGAGAGCACGAAGTCCTCGTAGCGCGGACGGAAGACCTGGAAGTCGACTCCCCCGGTGTTCGCGACGATGATTCCTTCTGTGCGCCCGATGATGTCGTCGTGGCTGATGAGGCCCTTGTTCGTGTGGAAGTGCTCACCCGGCGCGAGCACGAAGGTGTGCATCCGCCCCTTGGGGTCGGTGAGTTGGACCTTCTCTCCGCGGCTCAGAACGCGCGGGGGCCGGGAATGCAGTGGCTGAGTCATGATGAGTCCACTCTACGCTGGTGAGGATTGCCTCACACAACCGGCTCAGGCTGCTAAGAGTTCGTCGAAGAATTCCTGCAGGTCGATGACTCCGACCAGGGTGCTGCCGTCCATGACCAGGCTGAACTGCGCCTTAGGACGGTGGGTGAGCGATTCGAGCAGGTGCGGGGCCGTGATGTCCTTCGGCACTCCGATCCACCCGGCCAGAGGGCGGGCGACCTCGCCGGCGGGAACGGCTTCGAGGGTTTCTGCGAGACGACCGGCTGCGGCGTGCCGGTCGACGAGACCGTACGGCAGCCCCTTCTGGTCGAGGACGACGATGAGGGTGCGTTCCTTAGCGTTCCCGAGCGTGTTCGCATAGTCGAGGGTGTCGGCAAGGTCGGCGTCCCAGGTGGCGGCGATCGCGGGCTGGATGACCTGGGAGAGGTCGTAGGTCTCCATCTTCCGGGCCCTCTTGGCGTGGGTGGCGGCATCTCCGGCGGAGAACCACAGCATGATCGCAATGAGCGACATCCAGGCCACGGTCAGCGGATCGGGTCGATCGCCGCGGAGCAGCGGGGTGATGACCGACCAGCCGATGAAGCCGACGGCGATGATCCGGCCGACCCAGCTGGCCACGATCGTGCCGAGGAACTGCGAACCGGTGATGCGCCACATGATCGCCTGCAGCGCCCAGCCGCCATCGAGTGGAATGCCCGGCAGCAGGTTGATAGCACCGAGAGCGACATTGGCGAAGGTGACGGCGATGAGCAGCAGCCACGGCACCGAGGTAGGACTCGCCGCACTGAGACACCACCACCCCAGCAGGGCGAGAACGATGTTGACGATGGGGCCGACGATGGAGATGACGAAGCTCGTCATCGCCGCTTTGTCGCGCGGGTTGTCCATCTGCGGTTCGAAGCGGGTGAACCCGCCCCAGATGTTCAGCTCGATCGCGGCGACCTTCTGCCCGTAGAACTGGCCGGCGACTCCGTGCGCGAGTTCGTGGAGGAACACGGAGGCGAAGAGGAGGACAGCGTAGGCGAAGGCGACGAACCAGGCCCCGATGCCCAGATCCGGTCGGACCTGGTTGAGCCACGGGGTGAAGAGGATGGTGATCACGATGGCGGCGAGGAACCACGACCATGCCAGAATCACCGGAGCGCCGAGGACGGTGCCCAGGCGCAGACCCGATGACGCACCGGGGTGGTGGTTTTTCGCGGCCATTGAAGGGGTTCCTCCGGTCGATGTCGTGGTCAGCGGACCACTGAGGGTCGGTTACTCAGCCTAACAGCGACGACGCACTCATCGCTGGTCGCCACGTCGTGTCCGTGCAGGTCGTTACAGTGGAGTTATGGCCGAGCTCACCAGTCTGTCGCCCTCCCGGGCCAATGACTTCATCCAATGTCCTCTGAAGTTCCGCTTCCGCAGCATCGACAAGCTGCCGGAGCCGCCTTCTCAGGCGGCGTTCCGCGGCACTGTGGTCCATTCGGTACTCGAGAAGCTGTTCACCGCGCCGGCGGCCGAGCGCACGGCGGAGCTCGCACAGACGATGCTCATGCCGGCGTGGGAGGAGCTTGTCGAGAAGGACCCGGATGTGCTCGAGATCTTCGAGGGCGAATCGGAGAAGGAGACGTTCTTCACATCGGCGCGTCGGCTCATCGATTCCTACTTCGTGCTCGAGTACCCCGAGCATCTCGAACCGGAGGAGACGGAGAAGTTCGTCCGCACCACACTGGACAACGGTCTCGAGCTGCGCGGGTTCATCGACCGCGTCGACGTCGCCCCGGGTGGGGAGCGGCGCCTCGTCGACTACAAGACGGGCAAGCAGCCGAAACCTCAGTACGGACGAGAAGCCAAGTTCCAGATGGGCTTCTACGCTCTCGTCGTCTACCGGCTCTCGGGCGAGCTCGTCCACACCCTGCAGCTGATGTACCTGGGTTCGCGCAGCGTACTGAAGTCTCATCCGACGATGGCGGAGGTCGAACAGACCCAGTTCGAGATCGATGCCATCTGGAAGGACATCATCGCCTCGGCCGAGTCGGACCGCTGGCGGCCGAAGAAGTCACCGCTGTGCAATTGGTGCACGTTCAAGCCGCTGTGCCCGGCGTGGGGCAACACCGCTCCCCCGACTCCGGAGATCACGAAAATCGTGGGAACGTAGAGCTCAGGCGCTCTGCTGCGCACGGAGGCGTCGCAGATCGGCGACACTGCGGCCTTCGAGACTGTTCCACAGGATCCGCCCCGGACGAGGTTCGAGGTCGATGAAATGTGGGATTCCGATCGCAATGGTGCCGGCCGTCTCGGCGCTGGCCAGACCCGGCTTCGAATCCTCCAGTGCCACACAGTCGGCCGGGTCGAGGTCGAGCAGCGCAGCACCCCGCAGATAGGGCTCGGGATCCGGTTTGCCGACGGTCACCTCATCGCCGGAGACGAGACCGGCGAAGCTGTCGGGCGGACAATTGGCGATGACCGCCTCGGCCAAGGGCCGGTACGACATCGTGACCATGACGTTCGGGATGCCTTCGGTCTTGAGTTCGGCCAGCAGCTCCAGCGCACCGGGGCGGAAGGGCACGGATTCTCGGATCTGTCCGATGACGCTGTCCATCAGGGTCTCGACGATCTCCTCGGCGGGAAGGTCGAGGCCGGCCTCACGCATCATTCGGGCGGAGACGATGAGCTCGTTGCCGACGAATTCGAGCCCCTGCTCTTCCGACCAGGACAGCCCATGGGCGTTCATGAGCTCGGTCTCGGCGCGGATCCAATACGGCTCGGTGTCGACGAGCGTTCCGTCCATGTCCCACAGGACGGCGGCAGGGTCGGCTGATGCATGGTTCGTCATACGCCCAGCGTAGTCTGGAACCATGAGTATTCTTCCATCCGGGTCCGGGGCACTCGTCTTCATCGCCTTCGAAGGTCAGGATGCCGATGCTTCCGAAGCAGCGAGCTCACTGGTCAAGGATCTCATCGAAGTCTGGCACCTGGACGACTCCGAGATCCTCGACACCGATGGGTTCTACGAATTCCGCTTCTCCGAACCCGAGATCATCCGCGACGAGGACGGGACGGCGTCGATCGCCTGGCCGGGTGTCGCGGTCCATCGAGGTCTCCTCGGCGAGCAGCCGATCACGGTCATCCACGGTCACGAACCGGGATTGAAATGGCGGGAGTTCCTCTCCCTCGTCCTCGCTCACGTCGGTGACGACGATACCGTCATCCTCCTCGGCGGTCTCCATGCCGAGGTTCCGCACACACGTCCGCTGCCGATAGTGGCCAATACGGAGGACGCAGAGCTTGCATCCGAGCTCGGCATCGACGCCAACGGCTATGAGGGTCCCATCGGCATTCTGGGTCTCCTCAGCGTCGCCTGCCGGTGGCGCGGGGTCCGCGCCATCAACCTGTGGGTGGGAGTGCCGGACTATCTGGCCGAGTCGCCGTCGCCGAAAGCCGAACTCGCGTTGGCGAAGGCCGTCGAACGCTATGTCGGCATCGAAATCGACATCCACGTGCTCGAAGAGGAGAGCCGGGCATGGGAGCTCGGCGCCGACGAACTCGTCTCCTTCAACCCGCGTCTGGCAGAACTCGTCCAAGCACTGGAGAAACAGAACGATTCGACGGAGCTTCCCGAAGCCAGCGGGGACGCCATCGCGGCCGAGTTCGAACGCTATCTGCGCAAACGCGGCCGCGATAAATGAATCACCGACTCCCGGCGGTCAGGCGGTGAACGCCGGTCGACAGCGGTCGATCGATGTCAGTCGAGCAGGCGGATGCCGAGGAGGGCGTCGACGGCGTCGGCGACTCGGTCGCCGGTGATCGCTGCTGTCTCCGAGGGTTCGGAGTCCGCATAATGTTCGGCCCATTCGTCGAGGATCCCCAGAGCCCGCGGGCTGTCGAGGTCATCGGTGAGTGCTTCGCGCAGCACCCCGATGATGTGCTCACGCAGACCCTGGCGACATTCTGATTCGCATTTGGCCGCATGCTTCCATGCCTGCAGGCGTGCTTCGGCGATGGACAGCTGCTCCTCGGTGAAGCTCCAGTCGCTGCGGTAGTGGTTGGACAGGATCACGGTGCGGATGGCCATGGGGTCGACTCCGCGCTCGCGCAGCTTCGAGACGAGGACGAGGTTGCCCTTGGACTTGCTCATCTTCTCGCCGTCGAGGCCCACCATACCGGTGTGCATATAGGTCTTCGCCATCGGTGTGTCCCGCCAGGCAGCCGCATGGGCTGCGCTCATCTCATGGTGAGGGAAGATGAGGTCGCTGCCGCCTCCCTGCACGTCGACGGGGAAGCCGAGATACCGATCGGCGATGACTGTGCATTCGACATGCCAGCCCGGTCGTCCCCGGCCCAGCGTGCCTCCGTCCCAGGACGGTTCGCCTTCGCGTTCGGCCCGCCACAGCAGCGGATCGATGGGGTTCTTCTTGCCCGGAGTCTCGGGGTCTCCGCCGCGTTCGGCCGAGAGCGCTGCCATGGTCTCGGCGTCATCATGGCTGACTGTGCCGAACGGTGGGGTGATCTGCGTCGACACACGGTAGTAGACGTCACCGCTGTCGAGAGTGTAGGCGGCCCCCTTGTCCACGAGATCGCGGACGCCGGCGGCTATCTCGTCGACGGATTCGACGACGCCGATGAAGTTCGCCGGCGGGATCACCCGCAGGGCTTCCATATCCTCTCGGAAGAGATCGATCTGCGACGAAGCGAGGTCGCGCCAGTCGACTCCCGTTGCGTCGGCCCTCTCCAGCAGAGGATCGTCGACGTCAGTGGTGTTCTGTGCGTACTCGACTTCGAGTCCCGCATCGCGCCAGATCCGGTTGAGCAGGTCGAAGGCCACATAGGTGGAGGCGTGCCCGAGGTGCGTCGCATCGTAAGGGGTGATGCCGCAGACATAGAGCCGAGCGGTCTGTTTCGATCCACGCAGTCTGCGCGGGCTGCGTGTGCTCGTATCAAAAACCGTAGGCACCTTGCCGGTGCTGGTCAGACGGGGCAGTTGAGGTTCGGGCCATGACTTCACGGCACCCAGCCTAACCGAGAGGCAGGCGTTCGGCACTTCCGAGGCGAAGTGATGCCGGTTTCATATCGGCGGCCAGGGTATGACGGTGCGATCGTCCGGTGCGTCGGGGAAGAACTCGGCGGCGAGAAGCCGGTTGGCCCGGTCCTTCAGAGCCTCGATCTCGTCTGCCGACAGGCAGTCGCTCAGCTGCGTCCGCAGCCTCTCGTCCATGGTGGCGACTTCCTGAAGCGCATCGATCTCTTCGGCGCAGAACGATGTGCGAGAGAAACCCCACAGAACGGTGCGCAGCTTCTCCTCATTGTGGAACGTCAGTCCGTTGTCGATGCCGAATACGCCGATGTCGGCCGCGGCGGTGCTCGGCAGACAGCTGCCGGTGATGACATGACCTGCTTTGCGGTCGGCGTTGTTGGCGAGCAGGTCGAAGAAGGCGATGGAACGCAGGCCCTCGTCGACGGAGTGCGAGAGCACGAGGTCACGTCCGTCCTCGGTGCGCAGAGCGAAGATCGGAGTGTGATCGACGGGAATCCCTGTGACCGTCGACAGCGTCACCGCTTCGCCATCGTCGGAGGCTTCGACATAGGCCTGCAGGGATCCGCGGCCGGCGGGCAGATCATCGCGCAGAACCGTCGGTGGAACGACCCCCAAGTCGAGTGCGGCGGAGAGTCGATACGCCGCCACCTCGCGCAGAGCCAGTGTCTGTGCCGGGAAATCGTGCAGGGGCCGTTCGCCTGAGATGGGCTTGTAGACGGCCTTGATAGCCCGGCCCTCGTGTTCGAGCACGAGCAGTCGGGTGTCGTTGCTGGCGCGAGGGATCGATCCCATCTCCGTCCAATCCCCCGCGGCCAGCGCGTCGAGGAGAATCCCGTGGTCCATCACTGATCAGGCGCCCGGGATCCCGTTGGCACGGGGGCATAGATGGCCGTCGGGTTCGAGCGGGAGGGAGCAGAACGGGCAGTCTCCGCGTCCGGCGCTGACGACCTGTTCTCCGCGGCGGGCGAATTCTCGGGCGGCGGCTGCGTCGAGGACGATGCGCAGGACTTCGCGTTCGACTTCGTCGTCATCGGGGTCGGCAGAGGTTCCGGCCTGGGCGTCCGCCTCTGTGAGTTCGAAGCATTCGATGACGAGTTCGTGCTTGACGGTGTCCCACCCCAGGCTCATCGTGCCGACGCGGAACTCCGGTTCGATGGGGACGTTGAGACCGGCGTTGTCGATGAGATCGTCGAGCGCCGTCTGCGGCACCCGTGCGGCCGGATCCTTGATCATCACCATGTCGAGCAGTTCGGTGATCCGGTCGGAGAGGATTTCGACCTGCTCCTTCTCGACGACCACGGTCGTCAGCGCGTTGCCGGACTTCGCCTGGAGGAGGAACGTCCTCTCACCGGGGAGTCCGATTGTGCCGACGACGAAACGATCGGGTGTGGGGTGGTCGTACAGAGCTGCCATGTCTTCAGCCTAGTTCAAAGACTTACATGTCGGTCCGGCCTGGGATACATTTGAGTCATGAGCACTGATCCTCGTGAGGCCCTGGACGCATTCCTCGAAGCAGTGAGAGAGCATTACGCTGCATCCGCGCACCGCAACGGTGACCAAGACCCCCGAGTCGAAGCCGCTTATATGGCTTTGGCCGATGCCTTCGAAATCTACGAAGACGCGATCTACACCGCGTTCGACGAAGTGACCCCATTCGAACTCTTCGATGATGTCGAGGATGCCAAGGACGATGACGAGTTCCTCCTCGACGATGACGACGAGGACGACTGAGAGCTTCGTGCGCTGACCACTTCGCGGAGGTTTCCGTGAAAAGCGTGGCACAATTGCGCCTTGTTGCCGTGACGGCATATGCCCCGCCTGCGACATCAGTGAAGCCGATTGAGATCAGAGCAGCGAGCGCGTTTCCGGATTGTCCTGTACAGACGTCAATGAGAATCCCGAGCAAGCCGAGGCTTGACGAGATCGCGCCCATCGCCACCGCGGCCGTAGCCATCCTCGAGGTACCTGCAACTTGCAGAACGCGGCCCCTGCGAACCAGACCGCCACTGCCGCAGTCCCGAAGAGCAGCGCGGCGATGTTCAATGGTCGATCATTCGCCCGGGGAGGAGTCACTTCTGTCGTCCGCCTCATCATGCAACCTGTCCCCCCTCTGAAATTCGCCCTAGACCGACGGACTCCATGAGATCTGGTCGAGCACCTCGGCGATCTCATCTGCCAGTTCGACCTCGCTGGCGGTGACCTCGGCCAACTGTGCCGAAGTGCGCGGCGAGACCAGAGTGCTCGCGATTCCGTGCTGCCGGTTGAAGGCCAGGGCGATGTCCAATGTTGACACGCCCAGAGCGGTCGCGGCACGACGGACGCCGGCAAGCACGCGGTTCGATCGCTCATCGAGGTAGGCACCGGCGTAATCGCTCAGCTCCCCCGCCAATCGCGAATCCTGAGGAGTCGCGTTCCGGTACTTGTCGGTGAGCACTCCGCGACCCAGTCCTGCTCCGGCGATGAGTGAGACTCCCGCATAGTCGGCGGCCGGAACGAGCTCTGCCTCGGCCTCGCGGTTGAGCAGCGAGTATTCTGCGACGGCACACGCGACCGGAATCCCGGCCCCGCGCATCTCCGCCAGCTGCCAACCGGTGTGGTGGGACACGCCCACGTAGCGGATCTTCCCGAGAGTGAGCAGGGTCTCGACCGCCGATGCGGTCTCGGCACGGTCGACCTCGGCATCGAAGACGTCGAGGACGAGCACGTCGAGGTGGTCGCGACCGACTGTGCGCAGCAGGGAATCGACTTGGCTGAGGATCCTGGAGCGTCCGAGTCCGGCCTCGATGTGGCCGGGTTCACTTATGGACACGCCCACCCGGGCCAGCAGCAGAATCTCTTCGGGAAGTCTCAGCCGTCCGAGCACCTCGGCAGAGATCGTGGCCGAGCTGGGCAGCTCGATGAGGTTGCCACCTGCGTCTTTGTACCCATCGACAAGGCGCTGGGCGACCTGGTCATCGACCCGGTGCCCCCACTCGAAGGTCCCGAGACCCACATCGCTGACGTCCAGACCGGTAGTGCCGAGGCGTTGGTGCTTCATGCTTCTTGAGGTTACCCGATGCTGCGACTACCGTGGTTTCGTTCCCACCTCATATTCTCAAGGAGTCGTATGTACGACTGGCTGGTCGCTGCCGTGCTCGGAATCGTGCAGGCACTCACCGAGTTCCTCCCGATCTCCTCCTCGGCGCATGTGCGCATCGTCGGCGAACTCATGCTGCCCGGTTCGGATCCGGGCGCGTTCTTCACCGCCATCATCCAGATCGGCACCGAGGCGGCCGTCGTCGTCTACTTCTGGCGCGATATCGTCACAATCATCTCGAAATGGTGCAAGGCACTCGTCGGCAAGCATGATCGCAAGGACCCCGAGGTGCGCCTCGGTTGGCTCATCATCGTCGGCTCGATCCCCATCGTCATCATCGGCCTGCTCTTCCAGGACTACATCGAGGGTGCTCTGCGCAGCCTGTGGATCACCGCGACGATGCTCATCGTATTCGGTCTCATCATCGGCATCGCCGACTGGGCCGGGAAACGCGAACGCACCCTCGAGGACATGAACTGGGGTCAGGGCATTCTGTTCGGCTTCGCCCAGGCGCTCGCTGTCATTCCCGGCGTGTCACGCTCGGGCGGCACGATCATGGCCGGCCGTTTCATGGGCTTCGATCGTCCAGCGGCGGCTCGCTACTCGTTCCTGCTCGCCATTCCCGCCGTCGTAGGTTCCGGTCTCTACGGTGTGGCGCAGACGCTCGGTCGCAGTGAAGCCATGGTTCTCGGTTGGGGACCGACGTTCCTCGCCACAGTGATTTCGTTCGCTCTCGGTCTCGTCGTCATCCACTGGTTTCTCAAGTACGTGGAGACGAAGTCCTTCGCCATCTTCGTCTGGTATCGCGTGGCCCTGGGCATCGTCCTCTACATCCTGCTCGGCACCGGAGTCCTCGCAGCAGTCTGAGCCGGCGCATTTCATTTCGGGCTGTCGTCCGACACTCCAGCATCATCTGATCCCGGCATTCGCTCGTGAGTGCCGGGATCAGCGCATTCCGCCGCCGCCGACGGCGGCCGATTGAGCGAGTCCGGCGGCGGTCACCGACATCGCCGCGAGCACCGGACTGTCACCGGAGAAGTCGATGACTGTGAACGATCCGGGAGCGACGCTCAGCCGTTGGAAGTCATCCAGCGGCATCCCCAGGGCGTCGGCGACGATCGCCTTGATGATGTCTCCATGGGAGACGATCATCGCCCACCGAGGCGGCGCCGATTTCTCGGTACCGTCCGTGGGTTCTGCATCGGGCCGGGATTCGGCATCGGCATGTTCCTCCTCACGCAGCTGGGCCACGAGATCACGGACGCGGGCTGTGGAACGCTCGGCCGCCTCGGCGATGGATTCCCCTCCGGGGAACCTGGCCTGCGACGCCGACTTCACTACGGTCGCCCACAGAGGCTCCTCGCCCAGTTCCTTGAGTGGCCGGCCCGTCCATTCGCCGTAGTCGAGCTCGATGACGGCCTCGTCGACGTCGATGCGATCGAAGTCAGCTGTTTCGGCCGCGATCGTTGCGGTCTGTTCGCAGCGCTGCAGGGGCGAATGCAGCAGGTGGGTGAAGTGCCGGTGCGGCAGAAGTTCGAGATTGGCCCGCAGCGCCCGGATTCCCTCGTCGGTGAGGGACACGCCGGGGGCACGTCCGGCCAGGATTCCGGAGACGTTGGCGCTGGAGAGGCCGTGCCGCAGCAGAACGATGACGGGCATACCCTCAAGATTAGCCCAGATCGTCTAGGGTGAGGCCATGAAACGTCAGCGTCCACGTATGACATACGAGTTCCGGAAGGTCTCGTTCTCTCGCGATGTGCCGCGGTCGGTCAGTCTGCAGGAACTCAACGACCAGGCGGAATACGGCCGATGGGAGCTCGCCCGCACCCGCATCTCCGTCGGCGGAGTCCGCACCGTGTGGCTGCGCCGGAAGATCATGCCGTTGACGATGAGCAGCTGATGGTGTGAGATCGCCTTCCCTCGTTCCTGTTCTCACTGCCGGCCTCGTCACGATCACTGCGGGAGCGGCGATGTCCCTGCAGGGACGAGCGAACGGTCTGCTCGGGCAGGTGCTCGGACACGCCGTCTTCGCCGCGCTCGTCTCGTTCTTCGTCGGTCTCCTCTGCGTCGGCATCGCCTTGACTCTCTCGGCCCGATCCCGTGCTGCCGGCCGACGTCTCATCGCTCTGCTGCGGGACCGTACGCTGCCCTGGTGGATGCTGCTCGGCGGCTTGAGCGGCTGTCTCGTCGTCATCGCACAGGCCACGACCATTCCGCGGATCGGCGTGGCCATGTTCACGATGGCGTTCGTCTCCGGCCAGGTCACCGGCGGGCTCATCGTCGATGCCACCGATCTGCCGCCGGGCGGCCGTCAGCGTCTGAGCGTCCTGCGCATCCTCGGCGTGGTCATCGTCCTGGCTTCCCTGGCCTTCGCCGCCGGTGACCGGCTGCAGTCGGGGATTCCGCTGTGGACTCCCCTGCTCCCGCTCGTCTCCGGGGCAC
The DNA here is from genome assembly GCF_025506275.1 of Brevibacterium permense. Classification (GTDB taxonomy): domain Bacteria; phylum Actinomycetota; class Actinomycetes; order Actinomycetales; family Brevibacteriaceae; genus Brevibacterium; species Brevibacterium permense_A. Next base: position 99,371 of record NZ_QYCP01000083.1, read on the forward strand.
TGACGAGTGTGCAGCAGGCGTTCAACGGCCATATCCGGGCTGCCACCGAATCGGCGGTGGTCGCGACAACAGTGAACTTCACGGTCGGCTTCGCGGCGCTCGTCATCGGCACATTCGTCCTGCTCGTGGCCGGACATCCCTGGCGCGGATTCCCGACCGCGCCGGATCAGTGGTGGATCCTCCTCGGTGGGGCCTTCGGGGTGGTCTTCATCGCCTTGACGACGGTCACCGTAGCCAGGCTGGGCGTGCTGCTGCTCAGCCTGTTCGCGCTCTTCGGCAACCTCGTCGGGGCGTTGGCCCTCGATGTGCTGCTGCCGATCCCCGGCTCCGATGTCACGGTGACCACGGTGCTCAGCGCCATCGGAGTGCTCATCGGGATCGTCGTGACGATTCTGCCGGTGCCGGTCGGCCCCTCGTCAGCGGTCAGGCTTTCATCAGGAAGTCGCCGAGGACCCGCGTCCCGAACTTGAGCGCCGAGATCGGCACCCTCTCATCGACGCCGTGGAACATGGCAGGGAAGTCGAGGTCGCCGGTGAGCTGGAGCGGAGCGAAGCCGTAGCCGGTGATGCCGAGCTCGGCCATAGACTTGTTGTCCGTGCCTCCGGAGAGCGTGTAGGGCAGGACGTTCGCGCTCGGGTCGTCGTCGAGCAGGCTCTTCTGCATCTGCGCGACCAACGGAGTGTCGAACGGCGACTCGAGTGCCTCGCCTTCATCCTCGGCGGTGATGTCGATCCCCTCCCCCGCGAGTTCCTTGATCTTGAGCATGACGTCCTCGTGCTGTCCCGGCAGAGTGCGGCAGTCGACGTAGGCGGTCGCGGTGCCGGGAATGACGTTGTGTTTGTATCCGGCTTCGAGGAACGACGGGTTGGAGGTGTTCTGCAGGGTCGGTGCCACGAACTTCTCGACGGAACCCAGCTCGGCGAGCAGCTGCGGAATCGTCTCTGCCGTGAACTCGATTCCCGTGAGCTCCGAGACGCCTTCGAGCAGTTTCCGTGTGGCCAGGGGGATCTCCTGCGGCCACGGATGGTTGCCGATCCGGGTGATCGCGGCGGCGAGCCGCGTGACGGGGTTGTCGTCGTTGCGCTGAGATCCGTGTCCCGCGGTACCGTGAGCGACGAGGTTGAGCCAGGCCAACCCCTTCTCTGCCGTCTGGATGAGGTAGATCCGCTGGCCGCGGACGTCGACGGAGTAGCCGCCGACCTCCGAGATCGCCTCGGTGGCCCCGGAGAACAGCTCGGGACGATTGCGCACCATATGGCGGGCACCGTAGTTTCCTCCGGCCTCCTCGTCGGCGAAGAACGCGATCACAAGGTCCCGACGCGGAGTGAGTCCCTGGCGGAGCATGGCGCGGACGGACGCGACGATCATCGCGTCCATGTTCTTCATGTCCACCGCTCCGCGGCCCCACAGCAGACCGTCTTTGACGACTCCTTCGAAGGGGTCGACGGTCCAGTCCTCCGCGGCCGCCGGAACGACGTCGGTGTGGCCGTGGACGACGAGTGCCGGAGCCTCCGGATCGGAGCCTTTCACACGGGCGACGAGATTGGCCCGGCCCGGGGAGGATTCGACGATTTCGGACTTCAGGTCCACCTCGGCGAGCCAGGACGCGATGAGTTCGGCGGCCGGCAGCTCCGGGTTCGCTTTGTTCCCGCCCCAGTTCTGGGTGTCGATGCGGATGAGCTGACGGCACAGTTCGGTGACTTCGTCCTCTGCGGCGCTGAAATCAAACACGGGACTCCCCTCGATGGTGGTTCGATCACGCGGCAGTGCTGTGATCGGCCTGACAGTCACCACCGTATCCCACCCGCGAGCCCGGCTCACAGACGAACGGGCGTGAATCAGCGGGTCAGAAATTCATACGTGGTGATCGGGATCGGGGCGGATGATCTTTGAACCCGCGGGAGCCCCGATGCCGCGGACGGCTCCGACTGCCGAACACGAAAATGGCCTCCGGATCGAAATCCGGAGGCCATCGCCTCGTTGTGCGCGAAGGGGGACTTGAACCCCCACGCCCGATAAGTTGGGCACTAGCACCTCAAGCTAGCGCGTCTACCAATTCCGCCACTCGCGCTGGCAACAGAGATAACTCTACATGCGCGAAACGGTGTCGCAAAATCGAAATCGGCTTTTGTGACGCACTGCACTTATCACGCCATCATTCGAGGTGTGCCACCCGAGAGAGGACGTGCGGTTTGCCGTTCTTCAGATCGAAGACGGCCGACTGCGCGGCCTCGTGACGACGCCCCTCGGTCAGCGCATAGCCGACCGTGCCGGGCAGCAGGATCGGCTTCGCGAAGGAGACATCCCAGCGGTAGGACTCGAGCCGCGGATCCATTGCCGAGAACGCCCGGGAGGCGCTGTACATCCCATGGGCGATCTGCCGCGGGAATCCGAATCCCTTAGCGGCCAGACCGTTGAGGTGGATCGGGTTGTAGTCACCGGAGACCTTCGCATAGCGCTGACCGATGATCGGATCCAGACGCCACAGGGCACTGGGCTGCGGCGCCGTGAACTCGAGGTGCGGCACCTGTGCCTTCGGCTTGGCTCCGGAGAGCTTCCGCCCCTTGGCCAGGTACGTCGAGACCTCGTCCATCACGGGACGACCGTCGACATTCGCCTCGAGCCGAACCTCGATCGTGGTGCCCTTCGTGTGCTCGAAGGGACCGGCGAGTTCGAGGTGGAAGTCCACAACCTCGCCGAGGCGGGCCTGCGAATGCATATCGACGCGATTGTGGATGTGGACCATCCCCATCATCGGCAGCGGCACTTCGGGGTCGGCCAGCAGCTGCATGCTCAGCGGGAAGCCGAGGATGTGCAGGTAGCCGGGGTGGACGATATCGTCCAGACCGTGACCGACGACGTTGGCGAATCCCGCATAGGCGACCGGCTCGAGCGGAATGCTGCGATCGATCGCATGATCCGGCAGCTCCGGACCGGTGCGCGGGCCCACCGGCAGTGTCTTGAGCAGGGCCCGGGCATAGATGGGAAGCATCGAATCCGCCATCATGCACCCACCATGTTCTGACCGCACACGCGCAGCGTCTGTCCGTTGATGCCGCGGGCACCGCTGGATGCGAGGAAGCAGATGGCTTCGGCCACATCGACCGGCTGCCCGCCCTGCTGCAGGCTCGAGAGCCGGCGCGCGACCTGGCGTGTGAGAGTCGGCATCTTCGCGGTCATGTCCGTTTCGATGAAGCCGGGTGCCACCGCATTGATCGCTCCCCCGCGGGCGGCGAAGTCCTCCGCCGAGGCGGCCGTGAGTCCGATGACTCCGGCCTTCGAGGTCGCATAGTTCGTCTGGCCGCGGTTGCCCGCGATTCCCGAGGTCGAGGTCAGGGAGACGACCTGGGCGCCGTCGGCGAAGAGTCCCTTCTCCGACAGGCGCGCATTGATCATCGTCTGCGCGGCGATGTTGACGGCGATGACAGAATCCCATTTGGCCGCGTCCATGTTCGCCAGCATCTTGTCGCGGGTGATGCCGGCGTTGTGGACGAGGATGTCCACGGGTGCCCCGAGCGCCTCGGTGATCTTGTCCGGGGCATCGGCTGCGGTGATGTCGAGCTGCAGCGACTTGCCGCCGATCCGGTTCATCACCTGCGCCAGCGCCTGCCCGGCCTGCGGCATATCCACGCCGATGACGTAGGCGCCGTCGCGGGCGAGGTTCTCGGCGATCGCGGCTCCGATTCCACGTGCGGCACCGGTGACCACGGCGGTGCGTCCGGCCAGCGGGCCGGCGGCACCGGTGGACATGAATTCGTCTAGGCTCAGCCGCTGACCGGCGTCCGAAGACACCGTGAGGAACTGGCCGGAGACATAAGCGGATTTGCCCGAGAGCAGGAACCACAGGGCCGCGTTCACCGAGGGTGCGGTGAGGTCGACGCCGTCGAGCAGGATTCCGTTGGCGGTCGCGCCGGCGCGCATCTCGTGGGCGACCGACCGGGTGAAGCCGGTGATGCCCTGGGCGGTGGCGGCCTGCTCCGGTGTCTGGATCTGCGCATCCGGTGCCGTCGAGATTGTGATCACTCGGCCGCAGGCGGCCAGTGAACGCAGGGCGGCGCCGATCTCGAGGACGACCGGTGACAGGTCGGCCAGGGACTGCGCGTCGTCGAGGACGGCGATGACGGCCCGCAGCTTCTCACCGGTCTGGGCGTTGCGGCGGACCTCGAGTCCGTTCTCCAGCAGCTGATCCGCCAGCCCCTGGGCTCCGGGACCGGTGCCGAGGACGAGGACCGGCTTGTTCTCATAGGACGCCGGGGTGGAGCCGAAGCGGTTGAGTTCGACCGGCTGCGGCAGACCGAGGGTTTTGGCCACCTGCTTCAGCGGTCCATTGACGAGGGAGAGATAGGTGTCTTTCATGCTGCCTCCACAATCGCAGTGAGTCCCTGTCCGCCTGCGGCGCAGATCGAGACCAGGGAGCGCTTCTTGCCAGTGGTCTTCAGGTGCTTGGCGGTGCTGGCGATGATGCGTCCGCCGGTGGCGGCGAAGGGGTGACCTGCGGCCAGGCTCGAGCCGAGCGGGTTGAGCTTGTCGCGGTCGATGGTGCCCAGTGCCGCATCCAGTCCGACCTTGTCCTTGCAGAACTCTTCGGATTCCCAGGCGGCCAGGTGGGAGAGCACGGTGGAGGCGAATGCCTCGTGGATCTCGAAGACATCGAAGTCGTCGAAGGTCAGCCCGTTGCGGGCCAGCAGCCGCGGAACTGCGTAGGCGGGGGCCATGAGCAGACCTTCGTCGCCGTCGACGAAATCGACGGCGGCTGCTTCGGCATCGACGAGGCGTGCCAACGGGGTGAAGCCGTGCTCGGCGGCCCAGTCCTCACTGCCCAACAGCACCGAGGAGGCGCCGTCGGTCAGCGGAGTCGAGTTGCCGGCGGTCATGGTCGCCTCGGTGGCGAGCTTCCTGCCGAAGACGGGGTTGAGCTTCGCCAGGGATTCCACGGTCGAGTCGGCACGCATGTTCGTATCGCGGCTGACCCCCAGGTACGGGGTGGTGAGGTCATCGAAGAAGCCGGATTCCCATGCCGCGGCGAGGTTCTTGTGGGAGGCAACGGCCAGTTCGTCCTGGGCCTGTCGGCTGATGCCCCAGGCGGCGGTGGTGATCGCCTGGTGCTCGCCCATGCTCAACCCCGTGCGCGGTTCGCCCGTGCTCGGAGCCTGCGGTGCGAGGTAGGCGGGGCGGATCTGGGAGGCGATCTTCGCCTTCTGCATCATCGTCTTCGCACGGGTGAGCTCGAGGAGGATCTCGCGCATCGAATCGTTGATGACGATCGGAGCGTCGGACGTCGAATCCACGCCCGAGGCGATTCCGGATTCGATCTGCCCGGCATTGATCTTGTTGTTGAGGCTGACCACGGCCTCGAGGCCGGTGGCACAGGCCTGACCGAGATCGAAGGCGGGGGTCGTCGGTGCCAGGGCGGAGCCTAGTACGGCTTCCCGGGTGAGGTTGAAGTCCTTCGAATGCTTGAGGACTGCACCTCCGGCGACCTCGCCGATGTTCTCTCCGGCCAGTCCGAAGCGGGCAACGAGCCCGTCGATGGCCGAGGTGAGCATATCGAGGTTCGTGGCCTTCGAGTACTGCTTGTTCGAGCGGGCGAAGGGAATTCGGTTGCCGCCGAGGATGACGGCGCGGTTGTTGGGAGCGGACATGTGCACCTCCGAGTGGTTGATTTAGCCGATACCGACAGTACCTGATACTGTCGGTTACATGAAATCGATCACAGACGGTCGCTCGACGAGATGGCAGAAGCATCGCGATGAGCGTCGTCGCGAACTTCTCCGTTCCGTGCGCCTCGCCGTCGACGAGTCCGGCGACGATATGTCGATGGAGCAGATCTCGGACGCGACCGGGACGTCGAAGTCGGTGCTCTACCGCTACTTCACCGACCGGGCAGGTCTGCAGGCGGCCATGGGCGAATGGGCGATGGGCGTCATCGTCCGGTCTCTCGATGAGGCCGCGGCCGCCTCGGCGAAGGGCGAGGGCTCAGCCGCGGCGCAGGAGTCCCTGGCCGCGATGATCCGCGCATTCGTCACGCTCGCCGCGAATTCTCCGAACGTGTATCGCTTCTGCGACACCGCGGTCAACCGGTTTGCGCCCGAGGAGACCGGCGGTTTTTTCAATTCCATTGCCGGGCAGCTGGCCGAACGCCTCGGCCTGAGCGGCGAACAGGCTCGGCTGTGGTCGGCCGGAGCGATCGGTTTCGTTCGCGCCGCCACCGAGACGTGGCTGTCCCGACCGGACCGGCCCGAGGAATTCGCCGCCACCATCACCCATTGGCTCTGGGCAACCCTGCCCGAACAACGAGGAGGAGAACAATGAAGCTGTCTCTTGACCCGAAAGTCATCAACGACGTCCTCGACGGACATTGGGCAGAAGCTCGCCGACGCGGGCGGACCCTGGCCGAAGAGCCGTCGACCCATGACGATCCGGCCGATGATCTCGACACCGCACGAGCGAAGACCCTCGACGGGGTCATGATGATGGCCGAGACCGGACTGCCGATGACCGGGTTGTCACCGGAGATGGGCGGAAAGAACGAACACGCCACGAACGTCGCCGGGTTCGAAGAGACCGTCACGGCCAACCCGAGCCTGCAGATCAAAGCCGGCGTCCAGTTCGGGCTCTTCGGCGGAGCGATCCTCCATCTCGGCGACAAGGAGCAGCATCAGAAGTGGCTGCTCGACGCTCAGTCCGGCCGTCTGCTGGGTTCGTTCGCGATGACGGAGATCGGGCACGGCTCCGATGTGGCGAACGTGGCGACCACCGCCACCTACGATGAGGCGACCGAAGAGTTCGTCATCGAGACCCCCTTCAGGGCCGCAACGAAGGAGTACATCGGCAACGCCGCCCGCGATGCCCGGGCCGCCGTCGTCTTCGCTCAGCTCATCACCAAGGGTGTCAAGCACGGGGTGCATGCCTTCTTCGTGCCCGTCCGCGACGAGGCCGGTGAGCCGATGCCGGGAGTCTCGATCGAAGACGACGGCTACAAGGGCGGGCTCAAGGGAGTCGACAATGGTCGCCTCGCCTTCGACTCCGTGCGGATCCCACGCACCAACCTGCTCAATCGCTACGGAGACGTCACCGCCGACGGCACGTACTCCTCCCCCATCGAATCGCCGGGACGCCGCTTCTTCACGATGCTCGGCACCCTGGTCCAGGGCCGGGTCTCGCTCGACGGCGCCTCCGTGGTCGCATCGAAGATCGCCCTCGACATCGCTGTGCGCTACGGGCTCGAGCGCAAGCAGTTCACGGCCGGCGATGACTTCGCCGAGACGACTCTGCTCGACTACGGCCAGCATCAGCGTCGCCTCATGCCGGCCCTTGCCGCTGTCTACGCCTCGGCGTTCGCGCACGAGAAGCTGCTGACCTCCTTCGAAGAGGTCTTCGCCGGAGCCGATGACTCCGAGGAGAACCGGGCTCTGCTCGAGACCCGGGCGGCTGCGTTCAAGGCCGACTCGACCTGGATGGCGCTCGACGTAATCCAGGAGTGCCGTGAGGCCTGCGGCGGTGCCGGATTCATGGCGGATAACCGCCTCGTGGGGCTGCGCGCCGACCTCGACGTCTACGTCACATTCGAAGGCGACAACACGGTGCTGCTGCAGCTCGTGGCCAAGCGCCTCCTCGGCGACTATGCCAAGGAATTCGCGAACCTCGACGTCGGCGGAGCCGCCCGCTTCATCGGCACCCAGGCCGCCGAACATACGCTCTACCGCACCGGTCTGGCCAATGCAGGACGGGCGATCTCGGATGCGCTGACACCGAACCTCGGCGACAAGCGGATCAGGTCGGGACGCCTGCAGCGGACCCTCCTCGAAACGCGTCTGGAGGTCATGGTCGCCGGAGTCGCTCAGGCGCTGCGGCCCGCGACGAAGATGCCGGCCGCGCAGGCGGCCGATCTGTTCAACGTCCACCAGCATGAGCTCATCGAGATGGCACGCGCCTATGTCGAGCTCGAGAAGTGGAAGGCGCTGGACGAGAAGATGAAGGAGCAGACCGACGCCGATCAGGCCAAGGCTTTCCGTCGTCTGCGTGACACCTACGGTCTCGGACTGATCGAGAAGCACATGGCCTGGCACCTCATGTACGGTCGCCTGCCGATGTCGCGTGCACGCCAGATCAACGAGACGCTGAACCGTCTGTGCAAGAAGCTCGCGGCCAATGCCCTCGACCTCGTCGAAGCATTCGGCTACTCGGATGTCCACCGTCGGGCCACCATCGCCTCCGGCGTTGAAGCTGAGCGTCAGGCAGAGGCCGCCGACTACTACCGTCGGGCGCGGGCTCGTCAGGACTTCCCGGTCGACGAGAAGCAGCTGCGCAAGGCCGCGAAGAAGAAGGCGAAGGCCGCCGCACGGTGACCACAGGGTCCGTGATTCCGGCACACCAGACGACCCCCGCAGCGAACGGTCTGCGGGGGTCTTCTGGTGCTTGGGGAGATTCGGGTAGCTGGCTGGCGACTGTGCTCGTCGCCAGCCAGCCCCACCGGTCTCAGTCGGCGAGGAAGTCGGCGAGCACCGCGGAGATCTTCTCTGTCTCGGTGAGGAACCCGTCGTGACCGACCGGGGAGTCGATGATGTGGTGTCGCACTCTCCCCGGCAGCGCCTCGGCGAGGATGCCCACCTGTTCCGGCGGGAACAGCCGATCCGAGGACACGGAGACCACGAGGTTGTCGGTGCAGGCGTCGGCCAGTGCGACCGTGAGGTCGGAGGAGCGACCTCGGCGCACATCATGGTCGCGCAGGGCACGTGTGAGCACGATATAGCTGTGCGGATCGAACCGGGCGGTGAGCTTCTTGGCCTGATGGTCCAGGTACGAGGTCACCTCGTAGTAGTCCTCCGAACGCAGCCGACGGGAGAAGCGTTCATTGAGGTCGGCATCGTTGCGATACGTCAGGTGCGCGATCTGCCGGGCCAGTCCGAGACCATGACTGGGGAAGCTGCCGACGGCCGAATAGTCTCCGGAGTAGTAGTCGGCGTCGAGTTCGATCGCGCGTTCCTGCATCATCGCCCAGGCGATCTGGTCGGCTTCGCAGAAGGCCGGTGCGGCGATGACCGCGCATTTGCGGACCTTCCGGCTGTCCAACAGAGCGAACTCGAGCGCTCGCGCACCTCCCATTGATCCGCCGATGACGGCGACCCAGGAGTCGATGCCGAGGATCTGGGCGAGATTGTGCTCCAGGCGCGCCATGTCGCGGATCGAGACCCTAGGGAATCGGGAGCCGTAGGCCAGGCCGTCATCATAGGACGACTGCGGCCCGGTCGTTCCCGAGCAGCCTCCGAGGGAGTTCGCGCACACCACGAAGTACTTGTCGGTGTCGACGGCTTCCCCGGGTCCGACGACACCCGCCCACCATTCTGTGACGCGGGTGTCGCCGGTCAGAGCATGCTCGATGAGGATCGCATTGGACCGGTCGGCGTCGAGTGCGCCGAAGGTCTCATAGGCGATCTCGACCGTGCCGAAGGTGTGTCCCGAGTCCGTGCCGAAGCCGAGGATCCGTTCGACGGAAGTGCTCTGGGTGGTCATCTCAGGCCGCGGTCTGCGCCTTCGCCGCAGCTGCCGCGAAGCCCTTGTCGAGGTCGCCGATGATGTCGTCGACACCTTCGATGCCCACGGACAGGCGGACCAGTGCCGGGTTGACTCCGGCCGCCTTCTGGGCTTCCTCGTCGAGCTGAGCGTGCGTGGTCGAGGCCGGGTGGATGACGAGCGAGCGGACGTCGCCGATGTTCGCCACCAGCGAGTGCAGCTCGAGGGCGTCGACGAAGGCCACAGCGGCGTCGTATCCGCCGGCGATGTCGAAGGCGAGCACCGAACCCACGCCGTTCGGCAGGTACTTCTTGGCCAGTCCGTTCCAGGGGCTCGACTCGAGTCCGGCGTAGGCGACGCGGTCGACCTGGTCGTGGGCTTCGAGGTAGGCGGCGACCTTGTTCGCGTTCTCCACGTGGCGCTCGATGCGCAGGCTCAGGGTCTCGATGCCCTGGGCCAGCAGGAACGCGTTCGTCGGGCTGAGCGAGGGTCCGAGGTCGCGCAGGCCCTGCACGCGAGCCTTGAGCCCGAAGGACACGTTCACTCCGAAAGGTCCATCGGCACCGAGGTCGCGAGCGAAGACGAGTCCGTTGTAGGAAGCGTCGGGTTCGTTGAAGCCGGGGAACTTCTCCGGCTGTGTTCCGTAGTCGAAGTTGCCGCTGTCGACGAGGACACCGGCGACGGAGTTGCCGTGGCCGCCGAGGTACTTCGTGGCCGAGTGGAGCACGACGTCGGCGCCGTGTTCGATCGGACGCACGAGGTAGGGGCTGGCAAGGGTGTTGTCGACGATCAGCGGCACACCGGCATCGTGAGCGATTCCGGCGATCGCCTCGATATCGAGGATGTCTGAGCGCGGGTTCGACACGACCTCGCCGAAGAGGAGCTTCGTGTTGTCCTGGATCGCGCTCTTCCACGCCTCGTGGTCGTCGACATCGACGAAGGTGGTGTCGATGCCGAGCTTGCGCAGGGTGACGTCCAGCAGGTTGACGGTTCCGCCGTAGAGGCTGGAGCTGGCCACGATGTGGTCACCGGCTCCCGCGACGTTCGTGATCGCGAGGAATGCCGCGGACTGGCCCGAGGCGGTGAGGACGGCGTGGACGCCGCCTTCGAGATCGGCGATGCGGTTCTCGACGACCTCGTTCGTCGGGTTCGTCAGGCGGCTGTAGACGGGGCCGACATCCGTGAGGGCGAATCGCGCTGCGGCGTGGTCGACGTCGTTGAACACGAACGAGGTTGTCTGGTGGATGGGCAGGGCGCGCGAACCGGTGGTCGGATCGGGAACCTGTCCGGCATGGATCTGACGAGTTTCGAATGCCTGGGTCATGATGACTCTCCTGTATGAGTGCGGTGGCGGTGTCGCTGGTTGAGGCGATGTGATGTGTCTACTGTCATCGACTTCGCCGGCTGGCACCCGCCTGTGTGTCATGTTGGCGTCATCGTGTGTCATGTTTCGTCACACCGTGCCGTGCAGCTGTCATCTGGCGTGCCTGCGTCGTGCTGTCATCGGGCAGTGCCTTCATCCGATGCCTTCGTCGCGTACGGGTGATGCCCTTGTCACACGTGCACAGTGCCGACGTTCACCGGAAGTTCCGCGCCTTCGTCGGCAGCTGCACCTCGAGGGGGACGAGTTTATGCGCGTAGAGGCTGACCACGTCTCCCCCGCGCTGGATGAGTCCGGTGACGACGAGGGCGTTGCGGGAGGTCGCGACCGTGCGGAAGCGTTTCATCAGCCCGGCCGTGGCTACGACGTTGAGCATCCCGAATTCGTCTTCGAGGTTGATGAAGGTGATCCCCGAGGCGGTGGCCGGGCGCTGCCGATGGGTGACGATCGCGGCCACCGTCATCCGGGTTCCGTCCGCCGCACTCGCTGCATCTGCGGTCGATGAGTATCCGCGGGCGCTCAGCGTCTCGCGCATCATCTCCGTGGGGTAGCCGTCGACGGTGATCCCGGTGGAGAAGAGTTCGGCCAAGGTCGTGTCGAAGGCGTCCATGGTCGGCAGGCTCGGCGCCGAGTCCACGCTCGCAGTTCCCGGCAGCAGCCCCGGATGGGCACCAGCGACTCCCCCGGCCAGCCACAGGGCCTGCCGTCGGTCGAGGTCGAATCCGGATAGGGCCCCGGCCGTGGCCAGCGATTCCAGGGCCTGCTTGCCGATGCCGGTGCGTTCGGCCAGGTCCGCCACCGAGGCGAAGGGAGCGATCTCGCGTTCGGTCACGATCACCTCGGCGAAGGAGCCGACATGCGCGACCGTGTCCAGTCCCAAGCGGATCCCCAGCTCCCCCGCCGAGGCGGTCGGGTCCTTGCCCTCCCCCGCTGAGG
>NZ_QYCP01000082.1 GCF_025506275.1 Brevibacterium permense
CCCCCACCGAGGTGATCGTTCCGTCCCCGGCCCCGTCAGGTGTGCCCCGACCGTCCCATCCCGAGCCCGCGTGCGCGTGTAGTTCGTCACGTTGACCTGCTCGTGACTCGCCGGAATACCCGAGATCGGCTATCAGTGCGTAAAATCTCCCTCATGTGTGGAATCGTTGGCTATGTATCCAAGGCCCCCGTTGACAATGCCGACCACTCGGCGCTCGATGTCGTGCTCGGCGGCCTGAAGAGGCTCGAGTACCGCGGCTACGACTCGGCCGGTGTCGCGCTCGTGACGCCCGACGGTCAGCTCGCCTCGGCGAAGAAGGCCGGAAAGTTCTCCGCCCTGACCGAGGAGATCGAGGCCAACCCGCTGCCGGCTGCGCAGACCGGAATCGGCCACACCCGCTGGGCCACCCATGGTGGACCCACCGACCTCAACGCCCACCCGCACCTGGCCGACGGCGGCAAGCTCGCGCTCATCCACAACGGGATCATCGAGAACTTCGCCCACCTGAAGAAGGACCTCGTCGCCGAGGGCGTCGAGTTCCTCTCCGAGACCGACACCGAGGTGGCCGCCGCCCAGCTGGCGAAGAACTACAAGGCGACCGGCGACCTCACCGCCGCGATGCGCAAGACCGCCACCGAACTCGAAGGTGCGTTCACCCTGCTCGCCGTCCATGCCGATGCTCCCGGCCAGGTCGTCGCCGCACGCCGGAACTCGCCGCTGGTCATCGGCCTCGGCGAGGGCGAGAACTTCCTCGGCTCCGATGTCGCCGCATTCATCGACTACACCCGCACGGCCGTCGAGATCGGCCAGGACGAAGTCGTCACCATCACCCCGGAGACGGTCACGATCACTGACACCGAAGGCAACCCTGTCGAGGGTGAGCAGTTCGAGGTCGACTGGGACACCGCCTCGGCGGAGAAGGGCGGCTTCGCGTCCTTCATGGACAAGGAGATCCACGACCAGCCGCAGGCCGTGGCCGATACGCTGCTCGGCCGCCTCGACACCGAGGGTCGCCTGACGCTGGACGAGATGCACATCGACGAGAACGTGCTCAAGTCTGTGGACAAGATCGTCGTCATCGCCTGCGGCACCGCCGCGTACGCCGGTCAGGTCGCGAAGTACGCGATCGAGCACTGGTGCCGCATCCCCACCGAGGTGGAGCTGGCCCACGAATTCCGCTATCGGGATCCGGTGGTCACGGAGAAGACGCTCGTCGTGGCGATCTCGCAGTCCGGGGAGACCATGGACACGATCATGGCCGTCCGCCACGCACGTCAGCAGGGTGCGAAGGTCATCGCGATCTGCAACACCTTCGGCTCGACGATTCCACGCGAGTCCGATGCCGCCCTGTACACCCACGCCGGCCCGGAGATCGCCGTGGCCTCGACGAAGGCGTTCCTGTCACAGGTCGTCGCCTGCTACCTGCTCGGCCTCTACCTCGCCCAGTTGCGGGGGAACAAGTTCCGCGATGAGATCGGCACGATCCTCGCCGAGCTGCAGTCGATCCCTGCGAAGATCCAGCACATCCTGGACGAGACGAAGTCGCAGGTCCTCGAGCTGGCCGACCGCAACCAGGACGTCGGCTCGGTGCTGTTCCTCGGCCGTCACGTCGGCTACCCGGTGGCGATGGAGGGTGCGCTCAAGCTCAAGGAGCTCGCGTACATCCACGCCGAGGGCTTCGCCGCCGGTGAGCTCAAGCACGGACCGATCGCGCTCATCGATGACGGTCAGCTCGTCATCATCGTCGTCCCGTCCAAGCGCGGCCGGGATTCGCTGCATGCGAAGGTCATCTCGAACATCCAGGAAGTCCGTGCCCGCGGTGCGAACACCGTCGTCATCGCCGAGGAGGGCGACGAAGAGGTCGATCAGTTCGCCTCCGAGGTCATCTACGTGCCCGAGACGACGACGCTCATGGCGCCGCTGCTGACGACGGTTCCGCTGCAGATCTTCGCGATGGAGCTGGCCACGGCCAAGGGCCTCGACGTCGACCAGCCGCGCAACCTCGCGAAGTCGGTCACGGTCGAATGATCCGCATCGGTGCCGGGCACGACGACGGTCGGTCCGGCATCTGAGCCGGTCGGGTATCTGAGGAGGTTCGATTGTGGCGATCTTAGGCATCGGAACTGACATAGCCGATGTGCCGCGCTTCGCGGAGCACATCGAACGCGTGCCCGAACTCCTCGATCGTCTGCTCACTCCCGGTGAGCAGCTCAAACGCAACGGCAAACGTCGGACGGATGCCTCCTTGGCGGCGCGGTTCTCCGCGAAGGAGGCGCTGAAGAAGGCGATCGGCTTCCCCGGATGGCTGCCGTGGCAGTCCGCAGAGGTGGTCCCCGCGAGGTCCGGTGCGCCGAGTTTCCGTCTGCGCGGGCTCGTGCTCGAGCACTTCCGTGCCATCGGCGGGACGAACATCCACTTGTCGATCACCCACGATGCACACCTGACGATGACGTTCGTCATCGCCGAGGGCGACGGGCCGTCGCTGAGCCCCGGCATCGAAGGTGCCGCTGAGCACTTCACCCACTCGATGTACGGGAAGGGCGCGCGCCTGGGCGAGCGGCCGGAAGGCTAGGGCTTCGTTGCCCCATCCTTTCTGGCCTGACGTCGTCGCCACAAGCCTAACGTGATCGAGCGACCGATCGGGATCCTCTCAGCGCAGCGAGAGTCTCAGCAGAAGCGAATCCCCGTGCACGGAGTCAGGCTCTTGTTCTCCGGTGAAGACGAATCCCAACTTGCCGAGCACATTGAATGACGCTGAGTTCCACTCGCGGACGGTGGAGGCCAGGTACCGATATCCGATTGTCTCGGCACGATCGATGATCACTCTTGAGGCTTCGGTGGCGATCCCCCGTCCCCAGAACTCCTGCAGGAACTCGAAAGCCAGTTCGGGCTCGTCGGGCCGACCCACGCTGTTGTCGACGAGTCCGCAATAGCCCATTGGGACCTCCGTCAGCACATTGTCGACGACGAGCAGCCCCGGTTGCGGAGTCGAATCGTAGGTGCGAATCCATTCCTCCAGATCCACCTGAGTGGGACGACCGTCGGCCGAGATGCGCCGCCGTGCGGGAACGCGCTCGTCGCGCTCCTCCCACAGGCGGCGGTGAAACGCCGCATCCGAGGCCCTCCACGGGCGCAGTCTCAGTCGGGCAGTGCGGATGCCGCCATCGTGGACCATGGCCACCAGTATGCCCCACCGGTCATCGGGACGAGGGATGCCGATTTTTCCCTGACCGTGACCTTGAAGGAAGAACTGACGACTCGGACAAGAGGCACGGTAATAGACTCAGGGCATGAGTTCACTTCCCAACCACACCGACAAAACCGCCGCTGCCGACCTCGCCGCACCGACGATCCCGACCCCCGTCGAGGCGGCCGCCACCCAGGTGCACCTGCCCACCGCCGATGACGCGAACGACATCGCACCCGGCCTGGTCACCCTGCGCCGTGCACTGCACGAGAACGTCGAGGTCGGACTCGACCTGCCGGTGACGCAGAAACTCGTCCTCGACGCCATCGAAGGCCTCGACGTCGAGGTGAGCACGGGGGAGAGGCTGTCGTCGATCGTCGTCGTCCTGCGCGGCGGTGCCCGCAAGGAGGACTCGACCGGGGTCGTGCCCGCCGTCCTCCTGCGCGGGGACATGGACGGACTGCCCGTCACCGAGGCGACCGGATTCGACTTCGCGGCCACCTCGGGGAGGATGCACGCCTGCGGCCACGACCTGCACACCGCCGGGCTCGTCGGCGCGCTCAAACTCCTCCACCGCGACCGCGACTCCCTGCCCGGCGACGTCGTGTTCATGTTCCAGCCCGGCGAAGAAGGCTATGACGGGGCCGGGAAGATGATCGACGAAGGCGTCCTCGACGCCGCGGGCCCCCGCGTCAAGGCCGCCTTCGGCATCCACGTCTCCGCCGACGCCGACCTCGGGGTCGCCAGCTCCCGGCCCGGGTCGTACATGGCGGCGTTTTCGAAGATGACGATCACCGTGAACGGAAAAGGCACGCACGCCTCCCGCCCGGCCACCGGCAAGGACCCCATCCAGGTCGGCGCCATGCTCGTGGGCCAGCTGCAGGAGTACGTCACCCGCTGCTTCGACATCTTCGACCCGCTCGTCGTCACCGTCGGCCAGTTCAACGGCGGCACCGCTCCCAACGTCGTCCCCGACTTCGCGACCTTGGTCGTCAGTGTGCGCACGTTCTCTGAAGCGGTGACGTCCCGCGCCGAGGCAGAGCTGCCTCAGCTCGTTCGTGACCTCGTCGCCGCTCACGGTCTGACCGCCGACGTCGAGTACGAGCAGATCCTGCCGCCGACGATCAACGACAACGCCGAAGCCGAATTCTTCCTCTCCACCTTCACCGACCTCTTCGGCGAGGAGCGGACCGTGCGCAAGGCGAATCCGCTGCCCGGTTCCGAGGACTTCTCCCGCGTGCTCGACGCCGTGCCCGGAGCCTATGGACACTTCGGAGTCGCTCTGCCGAATCTGCCGGTCGAAGAACGCGAAGCCAATCATTCCCCTCGCGCCCGCCACAGCGACGACGGTCTCGCCGACCAGGCTCTGTTCCTCGCTCATCTGGCCGGGCGCCGGCTGGCGCAGCTGTCCGAGGGCTGATCCGCCCGACCCCTGGCCCGGACGGTGGAAACGGCATACGGTGCAGGGATAGGTCCCGTGCAGGGCGACGTCGTATCAGGAGCAGAATTGTGAAGAGGAACAGTCGATGAGCGTGTTCGCCTACCTGAGTGAAACCATCAGGGAGGCCGAGAAGCCGCTGCTCGAAGCCGGCATCCCGCTCATGGCCCGGGCTGCCCGAGCACTCGCGAACAGCGCGGCCGCCATGCTGAAGGCCGACCACGGACAGGTCACCGGCACCCGCGTGAGCGTACTGGCCGGGCCGGGCAACAACGCCGGCGACGCGCTCTTCGCCGCGGCGACTCTGGGAAGGCGCGGTGCCGCCGTCACGGTCATCACTCTCTTCGATCGCACTCATGCCGATGGACTGGCCGCGGCACGAAGCTCCGGTGCGCAGGTCATCGCGTTCACCTCGGCCGAGGCCGATGCGGCCCGGGCCGACGCCCTGCGCGAACTCTCCCGCGCCGACCTCGTTCTCGACGGCGTCCTCGGCACTGGCGGTCGGCGCGGACTGCCTGACCACATCTCCTCACTCATCGCCGATTGGGCCCCGCACCGGACCGGCCGCCTCATCGCCGTCGATGTCCCCTCCGACCTCGACCCGAACCACACCGGTGCAGAGAAACGACTCCACGCCGACCACACTGTGACCTTCGGCGGGCTCAAGACCGAACTCATCGATCCGCGCGTGGACGAGTTCACCGGAACCGCCGACGTCATCGACATCGGCCTCGGCCTCGACCCCCGCTTGGCCGCCGCGGAGCTGCTCGATCGCGATGATCTCGTCGCCGGATTCCCCCGCCCCGATGAGACCGGGCACAAATATTCCCGAGGTGTCACCGGGGTCCTCGCCGGCTCCGAGGACTACCCCGGCGCGGGCGTGCTCACCACCACCTCAGCGGTGAACACCGGAGCCGGGATGGTCCGCTATCTCGGCTCCCCGCTCGTCGCCGAATATGTCCTCGGCCTCCACCCCGAGGTCGTCAACGCCTCCGGACGCATCGACTCCGTCGTCCTCGGCCCGGGCGACCCCGAACCCGAATTCGTGCAAGGCGTCGCCGAGGCGCTGGCCGGCAACCGCACACCGGTCGTCGTCGACGCAGGCGGCCTCGACATGATCGCCCGCGCCGAATCGATGGCAGGCACCTGGCTGGCAGACCGCCCGCTCATCATCACCCCGCACGCCGCCGAGCTGGCGCGGCTGCTCAGCCGCCTCCTCGGCGAGATCATCACTGCCGGTCGGATCGGGGCGAACCCGATGCGGTGGGCGCAGCGAGCCGCGGAGCTGACCGGCGCGATCGTCTTGCTCAAGGGCCATCACACGGTCATCGCCGCCCCCGACGGGCACGTCGTTCTGCCCACGCCGGGGCCAGGCACCCTCGCCACGGCGGGCTCCGGGGACGTGCTCGCCGGGATCCTCGGCACGCTCGCCGCGATCACCGCCGCCCACGGCCGCTACGACAGCGAGGACCGGACACGTCCACCCCGCGAGTGGGCTCGCCTGGCCGGACTCGGAGTGCTGCTGCACAACGAGGCCGGCCGGCGCGCGGTGACCGCGTCCGGGCTCGCCGATGCCCTCGCCGAGGTGGTCGGCGAACTCATCCACGGCACCGACTGAATCTGCTCATCCACTTCAGTGGATGAGGATCTGCGTCTTCGTCGCGCCCTCCCATTTCATCGCCTTGACGAGACTGGACTCGTACATCGACACACAGCCGGCGGTCTTCATCGACTCCGTGTTCGCATGCAGGAAGATCGCCGATCCCTTCCCCGGTGTACGAGTCTCGTTGTAGCCGATGACCTGGGCATACTTGTACGGCTTCGGCTGGTAGAGGGATTCGCCCGTGTACCCTTCGGACTTCCGCTGCATCGTGTTGTAGCCTTCGGCCTTCGTCGCGTCACCGTCGACCCAGACATGATCGCGGGTGACCTTCGTCCACGGTTTGCCCAGCCCGGGATTCGCCGAGGTGCCGAAGCCATCGCGCATCCAGAACACACCCTTTGGGGTCTTGCCGTCGCCTTCCCGTTTGCTCGACGTGGTGCCGTTGTAGCCGAGGCGGGCCTTGAACGGTCCGCTGTCGCGGACGTACCGGTCGCCGGATTTCTTGCACAGGTAGATATCGGCGGCGATCGTCGACCGCTGCTTGACCTCGATGGCCTTCGCGGCTGTGACCGAGCTGTTCGCCTCGACGCCGGTGCAGTACTTCGCGGCCGCCTCGGCGGGACCGGTCTGTCCGACCACGGTGAGGCCTGTCGCAAACAGGACAGCCGCGACCACCATCGCGAGGATGCGGGCTGGAGTGGTGTGCATGATGTCTCCTTCTTCGTCGAATGGCTCGTCGAGCCGGTCTTCGCCGAACACGTCGTCGGCTGCACCTGCGACACCGGCGCCAGAGCCGAATGTTGCGGGGGATCAGCGTAACGAAGGTGCTGGTCGGCGGGGGTCGGCGGTAGTCTTATCCAGTGACATCTTTCGACATCCCCGAGGCTCTCGTACGGGCCGAGATCGACGAGGCGGCCCTGTGCGACAACGCCGCCGTCCTTGCCGATCGCCTCTCACCCGCCCGACTCAAATGCGTCGTCAAAGCCAACGCCTACGGCCACGGCATCGACCTCGTCGCACCTGCTCTCTTCTCGGCCGGGTGGCGCGAGTTCTGTGTGGCCACGATCCCCGAGGCCCTTCGCCTGCGCAGTCTGCTCGGCCCCGAAGCGCAGATCCTCGCCTGGCTCTACGGACCGACCACCGACCTCGACGAGGCGGTGCGCGCCGACATCGAACTGGGCATTTCGACGGTCGGAGCCCTCGACCGACTCGCCGAGGCGGCCCGCCGCACCGGCATCACCGCCCGAGCCCAACTCAAGATCGACACCGGTCTCGGCCGCAACGGACTGTCCCCGGAAGCACTCGTCCGCGCCTTCGACTGGCTGCGCCGCCACGCCGAAGACAGCCACACTGATGACGCCGGGAGCCCCGAGGCCGGAGCCGATATCCGCATCGTCGGAATCATGAGCCACTTCGCGGTCGCCGACGAGCCCGAACGCCCCGAGACCGCTGCGCAGAGCGCGGTCTTCTCCTCCGCCCACGGGCAGCTTCGGGCTGTTCTCGACGCCGCGGACGGCCGCCTCGGCGAATCGGATGACCTTGATGTGCACATCGCGAACTCACCGGGAGCGCTCACCCTGGGGCCGTGCCCGGGCACCTCGGCGAGGGTGGGGCTCGCCCTCTACGGTCTGTCCCCGCTCGAAGACGGAGATCCGGCGGCTCTCGGGCTCCGGCCGGTCATGCGGCTGACCTCCAGCGTCATCAATCTCAAGGACATCCCAGCAGGTCACGGCGCCTCCTACGGGCTGACGTTCACCGCCGCGACCGATACCCGGTTCGCGCTCGTGCCCGGTGGGTACGGGGACGGACTGCCGCGGGCGGCCTCGAACCGCGCCGAGGTGGCCATCCGGGGTCGTCGTTACCCCGTCGTCGGGCGTATCGCCATGGATCAGATGATCATCGACATCGGTGCCGGCAACGATGAGGTGGCCATCGGCGACGAGGTCGTCATCTTCGGTCCCGGTGGGCCGAGTGCGGCCGAATGGGGGACCTGGGCGAACACGATCAACTACGAGATCGTCACCCAGCTCAGCGCCCGCGTCGACCGGGTCGCCCGGAAAGGAGATGGGCGATGAGGGTCCATCTCGAATCCCTGGAGCAGATGCGCACGTTCGCCGCGGCCCTGGCCGACCATCTGCGCGCCGGTGACCTGCTCATCCTCACGGGCAACCTCGGTGCGGGAAAGACGACGTTCACGCAGTCGCTGGGCAAAGCCCTCGATGTGGCCGGGCGGATCACCTCGCCGACGTTCATCATCGCTCGCGAGCATCCGTCGCGCTCGGGCGGCCCGGCACTCGTCCATGTCGATGCGTACCGGTTGGCCGACGGAGAGGAGCTCGAAGATCTCGACCTCGACTCCGAGTTCGACGAGTCGATCACGGTCGTCGAATGGGGCGCCGGCATGGCCGAGCAGCTCAGCAGCGATCACCTCGACATCACCATCACCCCGGTGTGGGACGAGGCCGCCGCTGCCGCCGGGGGCAATGAGTCGGTCGGCGCCGATGACGCAGACGAAGACGAACGGCGCACCGTCGACCTCACCGGTCGCGGAGCCGCCTGGGCCGAGCGGATGTCGGCGGTCGAAGCCGCCGTCTCGGCACTGCCGGGCGTGAGAGTCGAAGGGCCGGCCGCCGCGGACCGTCCCGTTGAGGACTCGGCGAAAGAGGGAGACGAATCATGATCATTCTGGGCATCGACACCTCGCAGTCGGCCTCCGTGGCCCTCGTGGATACGGACACCGGTTCGATCATCGCCGCCGCACAGGCCGATGACCAGCGTCGACACGTCGAGTTCATCGGTCCCGCGCTCGCCGACGTGCTTGCCTCAGATGTCCGACCCGAACTCGTCGTCGTCGGCATCGGACCGGGTCCCTTCACCGGACTGCGGGTGGGCATCGCCGCCGGAATCGCCGTCGGTCAGGCCCGCGGGATCCCCGTCAGGGGACTGCTGTCTCAACACGCGATCGCCGAAGAGTTCGTGCGCCGTGCAGAAGGCTCATCAGCGCCTGCTTCGGAGGTCTCCGCCACCGCGGGGAACGAATCCGGTCGCCCCGTCCTCATCGCCTCGGACGCTCGTCGCAAAGAGGTCTATTTCAGCGTCTATGAATCCGCCGACGCCACGTTGAGCGCCGGACCGTTCGTGGCGAAACCGGCCGAGGTCGCCTCGGTCCTCGCTGACAACGGCTTTCGGTTAGAGATGACCGAGGAGAAGCTCGGTCGCGGGTTCCTCCTCTACCCGGACATCCTCGGAGCGTCGAGTGCCGAGTCGATCACCGATCCTCGCGCCGAATACCTCGCGCTGGCCGCGGCACGGGAAATCGCCGGCGGCGGAGAACTGAGCGAACCGATCCCCGAGTACCTGCGCGAACCCGACGCGAAGGCGACCCCGGTGCGTGAGAGCTCTCTGAGATGACCTCGACGACCATCGCGGAGCTTCCCTGGTGGGACCTCGCCGAGGTGGCCGACCACGATGAGGCGATCTTCGGCCCGACCGCGTGGACGCTCGGCTATTACTGGTCGGTGAAGGCACAGAACGGCACGGTCATGCTCGCCGCCAGGACAGCCTCGGTGGGAGACCTGGCAGGGTGGATCGTCATGTCAGGGGCCGGCGCAGAAGCCGACGTGATGACGATCGCCACCACCGAGGCGGCACGCGGCAAGGGAATCGGCCGCGACCTGCTGCAGGCAGGAATCGATTGGGCGAAGGACCGCGGCTGCGAGGTCGTCCACCTCGAGGTCGATGAACGCAATGCCGCGGCGCTGGGGATGTACGCATCCTTCGGATTCGAGGAATGGGGCCGGCGCCCGGACTACTATCCGGGTGCGGCAGGAATTCTCATGCGTCTGCGGGTCGGCGACTAGGCGACCGGAACCGTGCGCAGCTCGGTCGCCTCGGTGAGGTCGACGAGCAGTGCTCCGTTGAGGCGGAAGGCCTCCATCGTCTCGTCGATGACCATCTGCTCATCGCCGCCGGTCGCCGCCACCTGGTCGAGGCGGCTGCGGTAGACATCCTTGTACGGCTTGGTCTTGCCGATCTCCGCGAAGTCCCACATCGTCAGCGAGGTCGCCGGCAGACCGTAGTGCCGGCCCATGAGAGTGCCGATCGCCTGACCGCCGGAGAGGTCGCCGAGGTAGCGCGTGTAGTGGTGAGCGATGACCTGCTCGGCTCGGTCGAGGCCTTGCAGATGAGCGGCATAGGCGCTGGCGCCGGGCATCACAGGCAGCTCGACGCCGTCGAGTGCGGCCAGGTCGGCGGCGATGCGTTCGGCCCGGAACAGATCGGCGTCGAAGAACGGCGTGAAGACCGCATTGTCGGCGAACTCCCGCGATTTGGACTCGAGCACTCCGTAGATGACGTCGTACTGCTTGAGCAGGAGAGCGTAGGCACTGGAATCGAGCCGTCCTTCCATGAGGTCGACCATGAACGTGGTGTGCTCGACCTCGTCGTGGATGGTGGCGGTGCCGGCCTTGAGGCGAGCGGAGAACGGTTCAGACATGATGTTTCCTTGGAGGAGTGCGGCCAATCGAATGCTGATCTGCCGCCGAGGTGGTGTGATCGGCATCATTCCGTGTCTATAGCTTAGCCTAACCTGAGTTCCGAGAGGCGGTCCGGCCCCGAAGCCGTGGAGGTCAAAAGGGTAGTCTGGAGGGTATGACACGTGTGCAACTGGCAGATACCGATCTCTTCGTCCACCCTCTTCAGTTGGGCGGCAACCCCTTCGGCTGGGGCGCGGATCGGGATCAGAGCTTCGCCGTCCTCGACGCCTACGCCGAGGCCGGTGGAAACTTCATCGACACCGCCGATGCGTACTCGGCCTGGGTCGAGGGGAACTCGGGCGGAGAGTCCGAGACGATCATCGGCGAATGGATGAAGGCGCGCGGCAATCGCGACGACATGGTCATCGCGACGAAGGTCGGCATGCACCCGAAGGGCCGCGGCCTCGACCCGGCGAACATCCGCAACTGCGTCGATGCTTCGCTGCGCCGACTCGGCACCGACCGCATCGACGTCTACTACGCGCATAGAGACGATGACGACGTCGACCAGGTCGCGGTCGCCGAGACCTTCGACGCGCTCGTCCGCTCCGGCAAGGTCAGCTACCTCGGAGCATCGAACTTCAGTCTCGAACGACTGCAGAAGGCACGGAAGATCTCGACGAAGTTCTCCCTGGCCTGCTACCGAGTCGTCCAGGACCGGTTCAACCTCGTCTCGCGTTCCGCAGTCGATCCGCAGAAGCAGGCGTACCTGCGATCTGAGGGGATGGCCGAACTGCCCTTCCACTCACTGGCCTCCGGGTTCCTTACCGGCAAGCACACCGGCGGCGACGCCACCGGAAGCGTGCGCGGTGACCGTGTGGCCGATTTCGTCGACGACCAGAAGGCCCTCGGCGCCCTTGAGGTCCTCCACGATGTCGCGGCCGACCACGAGGCGTCGATGACGGCCACGGCCATCGCCTGGCAGCTCACGCACGATTTCATCCCCTCGACCATCGCCTCGGCGCGGGTGCCTGAGCAGCTCACCGAGCTGCTCGCCGGCATGGAGATGCAGCTGAGTCCAGAAGAGAAGACCGCCCTCGACGGAGCCTGGGTGGAAGCATGAGCGCAACCAGCCCCCGCCTGGTCACCTGGGAGAACGGCACCGACCTCGTCATCGAGCTGCTCCTGGGGTGCGACGTCGAAACGGTGTGGAGCGCACTGACCGATTCGGACAGTGCGCGGACATGGTTCGCACCGTTCCGCCTCGGCGAGGAATCGGCGGATGCGGAGGATGATCCCGACGTACCTGCGTCCCGTCCGATCACCTTCGAGCTCGAGGACGCCGATCTGGACGGCGCGGTGCTCAGCTGCGAGGAGTACGACCACGTGCTGCTCGAACTCGAGACCTTCGGAGTGATGGGGATCCGGCTGCTGCCGGTCGAAGGAGAGTCGGGTGATGAGACCCTGCTCGTGTTCACCCACACCGCCCCCGACGTCGACTCTGCTCGCTCCCAGGCCGCCGATTTCGGACCCATGTGGGACACCCACCTGCGCCTGTTCGCCCGGGCCCTCGGCCTCGACGTCGCCGAGGCGACCGAACCCGAACTCGACGCGGTCTACGCCAACCTTGCCCTTGAGATTGCGGATTCCGGGGACGGTGTGGGAGCTGCCTCGGCTGACGGGGCCGAATCATGAGCGAACCTCTCGTCCTCGGCATCGAATCCTCATGCGATGAGACCGGGGTGGGCATCGTCCGCGGGCGCACGCTGCTGACGAACACCGTGTCCTCGTCGATGGACGAACACGTCCGCTTCGGCGGGGTCGTGCCGGAAGTCGCCTCCCGCGCCCATGTGCAGGCCATCGGCCCGGCCATCGCCTCGGCGTGTGCGACCGCCGAGGTGGAGCTGGCCGACATCGACGCCATCGCAGTCACCGCCGGGCCGGGGCTCTCCGGTGCACTCATGGTCGGGGTCGGTGCGGCCAAGGGGCTTGCCGCGGCGTTGAACAGGCCGCTCTACGGAGTGAATCATCTGGCCGCGCATGTGGCTGTCGACCTCGTCGCCGAGGACATCGACGGATTGACCACGCCGACCATCGCCCTGCTCGTCTCGGGTGGGCACACTGAGATCCTGCGCATCGGCGACGTTGTCGACGACATCGAACTCCTCGGCGCCACCATCGACGATGCCGCAGGTGAGGCCTTCGACAAGACCGCGCGGCTGCTGGGACTCAACTATCCTGGAGGCCCGAACATCTCGAAGGCGGCTCTCGGCCTGCTCGACGGCACCGGAGTCCCCGGCGACCGGAATGCCGTGAAGTTTCCGCGCGGACTCGCGAAGAAGCAGGACCTCCGTGACCCCGAGCGCCGGTATAACTTCTCGTTCTCCGGGCTGAAGACCGCGGCCCTGCGCGAGGTGACGAAGGCGGAGACTCTGGGCACGGACCTGCGGGTGGCCGATATCGCCGCCGGGTTCGAAGATGCCGTCGTCGACGTCCTCGTGACCAAGACTCTGCTCGCGGCATCCGACACGGGCATCAACCATGTCGTCCTCGGCGGGGGAGTGGCCGCGAATACGCACCTGCGTGAAGTCTTGGCCGCTCGCTGTGCCGAGGCGGGCGTGACTCTGCGGGTGCCGCCTTTGAAGATCTGCACTGACAACGGAGCCATGGTCGCAGCTCTCGGCGCGGAGCTCGTCTCCCGCGGAATCGGGCCGAGCGACCTGTCCTTCGCCGCCGTCTCCTCATTGGACGTCGATCATGTCCTCGTCTGAGAACGGCCCGAACAGTGCCGCCGAGCGGAACGCGCAGGCGGCGAAGTCCACGCGTCTGCCCGACGGTCGGCCGCCTCGGCGATCGGGTGATGGCTGGACGTACGGGTCCGATGGGAAGAAGCACTGGGGTCTCAACGGGGCCGCGGGGCTCATGCTCGTCGACCCCGATCGCGGTGTGCTCATGCAGCACCGGGCACTGTGGTCGGTCGAGGGCGGAACCTGGGGCTTCCCCGGCGGAGCCCGGGACATGGGCGAGTCGGCCGTCGACGCCGCGGTCCGGGAGTCATGGGAAGAGGCCGGGGTGCCGGACCAGGACGGGTCGGGCATCGAGATCCTCGAGACGCATGTCCTCGACCTCGATACCTGGAGCTACACAACAGTGATCGCGACGACTCTGCGCCGCTTCGACGCCGTCATCAACGACCCCGAGAGCATCCAACTGTCGTGGGTGCCACTCGATGAGCTCGACGACTATGAGCTGCACCCTGGAGTCGCCTCGGCACTGCCGACGCTGTTGGAGCTGCTGCGCCCCCACCTGTGAGCCGGGTGGGGTGGCTGGCGCGAAATAGTGGTCACTTTCGGATGCTGAGCTGAATTGAGGTCAGCAACGGATACTTTCGGGGCTCAGAAATGTCCGATTGCGACCTAAGTTTGAGGGGCAGTGTTCGTTGGCGACCTCAAGGTGCAGGCTCGGGCTAAGGAGAGTGGGGAATCGGTCCCAGCCCGAGCAGCCCGGCGGCACAGCAGTGACTCGACACTCAGCTCGAATCTCGATGTACAGCTGGGTCAGCTGTAGGAGTTTCGGAGGTCGGCGATGAGCGAGCGGGTCACCTCGGTGAGCGAGCCCGTGGTGCCGAAGACCTTCTGCAGACGCTGATAGGGCACGCCACGTTCGATGATCGAGGTGATCGAGCGCAGTTCCTCGACGCAGCCGAGGCGTTCGGCCACGGGCATCAGGCGTTCGATCTCATCGGCGAGGCATTCGGTGACGAGACGCTCGTCGGCCGCGGCGTTCTCGATGATGATTGCATCCATGCCGTAGCGGGCGGCGCGCCATTTGTTCTCGTTGTGGAACCAATCGGGCATCGTCGGCAGGGTCTCACCGGCGTCGAGGCGCTCGGACATGTCGTCGACGAGGCACTGGATGAACGCGGTGACAGCGAGGATCTCCTCGAGGGTCGGCAGTCCGTCGCAGACGCGGACCTCGACGGTGCCCCAGTGCGGTGCGGGGCGGATGTCCCAGCGGATCTCGTTGATGTTGTCGATGATCCCGGTGGTGAGCATATCGTCGACATACTTCTCGTAGTCAGCCCACGCATCGAACTGGAAGGGCAGCCCCGCCGTCGGCAGCTGCTGGAACATCATCGCCCGGTTCGAGGCATAGCCGGTGTCCGTGCCGCCCCAGAACGGAGACGACGCGGACAGTGCCTGCAAGTGCGGGACATAGGCGAGCAGTGCGTTGACGATCGGCAGCACCTTGTCGCGTGAGTCGATGCCGACGTGGACGTGGACACCGAAGATCAGCATGTTCCGACCCCACCACTGGGTGCGATCGACGAGTTCGAGATAGCGGTCCTTCGCCCGGACCTCCTGCGACTGCCACTGCGCGAACGGGTGGGTGCCCGCCGACATCAGTTCGACGCCGCGGTGCTCGGTCAGCTTCCGCAGCGCCCCGATGGAGGTGGCCAGATCCTCGGCGACGGTCGACACCTGTCTGTGCACGCCGGTGACGAGTTCGAGGGTGTTCGTCAGCATCTCGCCGACGATGTGCTTCTCGAACTCGGGCGCATGCTCGGCCACATCGGCCAACAGAGTCTCGGCAGCCGGGGTCAGATCCAGGCTGCGAGAATCCAGCAGAGCCAGTTCCCACTCGACACCAAGGGTGGAGCGGGGAGAGCGTGCGAAATCGACCATGGTCCGATCATAAACGCGCACGCCCGATTCCCCGGACTCAGCGGCGACTTTCGAGCTGTGTGATGCTCCCCATTCCCTCCCCGAGGCGGCGCAGGATTCCCCCACCGAGGCGGCCCTGCCGTCCCGGGGTGCGCTCGCCTTCGTCGCCCCGCCGGTCACGCGGCGCACCGATCACGCGGCGCGGCGTGCGACCTCGGCCAATCGGCTGCCCGAATCGGTGTCGAAGAGGTGCAGGCGCCCGGCGTCGGGAACGACGCGCACGGTGTTCCCGCGACGGATCGTCGACCGACCGGCGACACGCGCCACCACTGTCTTCTCGCCCGAGCCCAGGCCCGCTCGACCGTGCCCAGGAAGCCACAGAGACCACGGCAAGATCGAGGTCATCGGCGGAGGCCAAGGTCCCGGAGATCTCGGGCAGTGCCCGCAGGTCAGCAGCGGTTCCCGCCTCGGTGACGAGCAGCGGGGCGGGCAGGCGGACCATGCTGACGGCCGAATCCTCCGACCGGATCCCCAAATGGCTTCTGCCCGTCGTCAAAGACAACCTCGCCTCGGGCCATCCGATCGAGGTGGCCGCGGCGATCTGCGCCTCGTGGGCCCGGTACGCCGAAGGACATGATGAGACCGGCGGTCGGTTCACCATCGTCGACCGCTATGCGAAGGAACTGCAGGCGGTTGCCGCGACACAGGAAGACGACCCGCTGGCGTTCGTCCGACAGGAACAGTTCTTCGGACCGCTCGTCGAGGAGTCGAGGTCCACTGAACCCTATCTCAAGGCACTGACATCGCTGCACGAACGGGGAGCGAAGGAGACCGCCCGCCGCCTGGCCGTCCACGAAGAACTCTGAACAGGCGGCGTGCAGGCGGGAACGTCTAGCATGGAGACATGTTGCGTTCTCGCCTGAGCCTCCTGGCTCTGACCACGACTCTCGCGCTCGTCGGCTGTTCCGGCGGAGCGTCAGCCCCCGTACCCTCCACGGCCGGACAGAATTCCTCCGCCGATTCGGGTTCTCAGACCCAAGCGCAGTCTGAAGCCCAGACCGAATCGTCCCTGGACAACCCCGCCGACGCCGATCCGGCCGGCTTCAAGGACGAAGCCGCGGACATCGTCGGAGACTTCTCCGACGAGGAACTCGCCGGGTCCCTCATCATCGGCACCTGGGAAGGCACCGACACACAGACCCCGGTGGACATGATCAAGCAGAACCACCTCGGCGGGGTCATCGTCATGGGCTACAACCTGCAGGAGAACCCGACGAAGGACCAGGTCACGGAACTGACTGGTCAGATCTCCGCGGCACGGACGAAGGGTCAGCCCGTATCGATCGGCGTGGATCAGGAAGGTGGACCGGTGTCACGCCTCGGCACCGCAGCGCTGCCGTTCCCGCCGCTCATGGGCCTGGCCGCGACCGACGATTCCGATCTCATCACCGACGCCACGACCGTGCAGGGGCGGGACCTCACCGACCTGGGCTTCACCATCGACTTCGCTCCGGACTCCGACGTCACGGTCGGGCCGAAGGACAAGGCGATCAATGTCCGCTCGGGCGGCACCGACCATGAGGACGTCGCCGAGGTCGTCGCCGACGCCGTCGAGGGATACCGGTCCGGTGGAGTGTCGAGCTCGGCGAAGCACTTCCCGGGGCACGGCCGCCTCGGCGTGGATTCGCATGAGAGTCTGCCGGTGTCGGAGAAATCGATCGAGGAGATGGAGGACACGGACCTCCTGCCGTTCAAATCCGCGGTCGAGGCCGGAGTGCCGATGGTGATGATGGGCCATATCGGACTGCCCGATGCGAAGACCACTCCCGCGACGCTGAACAAGAAGGCCTACTCCGCACTGCGGGAGACCCTCGACTATGACGGTGTCATCACCACGGATGCGCTGAACATGAAGGCTGTGCCGCAGAACCTCAAGGGCGGTGAGACGGTCAAGGCGCTCGCTGCCGGAGCCGATATCGCGCTCATGCCCCCGGATTCCGGTGCGGCACAGAAGGCGATTCTCAAGGCGGTGGGGGACGGGACGCTGACAAAGAAGGACCTCGTCGAGAAGTCCGAACGCGTCGTCGCCGCACAGTTGGCCACCGCCGAAGCCCAGAAGAGCGTGCAGGCCGGGGACTCCGGCGCCAAGGATCCGAAGAAGGTCCTCACGAAGGTCGCCGATCAGTCCCTCACCGTGCTCAAGGGCGAATGCTCCTTCGCAGGCACCGACTCGATCTCGATCGTCGGCGGCAGCGACAAGGAGAAGGCGGCACTGAAGGAAGCAGCCGAGGACGAGGACCTCACCGTCGGATCCGGTGGAACCTCCGTGAGTCTGAGCCCGTCGACCTCCGCCGAGGTGGCCGTGGGCACCGCTGCTCCATGGACGATGCGCAGCACCTCGGCGAAGTCCGCCGTGACCGCGTACGACTCGAACCCGTATGCACTGCGGGCCGTGGCGAAGTGGCTGAAGGGCGACCTCGAGGCATCGGGTCAGCTGCCTGCCGAATACGACGGCAGCGACAAGGCCCCCGACTGCGGGTGACAACTAGGCAGCTGCGATCATGGCTGTGAACGAGCCAAGTTCGTGAACGAGCGGCTCACATAAGGAATCCCCTCGTCGGCACAGTGCAGACGAGGGGATCTCTGTGTGTTCGGTTCCGGGTGGGGCTCAGAGCACGCGGATGAACGTGACGTCGCCCATCCAGCTGTAGCTGCGCTTCGATGTACCGGATCCGGGCGAACCGGCATCGTACATCTGTCCGTCGCCGGCGTAGATGCCGACGTGTCCCGGGTGCCAGATGAGGTCGCCGGGCTTCGCCTCTGACTCGGACACGACCGTTCCGGATTCCTTCTGAGCTCCCGACTGACGTGGCAGATCGACGCCGACGTGGCTGTAGACCCAGGAGGTGTAGCCGGAGCAGTCCCAGCCGCTCTGCGACGTTCCGCCGAAGACGTACGGGGTACCGACGCCCTTCTCTGCCCAGCCGAGGACCTGCTCGGCCTTGGACCCATCGATCGGGCCCGAGTCGTCGGAGCCGCCGGTATCCTTCTTCGGGCTCTCATCCTTCGAGCCCGCGTCTGGGCTGTCGGAGCCATCGTCCGAGGACTCGCTCGGCTCCTCTTCCGGCTCCTCAGCGGGAGCCGGCTCGGCGACGGTCGTCTCCGGCTCCTCCTTCGGCTCGGGCTTCGGTTTGGGCTTCGGCTTGGGGGCGGCTTCGGCGGTGACGACGTCCGTGTCGACGGTGACTTCAGCCTCCTGATCACCCTTCTTCGACGCGCCGCCGGCATCGATGGTCGGCTTCTGGTTCTTGAACTCGACCGGTGCCTGCTTCTCGGACTCGGCTGCGACCTTCGCCTCGTCGTCGGCTCCCTGCCCGGCGGCGGGGAGGACTGCTGCGGTGAGCAGTCCGCCGCTGGCGGCGACGACTGCAGCACGGCGGCCGAATGCGCCGGAGTTCGCTGCGAGCAGGTCGCTCAGCTCGGTCAGTGGTGTCTTGGCCTTGGCGTTCGCGGCGCGGCGGCCGTGCTGCTTAGATGCCACGATTTCCTCTCGTTGCCTGTCTGAGTGTGACGATGTCCTCCACTGTAACGAATTCGTGACCTTCTGTCACGTTTTTGTTACAAAAGGATTCTCAGGCAGATTCGAGACCATAATTGCTGGTCAGAGTGCTGAAGTCGGCGAGAACAGCTGGTGGTGGGCTGCGGTTCCGTCCGATTGTGACTGTGATTCAGCGCTCAGTCTCAGCCTTGAATAACGTTTCGTGACATTCGCAAGACGTGATTCTTGGGTCGATCCGCGGCGGTTTCCGCCGCGCCCAAACAACCGTGGATCGACCAAAGAATGCCGTCGGCGTTGAATCGCGCACGGATGCGGTGGTGCGCACGTGCGGTGGTGACTGAGCTTCAGGCGCCGGTTGTGACTGAGCGTCAGGAGCCGGTCTCGACCGGTCGGTCGGGGTCGGATGACCAACCGGACCAGCTCGCGGGGTAGAGGCTGGCCTCGACGCCGAGGGTCGCTAGTGCCAGAGCGTTGTGGCAGGCGGTGACTCCCGAACCGCAGTACACGCCGACGGGACCATCGAGGGCACCCAGTTCATCGAAGCGTTCGCGCAGCAGCGCCTCGGGCAGGAACGTCCCCGCGGGAACGTTGTCTGTGGCCGGGGCGCTCTTCGCCCCGGGAATGTGACCGGCCTGCGGATCGAGCGGTTCGGTCTCTCCGCGGAAGCGCTCACCGGCGCGGGCATCGAGCAGGACTCCATCGAAACCGGCTGTCGCCTCGGCGTCGATGACGGGCAGTCGACCCGGACTGATCTCCACGGCACTCGGTGTGACCTCGGGGGAGTCGCCGGTCTCGAGCGTCCCGCCGGCGTCACGGAACGCTGCGAGTCCGCCGTCGAGGACCCGTGCGCTCAGTCCGGCCCAGCACAGCAGCCACCAGGCTCGGGCCGCTCCGAGGGAGGAGTTGTCGTCATAGACCACTACCTCGGTGCCTTCGTCGATGCCCCAGGAGCGCACCGTCTCCTGGAAGGCTTCGGGGCTCGGCAGCGGGTGGCGACCGGCCGTCGGATCGGTGGTGCCGTGGTCGGCGAGCTCCGTGTCGAGGTCGACATAGACAGCACCGGGGATGTGTCCGGCGGCGAAGTCGTCGCGGCCATCGGGCTTCGGCAGGGTCCAACGGACGTCGAGCAGCCTCGGTGCTGGGGAGTCGGCTATTCGGGTGAGCAGTTCATCGGCGCTGATGAGAACGTCGGAGCGGGTCAATTCGATCTCCTTCACGGGCAGATTTCTTCACGGGCAGGTTGAAGGGGTCACATCGGTTGGGTGAGCAGCACGACGTGCTTGTCGCCGAGCCGGGTGAATACGAGCGTGGCTTTGTCGCCCTTGGGTAGTTTGAGCTGGCGTCGGACCTGGTCGGGGACGATGTCGGCGCCGCGTTTCTTGATCACGACCGAGCCGATTCCGCGGGAGACGAGCTCCTTGCGCAGACTCGGGACCTTCGCGGGCAGTACGTCGACGACCTCGTAGGAGGTGACGCCTGCGGAGGCGGGCCCGCTCGGTTCGACATCGGTGGTCATATACGCGATCTTCGGGTGCAGTCGGCGCGCCTGCAGCGGTGCGCACAAAGCCGCGACGAGTCCGGCGCGCACGATTGCCCCGTCGGGTTCGAGCAGATACTTCCCGAGCTCCCCGATGCCCGACTCGTCCTCGTCGGGCAGGTTGTCCTCGTGGACGAGGAGGGTGCGTTCGCCCATGACGAGGGCTCCGCGGCCGGGGCGCTGCCTGGCTGCACCGAAATAGAGGCAGACCTCGACGACCTCTCCGTTATGGGAGATCCACTGGGCTTCGGCATCCTCGGGGACGAGGTCGTGGTCGAGTGCCGGGCCGAGCTTCACTCCGGCTGCCTTCGCTGCGCTCGCCTTCTCGATCACCCATGACAGAGAAGGGGAGAAGGCCTCGGGGTCGGTGATGCGGGAAGTCGACCCGCGTTTGTCGGCCTTGCCGATGGTTCGTCGGGCCGGATCGAACCAGAGGGCATCGAATCCATCCAGGTCGACATCCTCGGCGCGAGTATGTTCGACGGCGGCATCGGGCAGGTGGCGGAGGTTGAAGGCGGCGATGGCAGCGGTGACCTCGTCGGCGTCGACAGCCGAGACCTGCGCGCCCATTCCGGCGAAGGCGACCGAGTCCGCGCCGATCCCGCATCCGAGATCGGCGATGCGGAAGGACTCACCCCCGGCCACGTCGCCGATGAGGCGACGCGCGTGATGAGCGGCGACCGGCAGCCGCGTGGCCTGGGCCAGTCCGTCGCGTGTGAAGAGCATGTCCTCTGCGAAGGGTCCGAGCTTCGCTGCCGCCTCCTGCCGCAGCCGGGCCTGAGTGAGCAGGGCCGCAGTCACCTCGGCGGAGAAGCCCTCTTTGCGCAGTGCGGTTGACCGTGCGAGCTCGTCGCCTTTGAGGTCGTCGATGCGGTCGAGTCGGTCGAGGACGGCGACGTCGAGCAGTTCGGTCAGTGTCTGCGGATCCATAGGCTTCACCCTATCGTCTGCGCGGTGAGGCATTCTCCTCGCCGAGGCGGCCCACCCGAACCGCCGGGCCGCCGAGGTGATTGTGACGGCTGGGTGGTGCGGTAAGTTGTTGGCTGTGACGTTATTGACCGCCCGCGATATCCGCGAATTAGCCGCCGACATCGGTCTGCGCCCGACGAAGCAGAAGGGCCAGAACTTCGTCATCGACCCCAATACCGTGCGTTCGATCGTCACCGCCGCCGGTCTCGAAGAGAACTCGAACGTTGTCGAGATCGGTCCGGGACTCGGTTCGCTCACCCTCGGCCTGCTCGAAGCCGGTCACAGGGTCACCGCGGTCGAGATCGACGAACTGCTCGGGCAGAAGCTGCCGAGCACCGTCGACAGGTTCGCCGGCAGTGATGCCCCGTTCCAGCTGGTCAACGCCGACGCCCTGCGCGTCACGACGCTGCCCGCGCCGCAGCACACTACCGAACTCGCGGACGATCGGCCCGATGCCGGTGAGAACCAACCCGACGCTCTCGTGGCGAACCTGCCCTACAACGTCGCCGTGCCCGTGCTTCTGCACTTCCTGGAGACCTTTCCGAGCCTGACAACCGTCCTCGTTATGGTCCAGCTCGAAGTCGCCGAACGGCTCGCCGCCGCACCCGGCTCCCGCACCTACGGCGTCCCCAGCGTCAAAGCCCAGTGGTACGGGGATGTGGAGCTGGCAGGCAAGATCGGCAAGAACGTGTTCTGGCCGGCCCCGAACATCGACTCCGGACTCGTCCGCATCGACGTCACCCGCATCGACCGCGACCCGGCCGTGCGCAGCCGCCTCTTCACTCTAATCGACGCCGCCTTCGCCCAGCGCCGCAAGACCCTGCGCGCAGCCCTGTCCGGGTGGGCCGGCAGCCCCCAGCAGTCCGAAGACCTGCTGACAGCTGCCGGAATCGACCCGAAGACCCGCGGCGAGGCCCTGACCGTCGCCGACTTCCAACGACTCGCCGCCGTCGCCGGAGACGGAAACAGTGACGCCGCCGCGCCAGCCCCGCCTGCCGAGGAACCCTCACCGTGACCGTCCCGCTGCATCCGCGCATGACGATTCCGGCCCCGGTGAAAGTGCAGGCGCCCGGGAAGATCAACATCCACCTCGGTGTGGGTGCGGCGAACAACGGATATCACGAACTCGCGACCGTATTCCAAGCGCTCAACCTCGGCGAGACTCTCACTCTCATTCCGGGCGGAACACGAACGATCATCGTCCAGGGCCGCTACGCGGATGCCGCGGTCCCACGTGATGACTCGAACTTCGCCAGACGCGCCGTCGACCTCCTCATCGCCGCGCTCGAGGGCGACCGGGATGTCGACGTGCTGCGCAACCTCGACATCGTCATCGACAAGCAGGTGCCCGTGGCCGGTGGAATGGGCGGGGGATCGGCCGATGCGGCCGCCGCCCTCGTCGGATCCGCTCACCTCGTCGGCGGAGTCGATGAGGCGATCCTCCACGAATGCGCGGTCGCCGTCGGGGCCGACGTCGCGTTCCTCCTGCGCGGGGGCACGGCCATCGGCCACGGACGCGGGGAGAAGCTGAGCCCCGTGCTCACCCGTGGAACCTTCCACTGGGTGATGGCCACCTCCGCGTCGCCCCTGCCCACACCGGACGTCTACGCTCGCTTCGACGAACTCAACCCCGACCCGGCACCCGCGACCGTCCCCGATCAGGTGCTCACGGCGCTCGCCTCCGGCGAACCCGACACGCTGGCGGAATTCGCGGCGAACGACCTCACCAAGTCGGCTGTATCCTTCATGCCCGAAATCGCCGAGGTGATGGAGGCCGGCCGGGACGCCGGTGCCGTCCTGCCCCTGCTCAGCGGGTCAGGGCCGACGATCGGCTTCCTCGCCCGCGACGCCCACCACGCCCTCGACCTCGCTGTGCTCCTGCAGGCCACGCGCGGCGTCAACGAAGCACTGCGCACCACCGGGCCCGCGCCGGGAGCGCATATCGTGGACGGCAGCTGACCGTGGGGGAGGAGAACTGCACCCCCGCCGAGGCGGCCGACAGTCCGAAATCGAGCCCGGAGAATCGCGGCAATCTCCATGAAACGCTGCGCGACCAGGTCGGGCAGGACATCGTCGCCGGGCGGCTGGCCGCCGGGACGATCATCAAGGCCGAAGATCTGCGTGCCCGCTACGACGTGTCGCTGTCGGTGGTGCGCGAAGTCGTCCGAGTCCTCGAATCATTGGGCATGCTGCAGCCGATCCGTCGGGTCGGCCTCGTCGTGCTCGCGATGAGCGAATGGATGCTGCTCGATCCGCTCGTCATCCGCTGGAGGATGACCGAGGCGCCTGCGCGGCAGCTGCGGTCGCTGACGGAGCTCCGAGTGGCCATCGAGCCCGAAGCGGCCGGACTGGCCGCCCAGTATGCCCCTGCAGAAGCCGCCGAGGAGATCATGGGTCTGGCCGCTCGGATGCGAGCATCTGGCAGGCAGGGCGATGTCGAGGCGTTCCTCGAAGCCGATGTGGAATTCCACCGGGCAGTGCTCGGCGCCGGAGGCAACGAGCTGTTCGCCGCCTTCGACACCGTCATCGGCGAGATCCTCGCCGGCCGCACCGGTGCGGGACTGATGCCGAAGTTCCCGCACCCGGATGCCCTGCAATGGCACTTCGACGTCGCCGATGCCATCGGCGGGCAGGACCCGGCCCGGGCGAAGGACGCGATGGCGAAGATCGTGGCCAAGGCCGATGCGGAGATGGGCAGCGTCTGGGCCGACGAACCCCGGCACCCCAACAATTGACGGATGTGCCGAGGCGCCCGGGCGGCTGAGCACTGGCTTCAGAACAGGCTGACGACTCCGTAGAGGGCGAGGCTGAGCAGGAATCCGACGGTGCCGAGCAGCGTCTCGGCGACGGTCCAGGTCTTCAGCGTCGTCTTCGTATCCATGCCGAAGAAGCGGGACACCAGCCAGAAGCCGGAGTCGTTGACGTGGCTGGCGAAGACCGAACCGGCGGCCAGCGATATCACGATCGCCACGACCTGCAGGCTCGAGAAGTCCGGATTGCCGACGACGATCGGCTGGACGAGCGCCGCCGCGGTCGTCAGCGCCACAGTGGCCGAACCCTGTGCGATGCGCACGATCGCGGCGATGACGAAGCCGGCGATGATGACGGGCAGGCCGAGGGCAGCCAGCGAATCGGCCAGGGAATCGCCGATGCCGCTGGCACGCAGCACTCCGCCGAACATGCCGCCGGCACCGGTGATGAGGATGATCGAGCACACCGGGCCGAGCGCGGAGTCGACGACGGTCTCGATGAGCGACTGGTCCTTCTTCTGCTTCCAGCCGAGCAGCCACATGGCGATGACGACGGTGATGAGCAGGGCGATCGGGGTCTCTCCGAGCAGTCGCAGGGAGCTGATGCCCACCGATTCGATATCGACCCACCCTGCTTCACCGGCGAAGTTCAGCCCGGTGTTGAGGAAGATGAGCACGAGAGGCAGGACGAGGAGGAAGATGACGTGGCCGAGCTTCGGGCGCGAGGCGAAATCTTTGAAGTTGTCGTCCTTCCCGGCCGAAAGGACCGTCGGGACCGGGACGTCGATGCGTTTGCCGATGATGAGCCCGAACAGATACCCGGTGAGGTACCAGGAGGGGATGGCGATGATGATTCCGCAGATGAGGACGAGGCCGACGTTCGCGCCGAGCAGTCCGGAGGCTGCGACCGGGCCGGGGTGCGGGGGTACGAAGATGTGCATGGCGGAGAATGCCATGGCCGCGGGCATCGCGTAGAGCAGCAGAGACCCGCCGAGGCGGCGAGCGATCGTGAAGATGATCGGCAGCATGACGACGAGGCCTGCGTCGAAGAAGATCGGGAAGCCGAAGAGCAGCGAGGTCACGCCGAGCGCGAAGGGTGCGCGTTTCTCACCGAAGAGGCGGATGAGGGCGTCGGTGAGCACCTCGGCTCCGCCGGAGAGTTCGAGCATCCGCCCGAGCATCGCACCGAGTCCGACGAGCAGGGCCACACTGGCCAGGGTGGATCCGAAGCTGTCGTAGAGGACGTCGATGAGGTCGCCGGGCATGATGCCGGCGGCCAGTGCTGTGATCACTGAGACGATGACGAGGGCGATGAAGGCGTGGACGCGTGCCTTGATGATGAGCAGGAGCAGCACGGCGATCGCTGCGGCTGCGATTCCCAGCAGGGCCGGAGTCGGCAGGGTCCAGGCCAAGTCGAGTTCGGTCATTGTTCCTCTTCCTTGAGGTCAGATGGATGGACGGACGGCGGACGGGACGATCATGCGTTCAGCCGCTTCACGGATTCGAGGATCGCATTCAGGACCTCGGGAATCGACTGGCCGACGTCGACGGTGGCGTGAGCTTCCTCGGCAGCGAGCGGTTCGAGGGTGGCCAGCTGCGAATCGAGCAGATCGGGAGACATGAACTCGTGGTCGCGGTGGGCCAGATGTTCGGCGATGACCTCGCGAGGACCGTCGAGGTGGATGAAGACGAGTGAGGGTGCCGACCTGCGCAGCAGGTCACGGTAGGTGCGCTTGAGCGCGGAGCACGCGATGACTGGGGCCGGGGTGCGGGCGGCTTCGACGGCGACGCTGTTGAGCCAGGGTGCCCGATCCTCATCCGTGAGCGGCACCCCGGAACTCATCTTTGCTTTGTTCGCCGCGGAGTGCAGATCGTCGGCGTCGACGAATCGACGGTCAAGGGCGTGTGCCACCCGCGCGCCGAGGACGGTTTTGCCGGTTCCCGAGACACCCATGATGACGAGTGGCGGAAGGAAAGGGCTGTGACCCATCACCGAAACCTCTCGATAAAATATGAAGAAATATCTATAATTAATTATTAAAACAGATTTATTGCACCGTAGTGCTGGTGGGAAGCGACTGTCAACACTGCAGATCGCAGGGAAGAGGAGTGCTCATGAAGGCCGATGTCGCGGTGATCGGAACCGGTGTGATGGGGTCGAATCTCGCCCGCAACCTCGCCCGTGAGTCGGGCCGCCGGGTGGCCGTCTACGACCGCGACGTCGAACGCGCCGAACGTTTGGCGCAGGACTTCCCCGAGGCGGACTTCCTCGTCGCCGCCGACCCGACCGACCTGGCCGGGAAGCTCAACCAACCGCGAGTGGCGATCCTCATGGTCAATGCCGGAGGCGCCACGGATGCGGCGATCGGCGATCTCGCCGAGGCGTTCGCCCCCGGAGACATCATCGTCGACGGCGGCAATTCCCACTTCCGGGACACGATCGCCCGCGGGACCCGACTCGAGGGCACCGGTATCGAGTTCGCCGGGGTCGGCATCTCCGGGGGAGAGGTCGGCGCCCTGCTCGGACCCTCCCTCATGGTCGGCGGATCGGAGACCGCATGGCAGCGCCTGCGTCCCCTGTTCGAACCCATCGCTGCGAAGGCGGGAGACGAGGCCTGCGTCGATCACATCGGCACCGACGGGGCCGGGCATTACGTCAAGATGGTCCACAACGGCATCGAATACGCCGATATGCAGCTCATCGGCGAGGCCTTCACCCTCCTGCGCGACGGCCTGGGCATGACACCGTCCGAGATCGCCGAGGTCTTCGCCGACTGGAACGCCGGAGAGCTCGAGTCCTACCTCATCGAGATCACCGCTGACGTCCTCGCCCACGTCGATGACGCGACGGGCCGGCCCTTTGTCGACGTCGTCGCCGATGCCGCGAAGGCCAAGGGCACGGGTGCGTGGACGGCGCAGGTCGGACTCGACCTCGGGGTTCCGGTGCCCACCATCGCCGAGGCGGTCTTCTCCCGTTCGCTGTCATCCGCGGTCGATCTGCGCGCTCAGGGACTCCGCTTGACCGGTCCCCGTCCCGGCGCCGGATCGTCGTCGTTGTCTCCGGACGAGCGTGCGGCTCGCATCGAGGAGATCGGCAGCGCCCTGCTGCTGGGCAAGGTGATGGCCTACGTCCAGGGCTTCCACGAGATCGCGGTCGGGGCGGCCGAACACGGTTGGGACATCGAGCTCGGGGCGCTCGCAGGAATCTGGCGGGCCGGGTGCATCATCCGGGCCCGCCTGCTCGATCGCATCGTCGAGGCCTTCGACGTCCCGACTCCGCCTGAGAACCTGCTCGCCGCCGACTTCGTCCGCGAGGTCGCCGATCGATGCCAGGCATCCCTGCGGGCGACCGTGGTCGAAGCCATTTGTCACGGAATCGCCGTGCCTGGACTGTCCTCGACGCTGGCTTACTTCGACGGACTGCGCACCGAGGCGGGCAGTGCCGCCCTCATCCAGGCCCAGCGCGATCGCTTCGGTTCGCACACCTACGCACGCACCGACCGTCCCGGGATCTTCCATACCCTGTGGTCAGGGGATCGGGGCGAAGTCGAACTCTGATCGTCGGGCCGCTTCGGTGACGGGGGACTCCAACGACAGGGCCGCCTCGGTGATGGTCGACCGGAACGACGGGGCCCCCTCGGTGCAGGATGAAACTGACGTTCGGCCGCCTCGGTGAGGGTCGCTGCGGTCTCACTGATCGACTCCGGTGGCCCGGATGGCGGACTGTCGATATGTTAGAGCCATGACTTTGCCACACGAAGATGTTGACCCGGACGGACTGCTCGAATACTCGGTGGTCTTCACCGACCGATCGCTCAACCACATGTCGCAGCGGTTCGTGTCCGTGATGCAGGAGATCAACCGGATCCTGCGCTCGGCCTACGATGCGGATTCCGTTGCCATCGTCCCCGGCGGCGGCAGCTACGCCATGGAATCCGTTGCCCGTCAGGTCGCCACCGGCAAGAAGGCGCTGATCGTGCGCAACGGTCTGTTCTCCTTCCGCTGGTCGCAGATCCTCGACGCCGGAGCCATCGCCTCGGAGACGACCGTGCTCAAGGCCTCCCCGGACCGTGCCGAGCACCAGTCGCCGTGGTCGCCGGCCCCCGTCGCCGAGGTGGTCGCCGCCATCGAGCGCGAGGAGCCCGCTGTAGTGTTCGCTCCCCACGTCGAGACCGCCTCGGGGATGCTCTTGCCCGATGACTACGTCCGCCAGGTTGCCGAGGCCGTGCATTCGGTCGGCGGAATCTTCGTTCTCGACTGCATCGCCTCGGGCGCGGTGTGGGCGTCGATGACCGACCTCGGGGTCGACGTGCTCATCTCCGCTCCGCAGAAAGGCTGGAGCGGATCGCCGTGCGCCGGCTACGTCATGCTCAGCAAGGCCGGCCGTGCCGCCGTCGAAGCTTCGACTTCGACGAGCTTCGCGATGGATCTGAAGAAGTGGCTGTTCATCGCCGACGAATACGAAGCCGGCCGTGCGCCGTACCACGCGACGATGCCCACCGATGCTCTCGCGCACAATGCCAAGCTCATGGTCGAGAGCGAGGAGCGCGGCTTCGATAAGCTCGCCGCCGCGCAGGCCGAACTCGGACAGCGCGTGCGCGCGGTCTTCGCCGAACGCGGACTGCCCTCTGTGGCTTCGGACGAGTTCGCCTCGCCGAGCGTGGTCGTCGTCCACACCGACAACCCGAAGCTCGCGACCGGTGCCAGCTTCAAGGAAGTCGGTGTGCAGATCGCTGCCGGCGTGCCGCTGCAGTGCGATGAGCCCGAGGACTTCTCGAGCTTCCGCATCGGCCTGTTCGGCCTCGACAAGCTCGGCGACATCGACGGCACGATCGCGCGCCTCGAGGCCGCTCTCGACTCGATCGGTGTGACCGCCGAAGCCTGAGGGGCTTCAGCAGGCACCGTAACCGGCACTGCCTACAGGCACAGAACGCCGGGAAGCATCACGCACCGACAATGTCACTGCCAACCGGTAGTCGCCCCACATACAGTCAGCGCCCTAACCTCCCGTTGCAACGAGGGGTTAGGGCGCTGACTGTATGTATTGGCCCTAATGGTGAGCGATGCTCCCGGACCTCAGGCAGTGTCTCCGAGGGCGACGACGTTGTCGGCGAGCCGCTCGTTGCTGCCGTACATGAAGTGGTTGGCCATGTTCTCGGAGAACCGGCTGGCATCGGTGGTCAGCCCGACTGCCTCTGCGACCTCGCGGATGTGCATCGGGGTCGCTCCGCAGCACACGCCGATGTAGTTGACGCCCAGGTCGTAGGCTTCCTTGGCGAACGCACCGATCTCGTAGCGGTTGGTCTGCAGGGGATCAAGAGCGGTGGGGAACGTGCGTCCGTGCGGGGAAGCCACCTCGGCGCGGGGATCGGAGAGGTTGAAGAACGTCGGCTCGGTCTCCGTGGTGCGGTAGGGAATCGGCAGGGCACCGACGTGGCAGGACACGGCCGCGCGGATCTCCTTCAGCCACGGCAGCATCGTGGCGGGGCCGCGGAAGCAGTTGAGGCCGACGACGTCGACGCCGAGCTGTTCGAGGCGCTGCGCGGTCTCGACGATCCCGACGCCGTCGGCCATCTGCTGGAAGGCCATGGGCGCGAGGGTGAGGACGACGGGCAGGCCGCTGGCCTTGGCGGTCTCGGCGGCGGCGATGGCCTCACCGGCGAAGTAGAAGGTCTCGCCGATGATGAGGTCGGCACCTTCCTCGACCGCCCAGGCGACCATTTCGGCGAACATCGCCCGCACCTCGGCCTGCTTGGACTCGTCGGCGGGGTCCCAGATGTTCGAGTTCGAGATGTTGCCGGCCATGAAGTTCCCGGGCTTGGCGTCGGCGACGGCCCGGGCGATCTGGAGGGCGGCACGGTTGAGCGGTTCGAGCAGATCCTCCTTGCCGATGACGCGCATCTTCTCGCGGTGCCCGTTGTAGGTGAAGGCCTCGACGATGTCGGAGCCGGCCCGCTGGAAGTCGATGTGGAGGGAGCGCAGGGCGTCGGGGAATTCGAGGGCCACCTCGGGGACGAACTCGCCGGCGGACAGATATCCGCGCTTCTCGAGCTCGAAGAGGAAGCCTTCCGCGCAGATCACGGGGCCGGCATCGAGGCGTTGGGTCAGGGCGTTGGTCGCGGTCATGGATGCTCTCCGATTCGATGATGTGGTCGAGCTCGGGCGAGCGGCCCGAACCCGGGTATCACACCATCAATCGGCGCAGCGAGGTCCGTCACATCGACATAATTCGACGCTGATCGCCATGAAAGGACACGACCATCGCCGAGGCGGCCCGACCGAAAGCCTGCAACGCTGGGCTCCGGTGGGGCCCCGTGAAGATCAGCGACCGCCGAGGCGGCCCGATCGTCAGCGGCTCTCGTCGCCGCTGAGATAGACCGGCAGGCGACGGTAGCGCACTGCCCGCTGGGCGGCGCCGGCGGGCACCTCCTGAGTGGTCTCGTAGGTGGCGTTGTTCTGCGGAACCTCGTGCGAACCGGGCAGCGGGTACGGCTCGGCCGCAACGGGCGCGGGGGAGGCGTAGGACTGCTGCTGACCTGGCTGCTGTTCGTAGCCAAGGGAGTGCTGGTAGCCGACACCGGGCAGCGGCTGCAGGCCGAGACCCTGCCGGTCCGGGCCATCACCCTCGCTGTAGGCGTCCCCGGGGTGATAGGTGTCGCCCGGACTGGAGGTAGCGCCCCGGCGACGACGCTCGCCGCGACGGTCGGAGTCCTCCGGTCGCAGGAATGGGAACGGTTTGAGCAGCAGGCCGGTGACGGTCGAGGACCACCAGCGCAGGGCGCGTTCGAAGGGCGACCAGGCCAGCAGGCCCGTCCAGACCACGGCCAGGGCCACACAGATGAGGAGGACGACGGCGTCGTGGAGGACATTGCGGCTGTCACCGAGGATCGGCTGCAGTCCGCGGACGACGAATCCGTGGAGGATGTAGACTGCGAGGCTGTTCTTGCCGATCGTTGCGATCGTGTCCTTCGTGTTGCTCAGCCACGACAGCATCGCCAGCGTCAGCAGCACCGCTCCGATGTCGACGATGAGTCGCAGTCCCACGCCTTCGGGGACACTGACATCGAAGTGGGCGAAGTTGAGGCTGCCGTAGAGCCAGTTGTAGTCGACCTGGTCGAGAAAGAAGTATCCGACGGCTGCGAGGGCAGCGGCACTGAGGCAGAGCTTCTGCCAGATCGCGAGGCTGCCCGCCCAGTCGATGATCTGTTTGCCGTAGAGCTTGCCGACGACGAAGAAGGGCCAGAACGCCATCGTCCGTGCCGCGGAGAGTTCGGTGTCGAGGATCGGCAGCAGTCCGCCGAAGAGACCGACGACGAGGGAAGCGACGAGCATTGTGCGGGGGAAGCGCTCGATGAAGGGGACCGTGATCATCCACCAGGCCATCGACAGCAGGAACCACGTGTACCAGAACGGTCTGAGGAAGTCGTAGTCGGGATTGAGCCCGAAGATCCACATCCACCCCCACATGAACGGCAGCACCGTGGCGAGGAGGACGAGGTAGGTCAGAACGCGCTCCGCCAGCCTGTTCGACTTCGCCGTGATGCCGGCGAGGAAGACGAACGCCGGCATGTGGAACATGTAGATGAAGTACATCGGTGCGCCCAGGATCGGCGACTCCCATGGGGAGGTCCTGGCGAGGAGGTGGCCCAGAACCACCAGGAAGATGAGTATTCCCTTGGCGCGGTCGATGCGATAGTCCCGTGATGACACGCCGATACACTACCGCACCCGGTCGGATAAGGGGAAAGTTCAGACCATCGCCGAGGCGGTCGCCCGGTCGTGTGCGACGGTGCACTCGTGTGTGCGAACAGGGATGGAAACGACTAGCCGCGGGCAGAGCAGTTCACGCATTTCGCCGTGTAGGGTCGGGCCTCCAGCCGCGCCTCGGCGATGGGGCTGCCGCAGTCGATGCAGGTCCCGAACGTGCCCGCGTTCAGGCGGCCAACCGCCTCGGCGATCTCATCGAGACGATTCTCGGACTGTTCGAGCAGGGTCGCGGCCTGCGACCGTTCAAAGGCGAGCGTCGCCCCTTCCGGATCGTGCTCGTCGTCGCTGTTATCGCCCTCACGAGCGGCCGAGACCTCATCGATTCCCTGAGTCAGGCGGTCGATGAGCGCCTGCGTCTCCGCCCGCTCCGCCTCGAGCAGATCCCGCATCGTCGGTTCGTCGACCACTCAGGCCTCCAGTGCCTCAGACGCTTCGAGCCAGCGCATCTCGAGCTCGTCGAGTTCGTCCTGGGACTCGCGGATCGCAGCCGTGAGCTTGGCCAGTCCCTCGAAATCGGTCTGGTCGTGGGCGGCCATCTCCTCGTGCTTCTTCGCGATCTGAGTACCCAGCTTGTCCATCCGCCGCTCGATCGACGACAGTTCCTTCTTCGCTGCCCGGGCTTCCGCACCGGACAGTTTCGGTGCCGATCCGGAATCATCGCTCGCCGAGGCGGCCCCGCCGTTTCCGGCCGAATCGCTGGCTCCCGCTGAGGCCCCGTTCGAACCGCCGGAAGCCCTGTTCGAACCTGCAGCGCCGCGGCGTTCCTGTTCGGCCCGCAGCTGCAGGTACTCTTCGACGCCGCCGGGAACATGGCGCAGTCCGTTGTCGAGGATCGCGTACTGCTGATCGGTGACGCGCTCCAACAGGTACCGGTCGTGGGAGACGACG
The DNA here is from genome assembly GCF_025506275.1 of Brevibacterium permense. Lineage (GTDB taxonomy): Bacteria > Actinomycetota > Actinomycetes > Actinomycetales > Brevibacteriaceae > Brevibacterium > Brevibacterium permense_A. Next base: position 32,838 of record NZ_QYCP01000082.1, read on the forward strand.
ATGAGGGTCCCTGGCCAGGAATCGAGGAGATCTTCCATCGCCGCGAGCATGTCCGAGTCGACGTCGTTAGTCGGCTCGTCGAGGATGATGACATTGGGTTCGGCCATGAGCAGCAGCAGAAGCTGGAGTCGTCGCTTCTGCCCGCCGGAGAGCTCCTTGACCCGGGCGGACAGATGCTCCTTCGCGAAGCCGAGCCGTTCGAGCAGCTGCGCCGGAGTGAAGTCTTTGCCTTCGATATTGAACGAGGTCTTCGATTCGGCGAGGACCTCGCGCACACGGGATTCGGCGATGCGGGCCAGATCCTTGAACTGCTGATCGAGCACACCGATCTGTACGGTTTTGCCGCGCTTGACCCGACCTGCATCGGGTTCGATCTCTCCCGAGACCAGACCGAGCAGAGTCGACTTCCCGGCACCGTTGGGGCCGAGGATCCCGGTGCGCTCACCGGGACCGATGCGCCACGTGACATCCTCAAGGATTGTGGTCTCGGCGAAGTGCTTGGACACGTCGAGCAGATCGACGACGTCCTTGCCCAGGCGGGCCGTGGCCATCTTCTTCAGCTCGATCGGATTGCGCACCTCCGGCACGTCGGCGATGAGCTGGTTGGCGGCTTCGATACGGAACTTCGGCTTCGACGTCCGGGCGGGAGCACCGCGTCGCAGCCATGCGAGTTCCTTGCGCATGAGATTCTGCCGCTTCGCCTCGGTGGCGGCGGCGATCCGGTCGCGCTCGACGCGCTGGAGGACATAGGCGGCATAACCGCCTTCGAAAGGCTCGACGATGCGGTCGTGGACCTCCCAGGTCTTCGTGCACACCTCGTCGAGGAACCACCGGTCGTGGGTGACCAGCAGCAGGGCTCCGGCGTTCTTCGGCCACCGGCCGCGAATATGCTTCGCCAGCCACGCGATGCCGTCGACGTCGAGGTGGTTCGTCGGCTCGTCGAGGATGAGCATGTCCCAATCGCCGATGAGCAGAGCCGCCAGGGCCACTCGACGGCGCTGACCGCCGGAGAGCGAGGAGATCTGCGCATCCCAATCGAGATCGGCGATGAGACCGGAGATGATGTCACGGGCCTGCGGATCGGCAGCCCATTCGTGATCGGCGGCATCGCCGACGACGGAGAAGCCGACGGTCGCCTCGTCATCGAGGTCATCGCGCTGGCCGAGCATGCCCAAACGCAGCCCGCCGCGATACGTCACGCGTCCGGAATCGGGTTCGATGGTGCCGGCGAGCATGCCGAGCAGGCTCGACTTGCCGTCGCCGTTGCGGCCGACGATGCCGATCATGTCGCCGGACTCGACACCGAGAGTGACCGAGTCGAAGACGACGCGCGTGGGGTATTCGAGGTGGAGGGCTTCTGCCCCGAGGAGATGTGCCATAGCAGTCTCTAGCCTAGTTCACCGCGGTTCGCGCGAGTGACCGGACGGGCCCGTCCGGCCGGCCGCTTGCCGCATCGTTTGCCGTGTCCTTCTGTCTCAAACACAAGGCGTTTTCTGTTCGCATTTCGGACCGATAACGCCACCGCATGACGGATTATTTCTTTTTCATATCGGTGTCCGCGATTGAGGTGCTAACGGACCTTTCCAAATGACCTCAGTGCATTAGACTGACCGAAACTCATCAAAATATGACAGTTCGTCCAGTGGTTTCACATTTTCGGTAAGGGCAGACAGGGCCCTCATCCGTGTGCGCTGTCTGTATCAGAAAAGAGAAAACGTGAAGAAGCTCGCTTCAGCGGTGTCGATGATCGCCGCATCTGCCCTGGTCCTCTCGGCTTGCGGCTCAGGTGGAGAATCCGGCTCCGACTACATGGCGTGCATGGTCTCCGACTCCGGCGGTTGGGACGATCAGTCCTTCAACCAGTCCGGCCGCGAGGGCATGGAGAACGCGAAGAAGAACCTCGGCATCGAAGAGAAGCTCGCCGAGTCGCAGGGCGACGCGGACTTCAAGCCGAACGTCGACAACATGGTGCAGCAGGGCTGCAACCTCACCTTCGGTGTCGGATTCCTCCTCGAGGACACGATCCAGGAAGCCGCAGAAGCGAACCCCGACCTCAACTTCGCACTCATCGACTCCACGTTCTCCGACGCCGACGGCAAGCCGGTGACGATCGACAACGCCAAGGCCGTCGTCTTCAACACCGCCGAGGCCGCGTACCTCGCTGGCTATGTTGCGGCCGCGACTTCGAAGTCGGGCAAGGTCGGCACCTTCGGCGGCATCCAGATTCCGTCCGTGACGATCTTCATGGACGGATTCGCCGACGGCGTGGACAAGTTCAATAAGGACAACAAGAAAGACGTCAAGCTGCTCGGCTGGAACAAGAAGAAGCAGGACGGATCGTTCTCCGGTGACTTCGAGAACCAGGGCCAGGGTCAGGAGCTGACCAAGCAGCTCATCTCGCAGGGTGCCGACGTGATCATGCCCGTGGCCGGACCCGTCGGCCTCGGTGCCGCGGCCGCCGCGAAGGAAGCCGGCGACGTCAACCTCGTGTGGGTCGACTCCGACGGCTACGAGTCGACCGAATACGGCGACATCATCCTCACCTCGGTGGTCAAGCAGATCTCGAAGGCCGTCGAAGACACCATCAAGGAAGGCACGGAGGACAAGTTCTCGAATGAGCCCTACGTCGGCACGCTCGAGAACGAAGGTGTGGGCCTCGCTCCGTACCACGACTTCGAAGACAAGGTTCCCGAGGACGTGAAGAAGAAGGTCGAGGATCTGAAGAAGCAGATCGTCGATGGCAGCCTGGTCGTCGAGTCAGAGAGCACACCGAAGTAAGCTCGTCGGTTAAACTGCAGGGCCGAGTTCTTTCGGCCCTGCAGTTTTCAAATTTGTGAGGAGAACCGGAAGCAGTGAAACTCGAGCTTCGCGGGATGACCAAGGTGTTCGGATCGTTCGTTGCCAACGACCACATCGATCTCACCATCGAACCGGGCGAGATCCACGCCCTGTTGGGTGAGAACGGCGCCGGCAAATCCACCATGATGAATGTCCTCTACGGACTCTACGACGCCGATGGGGGAGAGATCCTCATCGACGACAAGCCGGTGAAGTTCTCCGGGCCGGGCGATGCCGTCGCCGCGGGCATCGGCATGGTCCACCAGCATTTCATGCTCGTGCCCGTGTTCACCGTCGCCGAATCCGTGGCGCTGGGCTACGAACCGACGAAGAGCCTCGGGCTCCTCGACATCAGCGAGGCGCGCAAGAAGGTCAAGGAGATCTCTTCGCGCTTCAATTTCAACATCGATCCCGATGCCCTCATCGAGGATCTGCCTGTCGGCGCCCAGCAGCGAGTGGAGATCATCAAGGCCCTGTCCCGGGATGCCGAGATCCTCATCCTCGACGAGCCCACGGCTGTGCTCACTCCGCAGGAGACCGACGAGCTGATCTCGATCATGCGCCAGCTCAAGGAGCAGGGCACGTCGATCGTCTTCATCACCCACAAACTCCGTGAGGTCCGTGCGATCGCTGATTCGATTACCGTCATCCGCCGCGGAAAGATCGTCGGAGAGGCCTCGCCGGAGTCGACCGAGACCGAGCTGGCCAGCCAGATGGTCGGCCGTGCCGTGTCTCTGACGACCGAGAAGGATGCCGCCGATCCCGGCGATGCCACTTTCCAGGTGCGCGGACTCACCGTCGTCGACAAGGCCGAGAACGTCGTCGTCGACGATGTGTCTTTCGACGTCCGTCGCGGCGAGATCCTCGCCGTCGCCGGAGTCCAGGGCAACGGGCAGACCGAACTGGCCGAGACGATCATCGGTCTCATCGAACCGCGGTTGGGCACGATCACCCTCGATGGGAAGAAGCTCGTCGGGGATTCGGTCAAGGACCGCCTCGGTGCCGGTATCGGCTTCGTTCCCGAAGACCGGTCGACCGACGGCATCATCGCGGAGTTCGCGATCCGCGAGAACATGATCCTCGACGTCTACGACCGTGAGCCCTATGCCAAGGGCCTGAATATGCGGTCGAAGGTCATCAGCGAAGAGGCGAAGAAGAAGGTCGAGGAGTTCGACATCCGCCTCGGCAGCGTCTCCGACCCGATCTCGACCCTCTCCGGCGGAAACCAGCAGAAAGTGGTGCTCTCCCGCGAGCTCGGACGCGATCTGCGACTGTTCATCGCCAGCCAGCCCACCCGCGGACTCGATGTCGGATCGATCGAATTCGTGCACAAGCGCGTCATCGCCGAACGCGATTCCGGCACCCCCTGCATCATCGTCTCGACCGAACTCGACGAGGTCTACGGCCTCGCCGACCGCATCGCCGTGATGTACGCCGGGCGCATCGTCGGCATCGTGGGGCCCGAGACTTCCCGCGAGGCACTGGGCCTGATGATGGCCGGCGTTCCCGCCGGCGAAGCTCTCGAGGCGACGGCCGGCACCACGAGCACCGATGGTGCCGCGAACCAAGCAGAAGGTACGGAATCGGCCGCGGCCTCGGCGAAACCCGCCTCCAGTGCGACCGAGCCCGCGGACGATGACTCAGCCACCACCTCGGCGGAGGAGACCAAATGACGACTGATATCTCACCGGCGGCTCCTTCCGCGGCACCGCCGCCGGAGTCCGAGACCGAGGACGGCAAGGAACAGACTCTGCTCCAGCAGATCATGTCGGGATCCTGGCTGGTCTCGCTGCTGGCGATCGTACTCGCCCTTCTGTTCGGCGGTGTCCTCATCGCCGTGTCGAACGCGGAGGTCGTCGCGGCAGCCGAGAACTTCTTCGCCGCTCCCGGCGAGTTCTTCGCCACGCTCTTCCAGACCGTCGGCAACGCCTATTCGGCGCTGTTCCGCGGAGCGATCTTCGACTGGGACGCACGCACCACCGAACGCGCCATCCGCCCGCTGACAGAATCGATGGTCTCGGGCACCCCGCTCATCCTCACCGGTCTCGGCATCGCTCTGGCCTTCCGCTGCGGTCTGTTCAACATCGGCGGTCAGGGCCAGGTCATCCTCGGCGCGACCATCGCCGGTTTCCTCGGCTACGCGCTGCCGCTGCCTCCCGTTCTCCACATGCTCGTGGCCGCGATCGGCGGAATCATCGGCGGTGCGATCTGGGCCGGAATCGCCGGTGTCCTCAAGGCACGCACCGGAGCCAACGAGGTGATCGTGACGATCATGCTCAACTCGATCGCCGGCTACGCACTGGGCTACCTGCTCAAGCAGAACTGGTTCACCCACACGACCTCGGCGAACCCGCAGTCCCGCGTCATCGACGACTCCGCGCAGATGTTCCTGCTGCTGCCGCCGCCGTTCCGTCTCCACTTCGGGTTCGTCATCGCCATCCTCGCCACGATCTTCGTGTGGTGGCTGCTCGAGCGCTCGACGATCGGCTTCGAGTTCAAGGCAGTCGGCGCGAACCCGCACGCGGCCCGGACCGCAGGCATCTCCGTGTCGAAGGTGACGATCCTCGTCATGATCGTCGCTGGTGCCCTGGCCGGACTCGGCGGTGCCGCTCAGGTGCTCGGCACCGAATACAAACTCACCGGCGGAATCAGCGGATCGATCGGCTTCGACGCCATCACCGTCGCCCTGCTGGGACGGTCGAAGCCGCTGGGGACGTTCCTTGCGGGCCTGCTCTTCGGTGCGTTCAAGGCCGGCGGCTACCTCATGCAGTCCCAGACCGGTACGCCGATCGACATCGTCCTCGTCGTCCAGTCCGTCATCGTGCTGCTCATCGCGGCCCCGCCCCTGGTGAGGTCGATCTTCCGGTTGCCCACACCGGTGCTCAAGCGGAAGGAGGACTGAGATGACTGCTCAGACCATGGATAAGACACCTTCGACCCAGGTCAAGGCGCTTGCGCCGATCGCCTGGAAGTTCCCGATCGTCTATACGATCCTCGCCCTCGTCTCGCTCATCTTCTTCGGCCTCATCGGCCGTGACGGGGAGACGACCTTCCGGGTGGCCACCGGCGGAGACTTCTTCGCCATCCCCGACTTCGCCGTGTCCTCGACCGTGGCGGGGCTGACGCTGGGCATACTGCTCATCATCATGGCCGCCGTGTCCATCTATGTGGCGATCAAGCGCATCGACCTCGGTTCGTGGTTCCCGATGCTCTTCGGCGTCATCTTCGTTCTCTCCTTCCTCGCCTGGGCCGGCGGCGGATCCGGAGGCGTCATCCCGCTGACGACGCTGCTCGCCGGTGCCCTGGCACTGTCCGTGCCGCTGATCTTCGGCGCCATGTGCGGTCTCGTGGGAGAACGTTCGGGCATCATCAACATCGCCATCGAAGGCCAGCTGCTGGCCGGTGCGTTCCTCGCCGCGGTCGTCGCCTCGGTGGTGAAGAACCCGTACGCGGGACTGCTCGCCGCTCCCATCGCCGGTGCCCTGGTCGCAGTGGTGCTCACGTTCTTCGCGGTGAAATACTGGGTCAACCAGATCATCATCGGCGTGGTCCTCAACGTCCTCGTCGTCGGCATCACGAGCTTCCTCTACTCGACGGTGCTCACCCAGGACCCGGAACTGTGGAACTCCCGCCAGAAGCTGCCGAACCTGCCGATCCCGCTGCTCTCGGACATTCCGGTGCTCGGACGGGTGCTGTTCGACCAGAACATCCTCGTCTACATCATGTACGTCGTCGTCATCGCGCTGCAGATCTTCGTGTTCCGCTCGAAGTGGGGTCTGCGGATGCGCGCCGTCGGTGAGCACCCGAAGGCGGCGGACACCGTCGGCATCAAGGTCAACTTCACCCGCGTGCGCAATACGCTGCTCGCCGGTGCGATCGCCGGCCTCGGCGGTGCCTTCTTCACCGTCGGCTCCGGATTGGCGTTCGGCAAGGAGATGTCGGCCGGACAGGGCTATATCGCCCTGGCCGCGATGATCCTGGGCAAGTGGAACCCGAAGGGTGCGCTGTTCGCGGCCCTGCTGTTCGGATTCTCCAAGAGCCTCGGCAACACTCTGCAGTCCATCGGCACCCCGGTGGCCAACGAGCTGCTGCTCATGCTGCCCTACATCGTCACCGTCTTCGCTGTCGCCGGATTCGTCGGTCGGGTCCGCCCGCCGGCCGCGGAAGGTGTGCCCTACGTGAAGTGAGCCCCGCCTCGGCGATGGATCGGCATTTCCCCTCGATCACCCCACAGTCACCACCCGAAGGAAGAGATATCCCCATGACTGCCCCTGAACCCCGCGCTTCCGCACCCGAGTCGACCGACCCGGTCTGGAGCGAGGAACCCACCCCGGTAAGCCCCGAAGACCTCAGCGAAGGCACCTGGGAGCTGCTGCGAGCCGAGGCGAAACGGGCGATGGCGAAGGCCTATGTGCCGTACTCGAACTACCCTGTCGGAGCCGCCGGTCTCGTCGACGACGGTCGCATCGTCGGCGGCTGCAATATCGAGAATGCCTCGTTCGGGGTGACGCTGTGCGCGGAATGCTCGCTGGTCTCCGAGCTGTTCATGACCGGCGGGGGCCGCCTCGTCGCCTTCGACTGCGTGGACGGAGAGGGCAACACCCTCGTTCCCTGCGGACGATGCCGACAGCTGCTGTTTGAACACGGCGGCAACGACCTCGTCATCAACATGCCCAGCGGACGTGCCCCGATGTCCATGGTCCTGCCCGAAGCCTTCGGACCCGACCACCTGGCCGGGGCGCACGACGGGCATGAGGCCAAGCACTGACGATTCCTACCCCGCCGAGGCGGCTGTGGCCCGGAACGTCACCGCAGGGATTGCTGACAACGAAGACTTCGACGACGACGCACGCATCGTTGACAACACAGAATTCGACGACAACGAAGGATTGAGACCGTGAGCGTAGAAGCATTCGACACCGTCGACGTCATCGCTGCGAAGCGAGATGGCCGAGCCCTGAGCAAGGAGCAGATCGACTGGGTCATCGACGCCTACACTCGGGGTGCTGTCGCCGAAGAGCAGATGGCGGCCCTGGCCATGGCGATCTTCATCAACGACATGGCACCGGTTGAGATCGCGCACTGGACGCAGGCGATGATCGACTCCGGTGAGCGCATGGACTTCTCGTCCCTGTCCCGGCCCACCTCGGACAAGCATTCGACCGGAGGAGTCGGGGACAAGATCACCCTGCCCCTGGCTCCGCTCGTCGCCGTATTCGACGTGGCCGTCCCACAGCTCTCCGGCCGCGGCCTCGGCCACACCGGAGGCACTTTGGACAAGCTCGAATCGATTCCCGGCTGGCGGGCCGGACTGAGCAACGAGGCGATCGTCGACCAGCTCGAGGACGTCGGCGCTGTCATCTGCGCCGCCGGATCCGGTCTGGCGCCGGCGGATAAGAAGCTCTACGCCCTGCGCGACATCACGTCGACGGTCGACTGCATTCCGCTCATCGCCTCCTCGATCATGTCGAAGAAGATCGCCGAGGGCACCTCCGGTCTCGTCCTCGACGTCAAGGTCGGCTCCGGTGCGTTCATGAAGGACCTGGCGAAGGCTCGCACACTCGCGCAGACGATGGTCGAACTCGGCAAGGCCGCAGGCGTCAACACATCGGCGCTGCTGACCGACATGTCCACGCCCTTGGGCCTGACCGTCGGCAATGCCCTCGAGGTCCGCGAATCCGTCGAGGTCCTCGCCGGCGGCGGACCCGCCGACGTCGTCGATCTCACCGTGGCTCTGGCGGAGGAGATGCTGCGCCTGGCAGGCAAGACCGATGTCGACGTCCGAGCCGCGCTGGCCGACGGTCGGGCCATGGACAAGTGGAAGCAGATGATCCGCGCCCAGCGCGGCGACCCGGACGCCGCTCTGCCGGTCGCCGAGCACACCGAGGTCGTCACTGCGACCGACTCTGGGGTGCTTACGAAGCTCGATGCGCTGTGTGTCGGGGTGGCGTCGTGGCGTCTCGGCGCCGGACGGGCACGGAAGGAAGATCCGGTTCAGGACGTGGCCGGAATCGAACTGCACGCCAAACCAGGGGACACGGTCACGGCCGGTCAGCCGCTCATGACACTGCACACGGCGACCCCGGAACGGTTCGAGCGCGCCATCGAGGCATTGGAGTCCGCGGTCGAGATCGGCGGGGATGCCGCCTCGGTGCCGGAATCGATTGTCTTCGACACGATCACCTGAGCCGAATCGCATACTCTCAGCACTGCCGCGCGGCCGCTGGCCTCGCTACGCTGGACATGATGACTCTGCGCGGCACCTGCACGCGCAACCATGCACGACCACGCAACTTCCCACGACCACTTCTGGAGGACCGAATGACCAGCCGCACCGATGTCGCGAACATCATCGACCACACCCTGCTCAAGCCCGAAGCGACCCCCGCCGACGTCGATGCTCTCGTGGCGGAGGCGAAGGAGCTGGGCGTGCTCGCGATCTGCGTGTCACCGTCCATGCTGCCGGTCACCGATCCGGGTGAGCTCGTCGTGGCGACCGTCGTCGGGTTCCCCTCCGGCCAGGTGAAGCCGGAGATCAAAGCCGCCGAAGCTGCTCAGGCCGTCGCCGACGGTGCTGCCGAAGTCGACATGGTCATCAACATCGGACAGGCCGTCGCGGGGGACTTCGACGGTCTCGAGGCCGATATCCGCGGCGTCGTCGAGGCCAGCGGGGACGCCCTCGTCAAGGTCATCATCGAGTCGGCGGCGCTGGGCGATGAGCAGATCGTCGAGGCCTGCCGCCGCTCCGAGGCCGCCGGTGCCGGATTCGTCAAGACGTCGACCGGTTTCCACCCGGCCGGGGGAGCCAGCGCTCACGCTGTAGCGCTCATGCGCGAGACCGTGGGCGACCGCCTCGGCGTCAAGGCCTCCGGCGGAATCCGCACCGCCGAGGCCGCCGAGGAGATGATCGCCGCCGGTGCGTCCCGCTTGGGCCTCTCCGGCAGCGCCGCAATCCTCAACTCCCTCTAATTGCTACCTGACGGCGGCCCAGCAACCTCGCGCGAGGTTGCTGGGCCGCCGTCAGGTAGTTCTGGGAGGGTCAGAGGGCGATGGCTTCCCGGATCTTAGTGACGGCCTTCTGCGCCGTTCGCTGTTTGATGAGGCCCTCTTTCGCATGGGCCGCGATCCCCAGAGTCGACTCTCTCCGGTCGAGCACGACGATGACGTAGGCCGGATTCATCGACGCGAAGCCTGATCCGATGACACCGCGGAAGGTGACGACAGGGTCGTCTGTCGCAGGAGTGTGTGCGGACACCAGCTGAGTCACCTCGTTGAGAACGCGTTCGGTCACATCCGGTGGAACCTCGATGACGGCATGATGGGTCTCAGTCTTCAGCCGCTTCGCCGACCACTCGGCACCGAGCCGACCGGCACCGAAGACGCTGCTGCTTTCGCCCAGTGATCCCAGCAGGCTGGTCAGAACCGCGTCGACCTCTGGATCGTGAGGAACGTCCATCGTTACCTCCTTCTGATTCCCAAGGGACCTTAATACTACGTGACGGCGGCCCAGCAACCTCGCGCGAGGTTGCTGGGCCGCCGTCAGGTAGCAATTAGAGGGGGAAGAAGGTTTTGAGCTCGGTGCTGATCGAGTTCAACCGTTCCGTCAGGGCTGGCTTGAGGGACGCACTCGCCGAGGCGGTCGGCAGGCGCACTCCGGCGCTGGCCGCCGCACGTGCATCGGCCTCGGCTGCAGCCTGGATCTCCGAGGGTTCGGCGACGACCTCGAGATAGCATTTCAGTTTCGGCTCGGTACCCGAAGGACGCACGATGACCCGCGAGTTCGACTCCGAGAGGAGCAGGATTCCATCGGTCGGCGGCAGCCCCTCATACCCGGCAGACAGGTCGTGGACCTCGGCGACCGGGGAGCCGGCCAGCGTAGCCGGGGGGTTCTCGCGCAGCTTCGCCATGGCCGTGGCGATGAGTGAGACATCGTCGAGGCGGAAAGACAGAGGAGCGGTGGCGAAGTAGCCGTCACGGCCGCGGATCCGATCGAGCTCGGCTTCGATGCTCGACCCCTCAGCCTTGAGCCGTGAGGCCAGCGCTGCGAACGTCACAGCGGCAGAGATGCCGTCCTTATCACGAACTGCAGTCGGGTCGACGCAGTAGCCGAGTGCCTCTTCGTATCCGAAGACGAGTCCGGCCACGCGGGAGATCCACTTGAACCCGGTGAGCGTGTTCACCGCTCCGAACCCGTGGCTGGCTGCCGCTGCCGCCAGACTCCGGGAAGACACGATTGAGTTCGCGAAGACAGGAGCATCTGCACCCTCCGTGTGATGAGTTCCCTTGGCCAATCGGGTCGCGGCATCCTCACCCAACAGCAGACCCACCTCGTCGCCGGTGAGCTGACGGTAGCCGATGGCCGCCGACTCATCCGGGATGGCCGCGGAGAATCGGTCGGCATCCGGATCGTTGGCGATGATGAGTTCGGCACCGACCTCACGGGCCAGGGCAAAGGACTCATCGAGCGCGCCGGCTTCCTCCGGGTTCGGGAAGGACACCGTCGGGAAGTTCGGATCCGGTGCCTGCTGGGAGGCCACCGGGTGGAGGCTTGTGAACCCGGTGCGGGACAGGGCCGCCTCGGCGACTCCGGCACCGACACCATGCAGCGAGGTCAGCACGATCGAGAGATCCGACTCCGCCCGGACACCCAGATCGTCGATGCGCGACAGATAGTCCTCGACGATCGACTCGTCGAGGTGCTCCCACCCGGACTCCGCACGCGGCACAGTCGCCACGGACTCGACTGCTGAGATCCTTCCGGCGATGAGCGCATCGGCCGGGCTGACGATCTGCGCTCCGGCACCCGCCTCGGCGTCGGCCTCGGATCCGATCGCCTGCAGCGGACGCTGTCCCAGGTAGACCTTGTAGCCGTTGTCGGCTGGTGGATTGTGGCTGGCGGTGACCATGACCCCGGCATCGGCCCCGCGCAGCGACAGCGCGAAGGCCAGCAGCGGGGTCGGCAGCTGCTCGGGCAGCTGAATCGCGACACCGCCGGCAGCGGTGATGACGGCGGCAGTGTCGGCGGCGAACTCCGCGGACTTGTACCGGGCGTCGCACCCGATGACGACTTGGAAGCCCTCACCGACAGTGTCTGCGAGGAAGGCGGCCAGTCCCGCGGCGGCACGGATGACGACGGCCCGGTTCATCCGGTTCGGGCCGGCGGCGATCTCACCGCGCAGACCGGCCGTGCCGAAGACGAGGGGACCGGAGAACCGGTCCTCGAGATCGGCGACCGCCGCCTCGTCGCCGCCCTCGGCCTCGGCGAGGATGTGCTCCAAGGAGATGGCCGTCTGCGGATCGGGGTCGTCGGCGATCCAGGCGCGGACCACCTCGGCGTCGAATCCATTCGTAAAGCGGTCGGCTACGCGGGTCATAGGAGGTCCTTTGCGAATTCGCGGTGGCGGGGAGGGGGAGTGCGGAGTGGGGCTGGCCGTCTCAGAGCTTCGCGACGATGTCGGCGAGCAGACGGGAGATGCGCGGGGCGGCGGCGGCTCCGGCTTCGATGACCTCTGCATGGGAGAGCGGGGTCTCCTGGATGCCGGCGGCAAGGTTCGTCACCAGCGAAATTCCCATGAGTTCGAGCCCGGCCTGACGTGCGGCGATGGCCTCCAACGTCGTCGACATTCCCACCAGATCGGCACCGAGGATCCCGGCCATGCGCACCTCGGCGGGGGTTTCGTAATGAGGTCCGCGGAACTGTGCGTACACGCCTTCGTCTAGCGTCGGGTCGATCTCCTTGGCGATGGCGCGCATCCGCGGGGAGTACAGATCGGTGAGGTCGACGAAGTTCGCGCCCTCGATCGGAGAGGTGCCGGTGAGATTGATGTGATCGGAGATGAGCACCGGAGTGCCGGGCCCCCAATTGCGGTTGAGCCCGCCGCACCCGTTCGTCAGCACCAGCGATGAACAGCCGGCCGCAGCGGCGGTGCGCACACCGTGGGCGACTGCCCGGACACCCTTGCCCTCGTAGTAGTGGGTGCGCGATCCGAGGACGAGCGCATGCTTGCCGCTGGCTTCGATGCGCACCGTGCGCAACGTCGCACCGTGGCCCTCGACGGCGGGGGCGTGGAATCCCGGGACCTCCGCCGCGGAGATCTCGGCAACGGTCTCGCCGAGGAGGTCCGCCGCCCCACCCCAACCGGAGCCGAGGACGAGCGCGATGTCATGGGCTTCGATGCCCGCGTTCGCGTTGATGGTCGTGGCCGCGGCGTGCGCGGCGGCGGTAGGATCGCTTAAGTCAGTCATGACGCCAAGATTATCAAGTTCCCCACCGCCCAAGGAGCGAGCACATGCCGATTCGAGAGCTGACCGACGGTGACGATCTGCGCCTGAATGAGGTGTTCGCCGACGCGACCACCCCGGCCGGTCATATGGCCAGGTCCCTGTTCCGTCCGTCCTCGGATTCGCCGTTGATCCGCTCCGTCATCGCCGAGGTGGTCCCCGATGTTCCGGTCGGAGCCGCCGCGATCGCCGAATCCCCGCTTCACCCCTACCGGGCGTGGGTCCACGTCGAGGTCGCCGCCGAGGAGCAGGGACATGGTCAAGGACGTGAACTCTTCGACGCAGTGTGCGCGGAGACGCGAGGAACCGCGCTCGAGGGCCTCGATCTGCGCGCCCGTGTGCACGCCGGGAGCCCGGGAGAGGGCTTCGCGCAGGCTCTCGGTTTCACCCCGCTGACGACGACCCGTGTGGTCAAGGTGGCCGCCGGTGCTCTGCCTCCGGCCGGCGGCGGTCGGGCCGAGGACCTCGAGATCGTTGCGACCGGTTCGGTGAAGCTGACGAAGGCGTTCCTCGCCTGGTACACCGCAGTCAACCGCGACGATGCCGTCGGCCCGCTGACCATCGGACAGGTGAACAACGTCTTCCTCTCCGAGGCAGCCGGAGCTCATGGTGCCGCACTGCTGAACGGCGCTGCCGGAACCGCCGAGGCGGGTGGACTCAGCGCCTTCGCCGTGTCGTATGCGCGGGAGGCCGATGAAACCGCCGGTGTTCTGCCCTCGGCCGGTGAACCGGGTGCCGGAGATACTGTCGGGGACGGCAGAGCCACCGTCGATCAGGTCGACGAAGAACCGCCGACCGAGCTCATCCTCGGGTCGATGTTCGAGACTCGCGACGATGCCGCAGACACCACGGGTGAGGACTTCGCTGCGGCCGTCGCCGATGCTGAACTCCTTTTGGCCAGGCTGTCGGTCGACGCCGATGTCGTCATCGAAGTCACGAGCGGAATGCCCGTGATCTCCTCGCTCGCCGATCGACTGCTCGACGCCGGAACCGCCACCGAGCTCTACCGCTACGAGACTCTCTCAGGACCGCCTTCCGACGTCAGCTGACTCAGGCTCGACTCCCGTTGGGCTGAAGAGGCGAACAGGGCGAGCCCGGTCCTCGGTGACGAACCAGCCCGTCCCCGGCAGCCCGTCGAGCGGGGCCTGTCGCAACACTCCGAGCCCGGTGAGATCTTGCCTGGTATGCGCACCGAGCACGAGCAGCGGTCCGAGACTCTGAGCTTTGGTCAGAGGGGAACCATAGCCGGGAGTGAACCGTGTCGGCACAGTGAGCACATGGAATCGTCCGTCGAGCAGATCCCAGTCGACAGGATCTGAGGCCATGTGTGCATCGTCGTGCACAGAGACCCCGCCGAGGCGGGCAACATACGTCGCGAATCCGGTCTTGCCGCTCTGCGGAGAACCGCGAACGGTGAGAACCGAACCGTCTCGCCGGGGATCCCACACGACGGAGTCGCCGAAAGCGTCAACGCCTACCGGGATGCAGCCCGGCATGCCGCCGCAGGGTTCTTCGCCCATGCCCACAAGTTGGTCAAGCCCCCGCCAGCATGGAGCGAATCCCTTTCGGGACTCCGGAATGCCGGGTGGTCCGCCGAGGATGCTCGTGCCCGTCCCGCACGTGGACGAATCGAATTGTGCCGCATCACCGGGTGCGAATTGCACATCGGCACCGTCCCCGCCGGCGGCCCGCGCGCGGGGACCGCGGATGACGGCGCGGAGATCCGGCCACGAACCGGCGAATCGCTGCCGGCTGAGCCCGACGCTCGTTCCGTCTTCGCCGGCCTCGGGCGGGAAGATGATCTGGGTGGCGAATCGAGAACTCCTGCTCGTCATATTCCGGCACCCGGCGAGCAGGAACACGAGATCCGATTCGGCACCATGTCCGAGGAGAAGTTCGGCCCGTTCGGCCCAATAGTGGTCGAGCGAGTCGACGAACTCGGCCCAATTGCTGCAGACGATTAGGCTCGGTGGCTGTCGACTCTGCCTTGACCCGGTCGGGGAATCTGTGCTTTCACTGTCGCGCGAGAATCTGCTCGGGTCCCCACGGACAGCGAGATGGTCGAGAACCGCTTGAATCTGCCAGCCCGAGCTCAATCCGCAGCTGATCTCGGCCCAGTCGAGGACCGCGGCGATTCTGCCGATCGCGATGATCCGTCGGGTCGGAGCGGCCGCCCGTGCCATGGTCGCAAGCACGGATTCCACGGTGTCCGGGCTACCGCCTGTGAGGATCGTGGAACCGTCCACGTCCGGGTCGAATGTCCACATCTGCTGCCGCTGCTGACTGGGGACATCGATGATCCCCGTGACGGTCGGATCGAGTTCACCACTTGCCGTCACCGGTCCCGCAGAGGAAGAGGCGAGCTCTCCAGCAGAACGGGCCGGGCTTCCTGCCGCCCCGTCCGACATCTCTTCAGGTTCCGGCAAGGGAGGCAGCACCACCTGTCGATGAGCTGAAGCGTCCTCGGCCCTGGCGATGTCGTGAGCCGCGGCGATGATGTTGTCGACGTGAACGCCGTGGGCGCCGCAGGCCAGGGACGGAACCGGCCCCGGACCCCAGGAACGAACGCGAGGGCGGAGGGCCGCCTCGGTGTGGGCGTCATCTCCGAACGGAACCGCCACGCGGAACCGGGTGACGCTGATCCCGGAGTCCAGACAGGCGGCGCCAGGCTTGTCCGCGGGCAGGAACGCACCCGCCTCGGAGCCGATGACGTCGAAGGAATCGGTCTCATCGCGCACTCGCAGGCACACGCGAATGTTGATGTTCGCCTTCATCTGCCCGGTGACGACGCCCATCGGGCGCTGAGTGGCGAGAATGAGGTGGACGCCGAGAGACCGGCCGAGAGCTGTGAGGCGTTCGAGCAGGTCGGCGGCGCGAGGATGAGTGGCCATCAGCGCATGGAACTCGTCGATGACGACGACGAGTCGTGGGGGAGGGTCGGCAAGATCGGCGACATCGGCACACCCGTGGTCGGCCAGCAGCCGCTCCCGATGAGTGATCTCGGCACGCACGGATACGAGAGCGCGAAAGGCGAGACCGGAGTCGAAATCGTCGAGCACACTGTCGGTGTGCGGCAGATCCTGCAGCGGTGAGAACGTGGCCCCACCTTTGAAGTCGATGAGGACGAAACATAATCGCCGAGGCGGCTGTGCCAAGGCCATCGACAGCAGCCATGTCTGCAGGAGCAGGGATTTTCCGCTGCCCGTGGTGCCGGCGACGAGAGCGTGAGGACCGTCGGAGAACAGATCGATGCCGACCTCACCGTCGGTTCCGCGCCCGATCGGCACCGGCCCCGAGGCAGGAGACCGCCACCGCGCTCTGATGGCCTCGGGCGCATCGTCACAGAGCTCGCCGAGCCCATGGTCGGGCCAGGTGCGGGGGCCGGTTTCGGCTGAGCGGCCAGAGTGCAGAGTGACGAATCGCGCGGCCGGCATGAGAGTAGCGACGAGTGCCCGTCCTGGCACCGGGCCACCGGGCGCAGTCGAGGACGTGGTGCGTGCCTGCGCAAGAGAGCCCACCGTCAGCGAGACCGCAGAGCCGGCATGCGGGGCGCTGAGCGTGAGCACTGCGGGGTGAGACGCCTCGTCGAGGGTGATCGAGATGGGGTCGTCGATGCCGGCGTCTGGGCGTGACCCTGTCCCGACCGTGGTCGATGCGTGGTCGGCGGAGAACCGGGTGCCTGCCAATTCCGGCAGCAATGAGAGTTCGGAACTCGGTCGCCATCTGAATCGCCGGTCGGCCAACCAGGCGAAGGCCATGGTGCGCAGGACTGCGGGCGTTCCGCTGACGGTGACCGTGGTTGTACGCGGATCGATGCGGACCGGCATATCGGTGCAGACGATCCGACCGTCGACGTGGTCGATTCTGTCCTGCAAGCGTTCGTCGATGGTGAGGTCGCTGAAGACCGTCCCGAAACCCAGACACAGACCAGGGGAAGAGAAGATCATCTGACGGTGAGCCGTCTCCAGGCGCTTCAGCCTGGCCCGCGCCTCGGCCAACGCCTCGTCGCGGTCAAGTCGACATTGTGCGCTGTCGCGGGTGAAGCGTTTCTTCTCCACTAAGTAGGCGACCCACCCGGAGAGCGGGGCCGAGATGCTGAAGAGCAGGAACCACCACATTCCGGTGGCCACGGCCAGCACCACGCCGATGCCGACGGGGATGAGGAACGTCCACCACTGTGGGGGTCTGGCCGGCCGAGGATCGTCGATCGTCTTCGGGGCGATGTGGATGTCATGGCTGTGGTGCAGCGGCGGGGACCGGATCGGCGGAGCCGAACGGGGAATAGAGGAAGAAGTGCCGGCTGAAGAACCGTATGACGGGACCGGTGCGAGCACAGTCGCCCCCAGAGCTACGGCGGGCCCAGGCCCCGTGGCATCGAGCCGCAGCGGCTGAGGGGCGCGGGAGATACTAGGGTCGATGATAGTCAGGCAATCGGGGTGGGGCAGTCGAGATAAGTGGGCCCGCCGTGGGTCGAGTGTCAGGGTGAATCCCGCATCCGGTCCTGCAAGGACGGATACGCTCGTCTGTGCGGAGTCGGCACAGTCGTCGGTGGTGCGCAGAACATTCGCTCCAACAACGGTGATGGGATTGAGTCCCTGCCATTGACCCCAGCTGATCGACTCGATTCTGTGGTTGTCGAGCCGGTTGCCCACGACCAAGTCCTGCGAAGTCAGTTCCGCTCCGAGGGCAGAACGGAAGACGTCGAAGGCCGGTTGGGCTGATTCGGCTTCGATGCTCATGCTTGTGACGGCTCCGTTCGTCCCAATGCGGTGGATGAGCCCCAGGGTTCTCATACCCACAGACTCACCGCGGACGCATGGCTAGGGCAAGAGCGAGAAAGCGCCATGTGGATACGGTTTGGGCATCTACAGCCTCAGGATGCGTGAGTGGAGCCTGTGCCCACAGGAATCGGCGTCGAAGTGGAGACGACTCGGGTTGATCAGTCGAGGCGCAGGGCACCCCGGGCATAAGCGGTGGCGTGGAGGTCGACGAGGCCGGGCACGAACGGTGAGAGCAGAGCCGGAGAATAGCGGGCCTCGATGCGGATGCGCACCGAATGCATCCCATCCGCATCGGCACTCAACCGCAGATTGCCCATGTCCTTCGGAGTCGGCACCGCGTCGAGGTACCGTCCGGCGGCGCGTTTGGCCGCCGGAGGCGAGAACACGAGACCGGGGTCGTCACCGGGAGCCGGTTCGAACGAGTCCGAGGCCGCCAGCGCCGCAGAATCGGCCAGCCCCTGCAGCTCTCGGCGGGCCATGTGCAGGTCGGTCAGGGCCGCGATGAGGAAGGCCAGCAGCAAGGCGATGACGACGAAGCCGATGGCCAGCGGCGTGATCGACCCGGCATCCGAATCATGATCCGATTTGCGGCCGATCTGCGATTCGCGTCCCCGTTCACAGCGGTGCTCTCCCGTGGTCGGCATATCACTGAAGTCCTGTGGCGACGACGTCGGTGTGGTTTGCGCGCAATGTGATGTGCGGTGACCGGTCGGAGCCGAAGAGGAGCGGGAACCCGGGTAGTGACACTTTCGTCTCGACTCGTGCAGTGACGAGAGAGCCGGCCTGTCCACAGGGTCCGGCGCATGAGTAGGTGATGGAAGTCGGCGCATCCCGCAGCCCGAAGTCCGCGAAATGCATCTTCGCGACGGCATGGGCGCGAGCCTCCGAGGGGGTCGCGTCGCGGGCGGCGATACGTGAGGCCGACATCGCCGCCGAGGTGGTCGCATAGCTGGCCGCCTGCAGTTGGGAGAGGGTGAGCATGAGGTAGATGACCGGGATAAGCAGGACGATGGAGGCGAAGATGAACTCGATGACCGCCGTTCCTTCGTCTCCGTCGTCGGTCGCGATTCCCTGAACGAACTCGGGTTCAGTCACGGTCGATGTCCTCGACGATGGATCGTCCGCGCAGGTCCCAGACCTCGGCGGGTCCCCACAGTCCGAGGACCGGGAGCGGGGTCGTCACCCTCACCTCGACGATCTCGACAGTTCCGCGCTGTGACGTCGAGACTGTGACCTTCTGGGCATAGCGCTCGCCCACGGACACTCGGATGAGGTCGCGGGTGAGCTTCTGCCCGTCGCGCGGAGTCTGATCGGCCAGGCTCGCCTGCCTCGCCCCTGCGATGGCGGAGTCGATGACAGTGTTGCGGACGTGGATGACGAGACCGATCTGCAGGGCGCCGGCCAGGATGAGGGCCAGCAGCGAGGCGATGAGGACGAACTCGGCGACAGCGGATCCCGAATCGCTGTGCTCGCCTGTCTCCGTCATCGAGGCAACCTTCCTCCGACTTCCCGGTAGTGTCTCGTCGCCACTGGTCACAGCTGGTTCACCCGGCCCCGCGGACCTTGTTCATCGCGTCTTGGAACATCGAGGTGAAGGCCTCGCCTGCCAGTGCCCACAATGCGACCACCAACCCCGCAGTCATCAGGGTGATGAGGACCCAGCCGGGAACGTCACCGCGATCGGGACGGTCGACATCGGCGGTGAGATTCGCATCGATGTCGGTCTCGGCCGCCTCGGTGATGGTGGTTCGACCTCGCGGAGGAGGACCCGGGATGAGCCCGAGCACGAGCGGGATCAGGCGGTAGGTGAACTGGCGGAACATCGTGTCTCCTTCATCGGCGAGGTCGAGGTTTCGACCCGCGTGGTCGGTGGGGCGGGACTGGCTGTGGGAACGGGTTTGGTCGGTGGTGCGGAGTGCGGTCGCTACGGGCTGAGGTCGAGGACGGTCAGAGACGGGAAGACGGCGAAGATCACGGTGACGGGAAGCACGAATACGACAACAGGAATGAGCATCCCGATCTCTTTGCGACCGGACAGTTCCAGCAGCCGTCGTCGAGACTGTTCGCGCACGTCAGCGGCTTGGGAGCGGAGGACTTCGGCCAGCGGGGTGCCGCGGGTCATCGACACGGCGAGGCCGTCGACGAACTGGACGATCTCGGGGATGGCGATGCGCGTGGCCATCACATCGAGCGCTTCGACCAACGGTGTGCCCGTGCGGGTGGCGGCCAGGGCCGCGCGGAGTTCGTCGATGAGGTCGCCGGAGCAGGTGCGGCACACGCGTTCGAGAGCCTCCACGATCCCCTCACCGGCGGTGATGGACAGTGCGAGGAGTTCGGCGACGGTCGGGAATTCGGCGAGCACGCGGGATTCGTGGCGGGCGATCGCTTGGCTGAGCCGCCAATCGTTGAAGACGTGCCCGGCGATGCCGCCGCTGAAGACGAGTACGACGGTGACGATGGGGGAGAAACCACGTTGCGCCGACAGGGCACCGGCCAGACCGCCGGCGACGATCATCCCGACGAGAATGCTCAGCACCTGGCTGATGCGGAAGCGCTCGATCGTGGCATATCCGCCGAGACGGTCGATGCGCAGCCGCAGAGTCGCATCCGTGGTGATGCGCGACGTCACCCACAGAGTCGAACCGATCAACCAGGACTTCACCAGTCCCCCGAACCCCTCGGTGCGAGGGGTCGGCGGAGCGTAGATGTCGACCAAGGATTCCTGATCCCGCAGATAGGGAGCGATCCGCGACGACAGAGTCGGTCTGCGCAGCGGCGGGAGGGAGAGGACGAAGACATACAGGGCGAAGCCGTTGAAGAGTCCGAGAGCCAGGATCGACAGAGGCTCGCCGAGGAGACTCATGCCGCCGGCCCATCCGCAGCGTCTGTGTCGTCTGCGGAGAATCCGTTGCTCATGCCGACGCTGCCTGAGAAACGTCGATGGGCGGCGCTGAGTGAGGATCCCTCGATGACTCTGGGTTCGGACGGGAGCCGACCGATGCGCTTCATCGCCTGATACGCCAGCAGAGAGACGACGAAGCCCGCCGCCAGGAGGACCAGCCCGGTCCGCGAGTTGTACGCCACTGCCGTTTCGGGCCGAGTCGACAGGAAAGCGAGGACCACCCACGGTGCGGCGACGGCCAATCGGGCGCCGTTGACCGTCCATTGTTGCCGGGCAGAGAGCTCGTTGCGGGTGCGGGCATCGTCGCGGACGAACTGAGCCAAGGCTCGGAGCATGGTGCCCAGATCGCTGCCGCCGACCTGCCTGGTGACGCTGAGCGCGACGACGATGCGGTCGGCCACAGGGTCGGCGCTGACTTGCCGAAAGCGCTCCAACGCCAATGCGAACGAGCCGCTGGCCCGATACTCCTCGGCGAAGACTTCGAACAGCGGTCGCAGCGGTTCGGGTCCGCGATGGGCCAGAGAGCTCAGTGCTTCAGGCAGGGACAGACCCGCACGGACACCGGAATTGAGATGGTCTAGAGTCTCTGGCCACAGCTCCCGCCGCATCACCTGTCGGCTCCGAGCCCGATGCTGCAGCGCCCGATGCGGCAGCCAGGAGGCGAACAGACCGAAGCACTGCGCGATCGCCCACGATCCGGTGAACACTGTCGCGACGACCGCAACGACACAGAACGCTGCGACGGAGATGAGCAGCAAGTGGGCCGGCCGCAGCCTGGGGAACCCGGCCCCGGTGAGCATGTCATCGAGTTCGCGCACCCACCGCGACTGGGTCCGCTTGCCCTGCGGTCGCCGCCACAGCGACATCCAGATGAGGAATAGTCCTGCCCCGAGGCAGGCACCGATGAGCAGAGCGGACTGGGAATAGCTCACGCCGCCTCCAGAATGGCGTGAAGATCGCGGCCGATGGCCGCAAATCGCTCGCCGAGGTGGCCGAACCCCTGACCGCGAACGAGCTGTCCGCGTGGCGAATGGAAGATCGTGTCGAGTTCGACGACGTCGCCTTCGACTCCGCCTGGCACCGCGCAGATCTCATCGACTTGGCGCACTCCGGACGGATCCCTGCGCAGGTGGACGACGACATCGAGGCTGACTGCGACGGTGGGCACGACGAACGCCGAGGAGATGTTCGCCCCGGCCAGCAGGGGCAGAGTGCAGATCTTCGTGATCGCAGCTCGGGCGGAATTGGCGTGGAGTGTCGACATGCCGGCGAGGCCAGAATTCAACGCGATCAGCATGTCGAGGCTTTCGGCTTCTCTGACTTCGCCGACGATGATGCGCGTCGGCCGCATCCGCAGCGCCTCTTTGACCAAGGCGCGGAGAGTGACTTCGCCGGTGCCTTCCAGTGACGGCTGACGGCATTGCATGGGGACCCAGTCGCGGCTGGGCAGGTTGAGTTCGAAGACCTCTTCGCAGGAGATCGTGCGTTCGCGGGCCGGTATCGAGCCGGCCAGGGCGTTGAGCATGGTGGTTTTGCCGGCTTGGGTGGCTCCCGAGACGAGGATATTGGCCCCGCAGGTCACGGCCGCATCGAGGAAATCGGCGGCCCCGGGAGTCAGGGATCCGTGAGCGACGAGGTTGGCGAGGTTGCGCGGCCGGGCGATGAACTTGCGGATATTCACGGCCGGATGAGTGCGGGTGATATCGGGCAGCACGACATGCAGCCGAGATCCGTCGGGCAGGATGGCGTCGACAAACGGCTGGGATAGGTCAACGCGGCGGCCTGTGGTGCGCAGCATCCGCTCGATGAGGTCATCGAGTTCACCGGCGCTGAGCTTCGTCGTTGTCAGCTGGTGGATTCCGTTGACGGCGATGAAGACTTCGCTCGGGGAGTTTACCCAGATCTCTTCGACGTGCGGATCATCGAAATAGTCCTGCAGGGCACCGAACCCGGAGAGTTGATGATCGATATGTCGGAACGTCGCCTCTTTGTCTTCGAGCACGGGGAGATCGGCGAGGAGGCTGCGCTCATCGTATTCGGCGATGACGGTGCGGATGAGCTCGCGAGAGCGCTGAATATCGGCGCGGGGGTCCACATCGAGATCTCTGATCCGTTTGTGAACTTCGCTGGTGATGACTTCGGTGGCTTCCACTCTGAACCCTTGCCTGATCATTCAACTCACAGTGTGATTTGCTGTTTAATCTATCTGTAGTCGAATGAAGAATCTAGTGAAATCCCAAATCTGTGGATAACCGGGAATGAGTTCTGTAAATGCTCATGGTGTAGTTTCACGAATGTCATTGAGGCGATTCGTCGTTCGCAGTGCCTCACGTCGATATGCCCGCGAAAAGTAGTCGATGCCTCATATAGTTTTGACCGTGAAATCTACCCAGTCTCGACCCGTCCGTCCTTGCGGACATCCGGCAGGGCTGATGGGAACGAGGCCAGGTGCAGTTGCTCGGGTCTGCTGAAGGCGGAGTTGACTACGGAGGTTTATGCCGCCAGGGCGACGGCCTTGCGACGAATAAGCTCGTATTCAACCGGGGTCAACTCAACCTTCAGCAGTCCCGGCCATGACCTGCTCGGCTCTGCGTGCGGCTCCTTCGCCGATGGATTCACCAAGCCACTTGGTGACATTATCGGTATCGACGCCGATTTCATTGTCGAGGATGCCAGCGGCTACTGCTGAGCTTGCCGGGCCGATTACGGACCGGTCACCGTAGACGGATTGCCGGGTGTAGTCCATTTTGGTTTGCTGGAGCACTAGCCAAACGAGGTGTTCCTCGATTTGGCTGGAGCCTGTCTGCTCGGTGTATAACGCTCGAACGGGGAGCTGGAAAAGCAGTGGCGCAACATCTCTGCGAGCAGGAGGTCTCATGGACAAGTCGGAGCTCACTGAGTTGGGATACGACACGAATGATCTGGACTCCGGGATTGACTACGTGCCGGACTTCGATGCTGTTGGGGACGAAGTTGTCGCGGACTTCGTTGGAAGAGCGCAGCTCCAAGCGCCTGAACTCAATGCTGTGGGCGGTGTGAACGCATTGGGTGGATCTCGCGAGCGCCGTGATGAGATCAATCTTGCTTTGGACGATGGTGTCGACCTGATGGCGGCCGTTGAATAATTTGGCGACGGTGAGCAGAAGATGCGAGTTCGTCAGCTCATCAGTTCCGGGCAGATTAACAGTCGATAACGGTATCCGTTCGCCGGTAGGGCTCGGTATCAGAGCGGTTGATGATCGGTCGTGGCTGACTTGCATGTCTTGGCCTACAGTTGGGCCCACGATTGAAATCCTCA
Source organism: Brevibacterium permense (assembly GCF_025506275.1). Lineage (GTDB taxonomy): Bacteria > Actinomycetota > Actinomycetes > Actinomycetales > Brevibacteriaceae > Brevibacterium > Brevibacterium permense_A. Next base: position 56,938 of record NZ_QYCP01000082.1, read on the forward strand.
TCGGCCGCTGACCATGGTTCAGAGACCAATGTCCTCAGTCCGGCCGCCGAGAATGACGCTCTAGGGGAGTGGTTGATGCGAAGAACTTGAATGCGTCTTCTTGGTCCAGGTCGACATTTCGGGACCGCTGTCTGACGGATATTCATGCGATCGTTCTTCGTTCGGATCCCTTGAGGAAACGGCGTCTGTTTCATCTCCCTACGCCTGGCCCGCGTCAGCTGCAGGGTTCTGACCACTAAGCCCTGGTACTAGCAGCACGAGAGATTGCACATGCCTAATCGAATGTTCGCCGCCGAGGCGACGGTACGGTGTTAAACAGCGAGTAGATGGATGCGCAGAGGGAGAAGTGGACCCCCGTCTAGTCGGATCGGGGCTCGTCCTCATGGGCCGCGATCTAGCGGTGACGTCCTGCCTCACACTGCCCGCGAGCTCGAAAGAATATGCCGATGGCGAGAAAACTCATTGAGCACATCTACGACGACCTCGACGGCACACTTATTTCCGACCCCAGTGAGGGGCGAACCGTCACTTTCGCGATCGATAGAACCAGCTATGCGATCGACCTCACTACTGCTCACGCCGAGGAGTTAGAAGAGAACCTGCGACCGTTCACCAGGGTGGCCAGAGCGGTCAGGAGCTCCCAGACCAAGAGTCGCATCCGTGACTCTTGGCAAGGACGAGGCGATCTCGAGGGGATTCGGAAGTGGGCTCGAGACAACGACTACGGCATCTACACTCGTGGCCGTATCCCAACGTATGTCGTCGAAGCCTACGACAACGCTCATTAACGCGAGTCCCGCGCCAAAGCCCAGCAAGCTCGCCGGGTCCACAGCACGCCGATAGGCGACTCATGCAGAGGTGGTTTTTCGGTTGTAGAGGACGATCGCGAGGGCATAGGCGACGACGAGGATGCCGATGAGCCAGATCAGAGCGATCCAGATGTCACTGCCGATGGATTGCTGGGCAAAGAGCGCGCGGATGGTATCGACGATTGAAGTCACCGGTTGGTTCTCAGCGAACCAGGCGATGGGTCCGGGCATCGTCGCGATCGGCACGAAGGCTGAGCTGATGAACGGGAGGAAGATCAGCGGGTAGCTCAACGCGCTGGCACCATCGACGGTCTTCGCTGCCAACCCGGCGATGATCGCCACCCACGTCAGGGTAAGCGTGGAGAGCAAGAGAACGCCGACGATTACGATCCAGGATCCGGGTGACGCGCTAGTCCTGAAGCCCAGAATCAGCGCGACGCTGATGACGATGCCGACCGATACCATGTTCGACGCCAAAGAGGTCAGTGCATGCCCCCAAAGAACGCTGGACCTGGCGATCGGCATCGACTGGAAGCGATCGACGATGCCGCTTTGCAGGTCGAGGAAGAGGCGGTACGCGGTGTATGAGATACCTGAAGCAATGGTGATCAGGAGGATTCCGGGTAAAAGGTAGTTGATGTAAGACTGCCCGTCGCCGGTGTCGATCGCGCCACCGAAGACATAGGTGAATAGAAGCATCAGTGCGATCGGGATGACGGCGGTGGTGATAATGGTATCCGGGCTGCGGAGGATATGGCGCAGCGATCGTCCAGTGAGGACACAGGTGTCAGCTAGTACGTGGCTGGTCATCGGAATTCCTTCCGGCCCGAGTCGCTTCAACGGTTGATCCGAGCGTGGTGTCAGGGCTAGCGGTCTCGTCGACGAGAGCGAGGAACACGTCCTCCAACGAGGGTTGTTTCTCGACGTACTCGACTTTCACTGGCGGGAGGAGCTTCTTGAGTTCGGTCAGAGTGCCGTTCTGGATGATCCTGCCGCGGTGCAAGATTGCGATCCGGTCGGCGAGCTGTTCGGCCTCATCGAGAGTCTGGGTCGTCAGCAGCACGGTGGTGCCGTCGTCGGCGAGGCGACGGACGGTCTGCCAGACATCCTGGCGGGACTGCGGGTCCAGACCGGTGGTCGGCTCGTCGAGGAAAACTACCGGTGGGTTACCGATGAGGCTCATCGCGACGTCGAGTCGGCGTCGCATCCCGCCGGAATAGGTTCCCGCCCGTCTGAGACCCGCGGCGCTCAGACCGAATCGAGCAAGCATGACGTCAGCGATCTGACCGGGATTCTTCAGGTGTCGCAATCTGGCGACGAGGACGAGGTTCTCTCGACCGGTGAGCACCTCGTCGACGGCTGCGAATTGCCCGGTCAAACTGATCGATTCCCGCACCCGCGCCGGGTCGCCAGCGACGTCGAAGCCTTGAATGGTCGCGGTACCGGCGTCGGCGTTGAGCAGCGTCGACAGTATTCGTACTAGCGTTGTCTTGCCCGCGCCATTGGAGCCGAGCAGGGCAAAGATGCTGCCATGCTCGACCTCTAAATCGACTCCTCGAAGCACAGGCAGATCCTTGAAAGCCTTCTCTATACCGCTGACCCGAATCGCCGGTGGTCTTTGTGGGCTTTCTGAACTAGTCGTCATGGGGATCCCTGTTCCCTCCCCGCCTGGTCAATCGAGTCAGCGAGCCGACGCTGTTCCTTTGCTATCCACCCGGCAAGCCCGTAATTGCTCTTGAAAGTGTCGACGAACTCTGCCGGGTCGTCGCCGACGATCTCACGGATCGGTGTGGCGTCGACCGCGGCTCGTTCGAAGAGGTCAGCGAGGTCTTCGACCATGTGCACCAAGTGATCGCCATCGGCTGGGCCGGTGACGATGAGGTATCGCTCGATGCCTTCGACAGTCGTGCGGTAGGCCGGTGGCAACTGCTGGATGCGCGCTTTGTAGGCGCGCCAGCGCTTCTTGTCCTCGAGTGAGCCGGTGATCATCTCGATCCATCGTGCTGCCATGATTATTCTCCTTGTCTCTGAGGGGGACTGACCTGTGTACGGAGCTGTTCGATTCGCTCGGCGAGGAAACTCCACGTTCTCCAGAAGTCGTTCAAGTGCTCCTGGCCCCGGGCGTTCAATGAATAGACCTTCCGGGGCGGACCTTTATCTGAGGGCACCTTTTCCACGTCAACCAGACCTCGCTGTTCGATCCGGACCAGCAGGGCGTAGACGGTGCCCTCGGCAATGTCATCAAATCCTTGGTCGCGCAGCCACGCCGTGATCTCGTATCCATACGCTGACCGTCCAGCCAGGATCGCCAGCACAATGCCCTCCAGAGTGCCTTTGAGCATTTCTGTTGCCTGTTTGCCCACCGGATCATCCTCTACTCAGTAACAATGACTACCAGTAGATAGTAATCATGGGTACCGGTAATTGGCAACATTGAGTAGAAGGAATTCGGGAGACTATGTCAAGCCCGGGTTTCGTAGAGGCTTCTTTTCTTGGATTCCTAAGCAGCCGCAGGTTCTGTCGCGGACTGGTTGATCCATTCGGAACGGACCTCGACGGGCGGTCGATAGTTAATCGCTGAATGCAACCTGGACTGGTTGTACCAAGCCACCCATTTCGATGTCTCAGCCTTCACCTCGATCAACCCCGACCATGCCTTCCGGCCGATAAGCTCTGCCTTGTAGACCGAGTTCAGTGCCTCGGCCATGGCATTGTCGTACGCGTCCCCACCCGACCCCACCGACGCCACGACCTCGGACTCCGCCAGAGTCTCGCCATAGTGAATCCACCGGAATTGCACCCCACGATCCGAGTGATGCACCAACCCGGAGACGTCTTCACCGGCCCGGTATTTCGCAGCCAGAGCCATCGTCAGAGCGTCCCGGGACAGGGACTTCCGCATATGGTTCGTCACCTGCCAACCGACGATCTCTCGGTGGAAGACATCGAGGATGAACGTCGTATACACCCACCCAGCAGACGTCGGAACATAGGAGGGAGCACCTCCCGCTTGCGGGGAATGCCCACGACCCACAAACAATTCGGTGCCGGTGCCGCGAACTCACGCTCGACAAGATCATCCGGACACTCGTCAGCCCTAGCCGCAGCCGTCTTCGGACGCTTACTCCTGCGTCGAATACCGTCGATGCCCAACTGGCGCATCAACCGCTCTACCGTGCAACGGGCCACCGGGCCGAACTGATCGGCGTACCCACGGTTGATCGCCTTCCCCATCAACCACTGCCCGTGACAGGAGTAGTTCGCCTCATAGACATCCTGGATCACCACCATCAGCGCCTGGTCCCGACGGGCCCGGGCTGATGATTGACGCAACTTGTACGCGTACTACGAGCTCACAGCAATCCGTGCCGCAGTCCCGGACAGGGAGCGCACGATTGGCTCGACTCCGAACTCGTGACGGTTGTCATCGATGACGGCGACGATTCCCCCGCAAGCGGGAGGTACCCCTCTTCGAAGGGCGGTCGAGCTCCGCCGCGAAGAAAGCCGACCTAGACTCAAGATCTCGTTGGCTCGCTTCGCTTCAGCCAACTCCGCCCGCAGCCGACGGTTCTCCGCTTCCAAATCGACTGACTCAGTCGGTGTGGCCTTGCCGGAGTCCCTGTGCTTACGCACCCAGACTCGCAAGGTCTCTTTGCTCAGACCGAGCTCGCCGGCGACACGGGTGATTGCCCCGTTCGCGGTCTCCGGATCGGCCTGGGCGCGGATGACGAGCTCTACGGCGCGAGCCTTGAGTTCGTCAGTGTATCTCACTGGCAAGAGAGAATCTCCTTCTTCGAATCTCCCTGCCTCTATTATCCCCGGGGCGATTCAGCTGGTTGTGACGGGGCGAAGTGGGCGCCCCAAATGCCGAGTGCGGACGATGTTATTCGGTCGTGTGACAGTATTCGATTCTCTTCTTTAGTCGGAGGCTGGCATACCGCGAAGTGGGTGTCGATGCCGTCTGCTGGACTCGCGGAAAAGGAAATCGATACCCGTATGACTTGAGGCGCCAATATATGACGACATGTGGACTTCGCGCATCGTTGCCACTGCGAACGTGCCTTTGCTGATGATCTCGGGACGCGGCAAGTTTGATCTGAACTGAGGACGATGTCCCGTTTGAGGCGATGCGGCATGTCGATTGTCGTATTGCCTGACGGGTCCGGAGTCGGTGTGACTTTAGACCACGGTGCGAATGCCGCTTCGGGAAAAGGAACTTGGGGTGCCGCTTCCCGTGGGGAGGAGATCCCATTACGTTTTTCGTTGTCCGTAATCCTTCGGCGCGGTGAACGATTCTGTCAATGGTGATATCGCCCAGGTGACGACAATGGACTCTCATCCACGAGTCGAATAATGCGACAGTTGTGCGCAGCGCATATTCGCTCTTCCGCTGGTGCGTCTGTCGTCGACGTTTCCGTTCCGCCGGTTGTCGGAAGGTGGTCTCAACGGACTGTGAAAGACGAAAGGAGTGTTCTTGCCCGTTGCGATGAAATGAAAGAGAATAGAAATTGGTATACCAAGTGCGCTTAGCCGCATCCAGCGGCGAGGGTGGGATGTGCCAAACAGAGAGCCACCCTGGTCATACCGCCGGGCCCAATTAGTCTACTGCTGCAAGAGGAGGACTGACCGGGATGATCGGCGCAAAGGGTGCACCACTTCCATTCAGAACGTGCCAGGCCGCGACTCGCTGAGTATGCGAAAGCTTAAGACGTTGATGCGGTTTCGGAGCTTGAACTGCATAGGCAGCGTGTGCCGGATGGCCGGCTCTGTCTTGGTCGCCACTGAATATCGACATATAGGAGGAAGCTTTGGCTGAATCAGCATCTATCTCACTGACAGGCGACGACCTCGCGCACCTTCACCGTTGCATCGAGCTCGCAGAGGAATCTCTTGCGGCTGGAGACGAGCCGTTCGGCTCTCTCCTAGTCGATCCGAACGGTCGCGTGATCTACGAAGATCGCAATCGGGTGAAGGATGGGGACGCCACACAGCACCCGGAGTTTGCGATCGCTCGTTGGGCTGCGGAGAACTTGTCGCGAGAAGTCCGGGCGGATTCTGTTGTCTACACTTCCGGAGAGCACTGCCCGATGTGCAGTGCCGCTCATGCCTGGGTGGGCCTGGGCACGATTGTCTATGCCGCGAGTGGCGAACAGCTCCGGTCATGGCTCAGCCAGTGGGGAGTTGATTCCGGTCCCGTAGCACCTCTGTCGATCCAGCAGGTTGCGCCCACTGTCGAGAGTGTGGGACCAGTTGCGGAATTGATCCCGCAGGTCAAGGGCGTGCATGCCACGTATCACGGCATCGCCGAGGAGGAGGCTGAAGACCAATGATCAGAACTACGGTCCGCAATAGATGGAAGTGCCCATGAAAAGAGTCGTACGCCTCGCGCTGTGCTCGACAGCACTTGCTGCGATGCTCATCACAACGACAGCCTGCAGTCAGGTCGACTCAACTGAAGCCAGCAGATCTGAAACCTTGGATTCTGCGAAGTCTGATTTTGAGGAGAACACTGTGTCAGATCAGAACAAAGCACTCATCGGCGCTGTCGCCTCCGAAGACAGCGATGCTGCGCGACGGGCGTTGGACGCCGGAGCAGATGTCGACCTTCGCAACTCTGAGGGGCAACCCGCGGTGCTCACCGCCACACGTAACCGCGACAGCAAGCTCGCTCGGCTGCTCCTCAACGCCGGAGCGGATCCGAATGCGAAGGATGCGATCGACGATTCCGCTTTTTTGTATGCCGGAGCCGAGGGCCTCGACAGTATCCTAGAAGCGACTTTGGAGCATGGAGCTGACGTGAAGTCGACCAATCGGTACGGAGGAACTGCGCTCATTCCCGCCAGTGAGCACGGTCATGTCAGCACCGTGAAGATCCTTCTCGAAGCTGGTGTTCCGGTCAACCACGTAAATAATCTATCCTGGACAGCACTGCACGAAGCGATCGTTCTCGGTTCAGGTGGTCGAGACCATATCGAGACGGTGCGTTTGCTCATCGAGGGCGGTGCTGATGTCACGATTCCTGACGGGCAGGGTACCCTCCCGGAGGACCTCGCCGCAGACAAGGGGTTTACGGAAATTGTTGACCTCATCCAAGCTGCACGCTGAGGAACTTGCGACCAGTCGACTCGGAGCCTGGGGCCCATACAACAGCTGCTCGATTGTGTACAGGCCTTTATCGGCTTGTCCTCGCAGTTTTGACTAATGTGGAGATGTCGTTCTCTGTGTGCAGACGCTGCAATGTATCGGTGGTGTACGGTGCACATTTCATTTGACCGAGGTTTCGGCTCGAGTCGAGTCGGTTACTGGACCTGGTGTCAGTTCGCAGACTTTGTGAATGATCTCTGCAGTTGGCTATTTGGAATCAAACTAGTGCAGCAGGAAACTGTTCTCTGGCCTGCGGCTACTGACGGATGTGGATTAAAGCTGCCTTCCTTGAACCACGTTGATTTCGCGGTCCTTAGGCGACCATTGAAGCCGCGATGATGCGCTGAGGAAGGTGGAGCGGCGGTCAATGTCGGGATGCAGATCTGGGGTCAAGTGCGGGGAGGCCGTCGTGCGTGAACGCTCTCGGTCCTCTGAACTTCATTTTGATTCGGCAGCTGAGCAAAGTCTCTTGTTCACGTTTTCTACTTGCCGAATAGAATCTCAATTGATTGTTTGAATCAGTAATCGGTCACATCAGTTTCGGCCGCAGTCTTACTCGACTGTGTCGAGTTAAGGCCTTTCCAGGGTGTGCGAGATTTCGGCATGAGCTCTGAGCGTGCCGGGGGGCAGGCTGAGTGCCCATTCGGCGACATCGGCGACGAAGTATCGGTATGCGATGTGCTCGAACGGCAGTGGACTATTGACATACGCCCCGTACCCGTCGAGTGCCATGTAAATACGGACACACGCCATTGTTGCATCAACGTCTGGAAACTCGCGGTCGCGGATTCCAGCTTCGATCGTCTGAGTCATGCTGGCTCTGCCCATTTCCTCCAACTCCTCAAGCGCCATGGCCATTGCGGCGCTTGAGCGGCTGATTTCGCGAGCCGAAAACCACAGCCGGAACTGATCTTTCGCTTCCCGGCTCTCGAGATTGGTGACAAAGCGTGCAATCCGCTCGGTTGCGGTGCCATGGCCTGCTTGCCGTTCGAAGCGTCCAGCGCCCGCAGCGCTTCGAAACGCAGCAACGATCAGGTCGTCAACTGAAGGAAAGTAATGATGGATGAGTCCTGGGCGTACGTCGAGCGAGTTGGCAACTGCACGCAATGTGATATTTTCCAGCCCCGCCGACAGGCCGATTCGGGCGGCAGCGGTGAGAATCTCGGCTCGGCGCGCGGTGGGGGACTTGCGTGTTCGAGATCGCGGAGGAGTTGACATGATGCTTGCCATGCTATTGCATTGGTGACCAACAGTGAATTGGTCGCATGACCAATAGTGTTTTCGGCGCCAGCAACGACGCTCGTGGCAGCGAAAGGATCTTCTATGTCCCCATCAGAGACTTCCGGGTTTGTCGACTCGGCGCGTACCCCTGAAGCCAGGGGAATCGAGATAGTGACTGATGCTGAACGTCACGGGCGAGCCCGTGACCTCTTTGCTGTCTGGGCCGCTCCCAACATCAGCGTCCTCAACCTCACTGTTGGGGCGACCCTGACGACCATGGGTCTTGAGATCTGGCAGTCGATCCTCATCAGCGTTGCTTCAGGACTCTTGTGGATATTGCCGGGAATCGTTTCTATCAGCGGACCTGCCGCAGGCACCTCAGGTTCAGTCATTCAGCGTGCGATTTACGGTATACGTGGTAACAAGGTTGTCATTGCTTTCTATGGTTGGTTTATCTCCGGTATCTTCTTGGCTTTGAATTGGGTTGCCTCCTCGTTCATGGGAGCTGAGCTTCTTTCGCGGTGGGGGTGGATGTCGAAGCCGGTGGCTTTAGTCCTCGTGACTGTAGTGGTCGCAGCGATTACGGTCCTCGTCGCGATCTTCGGCCATGGTCTGATTCTGCGTGCGTTCAGTGTGATCACCGTCGGCCTCCTGGTGATCTTCCTCGTTGCTTCGGGATTCATCGCAGTCGACATCGATTGGGGATTTTCCCAGCCTGAACCGTTACGCGGGGTGGCCCTGTGGTCGGCGGTGACGATCGGCTTTGCCATCCAAGCGTCAACGCCGCTGTCGTTTTCTAACAGTGCGGACATGGCCCGCTACCTGCCCCGCGATACTAAGCCGTGGGCGATTGTCGCCGCTACCGCTCTGGGCGGAGCAATACCAGGCACTGTCTTCTTTATCGTCGGTATCTATTTGGCGACGATCGTGCCCGCAGAAAGCTTGGACTTGGGAATTGAATACGCCTTACTCGACTTGATCCCTGTCTGGCTTGCACCGATCTTCGTTCTCGGGGTCATCACTACGACGATTGCGTTAAACGGCATGACCACGTACACGGCCTCGATGGCTTTTCAATCGATCGGAGTTCCGATTCGACGGATCCCTTCTGCATTGATCATCGGTGTCCTGGGTACGGCATTGACGCTCTTCCTGGTCAATGCCACAAGCCTGCTTTCGGCCGTTAACCTCATGTTGCAGCTACTCATCCTCATCTCCGCGCCAACGATCGCTGTCTACGTGGCTGACATCATCGTCCGACGCAACAGGTATGACGGTCCTGGACTTTTCATCGAGAACCCGACGGGGCCGTTCTGGTTCCACGACGGCTGGTCCCTCGCCGGTATGACATCGGTGATCGTGGGCGCTGTTCTCGGCTCACTTTTCATGACAACGGAAGTCTTCACCGGACCGGTTGCTGCTTCGATGGGTCTCATTGACCTCTCTGTGCCGATTGCGCTGGTGGCCAGCGCCAGCCTCTATATTCTCTTCGCCGGCGGTGGTGTGCAACGCCAATGTGCCACTTTGCCTGCTGAGAAAGTTCAAGATCAAACGAAAAGCGTCTCGATACAAGGAGTGACTCCGTGAGCGATCAGCTCTACTTCAATGCCTCAGTCTTTACTGCAGATTCCCGGGCATGGGCGCAAGCCGTCGTGGTACGCGGTGACCGGATTCTCTACGTCGGCGATGAGGCGACGGCCCGTCGTTTGAGCCCGGAAGCCGAAGAGATCAATCTTGGCGGTCGCCTGATGCTCCCGGGATTTGTCGACGGTCATGCCCATGTCATCGGCACTGGGGAGGCATTGGGCCAGGCCATTCTGTGGGGTGTGGAAAATCTGTCAGAGATTCATAATAGGCTTGCCCAGTGGCGGGCCGAGAACCCTGATAGTCCACGTGTTTATGCCATGGGGTGGCCACATGGTGCTATCCCCGGCGGCCAACCTCACCGGGCGATGCTCGATGACCAGTATCCGGACACACCCGTCTATGCAGTCGCCTACGACTACCACTCGGTGTGGCTGAATACCGCAGCGCTCAATGAAGTCGGCATCACCGACGAGACACCCGATCCGCTGGGCGGGACGATTCACCGTGATGATGACGGAACGGCGACTGGTTTTGTCGATGAGACGGCATTCCACACGATCGTTGCCCCTTTCCTGGACGAGCTCGCCGACGAAGCGACACATGCTCGCAGCCTCGACCTCGTTCAACAGGCTTACCGCGAGACTGGTGTGACCACGTCGACGGATATGGGCTTCAACGAAGCAGACTTGAACGCTTTTCTCGCCGCGGAGCAGGACGGTCGGTTGACTAGTCGGTTAAAAGCGTACTGGCGGGTCAATAACACCGGCGATGCCGAGCGGAACCTGGCACAGGTAGCCCGCGCTGCCGAGCTGGCAGCGACCATCTCGTCCCCCTATCTGGAGGTTGTCGGGATCAAGATGATCATCGACGGCACTGTGGATGGGTGTACAGCAGTGCTCGGAGCGCCCTATGCCGACGGGAGCACCGCCGAACCGATTTGGCCGGCCGAGGATCTGGCTCCAGTGGTCGCGGCCGCCGATGCCAATGGGCTCAAGGTCGCCATGCATGCCATTGGCGACGAGGCGGTACGAATCGCCATCTCGGCGGTCGAACATGCCATCAGTATCAACGGTCCGCTTCCGCGCCGCCACCGTATCGAACATCTCGAGGTCGTTGACCGGGCAGATGTTGAGCGATTGGCTGCGTTGGGCATTACACCGAGCATGCAACCTGTTCATTCCGATCCCGCCAATGCTGCGTTTTGGCGCTCACAGCTGGGCGATGATCGGGCCGATCGCGGATTCCCTTGGCCATGGATGACCGAGGCCGGCGCTCGACTTGCCTTCGGCACGGATTCACCCACGGCCGCCCATCCACCGTTGCCGAACATGTTCATGGCCGCAACACGTAGATCGGCCGATGCGCCGGAGCTGGAACCGAACATCGCTGAATTCGCCTTGCCTCTCTCCGAGGCTATTGTCCACGGTTCAGCCGACTCAGCGTGGGTGTGCGGAGCCGAAGACGAAGTGGGTCGGCTGCGTGCAGGACTCTTGGCTGACTTCATCGTTCTCGATGCCAACGTGCTCGACGAACCGGTTGAAACGCTTTTGTCGGCGACTGTAGCAATAACCGTTCTCGGCGGAAAAGTCGTCCATGAAGTCTCCCGTTGACTCTTCGCGGAACCACCCCATAAGGCCGGTCAACCCGCGCCGATTCAAATAGTCAATTCCTAACGACCGCTGAGTCTGTTCGTTCGTTCGCTGACCACTCCGATGAGCGTGTCCAGGAATGCGTTGTCGGATTATCTCTGGCGTGAAGACGAACGGGCCTGAGCATTGCGGAGGGGCAGCTGAGGACGTGCAGTTGCCCCTCCATCATATGGTCGCACCGTAGGCAATCTTAGTCACGGCGAATGACAGACCGTCACTGCCAGCTCATGGTCATCTCGCGCATTACTCTTCCTTCGTCACGGGTGAAGCTCCGCTCCGCGACCAGGTATGAGGTGAAGCCAGCTTCTAGCAAACCGAGGGGGATCTGTGGACCGTCGCTCAATGCGATGACTACGGCGACTCCGACCGAGCCACACCATCGAGCGGCGATCCGCATCAGGAAACGCGTCGAGCCTGTTTGCTAACAGAATCTGCAGCACACCAATCTTGAAGTATCGACAGGGGCTTTGTTCAACTTCGCTCTGACCCTGATCGAGTGGTCTTTTCGTGAACGCCGTTGGAGTTCTCGGTTGACTGTTTTAAGGCAGTGCCGTCGGCCTCTGATGCGAAAATGGATGGCGATACGATTCCAGAGCTTGTTGGATTCTCGACCACGTGTATTATCTCGGACGTATGGGCGATCTTCCCGTTCTCAATCGCTGTTTTGACGACATCTTCTTTTTCGTCGGGGATGACTGGGATTTCTTCTCCGTCGCAGTCGACGAACTTGCCGTTGATGAAGCAGTCACCTTCACGAAGATCCTTGAGATTAGTGGGAGTGAGGTACCTGAGTGGTTTCGCTGCGAATACCGAAGGGTCTTTTGAGTTGCCAGCAGTGAGTTCGTTAAATAGCAGGTTCAGCACGACAGCCATGATCGCTGCCGAAGAGATACCGGAATGGAAGACCACTTGGAACCAGTTGGGGAAAGCGTCATAGACGTCCGGCTTCATCACCGGGAGCATCGCGAACGCAAGCGAGGAGGAGACAATGATGAGATTCATGTTCCCTTCGAAGCTCACCGTCTTGAGGCTACGAATGCCGGAACCTGTCACAGTGCCGAAGAGAATGAAACCGGCACCGCCGAGCACAGGCATCGGCACGGCCGCGACGACCTCGCCGAGGAACGGGATGAGCCCGAGCACGACGAGGATCACACCACCGGCCGAAACGACGAATCGGGATTTGATTCCGGACAAAGCGACTAGCCCGACGTTCTGAGCGAACGCGGACTGCGTGAAGGAACCGAAGAGCGGAGCAGCGGCCGACGACAGCATGTCGGCTCGCAGGCCATTGGCCACCCGCTGAGAATTCACCGGGGTTCCGACGATTTCTCCGACGGCAATGACATCGGCCGCCGTTTCGGTTTTGATGACGAGGATCACGATAAGCATCGACAGGATCGATGCGATATCGAAAGTGGGAATCCCGAACGGTAGGAGCTCCGGTAGCGCCACTGGGGCCGCGGCCCCGATCTCGGAGAAGTCGGCCTTACCCATGAGGACGCCAATGCCGGTGCCGAGAACCAGGCCGATTAGGATCGACAGGCGTGAAATCGTTGCAGAGCCAACCTTACTGAGCAAAAGGATAATACCGAAGGTGATAAATGCCAGAAGAATGTTGCTGACCTGACCGTATCCGGAAGTTTCTTCATCCCCACCCATCGCCCAATCAGCGGCGGTGGGGATGAGGGTAAGGCCGATAGAGGTGATCACCACACCAGTGACCACTGGTGGGAAGAACCGGATGATCTTGGCGAAGAAGGGCGCAATGACGAAGCCGACAATGCTGGCGACAATGATCGACCCAAAGATTGAGTTGATGGTACCGCCGCCTTGCAAGATTGCAAGCATGGTGGCAACGCCAGCAAACGAGACGCCTTGAATGAGGGGAAGCTTTGACCCGATGAAGCCGATGCCGATGCTCTGGATGAGCGTGGCGAGGCCGCCGACGAAGAGACTTGCCGTTACCATCTGTCCGCTCTCGGCTGGAGAGAGGCCCGCTGCACCTCCGATAATGATGGGCACAGCTATGATCCCGCCGTACATCGTGAGCACGTGCTGCAGCCCGTAGGCGAATTGCTGCGACAGCGGTAACCAAGCGTCCTCGGGCCGATTGGAATCCGGTGGAATTGAGGATAGGCGGCGTTTCGTCGACTTCTTTGTCATCGTCAGAACCTTCCAGGAGGGCCTTCCAGCACGGGGCTCAGACTCACCTACGCCACTGTGGCTTCGCGCCGAACCTCATACTGTTTCCGTATCGTGGATCACATTTTCCAAAAATGTAATACTGGTCACCATGGACCGAATGTTGCCGCATGTCAAATCTGATTGGTCCGCAGCCACCAGCGCGTTTAAGCAACGGTTCAGGGCAACTGTTCGAATTGATATTAGCTGGTGGCGGAATCAATCGGTGGTCGCAGCACCAGTGTTTTCAACCGAGTGAAACTGCTCGGCAAAGACTTCTGACCGGGCTCTCCAGTCGTGGTCTGGTTCGGATCGGTCAACGCGGCGGCCTGAGGTGCGCAGCATCCGCTCGATGAGGTCATCGAGTTCACCGGCGCTGAGCTTCGTCGTTGTCAGCTGGTGGATTCCGTTGACGGCGATGAAGACTTCGCTCGGGGAGTTCACCCAGATCTCTTCGACGTGCGGATCATCGAAATAGTCCTGCAGGGCACCGAACCCGGAGAGTTGATGATCGATATGTCGGAACGTCGCCTCTTTGTCTTCGAGCACGGGGAGATCGGCGAGGAGGCTGCGCTCATCGTATTCGGCGATGACGGTGCGGATGAGCTCGCGAGAGCGCTGAATATCGGCGCGGGGGTCCACATCGAGATCTCTGATCCGTTTGTGAACCTCGCTGGTGATGACTTCGGTGGCTTCCACTCTGAACCCTTGCCTGATCATTCAACTCACAGTGTGATTTGCTGTTTAATCTATCTGTAGTCGAATGAAGAATCTAGTGAAATCCCAAATCTGTGGATAACCGGGAATGAGTTCTGTAAATGCTCACGGTGTAGTTTCACGAATGTCATTGCGGGGCGTTTTCGTCTTGCGCAAAGGTGGGTTTCGGACTATATTTTCCACACCAGTCTTCGTATGAAGTGACGTGAGCCGCGCCGCCGGCGGGATGAATCAGATCTCCCGCCGGCGGCGCTTTAAGGGGCCGGGGCGACCGATCGGGGCTTGCCTCGACCGATCAGCCCTTGATATCTCAACGGTCGACTGCCTCGGCGCCGTTTCATGCTCGGGGGAGGGCATGCACTAGAATCGGATCATTATGGCCTCCACTGATTACTCTTCTGAAATCGCCAACCTCCGCCAGACGTACAAAGCGATTCTCGACGTGTCCGATCTGGACAACCTGCGCGACGAGGTTGCCGAACTCACGGAGCAGGCGTCGTCGCCGACGTTCTGGGACGACCCTGATTCGGCGCAGAAGACTTCGGCTAAGCTCTCGCACAAGCAGGGCACCCTGGAAAAGCTCGAGAAGTTCGGTGAGCGGATCGACGATGCCGAGCTGCTCGTCGAGATGTCCCAGGATGAAGGTGACTCGGACTCGCTCGAAGAGGCTGACCGTGACATCAGGAAGCTGCGCGATCAGTTGGCCGAACTCGAGATCTCGACCCTGCTCAGCCATGAATATGATGAGCGCTCCGCCGTCGTGACCGTGCGGTCGGGTGCCGGCGGCGACGACGCGACCGACTGGGCGCAGATGCTCACCCGCATGTACGTCCGGTGGGCGGAGAACCGCGGATACAAGGTCCAGGAGCTCGACACCTCCTATGCCGAAGGTGCGGGCATCAAATCCGCGACTATCCAGATCGACGCACCCTACGCCTACGGCACGTTGTCGGTCGAAGCGGGCACTCACCGTCTCGTCCGGATCAGCCCCTTCGACAACCAGGGCCGCCGCCAGACCTCCTTCGCCGCCGTCGAGGTGGTCCCGCTCATCGAATCGACCGACCATGTCGAGATCGACGAGAACGATCTGCGCATCGACGTCTACCGGTCCTCGGGCCCCGGTGGGCAGTCGGTGAACACGACTGACTCGGCCGTGCGCATCACGCACATCCCCACCGGCGTGGTCGTGAGCATGCAGAACGAGAAGTCCCAGATCCAGAACCGTGAGGCCGCGATGCGTGTCCTCCAGTCGCGACTGCTCGACCTCAAGCGCCAGGAAGAGGCCGCGCAGAAGAAGGAGCTGGCCGGCGATATCAAGGCCAGCTGGGGCGATCAGATGCGCTCCTATGTCACCCATCCGTACCAAATGGTCAAGGACCTGCGCACCGGCTACGAGGTGAACAACCCCTCGGCCGTCTTCGACGGTGACCTCGACGGACTCATCGAAGCCGGCATCCGCTGGCGCAAGGAACAGGAGATGGCCGAAGAGGCCGAGGCCTGACTCTTCGAGCAACGGTACCGAGCTGTCTCACTCGGTCGATGGCCGACTGAGGGTCGGCCGCCTCGGCGAGGTTTCGACCATCACCGAGGCGACTGTGAACTTCATCAGATCGCAACACACGCCCGGCCGCCTCCGCGAACATCACGGAACTGTTACGTACAGTGGAAGCGGCCGAGCCACCCGCAACATGATTGAAGACCGACTTGATCAGATTCGACTCCGTTTCGAAGTCCTACGACACACGTTCCCGCAAAGCACTCGATGACATCTCCTTCGAGGCTGACCGCGGGGAATTCGTGTTCCTCGTCGGGGCGTCCGGCTCGGGGAAGTCCACGGTCATCCGACTCATCCTGCGCGAAGAGGTCCCCAGCTCCGGTCGCATCCACATCGCCGGAAAATCCGTGGTGAAGATGCCCAGCTGGAAGGTGCCCTACCTGCGGCGGGGGATCGGAACCGTGTTCCAGGACTTCCGCCTGCTGCCGAACAAGACCGTGTTCGCGAATGTGGCCTTCGCACTCCAAGTGATCGGAAAATCCCGCGCGGCCATGTCGACTCTCGTCCCCGACGTCCTCGAGACCGTGGGTCTGGCCGGCAAGGAGAAGCGGTACCCCAGTGAGCTCTCCGGCGGTGAGCAGCAGCGTGTGGCCATCGCCCGCGCCGTGGTCAACAAGCCCGGAATCCTGCTCGCCGACGAGCCGACGGGCAACCTCGACCCGGCGACGAGCGCTGACATCATGAACGTTCTCGAGAAGATCAACCGCAACGGCACCACTGTGCTCATGGCCACCCACGACGGAGAGATCGTCAATCGGATGCGCCGGAGAGTCATCGAACTGCGCGAAGGCGAAATCGTCCGCGACGTCGAAGACGGCACTTACGGAGTCGCATCATGAGGGCCGGTTTCATCCTCTCCGAAGTCTGGTCGGGTCTGCGCCGGAACTTCTCCATGGTCATCTCTGTCGTGCTCGTGACCTTCGTGTCCCTGCTCTTCGTCGGTGCCGCGATCCTGCTGCAGATGCAGGTCGGGCAGATGAAGGACTTCTGGTATGACCGCGTGCAGGTCTCCGTGTTCCTGTGCCCGCCTGATTCGGAGGCGACGAACTGCGTCGACGGTGAGGTCACGGGAGACCAGAAGGGTCAGATTCGGTCCGAACTGGAAAGCTCCGATCTGGCCCCCTACGTCGACAAGGTCTACTTCGAAGACAAGACCGAGGCCTACGAGCACTTCCAGGACCAGTTCAAGGGCACCAGCCTCGAAGGCACCGTGCCCAAGGACGAGATGAACGAGTCCTTCCGGGTCAAACTCAAGGATGCCGAGAAGTACGACATCATCAAGGAGACGTTCTCGTCGACTCCCGGGGTGGAAGAGGTCGTCGACCAGAATCAGCTGCTCGACCGTCTGTTCGGGGTGCTGAATATCGCGACCATCGTGGCGATCGCGATCGCCGGCATCATGCTGCTGTGCGCGATGCTGCTCATCGCCACCACTATTCGACTCTCCGCGTTCTCGAGACGCCGGGAGACCGGCATCATGAGGCTCGTCGGCGCGTCGAACACCTTCATCCAGATGCCGTTCCTGCTCGAGGGCGTCATCGCCTCGGCCGTCGGTGCGACGCTGTCCGCCGGTGCTCTGGGACTGCTCGTCCACTTCGGAGTCAGCGGTTGGCTGCAGTCGCAGGCGACGGGATTCAGCCTCATCTCCGGATGGGACGTTCTCCTCATCACCCCTGTGCTCATCATCATCGGCGTGCTCATGGCCGGAGCGTCGTCGCTGATCACGCTGAACAAGTACACGAAGGTCTGAGATGAGACGCAGACTCGGACTCGTCCTCACGGCAGCCGCGCTGGCAGTGGTCATGCCGGTCACCTCGGTGGTGGCCGATCCTCGCGACGATAAGAGCGAGGTCGACGAACGCGTCAAGGAGCTCCAGCAGGAGTTCGAAGGTCTCGACGAGGACCTGGCCCGCGTCATCGCCGAACGCGATGCGGCGCAGGAGAAGCTGCCGGATGCCGAAGCCGAATCGAAGGCCGCCGACGATGCGCTGGCTGAGGCGATCGAGAAGGATGAGGACATGGCCGCGCGCCTGACCTCGGCGGAGAACGCGCAGAAGGATCTCAAGGACACGATCAAGTCCGGCACGGAGGAGATCGGCAAGCACAAGACCTCGGCGGCCCGCATCGGAAGACAGGCCTATCAGAACTCGGGCATCACCTCCGATCTGGCGATGCTGCTTCAGATGGCCGAGGGCACGAGCGCCGACGGCGGCATCGGCCGCGTCGACTCGGCGGTGCGGTCTCAGCAGCGCACGATCGACAAACTCTCCGAACAGCGGGCGCTGAACAAGAACAACGAAGAGCGGCTCTCGGGCGTGACCGAGAAGATCTCCGACCTCAAGGACGAAGCCGCCGAGGCGGTGCTGGCCAAAGAGGCCGCGCAGGTCGATGCGAAGAAGAAGGCCGACAGCCTCAACGACCTCATCTCCGCGAAGGACGATGCGGAGAAGACGATCTCCGACAACAAGGACAAGACCGAGAAGCAGCTGGCCGATGAGAAGGCCGAGCAGGACCGGTTGGCCGAGAAGGTCCGGGAATGGGAGAAAGAGCAGGAGAAGAAGGGCAAGTTCGTCTTCGGTGACGGAGTCCTGGCCAATCCGGCCAAGGGATACCCGACGACGTCTCCGTTCGGATACCGCGTCCACCCGATCACCGGTGCACGGAAGCTGCACACCGGAATGGATTTCGGCGTTCCCTGCGGAACCCCGATCCGCTCGGCCGGCGACGGAATCGTCGTCACCTCCGGCTGGACCGGCGGATACGGCAACCGCGTCGTCATCTCCCACGGCAAGATCAAGGGCAAATCGATCGCGTCGACGTACAACCACAATACGAAGCTCAAGGTCCACGACGGGCAGAGGATCAAGAAGGGCGACATCATCTCGTACTCCGGTACGACGGGAGCGTCGACCGGCTGCCACCTGCACTTCGAGATCATGGAGAACGGCGGCTACGTCGACCCCAAACCGTTCATCTTCTAATTGCTACCTGACGGCTGCCCAGCAACCTCGCGCGAGGTAGCTGGGCCGCCGTCAGGTAGTTCTGGGAGGGGACGGGCGTGCGGAAGGGCGGCGATGGGATAGAATTGATGGCTGTGCCCGCAAACGCGTGCACAGGTGATCGGGAGCAGAGAGGAGGCCGGTCATGCCGAAGGACACAGGCAAGAAAGTCATTGCGAGGAACCGCAAGGCGCGCCACGACTATCACATCGAAGACACGTGGGAGGCCGGACTCGTACTCACCGGCACCGAGGTGAAATCGCTGCGCGAAGGTCGAGCCTCGCTCACCGACGGCTTCGCCCTCATCTTCCAGAATGAGGCCTGGTTGGAGAACGTCTACATTCCCGAATATCTGCAGGGGACGTGGACGAATCACTCGGCCCGCCGCCGTCGGAAGTTGTTGCTTCACCGCGAGGAGATCCTCAAGATCTCGCAGAAGGTCAAGGAATCCGGCCGGACCCTGGTCCCGCTGGAGCTGTACTTCGACGGCTCGCGCGTCAAGGTCGAGATCGCTCTGGCCCGCGGTAAGCGCGAATGGGATAAGCGTCAGGCTCTGCGCGAGGCGCAGGACAAGCGCGAAGCCGAACGCGCCATGAAGTCCAAGCAGTACCTGTAAGGGTTGGTCGACGGCGGGTTCGATTCCCGCCATCTCCACCGTCTCCCGGTTCCGTCGCCGAGGCGGCCGGAGCGCATCCGCGCACGCCCGGTCACATATTCGCGGAGTTCAGGGAATGCAATTGGCTCGGTCTGCGTTGTACGAGTATGCTGGAGTATCTGATCGGCACCAGCAGCCGCCTCGGCGGATGAAACAGCTGATCAGGATTGGTAACAGAATATGGGGATGATCGGTTTCGACGTTGGACACTGCGTCGGGAGAAGCGGGCCGAGAATGCAGAGTCATCTCGTTAATGTCCTCTGCAAAACAATAGGTGCTAAGTCTAACAACCGCACCGATTTCGCCCTCGCTGCCTGATAGAGCGCGAGCTGCGAATCCGTCAGCCTAGAGTTGCCTCTGCTCTAGATCCTGGCGTCGCTTAAGAGGCCACTGCTTCAGGCACATGTTGGGGGTGCCTGAGGGACTTTCACTCAACTCCGTTCGTTGGCTTACGTGTTCGTGCGATAGCCAGAACCTAAGACACTAGTTCACGAACTGCGCCCGGAGAAGTCCTGACAATCTGCCGACGGACGCGGGTTCGATTCCCGCCATCTCCACGTGTCACAGCCCCGGATTCCGCAAGGATCCGGGGCTTTTCGCTGTCCGGAAGTCCCCAGACCTGCAGTTTCACCACATCGACACCGGTGAACACCATCGCCGAGACGGCCGGACAGGGCCGTTCCCGTCGGTCCCTTGGAGAGCGGCTGAGTTCAGCCCCGATGAGATACGGTGGATCCGAGTTCAGAGAGGGGACCGGTACCGATGTTCTATCCGCCGCTGATCGGCTATCTGCTCCTTGCCGTTGTCTGCGTCGTTCTCGTGTTGGTCATCCGCGGCGACCGTCTGCCCCGCAATCGTGTAATCGGAATCCGGTCGGCGCTGACGCTGCGGTCCGAGGTTGCTTGGAAAGCTGGCCACCGTGCGGCGATTCCCATGCTCATCACCATCAGCATCATCGCCGTCGGGTTCTCGACTGCACTGTTGAGCGTTGAGAAATTTGCCTGGCCGAAGGCAGTCGGAGCCGTTCTCGCGGTCTCGGGTTGGCTGCTCATCCTCGGCCTCTTTGTCAGAGTCTGGACGAGGGCCAACCGCGCGGCGCGGTCCGCAGACAACTGACCTGCCACGGCGACGACCGCCATACAGTTGTCCGGGCACCCACTTCGCGACGCCCTCGCGAGACCCCGGAGTTCCGACCACTCGGCCGATCACGATCAGCCATTCGGCCGAGGTCCGGCCTGCCTGAAACGGGAAGGATCGAGGGTGTCAGACAGCAGCCACGCGCCGGCCGAGAAACCCCGGCCCAGCACAGTGACTGCTCACTCCGATCCGATAAGGACGCTCCACACTCATGAAGAAGGCACTCATCGCCCTCGGCACCATCGTCATCATCCTCATCGCTCTCATCGGCGGACTCATCGTGGCTGAGAACCGTGCGAAAGTCGCACTCGAAGCCGACGTCGCCGACTACCTGGACGGTTGCGCGATCAGCCCCGACACGATCGACGTTCACGGTCGCCCCTACCTGCTCTATGCCACACAGCACACTGCAGACCTCAGCTACGTCGATCTCGACCCAGCGAAGGGAACGAGCAAGGATCAGGTTCTCGTCCACCACCTCGTCGACGGCCACGCCGACCGGCTCACCCGCTTCATCACCTTCGACTACCCGTCAGGCCAGGTCCGGCCGGTGAAGAATCCCGATGACTCCTACACCGATGTGGCTATCATCGACGGCAAGAGGGTGACCTTCTCCGCCCGGGCGGAAGGCAACCGGCTCGATGTTCTCGCCGATGGGCTTTCCCTCACCGACCGCGCCCTGCCGCAGGCGGCCGAAGTGCGGAACGTGTCCGCGGGAGATGATGGCGTGCTCGTCGAGGTCGAATACGCTGACACCGACTGCCGCTGATACGGTCAGCGCAGCGCACGACAATGCCGAACCCGAGAAACCAGAACCTGGCATCCGGCGTTGACTAGACTGTGAGCAAATGAGACGACTCCTCACCTGGCTGTGGCTGGTCCCGGTCCCGCTGACCTTCGCCCTCGAACTGCTCATCGGCAGCGGGTGGCCGCTGATCCTCGGCAACGTCATCGCCGTTGCCGTGGCCCTGCCGATCCTCATCCGGGCTCAGGTGCACCCGGGTCGGTCCGCACGTGTGGAATGGGCCGCCCTGGGCCTGCTCACAGGGCTCGTCCTGACCGCCGTCGCCGCCACGTTGAGTCTGACGACCCTGTGGCTGAGCCTCGTGGCGCTGGCGATGCTCACGCGGGCAACGTCGGGCCGGCTGAGCATCGCTTCCATCGTCGTCCTCGCGGTCGCGAACATCGTCTGCCCCATGGCCATGGCCGACGGCGAGACCTTCGCGCTCATGGTATTCGCCCTGGTCATCGCCGCGATTGCGATCGGTCTGATGCTGCGATCGAATGACCGCACCTTGATCGAGAGACAGGCAACCGCCGCCGAGGCGGAACGACGTCGCATCGCCACCGAACTCCACGACCTCATCGCCCACGAGGTGACCGGAATCGTCGTCCTCGCCCAAGCCGCCGGGCGCAGCGACAACCCGGATCTGAGGACGACGGCGCTGACCAAGATCGAACAGTCGGGGACCCGCGCTCTCGAGGAGATCCGTCGCCTCGTCTCCGACGCCCGCGGTGAAACCCAGACCACGGCTTCACCGATTACCGCCGGGGGAACGGCGTCCGCACCCGACCGGGAGACCGCTTCCCGCATCCCGATCGCTTCGGGCCCGCAGTCCCTGCGTGACCGGGTCGCGGCGTTCGGCGAGTCTGCGACGATCACAATCGACACCCCCACCGAGGTGGCCGCCCCGGTCTGGCCCGTCCTCGACCGTGTACTCGTGGAATCCCTGACGAACGTGCGCCGTCACGCCGGCGCCGATGCCCCGGTGACGGTCACCGTCATGACCGAGCCCACCACCGCGACTGACTCAGCCGTCGCTGAAAACCGGGCCGGCCCCGAGGCTCCCGGCACCCTGATTATGACCGTGACCAACGGACCCGGTTCCGGTGGGGTCGGTTCCGGAAGCGGCACGGGACTGAACAGCCTGCGCGTGAGAGTGAGCCACCTCGGCGGGAGGATCGAGGCGGGACCCGAACCCGGGGGAGGATGGAGTGTGGTCACGCGACTGCCGCTCAATCCACTGAACGACCATCGAACAGGGGAGAACCGATGATCACCGTCGCTGTCGTCGACGATCAGGAGATGGTGCGGATGGGATTCTCACTCATCCTCGGCACCGAAGCCGATATCCGC
Source organism: Brevibacterium permense (assembly GCF_025506275.1). GTDB lineage: Bacteria > Actinomycetota > Actinomycetes > Actinomycetales > Brevibacteriaceae > Brevibacterium > Brevibacterium permense_A. The sequence goes on from NZ_QYCP01000082.1 coordinate 79,732, forward strand.
GTCATCGGGCAAGCCGCCGACGGGGTCGACGCGATCGCTCTTGTCAAACGCGAACAGCCCGATGTGGTGCTGCTCGATATACGTATGCCGCGCCTCGACGGTTTGGCTGCGCTTCCGCGACTGACTCCGTATTCGCAGGTCATCATGGTCACCACCTTCGACGATGATGACTATGTCGATGCGGCTCTCGCCGGGGGAGCCAGCGGATTCCTGCTCAAGGACGCCGGAGCCGACCTCCTGCTTGCCGGAGTCCGAGCGGCGGCGAACGGCGATGCGCTGATCTCCCCCTCGCTCACTCTCGACCTGCTCCGCCGGCGCACCGCCGTACCCCGGTCGGAGACCGCACGCATCGACAGCCTCAGCGATCGGGAGACCGAGATCGCGAAGCTCGTTGCCGTGGGACGGACGAACCAGGAGATCTGCGCCGAGCTCTTCATCTCACTCGGCACCGTGAAGACCCATCTGGGCAGCATCCAGGCCAGACTCGATGCCCGTAACCGCGTCGAGATCGCCGCCCGGATGTGGGAATCCGGGGTCATGAACTCCAACGGCTGAGGAGCGCGGACTCTTCTCCCACGGTGCAGTCGTCTCACCCACCCCAACCGCTGCACCCACCTCACCCCGCCCGTCGTATCGGGATCAGCCGAATGGCCGACCCCGTTCGTCGATTCTCGATCGTACGGCCGATGTGCCAGGTCATCGATCCGGGAAGGATAGAAGCCATGACACAACCTCAATCCGACAGCACACGCCCTGCCGCCAACGTGAGCCCTGCCGATTCGGCGAGGCTCGCCGACACCGCGAGGCCCGCCGATATCCGATCTCGACCCCGCATCGCAGCACTCGACGTCATCCGCGGGTTTGCCTTGTGCGGGATCCTGCTGGTCAACCTGCCGCCGATCTTCGGCCTCGGCGTCGAGGGTGGGAGCCTCGACTTCTACCGTTTCTACGAAGACTTCGTGCAGAACCGCTTCTTCCCGATCTTCTCGTTCCTCTTCGGAATCGGGTTCGGACTCTTGTGGCTGTCCGCCCGGGCCCGCAGCCACCGACCGCGCCTGGCTCTGCTGCGCCGGTTCGCCTTCCTCGGCATCCTCGGTGGCCTCCATCAGCTCCTCCAGCCCGGCGAGGCGCTGCTTCCATATGCGCTCGCCGGGATCGTCTTCCTGCTGCCGGCCACGTGGATCGCTGACCGGTGGCGGAACGTCGTCATTACGATCCTCGGCGTCGTTCTGCTCATCGCCGGAGTGGCCACCGGAGGCGGAATGGCCGTCATTCCCGGACTCTTTCTGCTCGGGTTCGCCATCGGCGGCAGCGATTTCCTCCGTTCCGTCCTCAACCGCCCGGCACGAGTCGCGATCGCCGGTGGTCTCGCACTGATCGTGACGGTCGTCGGTTTCGCCGCGACGGACTACACGACTCGTCAGGTCGACCAGTGGATCAATGCCGGCCTGGGCCTGTGTATGGCCCTGACCTATATCGTCGCCATCCTGCTGCTCCTGCGCACCCCCGCTGAGGCGGTCCTGAAGTCCGTATTCGCACCGCTGGGTCGGATGGCGCTGAGCAATTACCTCGGCGCCACTGTCATCCTTGTCGCCGTTCGGGTGGCAGCGCCCGACCTCGCCCGGTTCGACGACCACGGCGGATACGTCGCCGGACTCGTCATCTGTGCCGCGATCATCATCGTTCAGGTCGTCGTGTCAACACTGTGGCTGCGCCGTTTCGGACAGGGTCCGCTGGAGAAGCTGTGGCGCCTCGTCACCTGGGGTCAGACGGTACAGCAAGACCAGCGTCTGAACCCGGGCCGCAATCAGCCGCGCAACCGGTCGGGCACCTTTACGAGTTCACGCGAATGACCTCTTCTTGGTACGGTGCGATGATTTCGCCCGAGATCCGCAGATCGAGGAGCAGGAAGGGCCGTTCGTCGACCGGGCGGGACTTCCACTCCTCCACGACTGCGAGATCGCTCAGGGTGCGGACGGTGACCCCGTGCCCACCTGCGGCCGTCGCCAGGGCCGCGAAATCGATCTCGTCGATGAGCATGGGCGACTTCTCCAGCCCCTTGAGCCCGTACAGGTTGACCTCGGCGCCGTAGGCCGCGTCATTGAAGACCACAGCCATGCCTCGACCCCCGGCCACCCGGATTGCGGTGTCGAGGTCGGACAGCGCCATGGCTCCGCCGCCATCACCAGTAGTGAGCACGATCGTCGAGCCCGGGTTAGCGCGGGCGGCCCCGGCGACGCTGTGCCAACCGAGCCCGATCGACTGGAAAGCAGTGCCGACCATCGCCAGTCGGTCCGGTGCGCTGGGCTCCCAGAACATGTTCGCCCAGGCGATGAAATGTCCGCCGTCGGAGACGACGACCCGATCCTCGGGCAGAACCTCGCCGAGGCGGTTCGCCGCCGCACGCGGATCGAGCCGACCATCGTCGGCGAGCTCCGACCCGACGAAGTAGGCGCGGTCGGCAGCGGTGTCGACGGAATCGTGCCAGCGTGCGTCGGCACTGTCCGAGTTCCGTGCACCATCGATCCCGGTCGCCGTCAGCCGTGCCACGAGTTCGGCGGCGGCGAGTTTCGCATCGGCTCGGATGAAGCCGCCGACTCGAGCATTCGTGGCGCGGTCGTCGGTGTCGATCTGCCATACCGTCGTCGAGGGATGGAAGAGGTCTCCGAAACGCATGGTGAACTGATTGAGCGAGGCTCCGAAGACCACGGCCACATCGGCCTCGCGGACGCGGTCCATCGCGGCCGGGGCACCGAAGCCGCCGGCGACTCCCAAGTCGTGTTCGGCGGTGGGGAAGATGTTGCGTCCAAGCGCGGTCGTCGCACTCAGGGCACCTGTGAGCTCTACGAGTGCACCGAGTTCGGACTCGGCTCCGGCCAACCAAGCTCCGCGGCCGGCGAGCAGCAGGGGACGTTCTGCTCCAGCCAGATCTGCGGCAAGGCGATCAAGAGCCGCATGAGCGAATTCACCGGTCGGTGCCATCGGCGAGGGACGACTGGGGCCGGGGACAACGGGGATCTCGCCGAGGTCCAGAGTCGCGACATCGTAGGGAATGGCCAGGACAACGGGCATTCTGTAGGTCAGAGCATGCTCGATTGCGGTCACGGTGGCTGCGGCGGCATCGACCCGACCGACGGTGTAGGTTCGCACACCCACGGCGGAGGCCATGGCGATCTGGTCGACGTCCCATGGTCGGGGACCGGATGTGGGCTCATCCCCGACGACGAGGACGAGAGGAACCCGGGCTTGTGCCGCCTCGGCGAGGGCGGTGAGCGTATTCGTGAACCCGGCACCATAGGTCGTGGTGGCCGCGGCGATCCGCCCGGAGGTGCGGAAGTGAGCGTCGGCGGCGACGACGGCGCCGGCCTCGTGGCGGACGGCGGTGTACGTCGCCGAGGTCTCTCGCAGCAGGGCGTCGAGGAAATAGGCGTTCCCGTTGCCCATGAGACCGAAGACCTCGTCGATGTGGGCGGCAAGGGTGTGCGCGACGTGCGCGGAGGTATGAGCCATGGCAGGCCTTTCGCGAATGAGATATGGAAATGAGGGATCCATATATGTCTCACGCGCGGGTTGCGGCTTCGTGCCCCTTTTTCGGGCACCGGCTGAGAGGCGGCTCAGCCTGACGTTTACGAATATAGGGGACCGTGGCCCGGCGCACCAATCCGGGTGGTGGCCTAGCGAGGAGAACGTCCGCCCCAGAACTACCTGACGGCGGCCCAGCAACCTCGCGCGAGGTTGCTGGGCCGCCGTCAGGTAGCAATTAGCGGGTGATGCGGTCCTTCCATGCCGCCATGACCTCGGGCGAGGTCGGCTTCGACGCGAAGGATCCGACGAGGTAGCCGACCAGCGAAGCGATGAGGCCCAGGTAGATGGCCTCGTTGGCGTAGATGCCCGCCACGATCATCACGACGATGGTGGTCACGGCGCCGAGGATCATGCCGGCCATGACGCCGACGATCGTGCCGCGCTTGAACACGAGACCGCCGAGGATCGGGATGAACAGACCGGCCACCAGCAGGTTGTAGGCCACGGTGAGCGCCTCGACGACGCTGGGCATGATCATCGCGAGCACCAGCGTGACGACGCCGAGCACGATGAGGTAGATGCGCGAGTCGCGCACCTCGTCACCGGTCTCGCGGACCAGCGACCGCACGAGCGTCGACTTCGCGCCGGATCCGGATCCACTCGCCGAGGCGGCCGATCCATCCGTCGCCACGCCGTGGCCGTGTCCGTCGGCGGGTGCGGACCCCGCAGCAGCCTCGTCCCCGACCCAAGCGTCCGACCCGCCGGCCGGACCAGGCACGATGTCCTTGCGGGCGAGGATCGGTTCGACGATGTCCTGACGACAGACGGTCGAAGCGGCCATGAGCGAACCCGAGGCCGTCGACATCATCGCGGCCAGAGCCGCAGCGAGCACGATTCCGGCAAGCACCGGAGACATCGAGGCATCGACGACGGCGACGAACACATCGTCCTGGACCTCGATGCCGGGCACGATCTTCGTCGCGGCCATGCCGATGAGCGCACCGGCGACAGCGTAGAGCAGGCAGTAGACGCCGGCGGAGAAGCCGCCCCACCTGGCCACACCCGGGCTGCGGGCGGTGAACACGCGCTGCCAGATGTCCTGGCCGATGAGCAGACCGAGGGTGTAGATGAGGATGTAGCCGAGGACCGCCTCCCAGCCGATGCCCACCGGTGAGGTGTGCGATTCGGGCAGCGAGGAGAACAGCTCGGAGATGCCTCCGGACTTCGAAAGCACGATGGGCAGCATGATGAGGAAGATGCCGATCGTCTGGATGAAGAACTGCACGAAGTCCGTCAGTGTGATCGACCACATGCCGCCGAGCATCGAATAGAGGATGACGATGCCGCCGCCGATGAGCACCGACCACACCTTGTCGAGATCGAACAGGGCATGGAAGACCGTGGCGTAGGCGACCGTCGACGTCGTCGAGATCATCAGACCGTAGGCGGTCATGATCGCTCCGGAGACGAAACGTGAGCCCTTGCCGTAGCGGAGTTCGAGCATCTGCGAGACCGTGTAGATCTCGAGCTTCTGAATCTTCGGAGCGAAGAACAGCGAGAGCGCGATGATGCCCAAGCCGATCGCGAACACGAGCCACATTCCCGACAGCCCGGCCGTGTAGCCGAGGCCGACACCGCCGATCGTCGACGCGCCGCCGAGGACGACGGCCGACATCGTGCCGGTGTACAGCAGTCCGCCGAGGCGGCGCCCCGCGACCAAGAAGTCCTCCTGGTTATGGGCCTTGAAACGGCCCCAGACTCCGAATCCCACCATGACGGCGAGATAGATGATGACTACCAAAGAGTCCACAGCGACCCTTTCTGTTGGATCGGCTCAATGACCGACGGTGATGTGGATGCCGGTGGGAACGGAGCGATCGAGCGCCTCGGCGATGGCCGCAGGCAGAGCGGAATCGATGTCCGCCTCGGCGATCGTCACCCCGGCACCACCCATGGATTCGCCGAGTTTCGCGAAGTCGGGACGGGCGAGCCTGACAGCGAAGGGTTCGATGTCGCGCTCGACCATCTGGCCTTCGATCTCCGCATATCCGCCGTTGTCGACGACGACGAAGGGGATGCCCAGTCCCAGCTCGGCCGCGGTCATGAGCTCCTGGATGGAGAACATGGCCGCACCGTCGCCGAGGATGCACACGACCGGTCGTGCAGGATCGGCGACTTTCGCTCCGAGGGCGGCGGGAATGCCGTAGCCCAGGGTGGCGAATCCCGGCATGTAGAGCAGCTGGTCGGGTGTGCTCGCCGTCAGCGCGTGCACCGTGCCGTCGTAGGTGACCTGCGAGGAGTCACCGGAGATGACGACGGTCGATCCCGCTCCCTCTTCGACGAGCCGGGTGACCCGGGCACCGATCGCATCGAAGTCGAAATCGGTGGCCCAGGTCTCCCGGATCCGGGCGACCCGATCGGCACCGGATTCCTTCGCCGAGGCGGCCGATCCGTTCGAGTCGGACGATTCCGTTCCGTCGTCGTTCGCCGAGGCGGCGCCGTCGTTTCCGATTCCAAGCGCGCTCGTGAGCGCGGTGAGGAATTCGCCAGTGTCCGCGCAGGCGAGGATGTCTCCGGGCAGGTTCTTGTTCAGCTGGTCGGGGTCGATATCGCAGCGGATGACGGTCTGCCGGGCGGCCTCGTCACGCACACCGATGCTCGTCTGGGCACCGATGACTCCGCCCCACAGATCCGAGTCGGCCAGTTCGGAGCCGAGCACGATGAGCACATCGGCGGCCGCGGACTCGGCCTGCACGCTGGGGAAGCGCACGTTCGAACCCAACGACAGCGGATGCGTCTCGGACACGATGCCCTTGCCGTTGGCCGTCGTCGCCAGGGGAGCGTCGAGGGCCTCGACGAGACGTGCCACCTCGGCGTGGGCCCTTCTGGCACCGCCGCCGGCGATGACCATCGGACTCTTCGCCGCACGGATCGCCTCGGCGGCGCGGGCCACGACATGGTCATCGAGGCCGGGACGACGACCTGCGAACGGAACCGGAACGCTGCCGTTCCAGGCCCCCTCGAGAACGTCGAGGGGAACCTCGATGTGCACGGGCCCGGGACGGGCCGAGTCGAACATGGCGAACGCCTCGGCGACGGCCTGCGCTGCACCTTCGGCAGTGCGGGTGCGCTGGGAGGACACGAGCAGGCGACCCACCGCTCCGGAGGAGTCCTTCGTCTCGTGCAGCATTCCGACGTCGGCGCGCTCGAACCCGGTGGGCACACCGGGGGAGAGGATGAGCATCGGGCGGGATTCGGCATAGGCGGTCGCGGCGGCGGTGAGGACATTCGTCAGCCCCGGCCCCGAGGTCGTGATGACGACCCCGGGTTTGCCGGAGACGAGGAAGTACCCGTCGGCACCGTAGCCGGCTCCCTGCTCGTGACGAGGAGTCACGGCGCGGATCCCGAACTCAGGCAGATGCCGATAGAACTCGAGATTGTGGGTGCCGGGGATGCCGAAGATCGTATCGACACCGTGGGCGGCGAGGGTCGCCACCACTGCACGACCGCCGTTGCGGACATTGATTTCAGTGCTCATTCAGATACCCAGGGCACTGCCGGACGGGCCGGAGGGTGCCGTGATTCCGTTGTTCTCCGCCGCCCACAGGGACAGGATCTCGTAGCCGACATGGGCGGCGGCGAGTCCGGTGACCTCGGCATGGTCGTAGGCAGGGGCGACCTCGACGATCTCGCCGCCGACGACGTTGAGGCCCTGGAGCCCGCGGATCGAATTGAGCAGCTCGCGGCTGGTCATTCCGCCGGCTTCGGGGGTGCCGGTGCCGGGAGCGGCCGCCGGATCGAGGACGTCGATGTCGACGGAGATATAGACCGGAGCATCGCCGAGCCGCTTGCGCATGCGGGCGACGACGTCGGCGACCGAGGTGAATTGGTATTCGTCGCTGCGGATGATCTGGAAGCCGAGCACCTCATCGTCCTCGAGGTCCTTCTGTCCGTAGAGGGGACCGCGGATGCCGATGTGCATCGACGAGGTCATGTCGATGAGGCCCTCTTCGCTGGCGCGGCGGAAGGGAGTGCCGTGGGTGTAGGGCGCACCGAAGTAGGTGTCCCAGGTGTCCAGGTGCGCATCGAAGTGGAGGACGGCGATCTTCCCGTGCGTCTTGTGCAGGGAGCGCAGGTTCGGCAGGGCCAGGGTGTGATCCCCGCCGAGGGTGAGCAGCTTGGCCCCGTCGGCGCGCATGGCGTCGGCGTTGGCCTCGACGGTGGTGATGGCCTCTTCGATGTCGAAGGGATTGACGCCGAGGTCACCGCAGTCGGCAACCTGCTGCCAGCTGAACGGGTGGACGTTCGTCGCCTGGTTGTAGGGGCGCAGCAGCTTCGAGGACTGGCGGATGTGAGCGGGCCCGAAGCGGGCACCGGGACGATAGCTGACACCGGCGTCGAAGGGAATGCCGATGACCTTGACGTCGATCTTCTCACCGGGACGCTCGGCTTCGACTTCATCGATGCGCGGCAGCAGACCGAACGTCGGGGGTCCTGCGTAGCGGGGTGTCTTGCTGTAGTCGGCTGGGCCGAGCGGCTGAGACGTCACTGGCTTGCTCCTTCGTCGTAGCGGCTGACCCGACCCGGACGGGCCGGAGGCTGTGTGCTCAGCCTAGGACGTGGCTCACACAACACCGATATCCACAATGGAGCAATTGGAACCTCCCCTATCCATTATGGATAGAATCGGGTGCATGGTCACCTTGGAACAGATCTGGTCACGCACAGAACTCGCGCTCGAGGTCATCGTCGATTCACCCACCGCAGCGGAGCAGAATGTCACGATCGTCCACTCCTCGGAGCTGCCGGAGGTTGACGAATGGCTGGCCGGCGGTGAGGTGCTTCTGACGATCGGTGTAGGTCAGGACCTCGGCGGGGAGACGGTCAGGGACTATGTGCGCCGCCTCAAGGCCGTCGGCGTTCATGCACTCGGCATCGGGCTGGGCTCCGACCTGCCGTGGCAGCAGGTCCCACCGAAGCTCGTCGCCGCCGCGCAGGAGGCGGGGCTGGCGCTGTTCGGGGTGCCCGAGCCCGTTCCGTTCGTCGCCGTCGTCGATGCCTTCACCCGGATGCGTGAGGCCGAGACCAACCGGGAGCTGACCCGGGCGAGCAGCGCCGCCCGCCGTTTCGCGACCGCATTGGCCGGCGAGGGGCCCGCGGCTCTCGTGGCCGACCTGGCGGAGACGCTGAAGGCGCCGGTCCGGGTCGTCTCGCCAACCGGCAGAGCGTTGAGCGGGGACGATGCCGAGGACGACGTGCGTTCGGCACTCATCGAGGAATCGGCGAAATCGACTGCGGGGCCCCGCCTGATCCGCACGAGCTCGCGGATCGTCGAGGCCGTTCCGATCGGGGGTGACCATCCGCTCGGATGGATCCTCACCCCCGCCGAGGCGGCCGGCTCCCCGAAGACGCGTGCCCTGCTGCTGTCGACCGCCTCGGCGCTGTTGGCGATGTCGCTGGCAGATCTGCCCGTTCCCTCCGGTCGGGCGCTGCTCTTCGAGGCCGATCTGAGTGAGGACGAAGCGCGCGGGGAGTGGACGCGGGCGACGGGGCTGGCGCCGGTGGCGACGGTGGGGATGCGCATCTTCGGGGGAGTCCGCGGGGACTTCGCCGAACGCCTCATCGCCGACATCGTCGGCGGGAGTCTGCATACTCGCACCGGTTCGCTCCTCGGAGTCATCGGCGCGCGAGAGCGGGGACTCGATGCGTTGGTGACGACGGCCGCCGAGGTCGCTGGCCTGGAGGAGCTCGCGGAGAAGAGACTGCCCTTGGGACACCTCCATCACACGTGGATGCTGTGGCGGACGCAGCACGAGTCCGAGGCCTCCGAGGTCAGGGCGCTGCTGTCGGCGGTCGAAGAGGAGGCCGCCGACCGGTTCGTCGATCGGGTTCTCGGCGAACTCTTCCGGGCCCGCGGCGGTCAGGAGCTGTTGGAGACTCTGCGGACCTATATCGCCGAGTCCGGAGCACGGGAGCGCATCGCCGCCCAGTTGGGCATCCATCGGCACACGGTGCGGGCACGGTTGGCGAAGATCGAAACGCTGCTCGGCCGCGACCTCTCCCGCGCCGAGACGCTGCAGGCGGTGTCGTTGGCTCTCGAGCTTGCCGAAATCTAGGTGCACCTCTCACCGACCGCGCGGCCCGGTGGTCTGTGCGGCTGTGCTCGCTGACTACTTCTCGAAGTGTTCGATGTGGAAGCGTTCGGCGATCTCAAGCACTCGGGCGAGGGCTTCGTCTTCGCCGATGCTGATGCGCACACCGGCCCCGAGGTTGCGCACGGCCACGGCCTGATCGACGCAGGCATCTTCGAAGGCATCAGATTTCTCACCCAGCGGCAGCCAGACATAGTTCGCCTGTGCTTCGGGCACCTCCCAGCCCTGTTCGCGCAGTGCAGCTGCGAAGGCATCGCGGGTCTGTGCGATCTCGCCGGCCCGCTCGAGCACCTCGTCCCAATGATTGAGGGATTCGAGGGCGGCTGCCTGGCTGAGGTCGGTGACGCCGAAGGGGATGACGGCCTTGAGCAGCCCGTCGATGACCGGCGGATGGGCGACGGCGTAGCCGACACGCAGCCCGGCGAGTCCATGCGCCTTGGAGAAGGTGCGGAGCAGAACGAGATTCGGATAGTCGCGGACAAGACCGAGTCCATCGGCTCGCCGGGGTTCGGTGGCGAACTCCCAGTACGCTTCGTCGAGCGCGACGAGGACGTGGTCAGGTACCTTGTCGAGGAAGGCGCGGACCTCGTCGTCGCGCAGGACCGGGCCGGTCGGGTTGTTCGGTGAGCACAGGATGATGAGACGGGTGTCTTCGGTGATCGCCGCCGCCATCGCGTCGAGGTCGTGACGGCCCTCTGCCGTCAGCGGAACCTCGTGGCGAGTCGAACCGACGAGCCCGGTGGTCTGCGGATACATCTCGAACGACGGCCACGGATAGATCGCCTCGGTGGTGGCGTCCGAGGTGATCTGGGTCAGCGCGACGAGCAGTTCGCTGGCACCGGTGGTGACGACGAGCTGATCCAGCCCGACTCCGAGGCGGCCGGCCAGTCCCTGGCGCAGCGCCAGTGCCGCATCGTCGGGGTAGAGCGCGGGGTTCGTCGCGTGAGCGACCATGGTGTCGAGGACTGCCGGCAGGGGAGGCAGGAAGTTCTCGTTCGAGGAGAGCTTGAACGACTTGAGACCCTCGACCTGGCGGGGAGGTTTGCCCGGAATATAGGGCGGGAAGGTCTCCAGAGCGGCCCGCAGTCGCGGTGACGGTGCCGAGGGAGCGGACGCCGAAACGGTGGATCCGGATGCACTCGAGGATGAGGTCCTGGGCACGGAGGTGGAAGCAGAATCTGAAGCAGCGGGGTCGGAGGCGTTCATGGACTCATGATGTCACAGCGGATCAGCGCTGCCTCCACGTCCCGGAGTGATCAGACGGCCTCGACGAGGATCACCAGGGCTTCTCCGGGGTCGACCTGCCTCCCTCGCCGCCGGGGCCCTGCTGTTGCTGCTGTCGTTCGGAGTCCTCGCGGCGCTTCTCAAGCTCGTCCCGCTTCTTCTCACGTTCGGACTTACCTGAGGAATCGTCCGGCTTCTCCTCATCTTCCCCAGGGTCCTGGCCTTCATCTCCGGAGGATTTCTCGTCCCCGGAGTCCTTTTCCTGCGAATCCTCGTCCTCGGACTCGCTGTCGTCGGTTCCCTCGTCCTTGGCCTTCTCGCCCTGCTTCTTGTCCTCGACGCGTTCCTTCGCCTGGCTGCTCTTCTGCTTCTCTTCGCTCTTCTTCGGCTGGCATTCCTCAGGCGCGTCTTCGAGGGTCTTCAGCGACCGGTCGTAGAGTTCCTGCGACTGGTCGGGGTCCTGCGAGGCGATCTGATCTGCCTGCTTCTCATAGACGTAGGACAGGTTGATCCGCACAGCACATTCGGCCGAGGTCGGAGCGATCTCCAAGGCGGCTTCGAGATCGGTCTGGGCCGCATCGAAGTCGCCGACGGCAGCCTCGGCGGTGCCGCGGTTGAAGTAGCCGATATGGCGTTGGAACGGGCTGACCCGTAGGAACGCCGTTGCCGCTTTCTTGGCACCGGGGAAGTCATTCGAGGTGTATCTGACCTGCGAGGCGGTTCCGAAGTATGTGGCCATGGCGATATAGCCGAACACCAGGGCGAATATCGTACCGAGGATGAGGTTGATCTTCGTGATCCGACGCAGCCGTGACCACAGATTCTGCAGGCGGTTCATCGCGGACCTCCCTGGTGGGGCACCGCCTGGTAGGGAACCGATCCGCTGGGACCGGCTGGACCACCGGGACCGTACGGTCCGGGTGGGCCGCCTCGGCGAGGGCGCTTGGGGGTGATCGCTTTGAGGCGAAGGTATTCGCGGACACCGAAGACGAGCTCCACGGCGATCCACGCGAAGACGAGGATGAGCGGGACCCAATAGTATTCGTCGACGGTGACCCGGCCGTCCTTCTTCACCAGGGCCTGATCGTATTTCGGGGCGGTGTAGACGCTGGAGATCGCGCCGTTTCCGTCGCGGTGGTGGTAGTCGACGCCGAGGTCCGAGGCGATCTGGCGCAGGTTGCCCTCGTCGATCTTCGAGATTCCCGGATTGCCGTTGCGGTCCTGGATGTACTCGGGAGGTGCCTGATCGTCATCTGGGTCATCGGGGTCGCCGATGCCGGGCGCATTGCCGGGATCACCGACACCGGAGCCGTAGCCGAAAGGCTGGCTGTCGCGCATCTTCCCGCCTTGATCGGTGCCGTATCCGAAGACGGCGCCGCTGTCGATGCGGGAGGCGAAGGGCGACCACGACTCCGGATTCTCCGATACGGTCTGCTCACCGTCGCCGAAGTAGAACACGACGTTCTTGTTCTCCGGACGGTCCTCATCGTTCGAGGTCATCCGCTTATCGAGCTCTTCACCGGCCTCGGTGATCGATGAGCCTCTGGAATTCATGGATGATTCGGGTTCGAGGACGTCGACGGCGGAGGCGAAGGCTGCGTGATCGGTCGTCAGCGGCATCACAGTGGCTGCGGTCGAAGCGAAGGTGATGATGCTCAGCCGGGTGCCGGGGAAGGCGTCGGCGAGTTCGAGCATGTCCTTCTTGACTCCCTCGAGGCGGGTGTCGTCCCCGTCGAAATCCTCGGCGGCCATCGACGTCGTGACGTCGACGACGAAGTACACATCGGCTCGTGCCTCGTACTCCTCGGTCGAGGATTTGATGGGGATGCCGGGGCGTGCCAGTGCTATGGCGAGCACGGCGACGACACCCATGCGGGCGAACCACTTCCAGCGTGCTCCGTCGCCGCGAACGGCGGGGATGATGCACACAGTGAGCAGGGCGAGGACGATGAAGCCCCAGCCGAACCAGGTGAAGACGGGATCGAAGATCATGATTTCGTCCTCCACGCCAGTACGAACACTCCGGCGAGGCCGAATACGGCGAGTGCGAGCGGAACCACCGGCATATCGTGGACGATCGTGTACGAACGGCCGGGGGTGTTCGCCGCTTCCTGGCTCTGGATCTCCTCGACGATGCGGTCGATCGTCGAGGCCGAACCCATGTCGAACTGTTCGCCGCCGGTACGGTCGGACACGGATTGCAGCTCCTTCGTCTGAGTGGTCGTCAGCACCGAGGGAGGGGAGAGACTGTAGACACGGACCTTCGCGTCGACGGCGATATCGGCGGCTTCGTTGAGCTCGAAGAGCGGCTCACCGGCGAGCATATTGTCCGTGGCGAAGATGATCGACCGGGACCGGTCCTCGTCCTGCCGGTCGAAGTTGTCGACGCAGCTGACGAGCCCGTCGCCGATGAGCGAGGAGCCGCCGATGTTCGGGGGCGAAGTCGACCACGAATAGTCGGTGCCCTCTGCGCCCCAGGTGCGGAACCCCTCCTCGGCCTCGGCGAGGTAGTTCTGGACCATGTCGTAGTCGTCTGTGAGCGGGAATGCGGAGACCGCGGTGGCATTGAACACGGTCAGGCCGATGCGTTCGCCGTCGAAGCGGTCGACGAGTTCCTGGTAGGACTCGAGCAGATCGGCATCGTAGCCGAGCATCGACCCGGACACATCGAGGCAGAGCATGACATCGCGCATCTTCCGCTCCGGGTTGACCGTCTCCACCCAAGCCGGACGTGCGACTCCCGCCAGCGCTGACAGCCCGGTGAGGACGATGACTCCGAGGAGGGCGACCGTGGTCACCAGTCGTCTGCGCATGGCCCTGCGGAAACTCGGCAGGCTCGTCATCCGCCCGCTGTGGGCCACGGCCAAAGAGGACTCCGTCGACTTCGGACGGCGGAACCAGAAGACTGCGGCTGCGGCGAGGGCCAGCAGGATGAGCGCCAGCCACCAGAACATCAGGACCATCGCGCCACCAACTTCCGGGCCTCGGCGATCTGAGGCTGCAGACCGGCCGGTTCGGCCTCGGCGAACTCCGCCTCGTAGAGGCCGAGCAGGCACTGCGCGAGGTCGTCGAGACCGGCGACTGCCGCATCGCGGTAGGTCAGGTGCTCGGCTTTGACGCCCCAGGCGTCATGGGCGAATTCGCGCACGATCGTCGCCAGCTGCTGTGCCGATTCGCGCACGTCCGCCGATTCTGCGGTCAGGCCCGTCTCCACGGCGCTGATGCGGGTGAGGTAGGTGCTGCGCACGGGAATCGGGATGCGCGGTCCGTCCGCTGCGGCGACTCCGGCGGCGGCGCGGAAGAGCGGGGCGAAGAGGTTTCCGCACGCCAGCAGCAGGACGAAGCAGGCTGCCACGTACCACGCCGGTGAGACCTCCAGGGGCCCGATGAGTTCAGCGGGGCCCACGGCGGTGCCTCAGCAGAAGAGTGTGCAGTCGGCCGAGGGCCGACTTCGGATGGTCGATTTCGATGTGGGCGATGCCCAGCTTGGCGAGAAGGTCGATGCGCTGCTGACGGCGGGCCGCCTCGGCTAGGGCGAATTCCTGTCGGACCTCGGGTTTCGTCATCACCGAGGTCGGCAGCCCATGGTCGGGTCGGGCGACGTCGAACGGCGCCGAGGCGGACGGCAGTCCTGCGAGGTCCGCGTCGGTGATCGTGATCCACAGGACCTCATGTTGGGCGCGCAGCCGACGGATCGTCGCTTCGGCCTCCGGTCCCAGCGGAGCCTGATCGGAGATGACGACCAGCAGCATCCGATGGTTGATGTGGCTGGTGATCCACTGCAGCTGGGTGTTGATCGACCCGGGGGAGTCGCTGCCGGTCTCGGCGAGGATCTGCTGCAGGAGGTGCTCGAGATGGGCCTCGCTGCCTTTCCGCGGGGAGGCGGTGGTGTGACTGGCATGTCCGTGGATGAGCATGACGTCGTCGGCGTGGCGGACGGCGAGGTAGCCGACCATCCCGGCCATGAGGATGGCCAGGTGGCGTTTGTCGGCTCCGGCAGAGGTCACGGCGTCGAAGTTCCGGGAGGTGTCGACGACGAGGCCGAGGATGTGCCGACGGTGAGCGACATAGCGTTTGACCAGGGGCTCTGTGTGTCTGGCGGTGGCTTTCCAATCGATGTCGCGGATCTCGTCACCGGGGATGTAGTCTCGCAGGTCGTCGAAGTCGAGGCTGTGGCCGTGGAAGACCGAGGAGTAGTCGCCGTCGAGGAGGCGCCGGGTCCGCCGATGGGCGTGGATGGTCATCCGCGCCTTGATTCGGTTGAGCAGGACAGTCATCGTGGAGGCCGATCAGGGAGTGGGCACTGCCATGAGGAGGGCATCGACGATCTGGGCGCTCGTGATGTTCTCGGCGGCGGCTTCGAAGTTGAGTTGGATGCGGTGGGCCAGCACTCTGTGGGCGAGGTCCTTGATGTCTTCGGGGATGACGTAGTTGCGGCCGCGGATCATCGCCAGTGCCCGGCCGGCGTTCGTGAACGCGATGGAGGCACGCGGGCTGGCTCCGTATTCGATGAACGGGGCGAAGCGGCCGAGGTACTTCGTCGTATTGCGGGTGGCGTGAACGAGTTCGACGAGGTAGCGGGTGATGGCCGGATCGATGTAGACGGTGCGGGCGTAGCTCTGCATGGTCACGACATCGTCGAGCGAGCAGGCCGGATCGGGAACCGAGTCCTTGTCGAAGACCCCGGAGTCGAGGCGGGAGAGGATCTCGACCTCTTCGCCGGGGTTCGGGTGGGTGAGCAGGTCCTTGATCATGAACCGGTCGAGCTGGGCTTCGGGCAGCTGGTAGGTGCCCTCCTGCTCGATCGGGTTCTGCGTGGCCATGACGAGGAAGGGGCGGGGGAGGTCGAAGCGTTTGCCGCCGATCGTCGTCTGCTTCTCCTGCATGGCCTCGAGCATCGCCGACTGGGTCTTCGCCGACGACCGGTTGATCTCATCGAGGAGGACGATGTTCGCATGCACGGGACCGAGCACGGTGTTGAACGACCCCTCGTGTGCGTTGTAGATCTGCGAACCGATGATGTCGGCCGGCAGCAGATCCGGGGTGCACTGGATGCGGGAGAACTTGCCGTCCACAGCATTGGCCAGAGCAGCGGCCGCCGTGGTCTTCGCCAGCCCCGGCACGCTCTCCAGCAGCAGGTGACCGCTGGAGAGAAGTCCGATGAGCAGGGATTCGCGCAGGCGCTGCTGCCCGACGACGAAATGGTCGAGGTAGGACTCCAGAGCCTTGAGGATCGCCTGTGCGTGCGCGATCTCCTGCGTGTTCGCCGGTGCCATTGTCGTCATGGTCCCTCAGTCTTTCGGTGTCACTGGTGCATCGATGCCACGTGTCTTTCGGTGTCACTGTGGTCGTTCAGCCACGCCGTCTGATGCGTTTCTGTGGTCTCCAGCATATTGGCTGGCACTGACACGCAACAGCCGGGAACGTTGCAGTGCTGACACACAGAGCAGCGCCGTGTCCGACGTGCCTCCGTCCGTCACCTGCCATTCACAGTGCGGCCATCTCGTGTCAGGACCGGGCTGTAGCGTCGATGGAACCGACGGACGGATGTGAGGAGGTGCTGTGATGATCGCCTCCGCGCCGACGTGGTCGGTGCCGCACGAAGGAGTTCGGAATCGTCGGTCGTGGACTCCGCGACATGCCCACAGGCAAAAATTTTTCCTGTGGAAAGCGGTGGAAAACGGAGGTGGAGAACGGGTCGAAAATCGGTCCTGAAGCCGCCGATCCCAGCGTCCGCGCAGGTGATCGAACTACATGATTGTCGTTCACAGCCTGTGGACGATTGTGGACGGTGATGACACAGGGTGTGGAACCTGCAAATGACACTGGTGTAACACTGGATATAGGGGTAAGGTCTAACCCGAACACAACATCTAGTGGTCACCCCTGAGTCTGCGCCTCGTGATATTCATCATGATCGAGCAGTTGACGGGACACGGTCACAGCCATCAGAATGCCGAACTGCACAGCAGAATGAAGGAGTCGTCATGATCACCGTGTACACCAAGCCAGCTTGCGTCCAGTGCAACGCCACCTACCGTGCTCTCGACGCCAAGGGCCTGAAGTACAAGTCGGTGGATCTCAGCGTCGACGAGAACGCCCTCGACGTCGTCAAGGCCATGGGCTACATGCAGGCTCCCGTCGTCGTCACCGACAACGATCACTGGTCGGGCTTCCGTCCGGACAAGATCGCCACCCTGACCGGCGAACAGTCTGCGTCCGTCGTGGCCTGACAATGCTGCTGGTCTACTTCTCCGCCAACTCCGAGTACACGCACCGCTTCGTCGCGAAGCTGCGTCACCCGGCAGTGCGGTTGCCGACGTTGACCAAGGAGCCGACGCTGCGAGTGGATGAGCCATTCGTTCTCGTCACCCCCACCTATGGGGCCGGTCGCAATCGTGGGGCTGTTCCCAAACAAGTCATCAAGTTCCTCAATGTCGAAGAGAACCGGCGCTATCTGGTCGGTGTCATCGGCGCCGGAAACACGAACTTCGGCATGGACTACTGCCGCGCGGCCTTCAAGGTCGCGGCAAAGTGTCAAGTACCCCTCATGTATCGAGTCGAACTCCTGGGCACTCAGGAAGATGTCGACGCTGTCAACCTAGGATTGGACAAACTGTGCGCGAGCTCGCTGAAGACCGCAATGTAGAGGACATCATCCGCGAAGAGACGGATCTGGATTACCACGCGCTCAACGCGATGCTGAACCTGTACGACGAGGACGGCAGGATCCAGTTCGAGCGTGACAAGCAGGCTGCCCGGCAGTACTTCCTGCAGCACGTCAACAACAACACCGTCTTCTTCCACAACCTCAAGGAGAAGCTCGACTACCTCGTCGAGAAGGACTACTACGAGCCCGAGGTTCTGGAGCAGTACTCGTTCGATTTCATCGAGCAGCTCTCGACGCGCGCCTACGATCAGAAGTTCCGCTTCCAGACCTTCCTCGGCGCGTTCAAGTTCTACACCTCCTACACGCTGAAGACCTTCGACGGAAAGCGCTATCTCGAACGCTTCGAGGACCGCGTCGTCATGGTCGCTCTCTTCCTGGCTCGCGGAGACGAGACTCTGGCCACCCAGCTCGTCGACGAGATCATCGCCGGCCGCTTCCAGCCGGCCACCCCGACGTTCCTCAACGCCGGCAAGAAGCAGCGCGGTGAGCTCGTCTCCTGCTTCCTGCTGCGCATCGAAGACAATATGGAGTCGATCGGTAGGTCCATCAACTCCGCTCTGCAGCTGTCCAAGCGCGGCGGCGGCGTGGCCTTCGCTCTGACGAACATCCGCGAGTCCGGTGCACCGATCAAGAAGATCGAGAACCAGTCTTCGGGCGTCATCCCCGTCATGAAGCTGCTCGAGGACTCGTTCTCCTACGCCAATCAGCTCGGAGCCCGCCAGGGTGCCGGTGCCGTGTACCTGCACGCCCACCATCCCGACATCTACAAGTTCCTCGACACCAAGCGCGAGAACGCCGATGAGAAGATCCGGATCAAGACCCTGTCCCTGGGCGTCGTGATCCCGGACATCACCTTCGAACTGGCCAAGCGCAACGAGGACATGTACCTCTTCAGCCCCTATGACGTCGAGCGCGTCTATGGTGTGCCCTTCTCCGACATCAACGTCACCGAGAAGTACACCGAGCTCGTCGACAACGCGGCGATCAAGAAGAAGAAGATCAACGCCCGCGAGTTCTTCCAGACTCTTGCCGAGATCCAGTTCGAGTCCGGCTACCCGTACGTGATGTTCGAGGACACCGTCAACAAGGCGAACCCGATCGACGGCAAGATCATCATGTCCAACCTGTGCTCGGAGATCCTCCAGGTCTCCGAACCGAGCAAGTATGACGACGATCTCGGCTATGACGTCGTCGGCAAGGACATCTCCTGCAACCTCGGTTCGCTCAACATCGCTCTGACGATGGACTCGAGCAACTTCGGGCAGACCATCGAGACCGCGATCCGCGGACTCACCGCGGTCGCCGAGACCTCGAACATCCAGTCCGTGCCTTCGATCGCCCGCGGCAACGACATGTCGCATGCCATCGGTCTGGGGCAGATGAACCTCCACGGCTACCTCGCTCGTGAGCACATCTACTACGGTTCCGATGAGGGCCTGGACTTCACGAACATGTACTTCTACACCGTCGCCTACCACTGTGTGCGGGCGTCGATGGAGATCGCGAAGGAGCGCGGTGAGACCTTCGCCGGCTTCGAGCGGTCGAAGTACGCCACCGGCGAATACTTCGACAAGTACACCGATGAGGTCTGGCAGCCGCGCACCGCTCGCGTGACCGAGCTGTTCTCTGAAGCAGGCGTGCACATTCCGACCCAGGACGACTGGCGCGAGCTCAAGGCTCAAGTGGCCGAGCACGGCATCTACAACCAGAATCTCCAGGCCGTGCCGCCGACCGGTTCGATCTCGTACATCAACAACTCGACCTCGTCGATCCACCCGGTGGCCTCGAAGATCGAAATCCGCAAGGAGGGCAAGGTCGGCCGCGTGTACTACCCGGCTCCCTTCATGGACAATGACAATCTCGAGTACTACCAGGATGCCTACGAGATCGGCTACGAGAAGATCATCGACACGTATGCCGAGGCCACGAAGCACGTGGACCAGGGGCTGTCGCTGACACTGTTCTTCATGGACACCGCCACCACTCGTGACATCAACAAGGCGCAGATCTACGCGTGGCGCAAGGGCATCAAGACCATCTACTACATCCGGCTCCGGCAGCTCGCTCTGCAGGGCACGGAAGTCGATGGCTGCGTCTCCTGCATGCTCTGATGATGGAATCGGCGGACCGATGTGAATCGGTCCGCCGGCCTCGTGCGGGCCCCAAGCCGCCGGCTGGGCCCGCACACATGACTTTCGTCTGCCGCGCAGACAGCACGTACTTACGACGAACAGCACTTTGGGAAGAGAGAAAGCGTTGGAGAATCTGACTCTGGCATCGCATGTCGATGCCATCAACTGGAACCGCGTCGTCGATCCGATCGATGACGAGGTCTGGGATCGCCTGACCGGCAACTTCTGGCTGCCGGAGAAGGTCCCGCTGAGCAACGACATCCAGTCCTGGGCGACTCTCACCGACGATGAGAAGACGCTGACGATGCGCGTCTTCACCGGTCTGACCCTGCTCGACACGATCCAGGGCACCGTCGGTGCGATCTCGCTCATCCCGGATGCGGTCACCCCGCACGAAGAGGCGGTGCTGACGAACATCGCGTTCATGGAGAGCGTGCACGCGAAGTCGTACTCTTCGATCTTCTCGACCCTGTGCTCGACGAAGGAGATCGACGAGGCCTTCCGCTGGTCGCGTGAGAACAAGTACCTGCAGTCGAAGGCCGATATCATCCTCAGCTACTACCGGGGTGACGATCCGCTCAAGCGCAAGGTCGCCTCGACGCTGCTCGAGTCCTTCCTCTTCTACTCCGGCTTCTACCTGCCCATGTATTGGTCGGCGCACGCCAAACTGACGAACACCGCTGACCTCATCCGTCTGATCATCCGCGATGAGGCCGTCCACGGCTACTACATCGGTTACAAGTACCAGAAGGGTCTGGAGTCGCAGTCCGAAGAGCGCAAACAGGAGCTCAAGGACTACACGATGAACCTCATGTTCGAACTCTACGAGAACGAGGTCGCCTACACCCACGATCTCTACGATCCCGTGGGACTGTCCGAGGACTGCAAGATGTTCCTCCACTACAACGCCAACAAGGCGCTGATGAACCTCGGTTACGAAGCGATGTTCCCCAAGGAAGTCACGAAGGTCAACCCGGCCATCCTCGCGGCTCTGTCGCCCGGCAGCGACGAGAACCACGACTTCTTCTCAGGTTCGGGATCGTCCTACGTCATCGGCAAGGCCGAGAACACGGAAGACGACGACTGGGACTTCTGAGTCCTCGCGCCACAGACGCGGATACGGCCCATCCGAGCACACTCGCTCGGACGGGCCGTTGGTCGTTGTCATAGGGGAGTGGTGCCGTGATCGATGCGACCGTGAATGAGAGACGCCCACCTGCTGCGTAAAACCCGGCAGCAAGTGGGCGTCTTCTCGATCAGTGAGGATCAGGCCGACCCTATTGGGCCGTGCTGATCCCTGCAGATCAGGGTGACCGAGGTTCGTATCAGGCGGCGGCCATCGGCGTGATCTCACGCAGCGACGTGCCAGTGAACAGCACAATACGGCCGGTCGCATCCTCGATCGTGATTTCACCAGGGGCCTGACGGCTGATCCGGGGATCGATCATTCCTGCGTGTGCGAGTCCGCGCTGGACCCACTGTGGGAACTCAGACATGGTTTCCTCCTTTCTTCAGTTGTGAATAGCAGGCAACGACGCGCGCTATTCTTCAGGTTCTCAATACGGCGATTGGGTGATCGCCATGGGGATCTGCGATTCGAAGAGACACAGTGTCCGGAACATTCATCTGCAAAGTCGAACCATGATCGGGGCCTACGACTTCAAAAACTTGTCGTCAGGAGCAACGCAACGATCGGTTCGATGAATGCGGACAACTTCGAACGCAAGGAACAATCATAACGCGTCCACGCTCGAGTTGTCCATTCGGCGTCAGAGATCGCGACTTGTGTTCGTGAATGCCTCCCCGACTACCGCGTCGACTCCATCGCCGGCACCTGCGCCGACTCCCACGCCGAGGCGGCCCTGGAACTCGGTTATCGTCGTCCCTGCATGCGTGCTCGCAGTCGCAACCACAGGACCACGGTGAGAACGAACAGTACGACTCCGCCGGCCAGGAGACCGAGCGCGAGTGGATTCTCCAGTGCCACACCGACGGACTGGGCCGCCATCGACGATTCCGACTCGTCTGAGTCCTGAGTTTTCACCGCTCCGCTGGAATCCGATCCGGCACCGCCGGCATCACTCGAGGTTCCGTTGGCGGTGGGATCCGCCTCGGCGGTGGCCTGTACCCCTACGGGAACGGTCTGCAGCGATTTCGGGTCCTTCTGGGCGAAATCCCATTCGAGCAGGTCCTTGGCGACCTGGCGAGAGTTATTGTCGATGCCGAGCATCGTCGCGACCACACGGTGCCCGTCACGCTCGGCCACGGCCACGTACGAGCCTTTCGCGGCCCGGGTGAACCCGTTCTTCAGGCCCAGCCCGCCGTCGACCTGGCCGACGATCTTCGTGTGGTTCTGGATCTCGTAGCCTTTGAATTTCTCTTTCGTCTGCGGGTTCTTCCCGCCCGGGAACTTGAACGTCTCCGTCCTGATGACCTTCATCAGGTAATCGTCCTCGCACACCGCCCACGCGAGCTTCATGAGGTCCTCAGCGGTCGTGTACTGGCCTTTCGCATCCAGCCCTGAAGTGTTCTTCGCCTGCGTGTTCGACATGCCCAGCTCCGCGGCCTTCTCATTCATCAGCTTCACTGCCTTGGCCTGCCCGCCTGCTGCGCGACCGAGAGCATTCGCCGCATCATTGGCGCTCGACATCAGCATCGCGTGGAAGAGCAGATCGATCGAGTACTTGTTCGTCTGCATGAGACCGACCTTCGTCCCGTCGACTTGCATGTCCTCGAACTCGGCGGTCACCTTCTTCTTCTTGTCATCGAACTCGTCGACGAGCGCCAGGGCCGTGAGCAGCTTGATCGTCGAAGCCGGAGCGTGGCGCTTCTCCACGTTCGTCGCCACATGCAGCTCGCCGGAGTCGAGGTCACCCACGAGCCAGGAGGCGCCCGTCGGCTTCGGCGGCTTGGCCCCATCGCCGAGGTCGTCGGGACTCACATAGGCCGGTGCCGTCGACTCCGCCGGTTGGGGCACCGCCTGCGCGGGAGCGGGGGAGTGGACGAGCTGAGCGGCGAGCACCAGAAGGGCGGCGGCCATGCCGATGACACTCAGGTGCAGAGTCCGTGGTGAGGAAGCAGTCGAGCCGGTGAAACGCATGCGCACCAGTCTACTTTCGCCCCCACCGGCTCATCCTCAGGATTCCCTCACTGGGACGAACCAGTACCGAGGCATCCCTACTGAGTCGTCCCCACCGTGGTGACACCTCGCTCCGATGCGTCTCCACCGAGGCGTCTCCGCCGGCAGAGGTGCCCTCCCTTCGGCTCGAGTGAGCTTTTGGTACAGATTCTTTCGGACTGCTCAGGTTCCTCACTGTGCATTTGAGAGAACTGTGTGCCGAAATCCGGCTGGAGCGCTGTCGAAGCAGCACCCCTCCCACCGAGGCGGCCGCTCCCGTGCAGTCGGGACAGACGAAAGCGGCCCCGCACCGTGTGGTGCGGGGCCGCTGCAGTCCGGATCAGGCTGACGCGATCAGAATGCGCGCTGCAGGATCGCCTGCTTCACCTCGGCGATGGCCTTGGTGATCTCGATGCCGCGAGGGCAGGCCTCGGTGCAGTTGAAGGTGGTGCGGCAGCGCCACACGCCTTCCTTGTCGTTGAGGACCTCGAGACGCATGTCTCCGCCTTCGTCACGTGAATCGAAGATGAAGCGGTGCGCGTTGACGATCGCGGCCGGACCGAAGTACTGGCCGTCGGTCCAGAACACGGGGCACGACGAGGTGCACGCAGCGCAGAGGATGCACTTCGTGGTGTCGTCGAAGGCCGCACGCTGTTCGGCCGACTGCAGGCGCTCACGCGTGGGCTCGTGTCCCGAGGTGACGAGGAACGGCATGACCTCGCGGTACGACTGGAAGAAGGGCTCCATATCGACGATCATGTCCTTCTCGAGTGGAAGGCCCTTGATCGCCTCGACGGTGATCGGCTTGGACGTGTCGAGGTCCTTGAGCAGAGTCTTGCAGGCCAGGCGGTTGCGGCCGTTGATGCGCATCGCATCGGAACCGCAGACGCCGTGAGCGCAGGAACGGCGGAAGGACAGCGAACCATCGATCTCCCACTTGATCTTGTGGAGAGCATCCAGCACACGGTCGGTGCCGTACATCGTGATGCTGTATTCCTCCCAGTGCGGCTCGGAATCGACCTCGGGGTCGAATCGAGCGATCCGGAAGGTGCAGTCGAAGGACGGGATGGACCCGCCTTCGCCTGACACGTGTGTCGGCAGGTCGATCTTCGACGCTGGCTCTGGGGTGGTATCGGTGCTCATCAGTACTTACGCTCCATCGGCTGGTAACGGGTGACGATGACGGGCTTCGTCTCAAGACGCATGCCCTTGATGCCGTCGGTCTCCGCTTCGGGATCGAGGTAGGTCATCGTGTGGTGCATGAAGTTCTCGTCGTCACGATCCGGGAAGTCCTCGCGGAAGTGTCCTCCACGCGATTCCTTGCGGTGGATGGCGGCGACAGAGATGACCTCGGCGAGCTCGAGCAGGAAGCCGAGCTCGACGGCCTCGAGCAGATCGAGGTTGTAGCGCTTGCCGCGGTCCTGGATGCCCACGTTGTTGTAGCGCTCACGCAGCTTGGCGATCTCGTCGAGTGCCTCACGCAGAGTCTCGTCGGTGCGGAACACCTGCACGTTGGCGTCCATGATGTCCTGCAGATCCTTGCGGATCGCCGCGATGCGTTCGGTGCCGTCCGAGGTGCGCATCTTCTCGAGCATCTCGACGACGTCGTTCGCCGGGTTCTCGGGCAGTTCGACGGACTCGGCGGTCTTCGCGTATTCCGCGGCGGCGATGCCGGCGCGCTTGCCGAAGACGTTGATGTCGAGCAGCGAGTTCGTGCCCAGACGGTTCGAACCGTGCACCGATACGCAGGCGCATTCACCGGCGGCATAGAGACCGGGGATGACGGTGTCGTTGTCGGCGAGCACTTCGGCTTCGATGTTCGTCGGGATGCCGCCCATCGCATAGTGCGCGGTCGGGAAGACCGGCACCGGTTCCGTGTAGGGCTCCACACCGAGGTAGGTGCGGGCGAACTCGGTGATGTCGGGCAGCTTCTCGTCGATGTGTGAGGGCTCGAGGTGGGTGAGGTCGAGCAGGACGTAGTCCTTGTTCGGTCCGCAGCCACGGCCTTCGCGCACTTCGTTGGCCATCGAACGGGCCACGATGTCACGCGGGGCGAGGTCTTTGATCGTCGGGGCGTAGCGCTCCATGAAGCGCTCACCTTCGGAGTTGCGGAGGATTCCGCCCTCACCGCGAGCCGCCTCGGACAACAGGATGCCCAGGCCGGCGAGGCCCGTCGGGTGGAACTGGAAGAACTCCATGTCCTCCAGCGGGATTCCGCGGTTGTAGGTCACGGCCATGCCGTCACCGGTCAGGGTGTGTGCGTTCGAGGTGGTCTTGAAGACCTTGCCGACACCGCCGGTGGCGAAGACGACCGACTTGGCCTGGAAGACGTGGATCTCGCCGGTTGCCAGTTCGTAGGACACGACGCCTGCGGGACGCTTGACCCCGTCGACCTCGGTCATGAGGAGGTCGAGGACGTAGAACTCGTTGTAGAACTCCACGCCGTGCTTGACGCACTGTTGGTACAGGGTCTGGAGGATCATGTGACCGGTGCGGTCGGCGGCGTAGCAGGAGCGGCGCACGGCGGACTTGCCGTGGTCGCGGGTGTGACCGCCGAAACGACGCTGGTCGATCTTGCCTTCGGGGGTGCGGTTGAACGGCAGCCCCATCTTCTCGAGATCGAGGACGGCGTCGATGGCTTCCTTGGCCATCACCTCGGCGGCGTCCTGGTCGACCAGGTAGTCACCGCCCTTGACGGTGTCGAAGGTGTGCCATTCCCAGTTGTCCTCTTCCACGTTCGCCAGTGCGGCGCACATTCCGCCCTGGGCGGCTCCGGTGTGCGAACGGGTTGGGTAGAGCTTGGTGAGAACGGCGGTGCGGGCACGCTGGCCCGACTCGATCGCCGCACGCATGCCGGCTCCGCCGGCACCGACGATGACGACGTCGTAATGATGTACCTGCATGTTTCTCCTTTAGGCCTTGCAGAACTCAGCCAGGACCGAGGGGTCCGCTCCGGCCGGGCAGGGATCGAACGTGAAGATGACGAGCGTGCCGAGCACGATGACGATGACCGAAGCGATGTAGAGGATCACCTGCAGGGACATGCGTGTGCCGGGCTTCTCGGAGTAGTCCATGATGATGGTGCGCAGACCGTTGGTGCCGTGCAGCATCGCCAGCCACAGCATGAGCAGATCCCAGATCTGCCAGAACGGGCTGGCCCACTTGCCTGCGACGAAGCCGAAGTCGATGGCCTGGACGCCGTCGCCGGCCCAGAGGTTCACGAACAGGTGGCCGAAGATGAGGATGACGAGCACGACGCCGGAGATGCGCATGAACAGCCATGCGAACATCTCGAACTTCGAACGCGTCGATTTGTGCCGGGAGTAGCCGGTCCGCGGAGCCGGAATGGATGTTGTGCTCATGTCAGCCTCCGAAGGTGTGCATCAGCTGGCGGGGAATGAAGGCGATCATGATGATGAGCCACACAACCATGACTCCCCAGAACAGCTTCTTCTGATTTTTCGGGCCACTCTTCGAGAAATCGACGAGAATGACGCGCAGACCGTTGAACGCATGGAATGCGATGGCGGCGACGAGCGCGATCTCACCGAATGCCATGACCGGTGTCTTATAGGTTCCGATCACTGCGTTGTAGGCCTCGGGCGAGACGCGGACGAGTGCAGTATCGAGCACGTGGACCAGAAGGAAGAAGAAGATTCCGACGCCTGTGACGCGATGCGCGACCCAGGACCACATTCCTTCGTTTCCTCGGTACAGAGTGCCCGTAGACGCTTTGGCCACGGAGCATCCTCCATCTTGAATATTCGGGTGTGTACGTCTAGAAACTACGCCGAAGACCGCTTCCGTGCCAGTCGAGACACAGCTGAGCGTCCCGGATCACACCGCAACCCTGGCAATTCCCTCAAAACTGGGATTTCGCGTCTCACGAAATTTCAATTACATCACAGTCGTGTGCTCTAAATTCTTGCGCTCCTGTCCTGACCTGGGCGGCCCAGGAACTCAGGCGCACCATCACCGAGGCGGCTCTGAGGTGGGGAGATCCCCACCGTATGCCTGGGGATCGGCTCATCCGACACGGCGGGCAACCTCGGGGAAGGTGTGCCCGAACTCTGAGACACTGAAATCGTGAACACGCACTTCCACGCCATCATCCCCGCCGGCGGATCCGGAACGCGCCTGTGGCCGCTGTCTCGCCGGGCGACGCCGAAGTTCCTCCACGATGTCCTCGGCCTCGGCCGCAGCCTCATCCAGGCCACCTGGGACCGGGTCGCGCCGATCGTCGGCGAAGACAGGGTCTGGGTGGTCACCGGTGAGAGTCACTTCGATCAGGTCGCCGAGCAGCTGCCGCATATCGCTCGCGCCCAGATCATCACCGAACCCTCCCCGAAGGACTCTGCCGCCGCCATCGGACTGGCGGCCATGATCATCGCCCGTGAGGACCCTGACGCCATCGTCGGTTCGTTCTCCGCCGACCATTCGATCACGAACGTCGACGAATTCCGTCTCGTCATCGACCAGGCCGTCGCTGCCGCGGAGACCGGTGACATCGTCACCATCGGCATCATGCCCCGCAACCCCGCCACCGCCTACGGTTATATCGAGACCGGTGAGCTGCTCGGGCTCGACGGGGCGCCCACGGCCAGGCGGGCGCTGGCATTCGCGGAGAAGCCGGAGGCGAGCACGGCTCGTCAGTATGTGAACTCCGGACGCTACCGCTGGAACGCGGGCATGTTCATCGCCAAGGCATCCTCCCTTCTCGACATCCTCGCCGAGGAGGACCCGCCGCTCTATTCGGGACTGGCCCGAATCGCTGAGGCCTGGGACACCCCTGACCACGACGAGGTCGTCAGTGCAGTGTGGCCCGGACTGGAGAAGCGAGCCATCGACTATGTGGTGGCCGAGCCCGCGGCCGCGGCCGGTCGTGTCATCGTCATCCCCGGCGACTTCGGCTGGGACGACGTCGGCGACTTCGACTCGGTGGCCCGACTGCGCCAGCCGGTTCCCGGGGAGCCGCGCGGAGTGATCTCGATCGGCGGGAACACCGACCTGCTCGAAGTCGATGCTTCGGGAGTCGTGTTCTCCGAAGGACCGAGGACGGTGGCGATCGTCGGACTCGAGGACCTCGTCGTCGTCGACACCGACGACGTCCTGCTCATCACCTCCCGTTCACACGCCCAGGATGTGAAGAAGGCAGTGTCCGTCGCCGGTGAGCGCGGACTCGACGAACTGCTCTGATCCTGACGCCCGCCTCCGGGGGCGGACGGATGCGAACCTGGCCGGGCACGGCAAGTGTGGACGGAGCTCAACCTGGTCGTGCGCGCCAGGGGTGGGCGGCTATGAAGGGGGCGGTCGCCTCGGCGAGGGCGGGAAGCAGGATGCGAAGTATGTCGAAATTGGTCGCAATGGGCACATTTATGACATCGAG
>NZ_QYCP01000081.1 GCF_025506275.1 Brevibacterium permense
CCCCCGCCGAGGCCGCTCCCCAGCCCGGTCCCACAGGATCCACCGAGGCATCCACCGCCGGGGCAGTCCCACAGACGGAACTCACCGGTGCGGCCGCGATGTTCGCCAATGATCGCGCCTCCCAGCACCTGGGCATCACCGTCGATGACCACGGACCCGGGTGGGCGCAGTGCTCGATGACGGTCACCGACATCATGACCAACGGCCACGACATCACCCACGGCGGCTACGTCTTCCTCTTCGCCGACACGACCTTCGCGATGGCCTGCAACTACCCCGGCTCGATCACCGTCGCTTCCGGCGGAGACATCGACTTCCTCAAGCCCACGTACCTCGGCGATCAGCTCGTCGCCCGCGGCCATGAGGTCATCAAGCAGGGTCGCTCGGGCATCTACGACGTCACCGTCACCCGCGGCTCCGACATCATCGCCACCTACCGCGGCCGCTCCCGCACACTGCCCGCCCGCAAGTAGACCCGACCAGCCCCGCAACCGCCAACCCCACGACCTCCCGACCCACGTCCGGCACCCAGCCGATCCGGACCACCCCCACCGAACCACCCGTCGACGACCGGACACCGAAGAACGGTGGACCACCTCGGCGGTCTTTGGATCTGACACACAGAAGAGATTCGCAAGGAGACGATGATGACTGAGACCGACCTCGACGCCGGCGAACGGATGAGCCTGGACGAGCTGCGCTCCGGCCAGCTGAAGAACCTCAAGACGACGGTGTCCTCGGTGTACGAACGGGTGCCGTTCTACCGGAAGGCCTTCGACGACCTCGGCGTGACGCCGGCGGACATCACGAGCCTCGATGACATTGCGAAGCTGCCGTTCACGACCAAGCAGGACCTGCGCGACAACTACCCGTTCGGGCTCTTCGCCGTCCCGCAGGAACAGGTCGCGCGCATCCACGCCTCCTCGGGAACGACGGGCCTGCCGACCGT
This sequence comes from Brevibacterium permense, assembly GCF_025506275.1. Classification (GTDB taxonomy): domain Bacteria; phylum Actinomycetota; class Actinomycetes; order Actinomycetales; family Brevibacteriaceae; genus Brevibacterium; species Brevibacterium permense_A. The sequence goes on from NZ_QYCP01000081.1 coordinate 950, forward strand.
TGTCGGGTACACGATGGGCGATCTCGATCGGTGGGGCAGCCTCATCGCGCGGTCCATCCTCGGTGCCGGCGGCAAGCGCGGACAGATGATGCACAACGCCTACGGATACGGCCTGTTCACCGGCGGACTCGGCGTCCACGGGGCGGAGCGTCACGGGTTCACCGTCGTCCCGATCTCCGGCGGTCAGACCCCGCGCCAGGTGCAGCTCATCCAGGACTTCAAGCCGGACATCATCACGGCCACCCCGACCTATCTGCTCACCATCCTCGACGAATTCCACAAGCAGGGCATCGACCCGACCTCGACGAGCCTGAAGACCGCGATCTGCGGCGCCGAGCCGTGGACGGACGAGATGCGCAAGGAGATCGAGAACTCCTTCAACATCAACGCCGTCGACATCTACGGCCTCTCCGAGGTCATGGGACCCGGTGTGGCCTGCGAGTCCGCAGTGACGAAGGACGGCCCGACGATCTGGGAGGACCACTTCTACCCGGAGATCGTCGACCCCTTCACCGGCGAGGTGCTGCCCGACGGCGAGGAAGGCGAACTCGTCTTCACCTCGCTGACGAAGGAAGCGCTGCCCATCATCCGCTACCGCACGCACGATCTCGCAACCCTGCTGCCGGGCACTGCGCGCCCGAACTTCCGCCGCATCTCGCGCATCACCGGTCGCTCCGATGACCTCATGATCATCCGCGGCGTCAACGTCTACCCCGCGAACGTCGAGACCGTGCTCTTCGAGTTCGCACCGCTGAGCCCCCACTTCCAGCTCATCCTCACCCGCCCGGGCCGGATGGATGAGATGACCGTCGAGGTCGAGGCCCGCGAAGGCGTCGGTGCCGTCGAGCTCGAGGGCCTCGACAAGCTCGTGGCCGCTCGCATCAAGGAGCGCCTCGGCGTCTCCTGCGCCATCGACATCAAGCTGCCCGGGGATCTGCCGCGCTCGGTCGGCAAGATGAAGCGCATCATCGACCGCCGCGAGGGCGTGCGCTGAGATGAGGCGCAGGGCATGCGCTGAAGCGGCGCCGCGGACGTGCGCCGAGGTGAGTGCTGTGACGTGGATCGCGGCACTCACCGAGGCCGCCGATTAGACTGATGCGCATGCCCGAATCGTCCTCACCTGCGTCGACAGCCCCGGACTCGACGACGTCGTCCGCGGAATCGACGACCGCCGCGTCGACGCCCCCGACGACCCCCGCCGAGGCGGCCGCCCCCAAACGCTCGCGCCGCGGCCGTCCCGGATACGACCGGGAGACGCTCATCAACAAGGCGACCGAGGTCTTCGTCTCCCGCGGCTACGATGGCACGTCGATGGACACGGTCGCCCGTGAGCTCGGCATCACGAAGTCGGCGATCTACCATCATGTGAAGTCGAAGGAAGAGCTGCTGCATCTCGCGATCAGCCGCGGCATCCGTGCCCTCGATTCCGCCGTCGAGACCGAGAGCCTGCGCGAGAATGTCACCGCGCTCGAACGCCTGCAGCTGGCCGTGCGCGCCAGCGTGGTCATCCTCATCGAATACCACCATTCGGTGACCCTGCTGCTGCGCGTGCGCGGAAACTCACCATTGGAACGCGAGGCCCTCGAAGCCCGCCGCAACATCGATGCGAAGGTCCGCGCCCTCGTCGAGGCCGCCATCAGCGAGGGCGGTCTGCGCTCGGACTTCACCCCCGGGCTCATCACCCGTCTGCTCTTCGGCATGGTCAACTCGATCACCGAGTGGTACCGGCCCAGCTACCCCGTCGATCCCGACACCATCGCCGAGGCGGTCACGACGATGGCCTTCCAGGGGCTGGAGTCCTGAAGCCTGAAGGTCGGGCCCTGACACCCGAGGCTCAGCCTTCCCCGATCGCTCCCGCAGTCAGAACCCAGCCGAGTGTCGATTCGATCTCGGACAGCAGCTCCTGCCTCGGCGGCTGATAGTCGCCGATCACCCAGTCGACGACGATCTGGATACCGGCGCCGACGAGCAGGTCCCCAAGCACTCTTTGCCGCGTGCCGGTGAGTACGGTGCCCGAGACGGCCACGCAGAGCGCATCGGCGAGTTCGCCGCCGATCACCCGACCGTGCCGACGGTAGAGCTCGTCGATGCGCGCACTGACTCCGAGCACTTCGAAGAGGTGGACTCGCGCGAAGACCGGGTTCTCCTGCGCCCAGCCGAGAAACCCGCCCATGAATCCGCGCAGCACCGCCATGGCCTCGGCGCCGGGTGTCGCGGCGATCTCGACACCGGGCGTCGCCGTGGTGTCGGCCCCTGATGCTGTCGTCGACTCGCCACCCTGCGCCTTCGTCGCAGTCTCAGAGCACCCTGCATCGGCCGCACCACCGGCCAGCACCGCGGCCCGCAGATCGGCCACCACCCGCTCGTAGACCTCGACGAGGAGATCCTCCAAGGTGGCGAAGGATTCGTAGAAGTAGCGCTTGTTCAGCCCTGCGGTCTCACAGATCGCGCCCACTGTGGCCGCCCGGTACCCCTGAGTCCCGAACAGTTCGATCCCTGCTGCGATGATCCGCTCCCGGCGAGCACTCTCCCGTGCCTCGCGGCTGGCTCCCGCGTAGGGGCGTCCTTCTTTAGTCACAGTGTGATCTTGACAACACTGATCGCCGAATGCAAACTGGTACGGCATCGTGCCAGAAAGAGCGGGAATGACCTCCACCAATGCGGACCACGGCCCCACGGCCTCGGCGGGACTCGGCTCCCAAGCCACAGCGAGCACCTCGTCCCTCAGCGCCGCTCAGCGCGAACGTGACATCGCGGCCGCCTCGGCGAATATCTCCGACGTCGTCGTCATCGGCGGTGGATTCACCGGCGCCGGCGTCGCTCTGGACGCGGCCAGCCGCGGACTCTCTGTCACCCTCGTCGAACGCGGTGACCTCGCCTCGGGCACGAGCAGCTGGAGCTCGAAGCTCGCCCACGGGGGACTCCGCTACCTCGCGAAGGCCGACGTCGGGATCGCCTGGGAGTCGGCCGTCGAACGCGGCCGGCTGATGAACACCATCGCCCCGCACCTCATCCGGCCGCTGCCGATGATCTTCCCGCTGCACCCGGGGATCGGCCGCGTCGAGGCCGCCATGACGAACACCGGCTTCCACGCCGGCGATCTCCTGCGAATGCTCGCCCGCACCCCGAGGGAGCTCCTCCCCCATCCCCGCCGCGTCTCGGCCGCCGAAGTCCGGCAGCTCGCCCCGACGACGGCGACCGACGGTCTGCGCGGCGGACTGCTCAGCTGGGACGGCCAGCTCATCGACGACGCACGGATCGTCGTCGCCTTGGCCCGGACCGCCGCCGAACACGGTGCGGGTGTCATCACCTATGCCGAGGCGACCGAGATCGAACCCACCCGTGTTCACATCAGGGACCGCCTCACCGGACAGGAGCACACGCTGCGCGCCCGACAGATCGTCAATGCCGCCGGCGTCTGGTCGGACACTCTCTCGGACGAGGTCGAACTGGCACCGAGCAAGGGTTCGCACATTCTCGTTCCCGCCGCCCGCCTCGGCGACCCACAGGCCGCGATCACCGCCCCGGTGCCCGGTCACTTCGGCCGCTACGTCTTCGCCGTGCCGTGGCACAACGGTCTGGTCATGATCGGCCTCACCGACGATCCGCACCACGGTCCGATCCCGGACCGTGCCCTTCCCGACGGCGATGAGGAGGCGTTCCTCCTCGACACGATCAACGCCGTCCTCGACGACAAGCTGACCACTGACGACATCGTCGGCGGCTACGCCGGCTTCCGCCCGCTGATCAAGACGAGCGACACCTCGAGCAGCGCCGACCTCTCCCGCAGACACGCCCTGCTGCGCGACTCCCGGACCGGGGCGCTGACGATCGTCGGCGGCAAGCTCACCGCCTACCGACGCATGGCCGAAGACGCCGTCGACGACGTCGTCAAGGTCGGCGGACTGCGCGCCGGAGCATGCCGGACGACCGAACTCGGCCTCGTCGGCAAGGGCACACCTGCACCCGGCCTGCCCGACCGCCTCGTCGCCATCTACGGAACCGACGCGGCGAAGGTGGCAGCCTACGGCGATGCCGACCCCTCCCTCAACGAACCCGTGCGCGAGGGCATCCCGCTGACCGGCGCGGAGGTCCGTTTCGCCGTCGAACACGAACTGGCGCTGACGGTCGTGGACGTCATCGACCGGCGGACCCGGTGGGGACTCGTCGACGCCGACCGCGCCGACCTCTATGACGCTGTGGCCCGGCTCGCTCCGGAACTCACCACCGAATCACGACACGAAGGATGACGACCATGGACAAGCCGCGTATGCGCTGGTGGGGCTGGGGCGAAGACGGCCACGACGGCCCGGTCAAACCCGGCGCGAAGGTGATACTGAGCAAACACTGCGGGTGGCCGGCCGGAGTCGACAGGCCGCATGTGGCGCTCGAGGACGTCGAGCTGCCCGAATCAGTCCTGCCGTCCGCAGTCAGGGCCCGTTTCGCCGAGGCGGTGGGCGACGAATTCGTCCGCGACGATCGCGCCGTCCGCGTCTCCCATGCGGCCGGGCGCAGCCTGCCCGACCTCATCCGGCTGCGCAGCGGCGAGCTGGTCACCGCTCCCGATGCGGTGCTCTACCCGGCTTCGAACGCCGAGGTGGACGCCCTCCTCGCGCTGTGCGCCGAGGAATCCGTGGCGGTCGTTCCCTTCGGCGGCGGCACCAGCGTCGTCGGCGGCATCGATGCCGTGCGCGTCGAGTTCGCGGCGGTCGTGAGCATCAGCCTGGCCCGCTTCGACCGGATCATCGACATCGACGAGGAGTCGCTGACAGCCACCGTCCAAGCCGGAGTCTTCGGACCCGACCTCGAGGAGGCGCTGCAGGCTCGCGGCTTCACGCTCGCCCACTATCCGCAGTCCTTCGAGTTCAGCACCGTCGGCGGCTGGGTCGCCACCCGCTCGGCCGGTCAGCAGTCGACCGGGTACGGCCGCATCGATGAGAACGTCTACGGTCTGCGCTGTTCGACCCCGAACGGTCCCGTCGAGCTGCGCACCACCCCGGCGACGGCGGCCGGACCGAATCCACGCCAGCTGTTCGTCGGCTCCGAAGGAACGCTGGGCATCATCACCGAGGCGACCCTGCGGATCCATCGCGTGCCGAAAACAGTGCAGGGCGACTCCTGGTTCTTCCCGGACTTCACCTCGGGCAGCGCAGCACTGCGAGAGATGGAGCAGTCGGGACTGCACCTCGACATCGCCCGTCTCTCGGATGTCAACGAGACCGCGTTCGGTCTCGCGCAGCTCGGCAGCGAGCTGCAGCGCAAGGGCGTTCTCGCTTACCTGCGCGCCCGCGGCCTCACGACCCCCTGCCTCCTCGTCGTCCGCTACGACGGCACCCCCTCCGATGTGCGTGCGCGTCGCTTCCGGGGCCGTTCGATCGTGCGCAGGCACAAGGGCGTCAACCTCGGCGCGATTCCGGAGACCTCGTGGGAGAAGCACCGCTTCTCGACTCCGTACCTGCGGGATCAGCTGCTGCGTGAGGGCATGATCGTCGAGACGATGGAGACCTCGGCCCCATGGTCGAAGGTGAATGACCTCCACGGCACGATCAGCGCCGGAATCGAGAAAGCGATGGCCGAGCGCGGCACTCCTGCATTCGTGCTCTGCCACGTCTCGCATCTCTACGCCACCGGCTGTTCGCTGTACTACACGGTCTTCGCCAAGCAGGAGGTCGGGTCGGAGATCGCCCAGTGGAAGGCGCTGAAGTCCGCGGCCAGCGACGCCATCATGGCGGGCGGCGGAACGATCACCCATCACCATGCCGTCGGCACCGACCACGCTCCGTGGCTGCCCGCCGAGACCGGTCAGATGTGGCTGCGGATGCTGCGCGCAGCCAAGGCCGAGGTCGACCCGACCGGCATCATGAACCCCGGCAAGCTGATGAACGGACCGGATCGACTGTGAGCGGCATCGAAGGCAACGGCGACTTCGGCACGGATCCCGCAGAACAGGGTTGGGCACGGCGGGTCGCCGATCCGGCAGTCGTGCCCGTGATCCTCAATCCCACGGCACGGCGCGGAGCGGTGCTCAGACGCATCGATCCGCTCGTCCACGCCTTCGCAGCACACGGCCTCGAGGCGCGGCTTGTGAGAAGCACGAGCGAGGAACATGCGAAGGAGCTCGCCGCAGCATTCGCCGCCGAGGGCGCCAAGGTCGTCGGCGCACTCGGCGGTGACGGGTTGGCGAGGGCGGTCGCTGCCGGCCTCGTCGATACGGACACGGCGCTGGGCGTCATCGCCGGTGGCCGCGGCAATGACCTCATCGGCAAACTCGGCATCCCGAAGGACGTCGAAGAGGCCGCAGCCACGATCGCCGACGGCCGCGATCGAGTGATCGACGTGCTCGATCTCAATGGCACGATCAGCCTCGGCAACGTCTGCCTCGGCCTCGACTCGACCGTCCAGCGGCATGCGAACTCGACCAGGGTCGTCCGGGGCCAGTGGGTGTACCTGTACGGGATCCTGCGTGCGATCCTGCCGCCGAGGAGCATCGACCTCGAGCTGACAGTCGACGGACAGCGCCTCGACTTCCGGGGCCTGACCGCGGGGTTCGCGAATTCCGGCCGCTACGGGGGCGGGCTCACACTGTCACCGGAGGCGGCGATCGACGACGGACTCATCGACGTCGTCCTCCTCAAGGAGTCGTGGCTGCCGAAGCTCGCCGTCGAGCTCGTCGCGTTCATGTCCGGCAAGCACGACCATCATCCGAGCATCCATCTCAGCCGGGCTCGCGAGATCCGCATCGACACTCCCGCCGGGGCCGCGCCGGTCGAGATCGTCGCCGACGGCGACGCGGTCGCGCAGACCCCGGCAACAGTGACGATCCGCCCGTCCTCCCTCAAGGTCCGCGTCCCCCGGGCCTCTTAACCGGCGATGCCCGCGGTTTGAACGACGGATGCCCCGCGTCGAGGATCTGCATCCTCAGCGCGGGGCATCGTCATACCTGGCGGTTCAGCCGGCCCTCAGTACTCCTTGGCCACGAGGGTGAGCACGTCGTAGTTCGCCACGGGTTCGTCGTTCTGGTTGACGACCTGCGCGTCCCAGCGGACCTCACCGTATTCGTCGGTCTCACGCGGAGTGATGCGCTTGGCGGTGAGCGTCACCTTGAGCTTGTCACCTGGGGAGACAGGCGTCATGAAGTTGAGTCCTTCGAGCCCGTAGTTCGCGAGCACCGGGCCCGGGTCCGGCTGGACGAAGAGTCCGGCGGCAAAGGACACGATGAGGTAGCCATGCGCCACGCGTCCCGGGAAGAACGGATTCGCGGCTGCTGCCTCTTCGTTCATGTGGGCGTAGAAGGTGTCCCCGGTGAAGTTCGCGAAGTGCTCGATATCGTCGAGAGTGACTTCCCGCCATTCCGAGTCGAGTGTGTCGCCGATGCGCAGGTCCGCAAGCGACTTCGTGAACGGATGATCACCGAGGCGGCGCTCCGATCCGTTGACCCATTCCCCGCCGATCGCGGTGAGCATGTCCGGGGAGGCCTGGATCGCGGTGCGCTGCATGAAGTGCTCGACGCCGCGCAGTCCGCCCATCTCCTCACCGCCGCCGGCCCGTCCGGGGCCGCCGTGGATGAGGTTCGGCAACGGCGAACCGTGACCGGTCGACTCTTCGGCATCGTCACGATCGAGTACGAGCACACGGCCGTGCCATGGGGCGATCTTCCGGACGAATTCGGTCGCGAACTCACGGTCGTGGGTGACGACGGAGCCGACCAGGGAGCCGCGGCCGCGGGCGGCCAGACGGACGGCATCCTCGGTGTCGGAATAGGTGATGATCGAGGTCACGGGACCGAAGGCCTCGATGTCGTGGACGGCATCGGACCAGGCGTCATCGGCCTGGAGGACGGTGGCCGCGACATAGGCGCCACCGTGCTCGGCAGCCAGACGATCGGATTCCTCACGCCCGCCGGTGAGCACGCGGGCTCCCCCGGCGATGATCTGGTCGACCGCGTCGAGGACGTCGGTGCGCTGTTTGTCGGAGACGACGGGGCCCAGACGAGTGGACTTCTCGCGCGGATCGCCGACGCCCTGGGTGGCGAGCTTCGCGGTGATGGCTTCACCGACCGCCTCGGCGTGGGCTTCGGGCACGAAGGTGCGGCGGATCGCGGTGCACTTCTGTCCGGCCTTGACGGTCATCTCGGCGACGACGCCGGAGACGAAGAAGTCGAACTCCTCCGTGCCGGGTGCGGCATCGGGACCGAGCAGGGAGAAGTTGAGTGAGTCCGCCTCGGCGAAGAAGCGGGTGCCGCGCTGGGTCACGCAGTCGAGGGCGGACAGCGTGCGGGCGGTGTTCGCGGAACCGGTGAAGGCGATCGCGTCCTGTTCGGCGAGGTGGTCGAAGAGCGGGGTGACGTCACCGGAGACCAGCTGGATTGCGCCGGCAGGGAGCAGACCGGATTCGATCATGTCAGCGACGACCGCATGGGTCAGGTGGGCGGTGTCGGTGGCGGGTTTGACGACGACGGGGACGCCGGCGACGAACATCGGCCCGAACTTCTCGAGCATGCCCCAGACGGGGAAGTTGAAGGCGTTGATCTGCAGCGCGAGGCCCCGCCGGGAGGTGAGGATGTGGCGGCCGACGAAGGTGCCGTTCTTCGACAGGCGCTCGACTCCGCCGTCGAGGTGGACGGTCGAGTTCGGCATCTGGCGGCGGGCGACGCCGGAGTAGGTGAAGAGTGTGCCGATTCCGCCTTCGATGTCGACGAAGGCGTCGCGCTTGGTGGTGCCGGTGGTGAAGGAGATCTCGTGGTAGTCCTTCGTGCGCTCCATGAGGTAGGTCGCAAGTTTCTTGAGGATCACGCCGCGCTGGTGGAAGGTGAGCTTCTGCAGTTCGGCGATGCCGGTGGTCCGGGCGTGGTCGGCGACGGCGGCGAAGTCGACTCCGGCCGAGCTCACCGAGTGCAGGAGGTCTCCGGTGCCGGCGTCGCGGACGGGCCGGGCGGACTCGGTCGCCGCCGGTGTGTGCCAGGTTCCGGCCACATAGGAACTGAGGATTTCGGTCATGCTTTGCTCTCCCTGGTGAAACGACGTCTCCCGGTCCACGGCGGCCGCATTCGGCACCGCTGCCGATTCCTAGACATATACTAACCAATCGGTCGGTAATTGTCATGGGCTGTCTCGACCAAGGCGATCGGATGGAACCGCGGCACATCCTCGGCGCGCCTCGTCGATTCACGAGTGACACGGGGGTGCATTCTGACCTATGATCGTTCTCAATTACTGACCAGGCAGTCAGTCGAGGCGGACGTCCATCGGTCCGCCGCCAGACCCGAGGCACCGGCGATCACTCAGAGTCGAGGACCACCGCCTCCGGAGACGGCACCCGGCAAAGTCGCCCAGCAACAGAAGGTTCCGCTCATGTCCTCCACCGCTTCAGGCCCGGTCACTCCGAATCCGGCCACCCCACATACGACCACCCGCGAGGAACGTAAGGTCCTCGCCGGCACTCTCGTCGGCACCACCATCGAGTGGTATGACTTCTTCATCTACGCTCAGGCCGCGGGCCTCGTCCTCTCCGCTCAATACTTCGGCCCTTTGGCCGCGGACAATCCGGCCCTCGGTCAGATCATGGCGTGGGCGTCTCTGGGCATCTCGTTCCTCTTCCGCCCGTTGGGCGCGATCATCGCCGGCCACCTCGGCGATCGGATCGGGCGCAAGAAGATGCTCGTGCTCACGCTCATCCTCATGGGGGCCGCGACCTCGCTCATCGGTCTGCTCCCGAACTACGCGATGATCGGCGTCGGCGCCCCGATCCTGCTCACCCTGCTGCGGATCCTGCAGGGCTTCTCCGCCGGCGGCGAATGGGGTGGGGCCGCACTGCTGTCGGTCGAACACGCTCCGATCTCCAAGCGCGGCATCTTCGGTGCCTACCCGCAGATCGGCGTGCCGGTCGGCATGATCCTGGCCACCGGGGTCATCTGGGTGCTCACCACGGTCCTCTCCCCCGAACAGTTCGCGAGCTTCGGCTGGCGGATCCCGTTCCTCTTCTCCGTCGTCCTCGTGATCGTCGGCTATTACATCCGCCGGCAGGTCGAGGAGTCCCCGGTCTTCGCCGAGCTCGCCGAACGCAAGGCCGAGTCCTCGGCTCCGCTGGGCACCCTGTTCAAGAAGAACACGAAGGAAGTCGTCCTCTCCGCGCTCATCTTCATCGGCAACAACGCCGTGGGCTACATGATCATCGCGTTCTTCGCCGCCTACGCCTCGCGCCCCATCGCCGAGGGCGGTTCCGTCGGCCTCGACCGTGCACCCGTGCTGTTGGCGACGACGCTCGCGAGCTTCGGCTGGCTGGTCTTCACCATGTGGGGCGGTGCGCTGTCGGACAAGCTCGGTCGCGTGCGGACCTTCCAGATCGGGTACGTCCTGCTCATCGTGTGGCTCATCCCGACCTTCCTCATGATCGATATGGCCAACATCTGGATGTACGGCATCGGCATCTTCGTCCTCACCGTCGGCATGGGCCTGTCCTATGGCCCGATGTCGGCGATGTATGCGGAGATGTTCCCTGTCGAGGTCCGCTACTCGGGCGTCTCGATCGGCTACGCGCTCGGCGCGATCCTCGGCGGTGCTTTCGCCCCGACCATCGCCGAGACCCTGCTCGCCGAGACCGGAAAGTCGATCTCGATCGCGATCTACATGATCATCGTGTGCATCATCTCGCTCATCGGCGTCAGCCTCGTCAAGGAGACCAAGGGCAACGACCTCGGCCTGACGAAGCATCACTGAGACTGCCGCGAACCCCTGGTTCCTCACCTGCACTTCGATTTCCTGGTCGATCCACGGTGATTCCTCCGCCTGAAACGCCGTGGATCGACCCAACAATCCACCGAGGCGGCGCACCCACTCAGCAGCTCTCGCATAGGCTGATGGGATGACTGAGCTGACGTATCCCGATATCGAAGCCGCCGGCGCACGGATCGCCGGCCGGGTGCGCCCGGTGACCGTGGCCCCGGCTGGTGAGGACGGCCTGTTCTTCGCCCTCGAGTTCATGCAGCACACCGGCACGTTCAAGGCCCGCGGTGCGCAGAACTTCATCCAGGCTCACCTTGCCGAAGGCACCTTCCCCGAGGCGGGAGTCACGATCGCCTCGGGCGGCAACGCCGGACTCGCGTGCGCATGGGCGGCACGTGCCGCCGGTGTGCCGGCGACCGTCTTCCTGCCGACCACCGCGCCGAGCGTGAAGGTCGAACGGCTGCGTTCGTATGGCGCGCGAGTGGAGTTGGTCGGTTCCGAATTCGCCGAGGCGGCCGCCGCCTGCCAGGAATTCGTCGACTCATCGGGGGCGCTGGCCTCGCACGCCTACGACCATCCGCTCATCGCTGCGGGTGCGGGCACCCTGATGACCGAGATCCTGGTGCAAGTGCCCGATCTCGACACGGCCGTCGTATCGGTCGGCGGGGGCGGACTATTCGCCGGAGTTGCGACGGCCGCGACTCATCACGGGGTGCGAACAGTGGCGGTCGAGCCGGAGAACTGTCGAGCGCTGAGTGCAGCGATCGAAGCGGGCGAACCGGTCGACGTCACAGTCGATTCGGTAGCCGCAGATTCGCTCGGTGCCAGGCGCGCCACATCGCTGGCACTGGAGGCGGCACGGTCGGATCTGGTCACATCGGTGCTGGTCAGCGACGACGTGATCGTCGAAGCACGGCAGCGACTGTGGGACGAACACCGACTGGCGGTCGAGCATGCAGCGGCAACTGCCCTGGCAGGAGTCCGCGGTGCCGATGACGGAAATTCAACTGGCGGCTATGTGCCGGCCGCGGGAGAGAAGGTCTGCGTCGTCCTCTGCGGGGCGAACACGAGCCTCGGTGATCTCTGAGACGCAGTCAGCGCGTTCGGTCGCGGTCCTTCGATTTCAGCGAGGCCTTGATAAGGCCGAAGATCGCAAGCGCCACGACGACGGTGATGATGGCCTTGACGAGGAACCACGCAATGGAGAACGCGACGTTGACCACCCACCACGCGATGATGATGGCGATGATCGCGCCGATGATGCTCCACACGGTACTCATCTTCATAGCCCAAGCCTAGGCCCGAGTGCACAGCCGTGCAATGCGCACGGTGATCGTCCCAGCCGATCCTTAGCACGGACGCAGTTCGTCAGCCGAGCACTGCGGCGGCACGGACAGCCCGGGCGGACCAGCGACGGTCGGCGAAGCCCACTTCGATCGGGTGGTCGAAGGCGGCGGAGATCTGCTGAGAAGTGAGCACCTCGGCGATGGGACCCGCCGCGGTCAGCCGCCCGTCGGAGATGAGCGCGGCATGCGTGGTCGTCTCCGGGATCTCCTCGAGATGGTGGGTGACCAGCAGCGTCGACAACTCCGGCGAGCGCACCGACAGGGCGTCGATGGTCTCGAGCTGCTGTTCGCGAGCGGCCACGTCGAGTCCGGTGGTCGGCTCGTCGAAGAGCAGCAGCTGAGGGGCGGCAATAAGCGACCGAGCGACGAGCGCACGCCCGCGCTCCCCCTGTGACAGCACCTTCCACCCGGCGTCAGCGCGGGACGTCAGCCCCACCTCGGCGATCTGGGCATCGGCCTTCGCAACATCCTCCGGTGAGGGCTCCCACCGCATCGGACGTTCAACGGTGCCGGTCAGCCCGGTGAGGACGACCTCGCGGACGGTGAGGTTCGAGCGCAGCGGATGGCGCGGATTGACGTGTCCGATGAGGCGGCGCAGCGCGGCGAGCTCGACTCGGCCCATGCGTGATCCGAGGATATCCACGGTGCCCGAGGTCGGGAACACCTGCGCCGAGGCGAAACTCAGCAGGGTCGACTTCCCCGCCCCGTTCGGCCCGATGAGCACCCAGTGCTCGCCGGCGTCGATGCGCAGATCGATGCCGTGGAGGATCTGCGTCTGCCCCCGCCGGAACGTCACATCAGCGATATCGAGGACGGCCATTGCCACGTCTCACTCACCCTTCCGAACCGGACCCTGCCTGCGGGCGCCGGGATCGTCGGCTCTCAGATCGATGGCCCCACCGTCTGGTGGGGCCGATCCGATTCTAGGGCCCACCTCGCCGAGGCGGCCGCCGGGTCGAGAGACCGGCGTTCCATATCCTGGACCGCTGGAACGAGCCGATGCCGGGTTCCAGTCAGTGCAGTCTCGGCCGGTAGATGAGTTCCTGAATGCTTCCGTCGAGCAGCGTCGATTCGAGAAGGTCGAGGTCGAAATCCGCGGCTCCGGCGAAGACCGGCTGAGTCCCGGTCTGACCTGTGATAACGGGGTAGACGGTGACTTGAACTCGGTCGACGAGTCCGGCGGCCATGAGCGCTCGGTTCATCGACAGGGATCCGTGGGAGCGGATCGGCACATCTGATTCGTCCTTCAGCGCAGCGACCACATCGGCGGCGTCGCCACGAGCGATGGTGGCGTCGGGCCAATCAAGCGGCTCGTCCAGAGTGGTCGAGACGACTGTGGTCGGGCTCTGTCTCATGGCCGTCACCCAGGGGTCGAGCACATCGGGGAACTCGTCAGCAGCGGCGAGCATGGCGGCGAATTCGCGGAAGGTGGTGGCACCGAGGACCAAACGGCAGTCGTCACTGTAGGTTCGCAGCCGGTGGTCGAGCAGTTCGGGGCCCTGTTTGCCCCAGTAGCCTCCCCAATCGCCTTCGGGGATGATCGAGGCGAACCCGTCGAGGCTCATGAAGACATCGAAGGTGTAGGTCGCGGACATGGTCGCTCCTGTCAGAACGCACCCCGAAGTGGGTGCGGTGGTCCAAGTGTGCGCTTCGGCGGCCGCGTACACCACCCCCGAGCACCGGTTCCGACGACGGTCCATAATGGAGACATGCACAACGGCGCCGATTCGAATGAGGACCTCCGCGAGGAATATCGCATCAAGATGCGCGGTCGGCTGCTGCGTCGGTCCGCTTCGTTCAATGTCGCCCACGCCGTCGACAGCCTCGAACCGGGCACGGGCGCTCAGAGCATCCAACGCGCGCTGACGCTGCTCAACCTCGTCGGGCTCATCGCCGGGGAGCGGCGCGAGGGAGCGAGCCTGTCCGAGCTCGCTTCGATCAGCGGCCGCCCGAAAGCCAGCGTCCACCGCATGCTCCAGGCGCTCATCGCCATGGGATACGTCGAACGCCTCGAAGAGGGCGGGTACCGCCTCGGCGTGCAGTCGCAGATCCTCGGTCAGCTGGCCCAGAAATCGGTGGACCCGCTGGTCACGGAGTCAGAGTCGAGTCTGCTGCGCTTGGCCGAGCTCAGTCAGGACACCGTGTTTCTCACTCTGCGCACGGGCAGCTATTCGATCTGCGCCCGCCGCGAGGAGGGCTTCGGTGAGATCTTCAACAACGCACTGTCGGTGGGCGACCGCCACCCGTTGGGCATCGGCGCCGGATCGCTGGCGATCCTCTCCGAGCTCTCCCCCGCCGAAGTGGACGCCCAGTTCGAGGCCAACGCCGAGATCCTCGCCGAGCGGTATCCGAAGGTCTCCGTCCCGCACCTGCGCGACATCATCGATCAGGCCCGCGTCGACGGCTTCGTCCACAATCCGGGGCTCTTCGCCAAAGGGTCGTGGGCGGTCGCGGTTCCGCTGCGCATCCGCGGCTCCCGACCGCGTGCGGCCCTGTCGATCGCCTCGATCGCCGACCGTGTCACCGGTTCCCGGGTCGAACGCCTCGTCGCTCTGCTGCGCCGTGAGTCGAGGGCCATCGCCGAGGCGCTGAGCTCCCAGTCCGATCTCGCCCCGGACTCCGGCGACCTCTGAGGCGCGCTCTGCTCCTCTCGCGCATGACTCCTGCGGGTGGATCCACCTCGAATTCCGCTGTTGGATAGAGATAGATCCACCCGCAGGAAGCACCCCCACCGTGAAAGCGACCAACTCGCATCTTCGTGGCAGCACCTTTAGTTACTAGTCACTAACTGATAATTTATTCCCATGGCACAGAGGATGAGCGGCGCAGATCGCCGCAGACAGGTTCGCGAACTCGCTGCGAAGGAATTCGCCGAACATGGACTGCACGGCGCATCGACTGACGCGATCGCCCGGGAGGCAGGGATCACGCAGGCGTACATCTTCCGCATGTTCGGCACGAAGAAGGCACTGTTCCTCGAGCTCGTCGCCCAGTCCTTCGACCGGGTCAGCGAAGCCATGCTCGCAGCCGCCGAGGGGAAGACCGGTCGACAGGCGCTCGAAGTCATGGGTTCTCAGTACTATGATCTGCTCACCGATCGGCATTCGCTGCTCCTCCAGTTGCAGGGGCTCGCGGCCTGCGGAGACGCCGAGGTCAAGAGGGCAGTTCGCGAGAGATTCGCTCACATGTGGCAGGTCGTCGCCGACAGCACCGAGCTCGATCCGGTCACCGTCAAGACCTTCCTCGCCTTCGGCATGCTGCTCAACGTCGGAGCGGCTCTGGACATCAATGAGGTCGACGAAGACTGGGCCGGCGGCATCCGCACTCTGATTCACCCCGGTCTGTTCGACCACATCGATAATCAGACGAACCGATGACCTCCCCGAACAGCAGCCCCACCGAAGGAACACTTTCGCGTTCCATCATCGTCATCGCCCTCCTCGGCGCTGTCATCGGCGGAGTCGGTGCACCGCTCATCACCTCGGCGGCACTCGGTCTCAACGTGCCGCTCGAGGTGGCGCAATGGACACTGACGATCACCCTCTTCACCGGCGCGGTCACGGCACCGGTGCTCGGCCGCCTCGGCGCTGGTCGACAACGTCGGGCGACGGTGCTCATCGCCTTGGGACTCGTCGCCCTTGGCGGACTGCTGACCGCAGTCCCCGCCCATTTCGCCGTGCTCATCATCGGTCGCGGACTTCAGGGACTCGGTCTCGGAGTCACCCCGCTTCTCATGAGCATTGCGCGCGATCACCTGAGTGCTTCTCGTGCCGAGTCAACGATCGCGACGGTGTCGGTCGCGTCCACAGTGGGCATCGGCGTGGCGTACCCACTGATGGGCTTCGTCGATGAAGCGGCAGGTCTGCGCATCGCCTATGGCCTCGGTTTCCTGCTGTCTCTGACCGCCTTCGTCCTCGCTTGGTTAGCCCTCCCGGGCAGCAATTCGCGGCAGAGAGTCCGCATCGACTCTGCGGGGGCGCTGCTCTTGGCGCTCGGCATCCTCGGCGTGCTCATGGTCGTCGCTCAGCCTTCGGTGTGGCAACAGCCGTGGATCGGCGCACTGATACTCATCGCGGCCATTGCCGCTTTCGCCGGCTGGGCGGCAGTCGAGCGCAGAACGACATCACCGCTCGTCGACCTGCGTCTCTTCCTCACGGGCAATGTGCTGCGCGCCAACATCGCCATGCTCGCCTCCGCAGTCGCGATGTATCTGCTGTTCTCGCTGTTCACCCGCTATGTGCAGACTCCGGCGAATTCGGGATACGGTTTCGGCCTCACCGGAGCCGCTGCCGGAGCTGCGCTCATTCCCTTCTCCGCACTCGGGTTCGTCGCGGGTCGGGCCACCCCGTCCCTGGCGGAGAAGACATCGGCGCGGTGGACCTTTGCGATCCATTCGGCAGCTGTCATCGCGGGGATGGCCGTATTCGCCTTCTCTCCGGACTCGCTCATCGTCGTACTGATTGCGATGAGCCTGCTCGGCTTCGGCGTGGGCGGCGTCTCAGCGATCATGCCGCGGCTCATCCTCGACGGTGTGCCGAAATCCGAGACCTCAAGTGTCCTCTCGATCAATCAGATCGTTCGTGCCAGCGGTTTCAGTTTCGGCAGCGCTCTCGCCGGTCTGCTGTTGGCGACCGCAACCCCTGCTGACTCGCTGGTGCCAGACGAGTTCGGTTATACGGCCGCTGGATTCCTGGCCATTCCGCTTGTTGCACTGAGCATCGCCGTTGTTGCGATTCGGCGGCGCCCGGCGAGCAGATGACACACTCCGTCCTCGGTGGCGGACGCGGGAATCTGTGGCGGCTGATGAGCTGATGGACAATTCTGTCAACTGCGCGCGTCTTCCGGGAGCTCGCGCTGCTCTTCACGGCAGTCCCGCATCACACTATTGTCATTGTGACACCTGCCGTGGCGGCGGAGGTCGCGGACGAGAGAAAGGGGGCGCCATGAGATTCGGTATGCGCAAGCCATCGTTGAAACGCTCACTGAAGGCACGAACCACCGGACGTGCCAAGCGCGCCGTCAAGAAGGCGGTCGTACCCGGCTATGGTCAGCGCGGAATGGGCGTGGTGAAGAACCCCAAGCGTGCCGCACGCAACGCGGTCTACAAACGCACTACGTTCAGCATCTGGGATCTGTTCAGGTAGGCTGCTCAGCCAAGTGAGCCGCCCCGCTCCCATGCCAGACTGTTCCCCTCGAACACCCGGACTCCGGTAGCGTGAAGGGCATGCCGGAGACTTCTGATTCCTCGACCGCGTCCCTGACAGTTACCGAACTGCGTGATTTGTGCATCGCAGCGATCACCGCGGCCGGCGGGTCACCCGCGATGTCACAGTCTCTGGCGGACGCGACCCTGGCGGCCGAGCGACGGGGCAAGACCGCCGTAGGCACGGCGCACCTCGTCGATTATCTCGACGGCCTCGAGGCCGGCCGCATCAACGGGCAGGCGCAGCCAAAGGTGACTAACCAATTGCCGGCAGCACACCACGTCGACGCCGATCGCGGCACCGCGCAGCTCGCGTTCGACGCAGCCATCGACGACTTCGCCTCGTCAGCCGCGACGCTCGGCATCTCCGTCCTCAACATCGCCAACGCCTTCACCGCCGGAGAGCTCGGCTACTTTACGACGCGACTGGCCGAACGAGGCCTGGTGGCGTTTGCCGGGGCCAACTCACCGGCGCTGATGTCGCTGTTCGGCGCACCGGGATCGGCGACCGGAACGAACCCGTTCTCGTTCGCCGTTCCCCATGCCGACGGCCCGCGGATGTTCGATCAGGCTACAAGCGCGACCGCGTGGGTCAACGTCCGTGACGCCGCCGATCGGGGAGAGACGATCCCCAACGGGTGGGCGCTCGCCCCCGACGGAGCGGCCACGAACGATGCCGAGGCCGCCCTCGCCGGTTCTCTGCTGCCGTTCGGCGGGGTCAAGGGCAGCAATGTCGCACTCATGATCGAACTCCTCGCCGTCCACGGCGGGGGCCGCTTCTCCGTCGATGCGACGGCTTTCGACTCGGGGCATGAGAGTCCGGGGACGGGACTGTTCGTCATCGCGATCGCGGCAGATGCCTTCGACCCTGACTATTCGCAGCGGGTCGCCGAGCATCTTGACCGTCTGCATGCACGGTTCGGCTTCGATTTCGGCCGCAAACGCAGCCTCGAAGTCGTCGAGCTGCCGGAGGAACTCCACTCAGCGTTGCTCACCCGCAGCCGCGCCTGAGCCGCCGACCGCTCAAGTTACCGTCGAGCGCTCACCACATAACTCGCTACAGCGACGGCAACTTGAGCGGTCGGCATCAGTGGCTGAAGCCGGAATGAGCGCTCGACTCGATGAGGTTGGATGGTCCCCCGCCGATGCTGCGGTTGAGACCCTGGCCGATGTTCCACACGAGGCTGAAGTAGCCGATGCCGGCACCGGCGGCGAGCTCATCGGGGTCAGCGGCCGAACGGGTGATCGTCGGGCGGAACATCGCCTCGGCGTCCTCGGACAGTTCCCCGATGTAGTCGGCGAAGGATCGGTCGTTCTCGAAGTCGTAGATCCTCTGCTGACGCATCTCCGAGCTCTCGTTCGGGCGCAGTCGCACGGCGTTGGCCTAGCGGAGGACGTCGGCGGAGACCTTGACTCCGGCCTTGATCATCGAGGCCCGATCCTTCAGTGACATGGGTATCCTGAACGGATACGACTGGACTGGTCCGTCGATGAGCAGCTTGCCGTCCATCGACACCGCAGACAGCGATCCGGGGATCTCCGACGAGCGGGTCTGTGTCTCGGTGATGAGTGAATTCGTCGCTGTCTTGCCTCCGGCGAACATGTGTCCGCCCCAGTTGAGGAAATAGCGTCCGCGGTTCTCCGAACGGATCCGACCGCCGACTCGGGAACCCGATTCCAGCAGCGTCACATCCCAATTGCGCAGTCGCCATGCTGCTGACAGTCCGGCGAGTCCGCCGCCGACGATGACGGCATCTTTCATGGGGAGCACCCCCTCTCTTCTCTGAGCGTCCGCGCATCTTCACGCGGATCATCTGCACACAGAATAGGATGTGATCACATTCATCTGCAAGTGTTTGATCACATCCGATTTCGAGGGACCTGCTTCGGGCGAAATCTCACGGTCGCCGACTTCCGAAATCAGCCATGCGGATCAGTCATGCACGCATGGCTAACCCTGCGCCGAAACTTGGGTCGCTATCGGATAGTTGCGCCGAAATATAGGTCGCTACTGGACACTTCTCGGCAGGAAAAGTATCCGATCGTGACCTATATCTGCTGGAACCTCTCCGAAAGTGACCACTAGCCGCCTGCCTGGCCCCCAGCCTGAGAGGATCGTCCCCTAAGTCTGAGCGGATCCGCCCCGCAGCGTTCGACCTTCAGTCGCCCAACCCGGCACGGATGCGGCGGACGGCGTCGTCGAAGGACTCCTCGGTCACCTCGGCGGCCGCCCCCGGGTCACCGGCGTCGACGGCATCCATGAGTCGACGCTGGTGCTTGAGCAGCGGCGCCTTGGCGTCGGCCGCGATCTCCCGCCTGGCACCGACGAGTTTGTACGCCCGGCAGCGCAGCCACAGGGTCCGGATCGTCTCGACGAGGACGGGATTGCCCGAGGCGGAATAGATCGTCGCAAGCAGCTCTTCGTCGTGATCGAGATACTCCGAGGCATCACCGGAGTCGAGAGCCGCCTCCATCGCCGCGAACTCCTCATCGAGTCGTGCCCGTCCCGTCTCATCGAGCTTCTGCGCACCCTGGCCCGTCGCTTCGACCTCGAGGATGCGACGCACCGAATAGATCTGCAGAAGCTCCTCGGCGGAGAATTCCTTCACCACGGCCCCGCGGTGCGGGCTGGTCTCGACGAGTCCGACCTCCTCGAGCCTGGCCAGCGACTCCCGCACGGGCATGACGCTTGTACCCAAGGATGCCGCGAGCTGGCGGATCCGCAGTCGATCTCCGCTGCGATATTCGCCGGAGAGGATGCTCGCCTGGAGCGCTTCGAACACCTGGTCGCCGATGCGCGGGCCGATCTCGGTCTGGGTCTCGCTCATAGTCGACAGTCTATCCACGCCGAGGCGGCTTGCAGTGGTTTCATGGGCTCCGTCCCCTCGGCACCGTGGATACGCCGACCGCTCAGGTTGCCGTCGACCGCTCGCCGCGTAACGCGGTACAGCGACGGCAACCTGAGCGGTCGGCGCCACAGAGGTTCTAGCGCAGGACGATCGTCCTCTTGCCCGAGAGGAACACGCGTCCGTCGCAGTGCCACTTCACGGCATTGGACAGCGCCTTGCACTCGGCATCGCGGCCGGCGGCCACGAGGTCCTCGGGAGCGAAGGCGTGGTCGACCTCGACGAGCTGCTGGGCGATGATCGGCCCCTCGTCGAGTTCGCTGTTGACGAAGTGCGCGGTCGCCCCGACGGTCTTCACTCCGCGCTCCCACGCCTGGTGGTAGGGCTTCGCCCCCTTGAACGACGGCAGGAACGAGTGGTGGATGTTGATGGCCCGTCCGGTGAGTTCGCGGGCGAGGTCATCGGAGAGGATCTGCATATAGCGGGCGAGCACCACGAGGTCGACCTCGAAGCGGTCGACGAGTTCGAGCAGCTTCGCCTCGGCCTCGGGCTTCGTCTCCTTCGTCACGGGGATCCGGAAGAAGGGGATGTGGTGCCATTCGACGAGCTCCCGATGGTCGGGATGGTTCGACACGACCGCGGCGATCTCGATCGGCAGCTCGCCGACCCGTGCCCGGAAGAGCAGATCGTTGAGGCAGTGCTCGAACTTCGAGACCATGATGAGCACCCGCCGCTTCTGCCCCTGCGGCCACAGCTGCCAGGTCGCCCCGAACTCCTCGCCGAGCGCCTCGAAGTCGCTGCGCAGCGCTTCGATCCCGTTGCCGGGCTCGTCGGAGACGCTGAAGTCGATGCGCAGGAACAGCTGCCGCGTCGACTGGTCGTCGAACTGTTTGAGTTCCTTGATATCCCCTCCGTGGGTGAGCAGGGCACCGGTCACCGAGTGGAGGATGCCGGGGCGCTCTGCGCATTCGAGGGTGAAGATGTAGTCCTGCATGTCTGAATCTTCCTGTTCAGTAGTGCTGAGTCCGGGGTGGTGCAAAATCTGAAGGCGGCCCGAAAACCGGGAATCGTGCCGATCAGCATTCGACGACGTTGACGGCGAGTCCGCCGCGCGATGTCTCCTTGTACTTCGATTTCATATCGGCTCCAGTCTGCCGCATGGTCTCGATCGCCTGGTCGAGGCTCACCCGGTGGGAGCCGTCGCCGTGCATGGCCAACCGGGCCGCATTGATCGCCTTCACCGAGGCGATGGCATTGCGTTCGATGCACGGCACCTGCACGAGGCCGCCGACCGGATCGCAGGTGAGCCCGAGGTTGTGCTCAAGTCCGATCTCCGCGGCGTTCTCCACCTGTTCGGGAGTTCCGCCGAGTACGGCGCACAGTCCGGCGGCAGCCATCGCGCAGGCCGATCCGACCTCTCCCTGGCAGCCCACCTCGGCGCCGGAGATCGACGCATTGCGTTTGAAGAGGATCCCGATCGCCCCGGCGGTGAGCAGGAACTTCACGACGGCATCGTCGGCAGCACTCGCACCAGCGGAGGCGCCAGCGCCGTCTTCTGATGCGCCCGCATCCGCGCCGTCGGAGCCGGCTCCCTCGTCACCGGTGACGAACCGGTCCATGTAATGGAGCACCGCAGGGATGATGCCCGCGGCCCCGTTCGTCGGAGCGGTGACGATCCGCCCACCCGAGGCGTTCTCTTCGTTGACGGCCAGTGCATAGAGGTTGACCCATTCGAGGGCGTCGAGCGATCCCGATGCCCGGTAGCCTGCGGTTTCGAGCTTCGCCTTCAGCTCCGGGGCGCGGCGACGCACCTTGAGTCCCCCGGGCAGCGTCGTCTCCTCTCGCGTGCAGCCGTTGTGCACGCATTCGGCCATCACCGACCAGATCTCGAGCAGTCGGGCCCGCAGGGTCTCATCGGTCTGGCGGGTGCGTTCATTGACGGTCATGAGTTCGGCGATGCTCAGGCCGCGGATGCGGCACTGCTCGAGCAGCTCATCGGCCGTGGAGAACGGGATGACGTCCCCGTCTCGACCGCCCGCACCAGGACCGTCACCGCCGGATCCAGCCTCGTCCCCGGCTGCGTCGATCGCTTCGGCAGCGTCCTTCTCCGCGGCGAGTTCGTCGGCGGTGACGACGAATCCCCCGCCCACGGAATAATACTCGCGCTCGATGAGCTCCCCGGCCGCTTCGGCGCTGATGCGCATCCCATTGGGATGGCCGGGCAGGGATTCCCGCAGGTGCAGGGTGAGATCTGACGCAACGTCGAAGGGCACATCGGTTCGACCGCCGAGGCGGAGCGACCCTGTCTCACGGATCTCCGCGACCAGCGGGCCCATGGAGACCGGATCGAGCGTTTCGGGTTCCTTCCCGCTGAGCCCCGCGAGCACGGCGGAGTCCGAACCGTGCCCGATGCCAGTGGCACCGAGGGAGCCGAAGAGTCCGACGCGGACCGTATCGACACGCTCGAGGAGACCCGCCTCGGCGAGTTCATCGACGAAGCGCACCGCCGCCCGCATCGGTCCCACCGTGTGCGAGGACGAGGGCCCGATGCCGATCGAGAACAGGTCGAGGACCCCGAGGCTCATCAGCCGGCTCCCTCGGCTTCAGCTCCAGGCGTCTGCCCGTCGGCGAGGAACTCCGCCATTCCATCGAGCAGCCAACGGACCGTGAAGTCCGCGAAGCTCGCCCGCGGGTAGACGCGGTAGGTGTCCTCACCGCTGTGGTGGAGGATGACCGGCACGGGACCCAGCGCCGTGACGATCGCGGATCCGACTCCGAAAGCGCGGGGGTGGAGATCGGCGCGGCAGCTCTTCTCGAGCACGTCCCGTGCCTTCTCCCCTGTCAGTTCGAGGATCGTCCGGTTGGCCGAGAGATCGACGGCCTGTCCGGGCAGTCCCTCGAGTCCCGCCTCGGCGACGATCGTCTCTCCTGGCTGCTGGCAGCGAGAGACGTCGACGGCGAGGAATTCGTCGGGGCTCAGCCACAGCACGTGCTGGGCCGCCGGGTCACCGGTGACTTCGCCGACGCTGCGCGGCAGGCTGAGGCCGAACGTGTCTTCGAGCGACGTCCACGATGCGGAGTCAGGCTGTGCCCGCAGGCCGATCTGCACCGTGAAGGGCAGTTCGCGCAGGCCGACGCTGCGGCCGCCGGCGGCACTCGCCTCGGACATCAGCCCGGCGAGGTGCGCGGCCGGCGAGACCCGCAGGTCGTCGAGTCCGCTCGACCCGGTGCCGGTGTGGGCAGCCTGCGTCTCAGCCGTCGAGGGGGACTGTGCCGTCCCAGGGGTGGAGTAGGTGGTGTCAGCCATCGCGGCGGTTTCCTTCCGGATCGTAGAAGACGGGCGAGGTGATCTCGACGTCGACGAGGGTGTCGCCGAAGGGAGACTTGACGATCTCACCTTCGCGGTTGCGGCCGTTCTCGACGAGTGCGAGACCGAACGGCCGGTCGAGGCTCGGAGAGATATAGGACGAGGTGACGTGTCCGATCATCGGCACCGGTCCGTCCTCCGGTGTGACGGGCGTGCCCGCCGCAATGAGCTGGGCGCCCTCGGCCAGACGCGTCGTACCGTCGACCGGCAGGACTCCGACGAGGTGCTTGCGGTCCTCGCGGGCCGTGTCGACTCGGGAGTAGGAGCGTTTGCCGATGAAGTCCTTGACCTTCGAGACGATCCATTCCATGCCCGCGTCCTGCGGGGTCACGGTGCCGTCGGTGTCCTGCCCGACGATGATGAAGCCCTTCTCGGCACGCAGCACGTGCATGACCTCGGTGCCGTAGGGGGTGATGTCGAACTCGGCACCCGCCTCGGCGACGGCCTCCCAGACGGCCAGCCCGTAGAACGTGTCGACGTTGATCTCGAAGGCGAGCTCACCGGAGAACGAGATCCGGCAGATGCGAGCGGGAATGCCGTTCGCCAGGGTGGTCTCACGGAAGCCCATGAACTCGAAGGCCTCGTTCGACACGTCGAGGTTCGGGGCGAGCTTGGCGATGACATCGCGCGACCGGGGTCCGGCGACGGCGACGGTCGACCACTGTTCGGTCACCGAGGTGAAGACGACGTCGAGGTCGGGCCATTCGGTCTGGTGCCATTCCTCGAGCCATTCGAGGACGGTCGCGGCCCCACCGGTGGTCGTCGTCATGTAGTAGCGGTCTTCGGCCACGCGCAGGGTCACTCCGTCGTCGAAGACCATTCCGTCGGGCTTGCACATCAGCCCGTACCGGCCCTTGCCGACCTTGAGCTTCTTGAAGCCGTTCGTGTAGATCTGGCCGAGGAACTCCCCGGCGTCGGCCCCGCGGATCTCGATCTTGCCGAGCGTCGAGGCGTCCTGGAAACCGACGGATTCGCGCACGGCCTTGCCCTCGCGCAGCACCGCCGCCTCCATGTCCTCACCCGGCTTCGGGTAGTACCAGGGCCGCTTCCACTGACCGACGTCTTCGAACACGGCACCGTGGGCGACGTGCCAGGGGTGGATCGAGGTGACCCGGGCCGGGTCGAAGAGTTCACCCTTGCGCCGTCCGGCCAGCGCCGCGAAGGGCACCGGGGCGAAGGGGGCGCGGAAGGTCGTGTGCCCGACCTGACCGAGGTCGTCGGCCTCCCCCAGCACCGAGGCGATCGCGCCGATCGCGTTGACCGCTGAGGTCTTGCCCTGATCGTTCGCCGTCGAGATCGAGGTGTAGCGCTTGATGTGCTCGACCGAGCGCATGCCCGCGCCCATCGCCCGCTGCACATCGGCGACGGTCTGGTCACGCTGGAAGTCGATGAAGTGAGTGCTCAGGTTCTGGTGATCGTCCTGCGCCGAGGTGACCAGCCACAGCGGGCGCGCCGGGGCGTACGCCATCGGCGAGGCGGCGGGGACGGCGAGCGCGGCCGGGAAGC
Organism: Brevibacterium permense; assembly: GCF_025506275.1. GTDB lineage: Bacteria > Actinomycetota > Actinomycetes > Actinomycetales > Brevibacteriaceae > Brevibacterium > Brevibacterium permense_A. The sequence continues at coordinate 25,939 of NZ_QYCP01000081.1, forward strand.
CGGAGCGGTTCGCCGCCTGGTTCCCCGCCTCGGCGCCCTGCCGCAGCGCCGCTTCGAGCGAGTAGTCCCCAGTCACGGCGCCGACCGTGAACTGGTCGCGCACGGGCTCCGTCGGCACGAAGGCCGCGATGTCGCCGTTCCAGTGGATCTTGCCCTTGCGCTGACCGTGCAGGTGGATGACCGGCGAATGTCCGCCGGAGACCGCGAGCAGGTCGACGGGAATGCTCTCACCGTTCTCGGCTGCGACGCCGTCGTCATCGAGTCCGGCGACAGTGATGGCGCTGACCCGTCCGGCTGGCCCTTCACCGGCGGTGCCGGTGACGGCGGAGCCGAGGATGAGCCGGGTGCCCGTGGCCGCGGTGACGGATTCAGCGATCGCCGAGGCGGTCGGACGGGAGTCGATGACCGCGGGGACGGTGATGCCTGCCGCGTGGAGGTCTGTGACGAGATCGTAGGCGGAGTCGTTCGTCGTCGCCACGACCACATCGTCACCGGCGGCCACACCGTAGCGGCCGAGGTAGGTGCGCACGGCCGAGGCCAGCATGATGCCGGGGCGGTCGTTGTCGGCGAAGACGATCGGACGGTCGTGCGCACCGGTGGCGAGCACGACCTGACCGGCGCGGATGTGCCAGACCTTCTGGCGCACTCCGCGGCCACCGGCCGCGGCGACGGCGTCGGTGCGGTCTTCGAGAGCGACGAAGTAGTTCGAGTCGTAGCTGCCGAAGACGGTCGTGTTCTTCACGTAGGTGAGCTCTTCGTGCTCAGCGAACCCGGCGACGGTGGTCTCGACCCAGGCGATGGCGTCGACGCCGTCGATCGTTTCGGCCGTGGCCGGTCCCGCCGACAGCAGCGAGCCGCCGGGCAGCGATTGGTCGTCGAGGAGCAGGGTGCGCGCACCGGACTTGCCGGCTTCCCGGGCCGCGGCGAGTCCGGCGGGGCCGGCGCCGACGATGAGGACGTCGGTGTGCACGTGCTTGTGTTCGTAGGTCAGTTCGTCCTGGCCGGGGTCAAGGATGCCGAGTCCGGCGAGGTAGTCGGCCTCGAGCCCTTCGGCGATGGCGACGCGGGTGGCGGGCAGCATCGATTCGGAGACGTCTCCGGGGAACCGGGAATGCACGCGCACGAGCGCATTGGACTCCTCGACGCCGGAACCGAGGATGCCGCGAGCGCGTCCCAGGTAGGTCGAGTTGCCGCAGTCGATGCGGCCGGAGGCGATGAGCGCACTGGCGATCGTGTCACCGGCGAAGCCCGAGCAGGTGGCTCCGTCGACGGAGAAGTCGATCGGGCGGGTGGTGTCGATGCCGGTGGCAGAGGACAGTCGAGACGCGGAGTGCAGACGGGTGGTGTTCGTCATCGAACCTCTCCTTGGGTGTCGGGACGGGGCGAGCCGATCGGGTAGATGGCGGCGAAGTCGTAGGTGGCCGTGTCGCGGACGGCGTTGAACCACTTCCGGCAGCCGGCGCTGTGGCTCCACATCTCGGCAAAGGCGCCGCGACTGTTCTCACGGTAGAAGAGGTACTCGGCCCATTCCCTGTCGGTCAGGGCGTACGGGTCTTCGGGGTAGGGAACGTGGGCCTGTCCGCCGTAGTGGAATTCGGTTTCGTCCCTCGGCCCGCAGTTCGGGCAGTGGATGAGCAGCATGTCGGTGTCTCTTTCCTTCCGCTCAGTGGGCCACGGCGGCAGCGCCGTGTTCGTCGATGAGGTGGCCGGTCTCGAAGCGGTCGAGGGCGAAGGGGGCGTTGAGCGAGTGGGGTTCGTCGTTGGCGATGGTGTGGGCGTAGGTGAAGCCCGCCGCAGGAGTTCCCTTGAACCCGCCGGTGCCCCAGCCGCAGTTGGCGTAGAGTCCGTCGACTTCGGTCTTCGACACGATCGGTGAGGCGTCGAGGGTGACGTCGACGTTGCCGCCCCAGGTGCGCAGCACATGGGCGCGAGCGAAGATCGGGAACAGTTCGACCGCGGCGGCGAGCTGCTCCTCGATGACGTGGAAGCCGCCTCGTTGACCGTATCCGTTGTAGGAGTCGACCCCGGCGCCCATGACGAGTTCGCCCTTGTGCGCCTGTGAGACGTAGACGTGGACGTGGTTGGACATGACCACGGTCGGGTGCACGGGTTCGAAGAGTTCGGAGACCAGGGCCTGCAGCGGGTGGGTCTGGATCGGCAGGCGGATCCCGGCCATGTCGGCGAGCACCGAGGAGTCACCGGCCACGGCCAGTGCGACCTTCTCGGTGGCGATCGGTCCGCGGTTCGTCTGGACACCGACGACCTGATTGCCGATGCGTTCGATGCCGGTGACTTCGCAGTTCTGGATGATGTCGACACCCATTTCGTCGGCCTTGCGGGCGAAGGCCCAGGCGACGTGGTCGTGCTTGGCGATGCCGGCGCGCGGCTGATAGGTGCCGCCCATCACGGGGTAGCGGAGGTCGTCGCCGATGTTGATGATCGGGCAGACTTCCTTGACCTGCTTGGGATCGAGCCATTCGGCATCGACGCCGTTGAGCTTGTTCGCATTCACCCGGCGCTGGGATTCGCGCACGTCCTGGAGGGTGTGGGCGAGGTTGAGCACGCCGCGCTGGGAGAAGAGGAAGTCGTAGTCGAGCTCTTCGGGCAGCTGCTCCCAGAGCTTGAGGGACTTCTCGTAGATCGCGGCGGATTCGTCCCAGAGGTAGTTCGATCGGATGATCGTCGTGTTGCGGGCCATATTGCCCCCGGCGAGCCAACCCCTCTCAAGAATGGCGATGTTCGTCATTCCGTGGTTCTTCGCCAGGTAGTAGGCGGTGGCGAGTCCGTGTCCGCCGCCGCCGACGATGACGGCTTCGTAGGACTTCTTCGGCTCCGGATTGCGCCACAGGAAGTCGGGGTGTTCGGGAAGCTGGTCAGCCATCAGCGTGCTCCGATCTCGGTGAGAGTGGGGTACAGGGGGTGGTCGTTCGCCAGTCGGGTGACGCGTTCGCTCAGTTCGGCGAGGGTCTCCGGGCTCGCGCCGTTCTCATCCGTGCCGGCTTTGAGCACCTCGGCGATGATGTCGGCTGCTTCGGCGAATGCTTCGCTGCCGAATCCGCGGCTGGCGAGCGCCGGGGTGCCGATCCGCAGACCGGAGGTGACCATCGGTGGTCGGGGGTCGTCGGGGACGGCGTTGCGGTTGACGGTGATGCCGATCTGGGCGAGCATATCTTCGGCCTGGGCCCCATCGAGGGTCGAGTTGCGCAGATCGACGAGGACGAGGTGGACGTCGGTGCCGCCGGTGAGGACGGAGATTCCGCGTTCGGCGACGTCGTCTTCGGTCAGGCGGCGGGCGAGTTCGCCGGCCCCGGCCAGGGTCCGCTTCTGCTTGTCGACGAAGGTGTCGGTGGCGGCGAGCCCGAAGGCCACGGCCTTGCCGGCGATGACGTGCTCGAGGGGTCCACCCTGCTGTCCGGGGAAGACGGCGGAGTTGATCTTCTTCGCGATGTCCGCGTCATTGGTGAGGATGATGCCGCCTCGGGGACCGCCGAGGGTCTTGTGCGTCGTCGACGACACGACGTGGGCGTGCGGGACCGGTGAGGGGTGGAGTCCGGCGGCGACGAGACCGGCGAAGTGGGCCATGTCGACCATGAGGTAGGCACCGACCGAGTCGGCGATGCGGCGGAACTCGGCGAAGTCGAGCTGTCGGGTGTAGGCCGACCAGCCTGCGACGATGAGCTTCGGCTGGTGCTCGTGGGCGAGGCGTTCGACCTCGGCCATGTCGACGCGTCCGGTCTCGACGTCGAGGCCGTAGGGGACGATCGAGTAGAGGCGACCGGAGAAGTTGATCTTCATTCCGTGGGTGAGGTGGCCGCCATGGGCGAGGTTGAGGCCGAGGACGGTGTCGCCGGGACGGATGAGTGCGTGCATGACCGAGGCGTTGGCCTGGGCGCCGGAGTGCGGCTGGACATTTGCGTACTCGGCACCGAAAAGTGCCTTGACGCGGTCGATGGCGATGCGTTCGATCTCATCAACGTGTTCGCAGCCGCCGTAGTAGCGGCGTCCCGGGTAGCCCTCGGCGTACTTGTTCGTGAGCACCGACCCTTGAGCTTCCATGACGGCCGAGGCGGTGTGGTTCTCCGAGGCGATCATCTCCAGGCCCTCGCGCTGCCGGGCCAGTTCGGCGTCGATGAATCCGGCGATCTGCGGATCGAGTTCAGCGATCGAGGTGCTCAGTTCGACGGGTTCACGGCTGGGGAAGGCCCCAGCGGAAGCGCCCGTCGGGGCACTGGCCGTGCCGGCTTCGGCGGGATTGGCGAGTTGCTCTGTCATGGATCTCCTTCGACCTGTCGCGATCAGCTCTTCCCGACTGATCGGCAACTAATATATCAGATGCGTTCCTGTAGTGTAGGCAGAGAATTCCAGCCGATGCAATACATTTGCCGCAGAGATTATGAGGGGTCTTCTCATGAGCACATCCGCCGACGCGACGTCACCGACGACGTCCTTGGCGAATCACGCCTATGAGATCCTGCGGCACCGGCTCATCATGCTCGACATCGCTCCGGGCGATCCGATCAACGAGGCGGCCCTCAGCGCCGAGCTCGAGGTCGGCCGCACGCCGATCCGCGAGGCCCTCAAACGACTCGAACGCGATCATCTCGTCGTGTCCTATCCACGGCGCGGCACCTTCGCCACCAACGTCGACCTCACCGACCTGTCGACGATCTCCGAGATGCGCGAAGCACTCGAGCCCATCGCCGCCAGGCGCGCGGCTCGCAACCTCACGCCGGAGCGTCGCGCGGATTTCACTGCCGCGATCGCCGATCTCAAGGCACTTGAGGCGACCGACGAGCAGCGCACCCTCATGGAACGCGATCTCGACGTCCACCGCCTCATCTACAGCTCGGTGGACAATCCGCACCTATCGGAGACCCTCATCCGCCTCGACGACCTGGCCACCCGAATCTGGTGTCTCGTCATCCCGGGGATCCCGGATCTCGTCACTCACATCCGCGAGCACATCGATCTGCTCGAAGCGATCCTCGACGGCGATGAGGAGACTGTCGCCGCCCGCGCCGCCGAGCACGTCCGCGAGTTCGACAAGACCGTCCGCTCCACCCTGCGCTGAGGTCCCACTTCACCCGCTCACAGCCCCAGACCCCGCTGGAAGCCAGCCGCCCGGAGCCGCACCCTGACTGAACCTCGACCGTCTTTGACGTGATCACTTTCACACGATAACGTGCATGAATGTGATATATCAGTTGTCGACCTGACTCCGTCGACCACCTCATTCCCTCAACGACGAAGGACTTCCATGGCTGACTCCTCCACCGCCACCAATCTGGCCACGACCGAGAAGACCAGCATTCTGCGGGTCATCACCTATGCCGGGGCGATCATCGCGTTCCTCATCGGTTCGGGCTTCGCCACCGGCCAAGAGATCCTCCAGTACTACGCGTCCTACGGCTTCTGGGGCGTCTTCGGCACCGGCCTCCTGGTGCTCGTGCTCATCTCCTATGTGGCCGTCGAGCTCTTCCTCACGGGCAGGCGGGAGCAGTTCGAGAAACCCTCACACGTCTTCTATTACTACGGCGGAAAATACCTCGGCACGTTCTTCGACTACTTCTCGATCCTCTTCGTCTTCCTCTCGTTCACCGTGATGATCTCCGGCGCCGGCGCGGTCTTCGAGGAGCATTACGGACTGTCGAAGTTCATCGGCGGGATCGCCCTGGCCGCCGTCGTCTGCGCCACCGTGTGGTTCGGGTTGACCAGCCTCGTCGACGTCATCGGCAAGATCGGCCCGGTCATCGTCGTCGTCGCGATCGCCCTCGGCGTCTACGGCATCATGCGCGACCCCGCAGGCATCTCCACCGGGGTCGAGATCCTGCCGAGCCTTGATGTCACGCAGGCGTCCTCGAACTGGTTCCTCTCCGGACTGTCCTATGTCGGATTCTGCATGCTCTGGCTCGCGGCGTTCCTCGCCGCCCTCGGCAAGACCGTGAAGAACCGGCGCGAGGCCACGGCCGGCGGCTTCGTCGGAGGCATTGCGTTCTCTCTGGCCTGCATGGTCGTCGGACTCGGTCTGCTCGCCAACATCGGCGAGGTCTTCGACGCCGAGATCCCGATGCTCGTCCTCGCCAGCAGTCTCGGACCGTGGGTAGGGGCACTCATCTCCGTGATGATCCTCGCCGGGATCTACACGACGGCGATTCCGCTGCTGTGGACTGTGTCATCGCGCTTTTTCGACGACAAGACGAAGAAGTTCAAGTACGTCACGATCGCCCTTGCCGTTCTCGGAACGATCATCGGCCTCATCCTGCCGTTCTCGCAGATGGTCAACATCGTCTACGTCATCAACGGCTACGTCGGCATCGTCCTCCTCATGCTGATGATCGTCCGCACGATCCGCCACGTGGCCACCCGTCCTGCCGGTTGAGCCCTCGCCGAAGCTTCGTTACCGCTTTGAGTCACCGAGGCGCAGCGAGACCCGCTCCGCTGCCTGCACACATTGATTGGCGAGCTCGGCGATGCGGGTGGCATCTGTACGAAACTTCGGTGCGGCGATGAGGACAGCCGCGACCACCTCGCCGCGATGATCGTACACGGGCGCGGCAATGCCGACCTCGTGCGGTGAGGTCTCGGCATCATTGAGGGCATAAGCGGGACCAGTGGCGCGTTCCGCACCGCAGCTGGCGTCGCGGAACACCTTCACCGAGGCACTGCCTTCCGTCCGATACCGAGACCCCAGGCTGGACGTGTGCTTCACTGGCTCAGGACTGGGCACTTGTTCGACGGTGACCGCCTCGGCACCGTCCCATACCATCAACGCACTCGTCTCCGACGTGGCCCGCGTGAGTGACTGCAGGATCGGATACGCTGCTCGTCGGACATCGAGATCGGCCAGCAGGGGGCCGGCGATCGCAATGATGCCCAGCCCAAGTCGATACCGCTTGGAAGGAGCTTGTTCAACGATGCCCTCCTGCTCGAGTGAGGCGAGAATCCGCGACACCGAGCTTTTGTGCAGCCCCACGCGCGGTGCGATCTCGGTAACACCGAGCTCCTGCCTATCCGGCGCGAAACAGCGCAGGATGGCGACGGTGTTTTCGATGACCGAGGCACCGCGGCGTGGGTTGTCAGGCGATTGTCGAGGCATGGTGTGAGTATATTCGGCGGCGGGGGCCTCAGGCGGGAACGATGTTGTGTTCGGCCCCGAACGGGAACTTCGTGATGTCCTCGGACCCGTTCTCCCCGACGACGATGATGTCATGTTCGCGGTATCCGCCGGCACCCGGCTGCCCCTCGGGAATGGTGATCATCGGCTCCATAGAGATGACCATTCCCGGCTCGATGACGGTGTCGATGTCTTCTCTCAGTTCGAGACCGGCCTCGCGCCCGTAGTAGTGGCTGAGCACTCCGAATGAGTGTCCGTACCCGAAGGTGCGGTTTTCGAAGAGTCCGTGTTCGAAGTAGATCTCATTGAGTTCGGCGGCGATGTCCTTGCACACGGCGCCGGGCCTGATGAGTTCGATTCCGCGTTTGTGCACTTCGACGTTGACGTTCCACAGCTCGAGCGACCGGGCATCGGGCTCTCCGTAGAAGAGCGTGCGCTCCAGAGCGGTGTAATAGCCGGTCGGCATGGCGAAGCAGTTCAGGCTGAGGATGTCACCTTTTCGGATCTTCCGGGTCGTCGCCCAATTGTGCGCGCCATCGGTGTTGATACCCGATTGGAACCACACCCAGGTGTCACGGATTTCCTGGTCGGGGAACGTCCTAGCAATCTCATGAGTCATCGCCTCGGTGCCGATGAGCGCGAGTTCGTACTCGCTGATGCCTTCGGTGATAGTGGCCTTAATCGCCTCACCGCCGAGGTCGCCGATTCGAGCGCTGTGCTTGATCACCTCGATCTCCTCGGGTGACTTGATCATCCGCTGGCGCATCGACTCCTTCGAGATGTCGACGAGTTCCACTGCCGGGAAGGCATCTTGGAGCCTGTTGCGATTCTCAAGGGGCAAGTTGTCATCTTCGACGCCAAGACGGCGCGGGTTGCCGATCCCACGCTGACGCAGGCCCTCCTGAATCGCGTAGTAGTAGTTGTCACGACGCCAATCCGTGTACACGATGTTTTCCCCGTAGCTGGTCCGCCACGGCATGCCTGCATCGATGTTCGCGGTGATCGTCACCGTGTCGTCGGCCGTGACGACCATGGCATATGAGCGACCGAAGTACGTGAAGAGGAAGTCCGAGTAGTACTTGATGTTGTGATACGAGGTGAGGACAACTGCGTCGAGCTTCTTCTCGGCCATAATGGCGCGCAGCCCGGTCAGTCTCCGCTCCATCTCCGCGTCGGAGAAGGTGAGCGGAGTCTTGGATCCGTTGTGGAGGACCTTGAGCCGTTCAAGGTCAGCGACGGAGGCGTTGTCAGCAATGGTGGTCATGGGGTTCTCCTATTCGTTCGGTACCACTGCCTCGATACAGCAGCGGCGTGGTGGGGTTCTGGACGACTTCAGACGTCGCGCAGGGGTTTATGGAAGGTCTCCTTGGCACAGATGACTGCGCCGAGACAGATTGCGGCCGCAGCCATGAGGTACCACCCGGGGGCAAGATGCGAATTGGTCAGGCCGATGAGCAGAGTGGCCATAAAAGGTGCGGTGCCGCCGAACAGAGCGTTCGACACGTTGAAGCTCACGGCAAACCCGGTGTACCGGATACTTGTCGGGAACATCTCGGCAAGGAAGCTCGGCAGGGTGCCGTCGTTGAGGGTGAGCATGGCTCCGAGTCCGATCTCGACAAGGACGACGAGGGTGAAGCTGCCGGCGTCCAGCAACATGAAGGCCGGCACCGTGAGGACGATGAAAGTGACTGACGCGATGGTGAGCATCCTCTTGCGACCGAACCGATCCGAGGCCAGGCCGGTGAGCAGGATGAAACCGATATACGTGACGAGAGCGATGGTGGTGGCGACGAATGATTCAGTAGCCCCATAGCCGAGCTCGGTCGTGAGATAGGTGGGCATATAGGTCAGGACGACATAGAACCCGACGGCGTTTAGCAGCACGGCGCACATCGAGATGAGCAGAGGCCTCCAGTGGTCCCGGAACATGGCGAAGACCGGAGCTTTGATCACTTCATCCTGCTGAGCGAGTTCACGGAATGCCGGCGTGTCCTCGAGCCGGGTCCGGATATAGCGGCCGATCAACCCCATGGGCGCGGCAAGGAAGAATGGGAGCCTCCAACCCCAGCTCTCCAACTGTCCATCGCTCAGCGTCGCCGAGAGGACTGCGGCGAGCACCGATCCCAATAGCAATCCGGTGGCGGTGCTGGCTGGAACGACGGCTGCGTAGAGACCGCGTCGACGTGGTGGAGCGTATTCGACGAGGAACGCCGAGGCTCCAGCGTACTCGCCTGCGGCGGAGAATCCCTGCACGAGGCGGACGACGAGCAGCAGCACGGGCGCCAGGAATCCAGCCACCGCGAAACTCGGCAGCAGACCGATAGCAAAGGTCGAGATCGACATTATGAGAATCGAGACGGACAATGCCGAACGTCGTCCGATTTTGTCTCCGATATGACCCCAGATGAAACCGCCGATGGGGCGGACGACGAAGGAGACGGCGAAGACCGCAAAGGTGGACAGAAGCGCGAGATTGTCTTCGGACTCAGGGAAGAAGACGATCGCAATGGTCGTCGCAAAATACCCGTAGACACCGTAGTCGAACCATTCGACAAAGTTACCGACGAAGCTCGCAGAGACAACGCGCCGCAGCGTCCGCTTCTGCTCGATAGTGGGCTGGGTAGTCGCCGACGCATCTGTTTCCACAGCGTCATTGTCCTCTGGAGCGAGGTCGGACTTCATTGTCTTCTCCATCGTTGTGAACGGTGACAACGCGTGTGTTGCATTCTTTACAACTGCGTTGCAATACAGGCTATTGCGTTCCACTCAACCGGTCAAGAGATTTCTGCTCAGAACTGCGCGCAATCAGAAGGCGGAGAGCGAAATGCCCTGCCGGACCGAATGTCCGACAGGGCCTTGGAACTGTACTAACCGACACAGCGAAGCCCCGCACGACTTTTCGATCGTGCGGGGCTTCGCTGATGCGGGCGGCGTCGCCTACCTGCTCGAGACGCGTCCAAAGAGATTCGCAATCGGGGCGAGCAGCAGCGGCCTGGCGGCGAACCAACCCGCCACGACCACGACCATCGCGATGAGGAACCAGACGAGTCCGGCCCAACCGAGCATCTCGGTTCCCGCGAACATATAACCGAGGTTGTGCCGCAGTCCGGTCGTGAACACGAGGAACACGTGGACGAGGATGAAGAACACGAAGAACAGCATCGTCGGGAAGTGGATCGCCCGAGCCAGCGGCGCCGGATAGATCTTGTTCAGCGTCGCAGCGTTCTTCGGCCACCATTCGCTCATCCGCACACCCGTGATCGCAGCCAATGGGGCGGCGATGAACACGATGATGAAGTACATCAGCTGCTGGAGAGCGTTGTAGTTGACCCACGCATCTTCCATCGGCCATTCCATCGTTCCGTACTGCAGCGCCGCTGACAGCGCATTGGGGAAGACTTCCCAACTGGTCGGCACGATGCGCGCCCAGTGCCCTGAGACGAAGAGCAGCACGACGAAGACCACACCATTGGCCAGCCACAGCAGATCGAGGCTCGTGTGCAGCCAGAGGTTGATGCTGATCTTCTTCCCACCCTTCTTCGGGGTGTAGAACGCCGGAGGCTTCTGCTGGTGACGCACCTGCAGACCCGAGCGGATGATGAGCACCATGAAGAAGATGTTGAGGAAGTGCGTCCACCGCACCCAGCCCGGGAAACCGGGATCGACGAATTCCGGGATGTGGTATTCGCCAGGGTAGCGCTCGAGGAACTCCGGCACCCCCGGCAGGGTCGTGACACCGCGCGCGGCGAGGATGAGGACCCCGGCCACGACGATGAGTCCGCCGAGTCCCAGTCCGACGATCTTCGACCACTGTCCCAGCGACTTCGAACCGATCATGACCGGTTTCTTCTTCGCTGCAGGCTTCGCCGAGGCAGCACTGCCCGAACCCGACGAGGTGGCCTTCGCGGCCGGAGCCGTCTTCACGGCTGGCTTGTCCGCGGTGCGAGCCCCAGCCTTGTCGTCCGACTTCGCTGCGGGCTTGGCCATCGGTTTGCGCTGGGCAGGCTTGTCCGCGGTCTTCGCCGCAGGCTTCGCCATCGGTTTGCGCTGCGCGGGCTTCTTCTCGGCTCCGTCGGATTTCTTCTCTGAGGCCGAGGCGGCTCCCGCAGCGGCAGCACCTGCACCGGCGGCGGCTCCCGCGCCTGCGGCTGCCGCACCGACGCCGCCGATTCCGGTGCGTCGGCCCTGGGGCTTCTTCTCACCTGATTCGTCACCGGCCGCCGGCGTCGAGTCCTGCTTCGCGGATTCGCCGGACTGTGCGTCCTCGGCCGGCTTGCCTGCCTCGGCAGATGCGGAATCGGTCGACTTAGCGTCTGCGGCCTTCTCTTCAGCCGGAGCCGACGCGGCGGCCGAGCCTGCGGCGGGTTTGGCAGCGTGTGCGGGAGCAAAGCCTTCCGGCGGCCAGGGGTCTCCCCCGGCGGTGCGGGGCAGTCCGCGGCGCAGCGGCACATCGGAGAGTACTCCGGAGCCGGCACCGCTCGCGGCTGCCGCGGCCACACCGGCACCGGCAGCACCTGCGCCGGCTGCCGCAGGAACAGCCGACGAGGATTCAGAAGTTGATTCGGCTGACGTTTCAGCCGAAGCGGTTTCGGCAGAATCGGCCTGAGCAGCGGATTCCTTCGCAGTGCTCTCGGCAGGAGCGGAAGCGGCCGCTGCCGGAGCAGAAGCGCCAGCCGAGCCACCTGCAGCCTTGGCCCCGGCGCGCGCGAAGCCTTCCGGCGGCCAGGGGGCTCCCCCGGCGACACGCGGCAGACCGCGACGCAGTGGAACCTCGGCGGCAGGAGCCGATTCGGCAGCGGGAGCATCAGCGGCGGCAGGTTCTGCCGCAGCTGACTCATCGTGCGAACCGGAAGCGGCGACGGCAGCGCCGGCAGCCACTCCGGCACCAGCCGTCGCGGCAGCGGCAACCGGGGCAGCCGTGGACTGTTCGTCCGATTCAGCGGACGCCGCGTCCTCGGTCGAATCCTCGACAGCGACATCCTCTTCGACTGCAGGCTCTTCCGGAGCCGACGATTCAGCAGACGCAATGGGAGCAGCTGAGGCACCGGTGGCCTTCACTCCGGCAGGAGCAAGACCTTCCGGCGGCCAAGGCTCTCCACCCTCGACGCGCGGAAGACCACGACGCAGAGGCACCTCGGCCGAAGTAACTGCCTCAGCGGGTTCCTCGACCGAATCCTCAACGGGCTCTTCGGCTTCGTCGGAAGCCACGGTCCCCGTCGATTCCTCGGCGTCGGTCACATCGGACTCGGCCGCCTCGGCGGGGGAACCTTCATCCAGTTCCTCCGTCTCGGCAGTCTCCGGCAGCCATGACGCACCCTCTTCCAAGGGTTCGCCGATGGTGCCCTCCGGGGGCCAGGGGTCTCCGCCTTCGACCCGGGGCAGACCCGAGCGCAGCGAACTGGAATAGGTTGCCATATCAGGACTTGTTCTCGTTCAGTGATTCGATGGCCTGGGGAACGACCTTGAACAGGTCGCCGACGACGCCGAAATCGGCGATGTCGAAGATCGGAGCTTCGGCGTCCTTGTTGACCGCGACGATGGTCTTCGAGGTCTGCATACCGGCTTTGTGCTGGATCGCGCCGGAGATGCCGAGCGCCACATAGAGCTGCGGGGACACCGACACACCGGTCTGGCCGACCTGGTGCGACTGGGCGATGTAGCCGGCGTCGACGGCCGCACGGGAGGCACCGACGGCTGCGCCGAGGGTGTCGGCGAATTCGCCGACGAGCTCGAAGGACTCCTCCGAACCGACGCCGCGGCCACCGGAGACGACCTTCTGCGCGCCGCGCAGCTCGGGACGCGAGGAAGTTTCGACAACGGCTTCGAATGAGTCGATCGCGGCGGAGCGCTTACCGGAATCGGCGACCTCGAGGGCCTGCGTGTTCGCGGACTGTGCTTCTGCGCGAGCCTCGATCGAGCCCAGGCGCACGGTCACGATGGGCGCACCGAAGGTCGGGGCCGAGGAGGCGGTGTAGCCGCCGCCGTAGACGGAGTGATTGGCCACGATGCCCTCGGAGTCGCGTTCGAGTCCGGTGGCGTCCACGGACACGGCCGATCCGCTGCGCACGGCGTAGCGACCGGCGATGTCACGACCGTCGAGAGTATTGGGCACGAGAACGGCGTCGGGAGCGGTGAGCTCCGCGGCTGCGGCCACGGCGTCGACGGCCGCAGTGCCGAGGTTGCCCTCGGTGGCTGCGGCGGTCAGGGTCGCCACGGCGCCGAGTTCGGCGGCCTTCTCGGCAGCGGCGTCGGCGCTGCCGGCGGCGAGAACGAGGGCGACGGGTGAGCCGATCTCAGCGGCACCGCCGAGCAGTTCGGCGGCCGGCTTCTCCAGCTGGCCTTCGGCATCGGCGGTGAGGACGACGAGAATGGAATCCTGCGGGAATTCTGACATGACGATTCTCCTTAGGCCAGACGGTTCTTGGTGAGGTATTCGGCGAGTTCGACTCCGCCATTGCCTTCGTCGACGACCTTCTCGCCGGCTTCGCGCGGCGGCTTCTCAGCGACGGTGACCATGATCGAACGGGCCACGGACTGGTCCTCGGCGTCGATGTCGAGATCGGACAGGCTGATGACCTCGAAGGGCTTCTTCTTCGCCGCCATGATGCCCTTGAAGTTCGGGAATCGGGCCTCGGGAAGCGCCTCGGTGATGGAGATGACGGCGGGCAGTTCAGCAGACACCTGCTGCTTGCCGCCTTCGACCGCGCGGGTGCCGGAGACCTTGCCGTCGCCCAGTTCGACGGCCGTCAGGCCGGTCACGTGCGGGTAGTCGAGGTGCTCGGCGAGCATCGCCGGCATCATGCCGCCGTTGCCGTCGGTGGAGACGTTGCCGGTGACGACGAGGTCGAACTCACCGCGGCGCAGAGCGGCGGCGAGCACCTCGGCGGTCAGCCCGAGATCGGCGCCGGCCAGACCTTCGTCGGCCACGTGCACGGCGTTGTCGGCGCCCATGGCCAGACCCTTGCGGATCGTCGCGGTCGCGGTATCGGGCGCCATCGAGATGACGGTCACCTCGGTGTCGCCGTCGGAGTCCTTCTGCGTCAGGGCGACCTCGAGGGCGCGCTCACCGATCTCATCGAGGACGGCTTCCGAGGCGCCGCGATCGGCGAGCCCGGTTTCCAAGTTCAACTTGCGGTCGCCGTACGTATCCGGGACCTCTTTGACCAACACCGCGATCTTCAAGGATGACTCCTTAGGTTCGTGAAGCAGTTCCAGCTGCGTGAGACTTTCGTCTCATAATCTACAGGTGGCTGATTTCCGTCCGTTGACCGGGTCCGGGTTAGAACCGATCATGTCCATCACCCATGGTACGTGGTAGGCACCACAGATATCTCCGTTACTGTACGAACGATCGACAGAATTTGTCCAGTGCGTCGGGCTCCGCAAACTCGTGAGCTTCCCTCGCCGAGGCGGTCCCCTGTCGTCGACGACGGGACCTCGACGCGCGGCCGCTCCCTCACCGAGGCGGGGCCCTAGAATGGGACGCAGACCGACCTTTCCGCCCGGTGGACATCGCCGACTCTCCGAGCGAGTGCATCCGGGCGGGCTGGACGCAGAGGTCGCAGGCAAAACGCAGACATCAACGGTGAAGGAGCGCCCCGTGGCATTCGACCTCGACGACATCGACCGCAGCATCATCGCCGCCCTCGTCGAGGACTCGCGCCTGAGCGTGCGCCAGTTGGCCGAACGCGTCCACATCTCCCGCTCCGCCGCGCATAAGCGCTTCACCACCCTCATCGAATCGGGTGCGATCAGAAAATTCACCGCCGAGGTGGACCGCGAGGCTCTCGGCATGACCGTGACCGCGGTCGTCGTCGTCAAGATCGGCGAGCGCCCCTGGCCGCAGGTCCGTGACGACCTGGCAGCCCTTCCGTTCGTGGAGAAGGTCCAAGCCGTCAGCGGGGACATCGACGCCCTGGTGACGGTCAATGCCCCGGATAACACTGCACTGTCGCAGGTGATCCTGCGCCGGATCCACGAAGTCCCGGGCGTCGTGTCCTCCCGCTCGCTCCTCATCCTCGATGAGGCCGAGGGCCACCGTCCCGGCGCAGGCTGAGTCGTGTGGCTCAGTGCTTCTGGTACTCGGTGATGGCTTTCTCGGCAAGGTCGAGACCATAATCCGCGTCGGAGTATCCGGCGATTGTGGCTTTGCCGATCGGATAGACGTGTCCGGCCCGGACAGCCGGGAGGTCTTTGAACACGGCAGAGTCCATGAGCGCCCTCGTCAACGAGTCATAGTCGCCGCGCAGGTCCGAGTTGACGAAGATGATGTCGGCATCGGACAGACTGCGGTCGAGGACTTCCAGCGAGATCTGAGCTTCGGGCTCGACGGTGCCGGACTTATTGCCTCCCTGTTCGGCCTTCCCGTACTTCTTCACCATGGCGTCCTCGTCGGCTGACCAATCGAACCCGAGCGGGGACAGAATAGTGCCGAGCATGTTCTCACTGCCCCACAGATATGCCGAGTTGTCCTCGAAGGAGGACACCACTCCGATCGTGGTGCCCCCGGTGACCTCGGAGTGCTTTTCGCCGAGCTGCTTCTGCCGAGCCGTGAATTCTCTGTCGAGTTCGTCGAGCTGATCGGTCTTGTTGACGGCGTCTGCGACTTCCGCAACACGCTGCTGCCAGTTCGCGCGGTCTCCGCCGCGCAGGGTGAACTGGTAGACGGGTGCGATCTCCTCAAGCTGCTCGATCATCTCCGGTTCGAAGATGTTCGGGGACAGGATGAGGTCGGGTTCGGCCTCGGCGAGCTTCTCGAGGTCCGGCTCCTGCTGACTGACTGCAGGGATGCCTTCGAGTTCATCGAGCCACTCCTCGGGCACGGCCGGATCCTGGTACTCGCCCTGCGCCACGGGAGGCTCGTCAAGATCCATGAGGGTCTCGGTGGCGGCATAGTGCAGTGTCGCGACGGCTTTCGGAGCCGCGGGCACTTCGACCTCCGAGCCGGTCGCATCGGTGACGGTGCGCGTCTCGGAGGCAGCGCCCGGGTTCGCTTCCTCACTGCCGCCTGCGCATCCGGCGAGGAGGGCGAGGCCGGCGGCTCCGGCGATGACAGCCGCGGTCAGGCGCGTCAATGACATACGTTTGTCCTTATTCTTCTTTGTTCTGTTGAACGTCCGGGTGAGGCGGCCGGGCCCCGGAGAGGCAGTTCAGGAGCGTGCGGCGATCACGGCCGATCGGAACCGGCCGAACCCCCATCCGATGTCTCTCACCTGTACGTGCGCGGCTCCGAGCTTGTGCAGATCGATGACGAGCTCGCCGCTGGTCAGCGACGGATTCCCGGTGGTGGCCAGGACCGTGATGAGCTCTTCGGCCTGATGGTCATCGGTCTCGGCATCGTCGGTGAAGGGTTCGACGATCACCACGGTCCGGCTCGCGGCGAGCATCCGGTCCAACAACGAGGTCACCTCTGTCCGAGATCGCCCCGTCAATCCGGCGATCACGAGGGTGCAGTCGACGTCCGGCCAGGGTCGTCGACCGGACAGGCCCTGTGCGCCGGGAGTATTGATCGTCCGCCCCGAATGCGAGGCCTTCCTCGTCAGGGCGGCGGCCGCCTCGGCGTCGACATCACCGACGACGGCGAGGCTCTCGGCCGAGGCCACGGGTTCGAGGTCGAGGATGAGATCGAGGACATACTGCAGGTGGTCGAGGCTGCGTCGCCGGTGGGCGGAGTCGAGTTCGGGGTCGGCGTCGCGCTGGGCATGCCAGGTGGGAGCCTGAATCGTCGAGGCGCGCGAAGTGCGGGAGGCGAACCCGCCGCTGAGCACGTCGACGAGGTCGACGAGGGAGAACAGGTCGAGCAGCGCCGGATCGCTCAGGTCGAGCCCGTCGGAGGCACCCTCGCCGGTGAGAACCGCTCCGGTCGGGGTGTTGCGGTAGATCTCGTCCTCGCGAGATAGGAGCCCGAGGGAGCACATGGCTGTCAGCACCGGCCGCACGCGGTCGGGGTCGAGGCCGAGTTCGGCCGCGATCGCCTCGGCGGTGGCGATTCCGCCGGCGATGAGGTCGTTGATGCCGAAGGTGACGGCTGTCCGGGTGATGATCGCTGGGAGCAGTTCGGTCATTTCGTGGACCTGGTGGAGGACCTCGAGAGTTCCGTCCGGTTCGGCGCTGCCCTCGCCGCCGGCTGCTGCAGAAGGGGCCGAATTATCGGCCGGGGCGGGTTCGGCCCCAGATCCCTCGAGCGTGGCCTCGGGAGTGGAGGCGACTGCCGCACTTGGCGCGGCGGGACGAGTCGGCATCTTCCGCCAGTAGCCGACGACCTCGACGTCCTCTTTGGGAAGGCCGATCTCCCGGCGCAGATAGCGGCGGATGGGGGCGATGGTCAGCGTCTCGCCCGCACACCAGGCGAAAGTGCGGCCTTCAGGCAGGTCGAGATTCTTCACGGCGTCGACCATCAGGCGCGATTCGCCCGGTGCGGTGGATCCGCGGATGAGCCAGTCGATTTCGACATCGGCTTCGGTGGTGATGTCCTGGATGTCGTCGGAGGTGGGCACTTCGACGATGATGTGACCGCGGGTGCCCGCAGGTGCCTCTTCGAGCCAGCGCCCGACAGCGGGCAGCGCCGTCTCGTCAGCGACGAGGAGGTGGAAGTCGATGTCGTCGGCCAAGCCGGCGCAGGTCTTCGGTCCGGCGAAGCTGATCCGATCACCGACCGCGACGCCGAAAGCCCAGTCAGAGGCCAGTCCGGAGTCATGGCGAACGATGTCGATGCTGAAGGAGTTCGTCTCGTGGTCGACGCTGCGAACGGTGTAGTCACGAGCACGGTTGAGCGCTTCGCGGTTCCAGTTGAAGCGGAACTCCTCCTGCTCGCCGATATCGAGGGATGAGCCGTCGGGCGGGGGAATGACGAGCTTCACGTGATCGTCGAAACCCTCGGAGCGGAATGCAGGCCGTACGGTCTCGCCGACCCCACCGGCCGCCAATTGATCGCCTGAAACTGTCAGGCGTCGCATGTTCGGGGTGATGTCGGCGATGCCCGTGACTTCCACCTCGCGCAGGATGATCGGCAGCACCTGCAGAGGCCTGGAAGTGCGCGGCATATATTCAGCTCCGAGGGTTCTTGACGTATGAAACAGCGAGAAACAGAGAAGCCGGACCCACAAGTTCAAGCAGGTGTGTCAACTGCCTTAGGCAAGACCGATATTCCCTATATCTCATAGGTGAGCCTAACCTGGGATCGCAGCAGGTGCAACCACTTATTTTCAACACCGACCAGAGGCCGCCACCTCGGTTCGCTCCGACTCCTCGGATATCGCTTCGTCCTATTCGCGCGGTCCCGACAGCAGCATGAGCGCGGCACCGGCGACGATGCGCTTGTACACCGGCTCGACAGACAGCGTGTCTCCATCTGCCGTGAGGAGCCCGAGCTCGGTGAGCTCCTGCAGTTCGTCCGCCAAGAGCGTGGAGAGCCGCTCGGCGCGCACCTCGCCGAGGTCGAGTTCGGGGCGTTCGGGTGCCGAGTCAGGAGCGAGGATCTCGATGAGGCGCTGGGCGATCGTGATCGCCGGGGCGCCGTAGTCCTCCCCGGGAACGAGGTTGATCACGTCGAGCAGCCGCTCGTAGATGAAGGCGCCGATGACCGGCAGTGCGGTATCCGCGCTCACCTCGCCCTTCTTCCACTCGTCGGCGGTACTTCCCGGGCGGACCTTGGTGCCGGTGATCTCGGTGATCTCGGCGCTCTGCATCACGGCCCACATCGCCTCGAGGACGGGCACCTCGTCGGCGCTGCGCGCATAGTTCACGCCGTCTTCAAAACGGGCGTTCGACGCGACTCCGACGGCGTTGATGCCGAACTTTCCGGCCGCCTCGGCGATATCGGCTCGCTTCACCCGCCCCGTACCGGTCAGCGGGCGGGAGTCGCCGATCCAGTCGAGAATGCCGACCACGCCCTCGACGAGGCGGTTGTTCGGAATGGGCTGCGCGAGCCGCTCCTCGCTCAGTGCATTGGCTTCGACTGCAGCCATCAGAGCAGAGGGCAGCGGATCGGTGCGCATGCTCGCGGCCTCGGCGCGGGCGCGGGCGGAGTGCCAGCGTTCGGGGTTCTCGTCGGTGTCCGTGCGGAAACGGAGATAGTTGTCGAGAGCTTCGAGGCTGTCGAGGAAGATCACCGTCGACGGCGATTCGCCATCGGTCTTCTCGGCCTCCTCCTGTCCGTCGACCGCGAAGCTTTCAAGGACGTCGAGGAGGTCGTCGATTCCCTCCGGTTCGTCGATATCCGCACGGGAGGACACGGCGATGCAGAACAGGAGGTGGGCGATATCGAAGACCTCTGAGTCCTCGTCGACGTCGTCGTAAGTCTCGGCCAGCCAGTCGCGGAAGCGCTGGTAGAGGGGCATCTCGTAGACGGTCTTCTCGACCTCGTCCATTCGCGCATCGATGCCCTGCGGGTCAGGGTTGGGATTCGCCTGTGCACTCGCCTGGGCGCTCGATCCGCCGAGCCACTCCGGCAGGTCCTGTTCTGCGGCAGGGCCGTCCTGGGCTTCCTGGACGTCTCGGCTCACGCGGCCGGTGGAGCCGTAAGTGCCTGCAACCGGTTCCGGATAACCGTCGAGTGGCATGAGCTCGTCGACGACGTCCTGCTCCGAGACCTTGTTTCGCTTGGTCAGCCGCACGACCGCGGCGGCTACGGCGAGCATGGCCCCCTCGAGGACGGGACGTCCGCTGTTGCTGGTGATGAGACGGTCGAGGCTGTCGACGACGCGCCCCTTCTGTGCCAGGGCCAGGATGTCGCGAGCCACGGCGCGAGACTTCTTCGCCGACCACTTCGGTGCCATCACTCCGCCGAGCTTCGGTCCGTGCACGTCGTCTGTGAACCATTCGTCGAGGAGCCCCATCGCCGCCCCGGTCACCTGCGCGACGCTCGGGCTGAAGTCCTCGGGACCGGAGGGCAGAGAGGCCACAACAGCCTCGGCGCGCTTGATATCGTCTTCGGCGAAGGCAAGGGAGAAGGAGCGCAGCTTCCCCAGAGCCAGTCCGCGGTGGGCACCGACCGGGGTGAATAGGCGGCGGTTGTATTCCACCTGCGCCTTCTCCATAGCTGCGTGGAAGTCAGCCTCGGTGAAGTCCGCATTCGGATCATCGATGTCAACGCCTTCGGCCTTGAGGAACGGCGCCAGCTCCCGCATCATCCGATCGCCCGTGCCGGGGTTGCGGCTGACTTTGCCGCCCGCTGCCATACCGTGGAATTCGGGACTGTCGATGAAAGAATACACGCACTGCTCCTGCCGAGGATGGACTGAAGCAATAACGGTAACAAGTCCGACCTCCTCCGCCATACACCTGCCCCGGCATGGCCCCGCGGCTTTGCCGAGATCACATTTCGGGAGTCGGCGGTACCGCACACAGCGCTGCGGGCCCGGTCGGTGCTCAAGCCCTGGTCAACGCTCAGCCCCTGACGAGGCGAGGGTCTTCCGCACCGCCCTGATGGTCAGCTCGAGAGACTTGGCGCGCGCGGTCGGATCGTCGACGCCGACGCTCACGCTGTAGAGGTGTCCGGAGCCGATGGTGAGGTAGACGAATGCTGCCGCCCATCCGATCGGCACGTCCTCATCGATGGAACCGTCAGCCTGTCCTCTCGCGATGACGGCTTCGAGGGGATCATCTTCGTCGCCCGCAGATTCAGCGCCCGCACGGGACTCGGCGGCCGCCTCGGCGAAGGTCTCATCGGTGATGATCGGATTGTCGGCGAAGAGCAGGGTGAGCACATCGGGCAGAGTGAACATCTCCGCACAGATCCGCTCGAGCGCAGCCAGCCCGGTCCCCTCGCCGGGACGGGCCTTCATAACCGCCTCACCGAATCGCCGGGCACCGAGCCTCGCCGCCGCGCCGACGAGCGCCTCCCGATCACCGAAATGTCGGTAAAGAGTGGTGCGGCCGACGCCGATCGACTGCGAGAGCTCGATCATCGACGCCTGCGGATTCGCGGCAAGGTGGGACAGTGCCTCGCTGACCAGGGCCTCTCGGCCCAATCGACGCATACCCTGCACCGGCACACCCCCTCCCCTGACTCTGCGAACGATACAGAGCAGTCTACTTGTGGAACACCAGTGTTCCACTTTGGTATCATGGAGTACCGACTACGCCCTCGAGGATCGAGCAAGTGATGGATCAACCCCAGCGGAAGAACGACTCGGCAACCCAGCAGCCCCACGCCCCTGCGACGTTCGCGCTCAGTCGGACCGACGTCGTCGTCATCAGCCTCGTCTGCATCGGCATCGGGGTGGCGCTCGGCTTCTTCCTTCCGGCCCTCGGGTCGATTGCCGCGACTTTCCCCATCCCCTTCGGTGACGTCATCGAGAAGCTCAGCCGCTTCGACCAGGCGTGGGTCGTCATCGCCCGACCGATCATCGGCGGGGCGCTCGGACTCATCGCCGCCTTCTTCATCACCGCCTCGACGACTCCCCTGGTCGTCGATGAGCACGGAATCACCATCGGGCGAGACGACGACCATCCGCTGCGCATCTCCCGCGCCTCGTTTTCGACCGCATACTTCGCCGACGGCAAGCTCGTCGTCGTCACCGAAGGCGGGCATCAGGCCTTCAAGGGCGATGTCGAAGGCAAGAAGGCCGCTATCGCCGAGGCCTTCACCGCCCGTGGATATCGGTGGGGCGAGATCTGAGCAGTCCGAAAACGGATTCTGCGCCCCCTCACTGTCCAGCCAAACGTCCACTCGGCCTGCCGGAACCGGCCCCTTCGTCCCGAGTTAGCGACACGTTTGGCCGCCCGTCCTCACCTGCACGTAAGCCATGGAATCGTGACTCGGCTCACGCCATTATGGGGCCATGACCATTGACGTTCCCACCACAGGCCGCTCACTGCCCCAGCTGCAGCCGATCAGCTTCATCGGCGCAGATGGCCGGCTCACCGACACTCCGACCGAAGGGCTGCGGATCCCCAGCGATGCCACCCTCACCGGTCTCTACCGGCAGATGGTCCTCGTCCGCCGGTTCGAAGCGCAGGTCACGCACCTGACCCGGCAGGGTCGACTCGCGACCTATCCTTCCGCGGCAGGTCAGGAAGCCGCCGAGGTGGGGGCCACCACCGCGCTGGCCCCGAATGATTGGCTGTTCCCCACCTACCGCGACTCGGCAGCGCTGCTGACTCGCGGAGTGCCCGTGGCCGAGATCCTCGCCGCCTTCCGCGGGGACTGGCACTGCGGTTTCGACCCGCACGAATATCACGCCTCACCTGCGGCGACACCGCTGGCGACCCAGACCCTGCATGCCACCGGATTCGCGATGGCCGCGAAGCTCAAAGGCGAGGATGCCGCAACTCTCACTTTCCTCGGCGACGGCGCCAGCAGCGAAGGCGACACCCACGAGGCCTTCAACTTCGCCTCCGTCTGGCAGACCCCGACGGTCTTCGTTCTGCAGAACAATCAGTACGCGATCTCCACTCCCCTGCGAGAGCAGACGAACGCGACGATGCTCGCCGACCGGGCCGCCGGCTACGGTATGCCGGGCCTGCGCGTCGACGGCAATGACGTCGCCGCCGTGTTCGCCGCCGTCTCCGCGGCCCTCGAGCGCGGTCGGAACGGGGACGGTCCGACCCTCATCGAGTGCCTCACCTACCGGATGGAGTCGCACACGAACTCCGACGATCCGACGAAGTACCGCGACGCCGAGGAGGTCGAGCACTGGAAGCAGTTCGATCCCATCGATCGTCTCGAGAAGTATCTGCGCCAGTCCGGGGCCCTTGACGATGCGAAGGTCGCAGAGGTCGCCGAGGCGGCCGAGACCCTGGCAGCGTCCGTCCGCGATGCGATGAACCAAGAGGCTGAGGTCGATCCCCGTGAGCTCTTCGCCCACGTCTATGCGACCCCGCGCACGGCCCTTGCCGAACAGCAGCAGGTTCTTGAAGCCGAACTCGCCGCGGCAGGCCACGCATGAGCGTCGAAACGGGCACCGACCCGACGACCGACCCAGCCACTGATTCGACTGAGGTGGACGACGAAACCGCCACGGCCGCCTCGGCACAGGGCGACACCGCAACCGGCACTGCGCGGGCCCCCGAGGCCGGCCCCGCCGCGTCATCGGTGACGATGACGAAGGCCCTCAACCAGGCGCTGCGGGATTCCCTGGCCGATGACGACACTGTGCTCGTCTTCGGTGAGGATGTCGGCCGCCTCGGCGGGGTCTTCCGTGTTACCGAAGGACTGCGGGCCGAATTCGGGTCGAACCGAGTCTGGGATTCCCCGCTTGCGGAGTCCGGCATCATCGGCACCGCGATCGGCATGGCGATGAACGGCATGCGACCCGTCGTCGAGATGCAGTTCGACGCCTACGCCTACCCCGCGTTCGAGCAGATCGTGTCCCATGCGGCGAAGCTGCGGAACCGGACGAAAGGCCGGGTCAGCCTGCCGATCACGATCCGGATTCCCTATGCCGGCGATATCGGCGGTGTCGAGCACCACTCGGATTCGTCCGAGGCCTATTGGACGTCGACACCGGGTCTGACCGTCGTCACGCCGTCGAATCCGGCCGATGCGTATTCGCTGCTGCGCGAGTCGATCGCCGCCGATGATCCAGTCGTGTTCATGGAGCCGAAGTCCCGGTACTGGATGAAGGAGACGCTGAGCCTGCCCGTGACGACGGCGCCGATGAATCGGGCGCAGGTCATCCGCGAGGGCACCGACGTCACCCTGCTCGCTTATGGTCCGACGGTGCAGACGGCGCTCGAAACTGCTGAGGCCGGGGCCGAGCACGGACTGTCCATCGAGGTCATCGACCTGCGCACGCTGTCTCCGTTCGATGATGAGACGGTGTCTGAGTCGGTGCGCAAGACCTCGCGCGCGGCGATCATCCACGAGGCCGCGCAGTTCGGCGGATACGGCGCCGAGGTGGCCGCCCGCCTCACCGAGCGCAACTTCACTTACCTGTCGGCCCCGATCCTGCGGGTCGCCGGGTTCGATGTGCCCTACCCGTCGCCGAAGCTCGAGGAGTTCTACTTGCCCACCGTCGAACGCGTGCTCGATGCGCTCGAGTCCTGGGATTGGGAGCTGTGATGAGTGCTGATCTGAATACCGGGATGCGCGGGACTGGCACGCGCGAGTTCATCCTTCCCGACCTCGGCGAAGGCCTCACCGAGGCGGAGCTGATCTCCTGGAAGGTCGAGATCGGGGACGAGGTCCACGTCGATCAGATGGTCGTCGAGGTCGAGTCCGCGAAGTCCGTCGTCGAGCTCCCCTGCCCGTACGCCGGGCGGATCGTCAGCCTTCACGCGAACGCCGGGGACACCGTCAGTGCAGGTCAGGCCCTGCTCTCCGTCGCCGAGGCGGGGGCCGAGGCCGACGACGAGTCCGCAGCAGCCGACGACGGGGACTCGAGCGGAGCGAACCTCATCGGCTACGGCACCTCCGGACCGAAGACGCGGTCGAGTAAGTCGCGCTCATTCGGGGGCAGGCACGCGGCCGCTCCCGCCACTGCGCCCGCTGAGCCTCCCGCACCCACACCGTCACCGGACGGCCGGGTCGCCCCCGTGTCCTCACCGCTCGTGCGCAAACTCGCGAAGGATCACGGAATCAGCGCCAAGCATCTGCCCGGCACCGGACCCGGCGGCGTCGTTACCAGGGCCGATGTCCTCACCGCGATCGAGGCCGGGACAGACACGAGTCGCAGTGCCCCGTCCGCACACGTCCCCGCGGGGACGTCACCGCTCGCCGGTGATCGCGATACCCGCACCCCGATCACGGGGCTGCGGAAGGTCGTGTCCGAACGCCTAACGAAGTCGCGGCAGGAGATCCCCGAAGCGACGATCTGGCTCGATGTCGACGCCACCGAGCTGCTTAACACGAAGCGCGCACTTGAGGCGCGCACGGGTGAGAAGTATTCGCTGCTGTCGCTCGTCGCCCGCTTCGTCGTGGCCGGATTGAAGAAATATCCGATCATCAACTCCTCGATCGACACGGCTGCCGGCGAGATCGTCACTCATGGTGACATCAACCTCGGCCTGGCCGCGCAAACCCCGCGCGGGCTCATGGTTCCCGTCGTCCACGGAGTCGGCGAGATGAGCCTGCGGCAGCTGCGCGATTCCGTGTCCGAGACCGTCGGGAAGGCCGCCTCGGGGAGGTTCGATCCGTCGGAACTCTCCGGCGGCACGTTCACCTTGAACAACTACGGAGTGTTCGGCGTCGACAGTTCGGCCCCGATCATCAACCTCCCCGAGGTGGCCATGCTCGGCCTCGGCCGGATCAAGGACCGGCCGTGGGTCGTCGACGGCGAGCTGACTGTGCGCAAGGTGATGTACTTGTCGTTCGTCTTCGACCACCGGGCGTGCGACGGTCAGGAGCCGAGCGAGTTCCTCACCTTCGTCGCCGACTGCATCGAGAACCCGATCTCACTGCTCCCCGAGCTCTGACGAGCCCTCGATCAACGCCGAGGTGGACTCAGCCGCCAAGCGGCCAGGCGTCGTTCAAGCGTCAGCGCACTTGTCGATAGGTACACCGTTCGACAAGTGCGAGCCGCCTTGAACGAGAGGACCTCGGTTCAGTGTGCTCGGTCCCCGACCACTGCTCTTCCGATGTCGAGACCCGGCCAGTCCGCGAGATCCGCCAACATCTGCCGGTCGTGGGTGACGACGATGAGCGCCGCCGAGGCGGTCCCGAAGTCCTCTGTGAGTTCGTCGACCAGCGAGGCGGACAGGTGGTTCGTCGGCTCATCGAGGATGAGCACGTCGGGTTCGACCGCCAGGCACATCGCCAGCTGGAGTCTGCGCTGCTGGCCCTGCGAAAGCCGGTGAACCGGTGTCATCGAGTCATCCGCCGTGAGCAGCCCGAGGTCCTGCAGAGTGAGGTCCTGCGAAGCGAGGTCATCGGACAGTGAGGCCCGCAGTACATAGTCCTCGAACACACGGGCGGCGGTGTCGGCGGCGTTCCATTCGGGAACCTCCTGGCTGAGCAGCTCCACCCGTGCCTGCGGATGTTTCCGCACCTGACCCGAACTCGGATCGAGACGACCGGTGAGCACGTCGAGAAGCGTCGACTTGCCGGTGCCGTTCGCCCCGGTGATGAGCAGACGCTCACCGGGAGCGATGCTCAGAGACACCGTCTGCCGCATCCGCCCTTCGACGGTGACCGATTCCGCAGTCAGCAGTGAGCCGCCTTCCGCTTCGCACCGCTCGTCATCGGATTCCGACACGTCCGGCCACTGCAGGCGCAGGGGTGGTTCGGGTACTTCCACGGCGTGCCGTTCGAGGTCTTCGACGCGACGGTTGAAGGCCTGCACGACGCCGGCGGTCCTCGTCGCTCGGACGTGCTTGCCGGTTCCTTTCGGTGGACGCCATCCCGTGCTCAACCGGGACCGGGCATCATCGGCAGCATCGGACAGTCGGGCGTGTTCGGCCACCTCGGCGAGGTAGTCCTGCTCCCACTTCTCGCGGTCCCGACGCTTCCCTTCCACCCATCCCAGGTAGCCGCCGGAGTAGTTCCGGGGCCGTCCGTCGCGGCTCGGGTCGAGATCGAGGAATTCGTCGGCGACGTCGTGAAGCAGCGCCCTGTCGTGGCTGACCAGGGCGAATCCGCCGGGTCGGGTGCGCAGTCGTTCGGTGAGGAACGCCAGTGACTGGGCGTCGAGGTGGTTCGTCGGTTCGTCGAGGAGCAGGATGTCGGCGCTCGAGCCGAGGACGACGGCCAGACGCACCCGGTACCGCTGGCCGACCGAGAGGCTGGCGAGGCTCCGGGTCCGGTCCGAGCACGCGGAGAGTCCCGCTAACGCCGTGTCGATGCGACGCTCACCGTCCCATGCGTCGAGGCGGGTCGCCCATTCGAGGGCGTGGGTGAAGGCCTCGTCTGCTCCGGGTTCGTCTCGTGCCATCGCCTCGCCGGCTGCGTCGAGAGCGGCCAATGCGGCCTTCTCCTGGCTCAGGGACGCATTGATGAGGTCGCCGACTGTCCGATTGTCGTCGGCGTCGAGCGCCTGTTCGAGCAGCGTGACGGTCCCTGATCGCCTCAGCATTCCCTGGTCGGGAGGAAGCGTGCCGGCGAGGACATGCAGCAATGTCGTCTTGCCGCTGCCGTTCTCGCCGACGACAGCCAGTCGCGAACCGACGGAGACCGTCAGGTCGAGACCGGTGAGGATCTCGCGGTCGCCGCGCATGATGTGAATGCCTTCGGCACGGATGTGTGCGGCAGATCCTGCGGACAGGTCGGGTTCGGGGGATGAAGATGTTGATTTCGGCATCGTGGTCTTTCAGCTCGTCGTGGAGCCGGACAGCATGAAGCCACCGTCCGGCGAGGGCCAGGACGGCGCACGAGAGTGATGTGGAGGTTCCCGCCGCCGTCAGCGGCGGCTGCGGAGCCTTCTGGAGGGCATACCGAAATTCATGGCATCAATTGTATCAATCACCGTCGAGCAGTGCGGCCGAGCACATCGGACCGGCGGCAGGAGCATCCGGTTCCACACTTCGGACGGCCATTTCTTCTGTGACTCACAGCACTAACCTTGCCGAGGCTGCCGACCGGCTGCCGGTGTCGAGAGTGAAAGAAGGTCGCTCAAGTCGCAAGCTCACGATTCGGCCCCAACGTCAGGGCCGCCTCGGCGGCGGTATTCGCTCTTCCTCCTCATCGTTCCTGTGGTCCTCTACGTCCTCACCCCGGTCGTGGCGAACTCGGTCGAGCCGCGCATCGCCGGATTGCCGTTCATCCTCGCCTATACGATCGCGGTCACGATCCTCACCTGGTTCTTCGTGTGGATGTCCGCTCGCGGTGACCGGTACTACCGGCACGATCTGCCCGAGCACATCCCTTCCGATGTCGCATTCGGTGAGGATCACGAGATCGAGGAGGCCGGGAAATGAACACCTCCGCGATCATCGCCTGCATCATCTTCGGCCTCGCAATGCTCGCGACCATCGGCATCGGCATCTGGTCCGGCCGCGGTCGGGAGAAGTCGCTGGACGAATGGTCGGTGTCCGGACGTGGGCTCGGCTTCGTCTTCATCCTGCTGCTCATGGCAGGCGAAACGTATACGAGCTTTTCGTTCCTCGGCACGGCCGGTTGGTCCTACTCCTACGGTGTGCCGATCCTCTACCTCATCGGCTACCTGAGCATCGGTCTCGTCGTCGCCTACCTCGTCGGCCCACTGTTCTGGACCTATGCCGCCCGGCACAAGCTCGTCAGTCTCTCCGACATCGTCGAACACCGGTTCCGCTCGCGTGGGCTGGCGATCCTCGTGGCCGTCCTCGCGACGATCTTCATCGTCCCCTACATCCAGCTGCAAATCCAGGGAATGGGTGCAGTCGTCAACGCCATGAGCTACGGCGCGATCGACCTCAAGGTCGCCGCCATCGTCTCCTTCATCGTCGCCGAGGCGTTCATCCTCTTCTCCGGACTGCGCGGTTCCGCCTGGGTCAGCGTCCTCAAGGACGGACTGGTCATCCTCGCTGTCGCTTTCCTCGCGATCTACGTGCCTCTGCACTATTTCGACGGCCTCGCTCCTCTGCTTGACCGCGTCGTGAGCGAGAAGTCGCAGTGGCTGACCTTCCCCGGTGCAGGAGATGGCATCTACGGGGGTGCCTGGTTCATCTCGACGATCATCCTCAACGGGATCACGATCACCGTGTTCCCCACGTCGATCGCCGGCTATCTGTCGGGCACCTCGGCAAATGCTCTGCGACGCAACTCGATCATTCTACCGTGGTATCAGCTTCTGCTCCTCGTACCGATGATGGTCGGGGTGGCTGCACTCTTCGTCGTCCCTGCCCTCAAAGACGCCGACCTGGCCCTGTTCTCCGTGGTCATCGATTCCCTGCCCGCGCCGATCGTCGCGATCATCGGCGTCGCAGGCGCGCTCTCGGCGATCGTGCCGATGAGCGTGTACATGCTCTCGATCGGCTCGATGTGGGGACGGACCGTATTGTGCGGCGGCTTGGCCGGACCGAAGGACGCCGCTTCCATGACGCCTGAGCAGCTGAACGCACGGGGCCTGCGGCAGAAGACACTGTCCCAGTGGGTGTGCCTGGTCGTCGGCATCATCGCCCTGATCATGAGCCTGCTCATGCCGGATGCGCTCGTCGAGCTCTCCGTGCTCAGCTACGAAGGCCTGGCACAGGTCGTGCCAGCCGCGCTGCTGTCCCTGTACTGGCCGCGCATGAGCAAGCAGGCGGCGGCTGCGGGTCTCATCGTCGGCTCCGTCGTCATGGTCGCCCTCCACTACACGGGGCTCGACCCGCTGCTCGGAATCAACGGCGGTCTCTGGGCTGTCGCAGCGAACCTCATCGTGGTCGTCATCGTCACTCTGGCCAAGCCGGACCCACGGTGGGTGCCGTCAGCCCAGCGGCAGTTGCGCACCGAGGCAGCAGCTTTGTAGGTGCGAGCCTCTCGATCAGCGCGACCTCACCCGTCGAGCAGTGCAGCCGCGTACATGGGACGTGCTGCGTCGGCGCTCGGCGGGTGGAAGAGTCCGGCCGTGGCATCGCGGAAGAGGCGGGAGAGTTCGTGCTGGTTGCCGAATCCGCTGCCGCTCGTGCACATCAGTGCGGTCTCTGCGTTTCGGCGGGCCGCCTCGGCGGACTTGATCCTCGCTCCCACCAGGCGCAGCGGCCACCCGGCGCCGTGGTCGATGAGGTCGTCGAAGTCCCGAGCGTAGGCGTCGATCATCGCCGTCACGGGCATGAAGTCGAGATGCGCATCGGCCAGGCGCGTCCGTGCCTCGGGTACCTCGGCGAAGGTGACACCGGACTTCGCGGACTTCCGCTTGTGCAGCCCGGCGGCGCCCAGCTCGAGCGCACGGGCCGCGACTCCGGCATAGACGGCGGCGATGAGCAGCTGGAAGTTGCTCGTGATCGCGAAGGTGAGCAGGTCAGGGTGCTTGCCGGCGGGGATGACGCGTGAGACCCGTTCGGGTTTCATCGGCACGTGGTCGAGGATCGTCGCCCGAGACTGAGAGGCCCGCATTCCCAGCACATCCCACTCGTCGGAGACCGTGATCCCGGGCGCATCGCGTTCGATGAATCCGTAGACGAGCTGCCCCTCGGCCGGCTCATCCGCATCGGGACCGGCGATCCCGTCGTCGTCGGAGGCCACGGCACCGTGGACGATGAGCCGGGTCCACACGGGTGACAGCGAGGTGAAGATCTTCACCCCGGTCAGTTCGTATCCGCCGTCGGCCGTCGGCACCGCCTCGGTGTTCGAGCCCTGCAGGACCCAGTCGTTCGAAGGCTCCGAGATGCCGAAGGCGAAGATCTCACCGGCCCTGACCTCGTCGAACACCCAGTTCAGCGAGTCGTCGCCGCGGTCGGCCAGCGCCTTGACCACTCCGGTGGTCATGAGGTGCATATTGATCGCCAGAGCCGTTCCGGGCGCCGCCGCTGCCAGCCGCTGCTGCAGTCGGGTGACCTCGAACAGGCTCAGCCCCGGCCCGCCATTCGACTGCGGGACGAACAGCTGAAGATAGCCGAGTTCCTTGAGTTCGGTGAGATCCTCGTCGAAGAATCGGTTCTCCCGGTCATAGACGTCCGCCCGCTCCCGGAAGCGTTCGAGCACATCATCGGGCAGGTACCGCGCGGCGAGTTCGCTCACGCGCGTCTCACGGTCGGTCATCGTCTCTCCTTCGTCGAGTGGTCATCCGCGTCTGTCGAGGGGTCATCTGCGTCTGTCGAGGGGTCGGTCACCTCTGCTGAGGGAGTCGCGGCGGTGCGGCGCAGAATGATCGCGCCGTTGTGCCCGCCGAAGCCGAACGACGTGGACAGCACAGTGTTCACGGCCGCCTCGGCGAGGTTCGGTCCACCGCCCATCTCACGGGCGTGACCTGCGACGATATCCCATTCGGGAAACTCGTTGTCGTCGAGGTTGAGCGTCGGTGGCAGCGTCTGGTCACGCATCGTCAGGGTCGCGATGATCGCCTCGATGACCCCCGATGCGCCGAGCAGGTGCCCCGTCGTCGATTTCGTGGCCGAGATCGGGATCGTCCGTCCGACCTCCCCCAGGGCGGCATCGAAGGCAGCGAGTTCGGCTCGGTCGCCGGCTGGTGTGCTCGTCGCGTGGGCGTTGATGTGGTCGATATCGCCGGGTTCCAGCACTGCGTCTCTCACCGCCTGGACCACCGCCGAGGCGGCTCCCCGTCCCTGCGGATGCGGGTTCGTCGGGTGGTGGGCATCGCTGGCGGCACCGAATCCGGCGAGCTCGGCCAGCCACGTAGCCCCACGTGAGGCCGCCGAGTCGGCGGATTCGAGGAGGATCGCGGCCGCACCTTGGCTCATGACGAAGCCGTTGCGGGTCCGGTCGAAGGGGCGGCTGGCGGCGGCCGGATCGTCTTCGAATCCGGCGGCGAGCGCGCGCATGTTCGCGTTCGAGGCGAGATTGACCGGGCCGAGGCAGTCCTCCATGCCGACGACGAGCACGGCGTCGGCGTAGCCGTGGCGGATGCGGCGCATCGCCTCGCCGAGGCCGATCGCCCCGGAGGCGCACGTCGCCGAGACTCCCTGTCCGGGTCCGCGCAGGTCGAAGCGCTGGCTGATGAGCGCCGCCGCGGAGTCTGGTGCTCCGTGGATGGACAGGGTCAGCGGAACGGACCGGGAGCCGTCCGCGTCGAGGCGGCGCGTTGCCTCCTGCATGGCGTCGACAGGTCCGGAGCCGGTGGCAGTGATGACTGCCGTGCGGTCGCGGTCCCAGGGCAGGGACTCGGCCGCGGATTCGACTCCGCCTGCGCGCATCGCCTGGTCGGCCGCGGCGATGGCCCAATGCTGGACGGGGCTGAGCCGGCGGGCGAGCGCCCGGGGCAGAACCGCCTCGGCGTCGAAGTCCTTGATCTGCCCGCCGATCCGCACGGCGAGGTCGTCGAACTGCTCACCTGCGAGGATGTCGATAGCACTGGTGCCGCTGCGCACAGACTGCCAGAGGGTTTCGGGGTCCTGGCCGCTCGGGGTGATGGCGCCGAGTCCGGTGATGACGACCTCGCGCACGCCATCTGGCCGATGCCGATTGCTCCGGGATGCGTTCACAGCCGTTGTGCCTTTCCGCTCATAACCAGGTCAACGGTTTCGTGGCGTCGAATCTTCCCGCCGACGGTCCGCGGCAGCCGGTCGATTAAGTAGAACCGTCGCGGCACGAACTGCGGGGCCAGTTCCGCCCGGGCGTGGTCGAGCAGTGTTGCTTTGTCGGGCAGAGTCGATTCGCCATGCCCGTCATGGCTCCCGGAGCTCAGAGCACCAGGTTCGATGACGAGGGCGACGATGCCGCCGAGACCGTCGTCGGGCAGCGCGATCGCGCAGACCTCGCCGAGGCGGCCCTTCCCCGACCGCGGATCCTCGCGGTCGAATTCTTCGAAGGCTCTTTCGACCTCGGGCAGGGACACCTTGTGTCCTCCGGTGATTGCGATGTCACCGGCCCTTCCGGCGAGTTGGAGGAGTCCGTTTTCGATCCGTCCCTGGTCACCGACAGTGGCCCAGCCGTCGGGGCGTCTCAGCTGAGCGTCGGTGGTGCCGGTGACATAGCCGCCCGAGCAGGCGGCGGCCCTGATCCAGACCGTGCCGATCTCTCCGTCTGGCAGCCGGGCACCGGATTCGTCGCGGACCTCGACGCCGATGGTGTCGTAGATCGAGATCCAGGTGCCGTCGCCGTCGCGGCTGTCGCCGATGAATCCGATCTCGGCGGCACCGTAGTAGCTGATCAGCCGGGCGTCGGGGAGGACGTCGGCGAGTGCCGAGCGGATGGAGGCGGGCAGGTTCGCTCCTCCGGTGACGACGAGGTCGAGACCATGGAAGTTCTCAGGTGTTCGGCGTGCCGCCTCGGCGAGGGCCTTGACGACGGCGGGCACGGCGACGATGCGGGTGATGGCTTCGTCGGTGATGCGCGAGCCCATCGCGAACGGGTCGAAGTCGTCGGCGACGTGGACGCTGCCGCCGGTGGCGAGGCTTTCGATGACGGCGTAGAGGGTGAGGCTGTAGGACACGGGGCCAGGCGCCAGGGTAGCCACTCCGGCGAAGGGTTCGAGGTGGGCCGAGGACACAGCCACGTTGTCGCGGTACTGCTGGCGCGTCTTGATGAAGGCCTTCGGGTTACTCGTCGTGCCGGAGGAGAAGAGCATGAGGAACGGCTCGGACGCCGCGCGGACGGTTGGCGGTGCGGTATCTGCGGGGTCGATGGCGGCTTCGCGGGCCTGGAAGTCGGTCGCGGTGATGACGGTTCCGGTCCAACCGGCGATGGCGAGCGCCTCGGCGAGGCGGGTCGAGTCGCTGATGACGAGGCCGATTCCGGTGGTCGTGATGACTCCGACCTGGTGTTCGAGCGGCCAGCGGGGGTCGATGGTGGCCGAGACCGCGCGGAAACCGGCGAGCCCCGCGATGATGCGGGAGGTCTCGAACGCCGAGGTGAGGCTCACTGCCGTGATCGGGATGCCGTGGGTCTCGGGAGCAGGATTCGGAGGGTCGGACTGGGCACGGTGGAGGGCGTCGACGGCGGCGAACATCGTGGTCGAATCACGGACGAGCTGCGCGTAGGTGAGGGAACGTGGGGCTCGTGTGCCCTCGGCTGAGTCGGCGCTCTCCTCTGGGGCAGGGCTGCCAGAGTGGCCTCCGACGATGGCCAACTGGTCCGGATAGGTGGCCGCAACCTCGAGGATCCTCGACGTGATGGGCAATTCCGTCCTCCTCGAATTCGTACCTCGCGGGCCCGATCCCGGGCCGGCACGTGCCCGATCCTCGACCGTCACCGGCAGACCCCGGGCACCGATCCTCAGTATAGAAGCGACTCGGACGGCTGTGACCTTGGAGGGGTCCCCGGCCCGCTTCCGCCCGGTCTGTTCGCATACTTTGCAGTATTCAGATACATTGATGTATCTTGAAGTCATGAGCTCAGCACCACAGCGCATGACGCGCAGAGAAAGTCAGGAAGCGACTCGCCAGCGACTCATCGAATCGGCGATCTCGCTCTTCGCCGACCACGGTGTCGCCGAAACCTCGCTCGTCGCGGTGGCCGAGAACGCCGGGTTCAGCCGCGGCGCCGTCCACGGAAACTTCTCCGACAAGGAGGACCTGGCCGCCGCCGTGGTGCAGTCCATCGTCGGCGAACTCGGCCCCGAGCTCGGCCGCGCACTGAATTCGACCGCGAGCTCGAACGACAGGCTGGCGGAGTACATTTCGACGCATATCGCCTACTGCCGGCGACACCCCGCGCGGGCTGCCGCCATCATCGCCTCCGTCGGCCATCTCGCCAGGCGCGCACCGGGAGCAGCCAGCTATGGCGAACGCGCCACCGAATCGGTCGCCGACCTCGTCGCGCTCTTCGAGGACGGACAGCGCCGAGGCGAGATGCGCAGCTTCGATCCCACGACGATGGCCCTGACGTTGCGCTCGGTCCTCGACACCGCGGTGCCCACCTACGGCGACATCGCTGCCGAAGAGATCGTCGCCATCTTCGATCACGCCACCCGCATCCAGGAGACTGCCTCATGACGTGGAACTATCGCATCACCGTCCGCGGCCGCTTTGCCGACCTCGACGACGAGCAGCGCCGCCGCCTCCGTGCGGCGCAGTCCGAGCACGACATGTTCGCCGCCCGTTTCACACCCGAAGGGACCTTTCTCTACACGCCGGAGCTCGTGTTCTTCCAGCATCGATTCCTCATCGACGTCGACGAGCCCGATCCCGATGACGCCGAGGTGCTGGCCAAGCTCAGAGGCGAGGAGCTCGCCGCCAACGACCTCGACCGCCGCGGTTTCGCAGGTACCGTCACCGAGGTCTCCGCAGTGTGCGTCGAGGACATCAAGACACGTTCGCGGAGGCGGTCATGAACGCGGTACCCAACCTCGACGCAGCGCTGACCGTCGCCTGGGCGAAGAGTGCGCTCGATACGACAGTCGGAGCTGCCCTGGCCCGCGTCGGCCTGTCGCTCGATGATCTTCGTCGACTGCGCATCATCGGGACACATCCACAGGGCCTGACCAGGGAGGACCTCGCCGAGGCGATGGGTGAGGCACGGTCGCAGACCATCCGCTCCAGCGGCCCACTCGTCAAGCTCGGCTGGCTCTCACGTGCAGAGTCCGGTGAGTTCTCCCTCACCGACAGCGGCCGCCACCTCATCGATCAAGCAGAAGGCATTGCCGAGAAGGCGGCTGCCCGCTGGTTCACCGATTCCGAGCTCAGTCCGGCAGAGGTGATCGCGAGCGTGAGCCCGAACCGTTCGGCTTCATCGAAGTGAAGGGCACGGACGAGGCTGACCCGTCTTCCGCTGCACTTGGATGCAGACGACCGCGCCAGCGACCAGCAGCGTGATCGTCGTCGACAGCGAGCAGGCCAGTGAGCCGACGAAGAAGCAGAGGAACCCGAAGACGACGACCCAGCGATGGCTCCACCTGTCACCTATCGCCCCGAACGGCAGCAGCAGCGCCGCGAGAACGATGGTGTAGGCATTGACGACTCCGGCCATTCCCGACTGCCCTGCCTGGAGGTCCGAATTGATCTGGGGCAGGGCGACATTGACAACAGTCACGTCGAGGAGGACGAGGAAGTAGCCGGCGCACAGGCCGAGGACGAGCACTCTCGGCATCAGCCTCGCCTCATTCCTCGGCTCACGCACACACCGGGCCGAGAGAATGAGAGCATGAGCGGAGCAAAGAGCCGGGACGAACGGGCAGGCGAACCACGCTGGCGATACGGCGACCAGATCCTGTGGACCTACACCAACCCGGCGCACCCAGGACTGTACGACCAACGCCCCGTCACGGTCATCGCCGATGACGAGAACCACCTGGCCGTCTGGCTGGAGTCGGGGACGAGGATGCTCCATCATGTGCTCGCCGACGGCTCGGGAATCCGCACCGCTGACGGACCCGCCCGCTTCGGCGCCCCGCGGGCCCAGGGCCTCAAACGGTGGCAGGGACCGGGAATCGTCGCCGTCTTCCAACCGGGAGTCGACTATTCGGTGTGGTTCTTCGAGGACCGCACGGGACCGACCACCGAGGCAAACTCGCCCACCCCGGCCCGTCGCGACTCCTTCTACGTCAACCTCGAAGAGCCCTTCACCCGCTTCGACACGGGCGTCCTCACCTCCGACCACGTCCTCGACATCGTCGTCGATTCAGGTGGCATCTACCAGCTCAAGGACGAGGACGAACTCGAATTCGCGCGCGAAGCCGGAATGTTCTCCGACGCAAGCTGAGCCACCCGGAGAGCATTGGACCCACCCCTGAAACGACGATGGAGCGTCGAGGCAACGGTGCGTACACCGTCGTCTCGACGCTCCATCACCGCTCGGACGAATATCGCCCGCGGCAGCAAGTCCCCGCAGGGACTCAGTCAGTCAGCCACGTAGTACATGCGCTTGTTGACGAACTCGTCCATGCCGTAGGGGCCGAGCTCGCGGCCGAAACCCGAACGCTTCGTGCCGCCGAACGGGATCTCCGCGCCCTCACCGGCGGGGGTGTTGACGTTCGACATGCCGACGTCGAGGCGCTGAGCAAGCTTCGCGGCACGCTCCTCATCCTTGGCGAACACGGCACCACCGAGACCGAAGCGCGAGTCATTGGCCAGGGCCAGTGCTTCGTCATCGCTGCTGACCTTGTACACGGTGGCCACGGGCCCGAAGAGCTCTTCGCGGTAGGCGTCCATCTCCGAGGTGACTCCGGTGAGCACGGCCGGGGAGACATAGGCCGAGCCATCGGTGGCGAGCTCGCCGCCGACGAGGGTCGCACCCTGCTCGACGGCACGGTCGAGCTGCTTGCGCAGGTTCTCGGCGGCCGAACGCGAGGACAGGGGCGAGTACTTGCCGTCGCCCGCCTCGGCGGGGGTGCCCTTCTCCCAGGACTGGGCGCGCTCGGTCAGACCGGACACGAAGTCGTCGTAGATGTCGTCCATGACGATCATCCGCTTGTTCGCGTTGCAGACCTGGCCGGTGTTGTACAGGCGGGTGCCCCAGGCGGTGTCGACGGCCTCATCCATGTCATCGGTGTCGAGGACGATGTAGGGGTCGGAGCCGCCGAGCTCGAGCACGGCCTTCTTGAGGTATTTGCCCGCAGTCGCGGCCACGGCGGATCCTGCGCGCTCGGAACCGGTCAGGGACACGCCCTCGACGCGGTCGTCGGCGATGATCGTCTCGATCTGCTCATGCGTGGCGTAGATGTTGTTGTACACGCCCTCGGGGATGCCGGCTTCCTTCATGATCTCGGCGATCTTCGCCGAGGAGCGGGGGCAGATCTCCGCGTGCTTGAGGATGATCGTGTTGCCGAGCACGAGGTTCGGTGCGGCGAAGCGGGCGACCTGGTAATAGGGGAAGTTCCAGGGCATGATGCCCAGCAGCGGGCCGACGGGGCGGCGCTGGATGAAGGCCTTGCCGCCCGACATCGATTCGATCGGCTCATCGGCAGCGAATTTCGGTCCGTTGTCGGCGTAGTAGTTGAAGATCGCCTCGCAGAACTCGGCCTCTTCCTCACCTTCGGCGGTGGGCTTGCCCATCTCCTCGGCGATGATCTTCGCGAGTTCTTCCTTGCGCTCACCGAAGAGAGCGGCGACCTTGTTGACGACCTCGGCACGTTCCTCGATCGTCTTCTCACGCCATTCGAGGTAGCCCTTGTGCGCGGATTCGAGGACCTGCTGGACCTCTTCGTCGGTGGCATGGTCGAACTTCTCGACGACCTCACCGGTTGCCGGGTTCTCGACACGGTAGCCGCCTGCAGCACTGCCTACGTTGCTCATTCCAGACTCCTTTGACTTGTGTGCGCCTGTTGGCGCCGCTGAAGCAATTGCATACCTGATTGCCGCCCGAATCGACGGAATGCGTATGCCTGCCACCCACGCTATCAATACGTGACCCGCGCAACAAGTGCCGAAACCTGGGGGAATCCTCAGTCCCAGGTCGACCGTGATTCCCTCGCCGAGGCGGTGCGGATTCCGAACCGATCACGACGAAATCCGAACCGGACTCGCGACGAGAGAACCCCAGCTTCGATCGGGGACCACCCTCCTCGGCGAGAGGATCCGCTCCGGTCCCTGTTCATCGAACCAGAGGACCGAAACGGTTCACCTCGCGTCGCGAGAGCTCACCGTCCCACGAGGTCGAGTCCGGCGCGCACGATCGAGTCCGTGTCGATCCCGTGGATCTCATAGGCCTCCCCCACCGAGGATGCCTGGCCGAATTCGGTGACCCCGAGGTTCCGTGTGCGATCCCCGCGCACTCCGGACAGGAACGACAAGGTGTGCGGGTGTCCGTCGAGGACGGTGACCAAGGGTGCCGGATGCTCTGCGGGGAAGAGTTCGTCGGCGATGGCAGAGCGGATACTCGAGCGGACCTGCAACCGCTCCTGCATCGACCGGAACACCTTCGACGGGGAGCTCAGGCAGACGATTCCTGCCCGCACTCCCAGGGATTCCAGCCGGGCCGCCGCGGCGATCACCTCGGTCATGATGGCCCCTGCACCGACGAGGGTGACCTCATCCTCGGCGGCCGGTCTGGCGGAGAGCCGGTAGCCGCCGGCGATGACCTGGTCACGGCGACGTTCCCGCAGCAGCGGATCCTCGGGCACGCTCGCGAGTTCCTGGGCCACGGGCCTCGTCGTCAGCCGGAAGTAGGCGGAGTCGCCGTCCGGGTCGGCGAGTTCACGCAGCGCTTCGAGCAGGGTCCACTCGAGGTCCTGGGCGAAGGCCGGCTCCCAGCTCGTCAGGCCCGGGATCTCCAGAGTGACCGAAGGCGTGTTGAACGACTGGTGCGCCCCGCCTTCCGGAGCGAGCGACACACCCGAGGGCGTGCCGACCATGATCGAACGCCCACCCGCGTAGAGGCTGAAGGTCCAGGGCTCCAGGGCCCGGTTGATGAAGGGATCGTAGATCGTGGCGATCGGCAGCAGCGGCTGTCCCCAGCGCTGCCCGGTGGATCCGAGCTCCCCAGCCAATGAGACGAGATTGACCTCGGCGATGCCGAGCTCGATGTGCTGTCCGCTCGTGCCCTCCTGCCACCGCAGCACTCGTTCCCGATCATCGGAGAACCAGTCATGCCGGCCCGCCGGGGACCAGATCCCGGTCTTGTTGATCCATCCGCCGAGGTTCGTCGACGTCGCGACGTCCGGTGACAGGGTCACAACCCGCTGAGCCACCTCGGGGGCGACGTTCTTGAGGTCGGAGAGGAACCGACCGAGTGCGGCCTGCGTGGAGATCGTCGGCCGCGGAGTGAAGCCGAGTTCGGCAGGCACCTCGGCCACGGCATGACCGGCCACCGGCTCCCGTCGCAGCCGCTGCGCGGTCTCGGCACAGAACCGGCCGGCCGGGGTGTCCGGAGCGAAGGTGACCCACGGTTCATCGAGGTCCATCCCCGAGGCGGCCGCGAGTTCGCGCATCTGCGCTTCGGTCAGCTGCGCGGCATGGTTGCCGGGATGCCCCTCCGTGGCCAGCCCCTTGCCTTTGATCGTATAGGCGAAGACCACCGTCGGCCGGTCGTCGTCGATCGCGTCGAAAGTCGAGATGAGCTGGCCGAGGTCATGTCCGCCCAGATCACGGATGAGGGAGGCGAGACCGTCCGCGTCGAAGCCGTCGATGACCGCGGACAGGGCGGCCGCCTCGGTGTCGGTGAGCCCCGAGAGCAGCCGGTCGTGGATTTCGGACGGATGGGCGCGCAGCAGCCGCTGGTATTCGGGATTGGGCATCTGCACGAGCCTATTCTTGAGCACCTCACCGCCGGGGGCCGCGAACACGGCTTGGAGGCGGCGCCCCCACGGACAGGTGAGCACCTGCCAGCCGGCTGCGTCGAACATGCCCTGCAGTCGGCGGATCTGGACGTCGGGGATGACCCGGTCGAGCGACTGCCGGTTGAGATCGACGATCCACACGATCTCGCCGAGGCTGCGCACCTCCGGATCGATGATCGCCTCCCACACCGCGCCTTCGTCCATCTCCGCGTCCCCGAGAAGGGAATAGAACCGGCCGGCTTCCGGGGTCTCGGGGAACCGGTCGGAGACGTAGCGGTGGGACAGCGCCGCCCAGATCGGGGCGGTCGCGCCGATGCCCACGGATCCGGTCGAGAAGTCCACCGTGTCCGGGTCCTTCGTCCGCGACGGGTAGGGCTGGAGTCCCCCGCGGCTGCGCAGCGAATCGAGGAATTCCTCGCCGAGGTCGCCGAGCAGATAGTTGATCGCATGGAGGACGGGAGAGGCATGCGGTTTGACCGAGACGCGGTCGATCGAGCGCAGTCGCGTGAACCACAGCGCCGTCATGATCCCGGTCATCGAGGCCGAGGAAGACTGGTGGCCGCCGACCTTGACCCCGTCCGGGTTCGTCCGCCCCCGGTTGGCGCGGTCGATGATCGAGGTTGCCAACCACAGCACCCGCTGGGCAATCTCGTCGAGGACCCCCTCATCGCCGGAGGCCGAGGCCCGCAGCGGACGGTCGTTCGTCCCCGGCGGGCTGACCTGCAGGGAAGTCTCGAATTGGTGGCGGTCCGGTTCCTGAGCCGTCGGCTCCTGCGCGGTCGTCATCGTCAGAAGATCGACGAGTAGGCGTTGAGCGCGAGCTGTCCGCCGAGGTGGGCGTAGAGGACGGTGGAATCCTTGCCGATCGTTCCGTCGCCGACGAGGTCGAGGAGCCCGGCCATCGACTTGCCCTCGTAGACGGGGTCGAGGATGACGCCTTCGAGACGGGCGGTGGTGCGGATCGCGCTCACGGTCGACTCGTCGGGGATGCCGTAGGCCGGTCCCTCCCAACCGGTGCGGATATCGACGTCGTCATCGGTGATCTCACGCCCGAGGCCGATGAGTTCGGCAGTGGTGTTCGCGATCCTCTTCACCTGGTCGCGGGTCTTCTCGATCGTGGCCGAGGCATCGATGCCGATGACCTTGCGGGGACGTCCGCCGGCGGCTTCGAGGGCCGCGAAGCCCGCGATCATTCCGGCGTGCGTCGAGCCGGTCACGGTGCACACGACGATGGTGTCGAAGAAGACGCCGAGCTCCTTCTCCTGTTCGGCGACCTCATACGCCCAGTTCGCAAAGCCCAGTCCGCCGAACTTGTGTTCGGAGGCGCCGGCCGGGATCGGGTAGGGCTTGCCGCCGGATTCTTCGACCTCGGCCAGGGCGTTCTCCCAGCTCGAGCGGATGCCGATGTCGAATCCGGCCGAGTCGAGGCGGACGTCGGCACCCATGATGCGCGAGAGTTCGATATTGCCGACCTTGTCGTTGACCGGGTCCTCCCAGTCGACCCAGCGTTCCTGCACAAGGCGTGCCTTCAGTCCAAGGTGAGCGGCGACGGCTGCGACCTGGCGGGTGTGGTTGGACTGGTAGCCGCCGATGGACACGAGCGTGTCCGCGCCGGAGGCGAGGATGTCGGGGACGATGTACTCGAGCTTGCGGGTCTTGTTGCCGCCGAAGGCGAGTCCGGAGTTGACGTCTTCCCGTTTGGCCCAGACCCGGGCCCCGCCGAGGTGGTCGCTCAGTCGCGGGAGCTCGTGCACTGGGCTCGGCCCGAAGGTGAGTGGGTAGCGTTCGAAGTCGGTGATGGCCATGATGTCCTCTGTTCTCTGAAGCGTTCGCTTCGGGGCGATCGCTCTCTCGTGCGATGTGTCCTGGATCGCATCCAGTGATATGCAATATATTGCATTCTGCTGATGGTTACAATGGGTCAGAGTTCGAGTCCCATCCCGCGGGACGAGACCTACCCACTCAGAGACAAGGTGACCGAGCGTGCCGATCCCCACGGATTCCCCCGCCCCGCAGCGCAGCCTGCTGCGCGATGACGTCTATCGGTCGATCCGCGACGCTATCGTCCGCGGCCAGCTCGCCCCGGGGGAACAGCTGCGCGATCAGGAGCTCGGCGCCTGGCTCCAGGTCTCCAGAACTCCCGTGCGCGAGGCGCTTCAACGGTTGGCGCAGGCCGGACTCGTCGTCGCGGAGCCGGGCCGGATGACGCGCGTGGCCCCAGAAGATCCCGAGCTCATCCTCGCGGCCCGGCAGATCGCCGCCGAACTCCACGGCCTGGCGATCGACCTCGCCTTCCCGGCTCTCGACGAGGCGGCTCTGAATGAGATGGGGCAGGCGAACGACCGTTTGGGTGCGGCCCTCGCGGCCGGCGACGCCGAGGCGGCGATTGCGGCCGATGACGACTTCCACGAGGTGGCCCTCACCCGATCCGGCAATCCCCTCATTCCCGATCACCTCGAGGTCGTCACCGCCACTCTGCGCCGAGCGGAGTTCCTGCACTTCGAATCGGTGAAAGGATCAGCCTCACCGGAGCAGCACACCGAGATCATCACCGCCGTCCGTGCCGGTGAGCATGCGCATGCCGTCGCACTGACGAAGGCGAACTGGTCGACCATCGAAGGGGATTCGCCGCAGACGACCTGAGTCGAACACCTTCCGGCTCCGGATTCCGGATCGGCAACACCACGGCCTCCTCGACGACGCCACCGTCATAGCCAACTCATTTAGTCATCTGATGACTTGTGCTAGAGTCCTCACCACGATCACCGACGATCAAAGGACTGACGATGTCATCAATGACGAAACGCAGCACGATCACTCTGCTCGCGGCCGCCGCAAGCCTTGCCCTGCTGACGGGCACCGCGGGACCAGCAACGGGCACCGGCGCGAAGGCATCGCCGATGCCGGCCGCCCCGTCGGCCGGCTGCGGCACAGAGCAGAAGCCGGGCAACGACGAGAGGACGATCTCCACGGAAGACGGCGAGCGCAGTTATCGGATCAACATCCCGCGCGACTACGAGATCGCGACTCCCCTGCCGCTCGTCCTCGGATTCCACGGCAACGGGTCCGACGGTGCCGAATTCCAGAACTACACGGGGCTGCCGACCCTGCCCACGATCACCGTCTTCCCCGACGGTGACGAAGGCGACGGCAAACGCTCCTGGCAGGGCGCCCCGTATGCCAGCGGCGCCGATGACGTCGCGTTCGTCGCCGAGCTGCTCGATTCGATCGAATCCGAGCACTGCATCGACCTCAATCGGGTCTATGCCACAGGCAAGTCGAACGGCGGCGGCATGGTCTCCGTCCTCGCTTGTCACCTGCGCGATCGCTTCTCCGCCTTCGCCCCCGTCGCAGGCGCCTACTATCCGCAGTCGACAGAGGGCTGCGATTACTCGACGCCCACACCGATGCTCGCGATCCACGGCACCGGGGACGCGACGATGCACTTCGAGGGCGGCCACCGCCAAGGCGAGGACTACCCGGGAGTCCGCGAATGGATCCAACCCTGGGCGGAGGCCTCCGGCTGCACGAGAACGAAGGAACGCCAGGTCGGACGCAGGGGCGAAGACGTGGTGCGCATTCAGTGGACGCGGTGCCAAACGGAAGGCGGAGCGGGAAGCCGCGCGGTCGGCAAGTCCGGCGAGAGGTCCGCCGCAGTCGAGCTCTACTCCGTCGCCGACGGCGGTCACGTCTGGCCGGGTGAGGTCGTCTACAGCGGAGGCGGATACGTCACGAAGGACTTCTCGGCCACGGAAGCGGTCTGGGACTTCTTCTACAGCCACCCGGGAGCAACGCAGGGGCCCGCCCAGAAGTGACCAACTGGATCCGCCCCGAAAGTGACCGTTGACACACATCACTCAAAGTGATTAGATGACTTAAACACTTGAAGGAGAGCACCATGCCGTCCACCGCCGGACTCGTCGAACGCCTCACACGTGAAATCGTCGACACCATCCGCACCGAGAACCTCCAGCCCGGGCAGACCCTGCCCTCCGCGAAGGTCCTCGCCGCACGCTTCGAGGTCACCGTGCCCACCGTCCGAGAGGCACTGCGCCGGCTCGAAGCGACGGGCTCGGTCGAACTCAAGCACGGATCGGGCACCTACGTCCGCGAAGCGATCAACCGCCGCATCCTCGACAACCCGCACTATGTGCCCGTCGATCTCGCCGCGGCCGTCGAACTCCTCGACGCTCGCATCGCCATCG
Source organism: Brevibacterium permense (assembly GCF_025506275.1). Taxonomy (GTDB): domain Bacteria; phylum Actinomycetota; class Actinomycetes; order Actinomycetales; family Brevibacteriaceae; genus Brevibacterium; species Brevibacterium permense_A. The sequence continues at coordinate 69,864 of NZ_QYCP01000081.1, forward strand.
AGCCCGGAATCGCCGAGCTCGCAGCGACCGTCCAGGAACCTGACGCCGTGTCCTCCATGGAGTCGGCACTCGACAATGCCCTCCAGGTCGAGACCGCGGTACCGGCCGGTCATTTCCACGTCGAACTCGCTCGCGCCTCAGGCAACCGCGCTCTGCACGAGATGCTCGTGTCCCTGCTGGCCATCCACTCCCGCACCCAGCAGGCGGCGCGCACGAGCTACGACAGACTGCGCGACCACGACGAACACGCGGACATCCTCGATGCGATCCGTCGCGGCGACGGCTTCGAAGCCTCCCACCGCACCCGCAAGCACCTCGAGGCCATCAAGACCGCCGTCCTCGCCGGCTGGGCCGACGAAGAAGGACCCCAGCGATGAGCCGCCCGACGATCTCCGAGATCCGCCCGCATATCCGCGAGTACGCCGAACTCACATCTTTGGAGGTCGAACTCGCGAAGGACCGAAACAGCCTGCTCGTCCTTCCCGTCGGCGCCTGCGAACAGCACGGCGACGGACTGCCCCTGGGCACCGACAACATCCGCGCCGCCCACGTCGCACGCGCTGTCGTCGACCGGCTCCGCAACAGCGCCAACGGGGATCAGGTTCGAGCGGGCAGCGCCTTCGTCCTGCCGAGCATCGACTACGGCGTCTCCCCACACCACCGCTTCCTGCCAGGCACGATCAACATCGGCCCGCAGCTGTTCATCGACCTCGTCTCCTCGATCGTGCGTCAGCTCGCCGATGCCGGCTTCGACAGACTCCTCGTCATCACCGGTCACGGCGGCAACCTCGCCGCGCTCGGCGTGATCCAACAGTCCCTGCTCGCCACCCATCCGGACTTCGTCTTCGCCTATGCTCCGGTCTCCGCCTTGGCCACGGAGGCGACCGCCCAGCTGCCGCGCACCGAGGTCAGCGGCCACTGCGGAGAGTCCGAGACCTCGCAGATGCTCGCCATCGACGAATCCCTCGTCGACTCAGGCCACCTCAACCCCGGCGCCACCCGGCTCGACGATCTCGACCCACGTGCCCGGCTCTCACGAACAAAATCACCGTCAACAGCGGTGACATTCGACCGCTACGCCGACAACGGCGTCCTCGGCGATCCACGGACTGCCACGGCCTCGGCCGGGGAGGACATCCTCGGCGAGGTCGTCGACCGACTCGTCGCCTACTGTCAGGAGCTGCAGAGACTGTGACGCCCGCTTCTCACTGACCGGCCGCCCGGCCCGCACCCCACCACAGATCACCCGATTCCAGCGCCGTAATCACCATGCCCTGGTGGACCCTGCCCGAAGGACCTGACTGGACTCTCAGGAGCTCACAATGAAACCGACCCAGACCACCGATACTCCGCAGACCGACGAGCAGGAGAAGCTTCCGCTGGTCATCCGCGCCCTCAACGTCATCGAAGTCGTCGGCAACAAGCTGCCGAACCCCTTCTGGCTGTTCTGGATCCTCGCGGCCATCCTCGCCGTGTTCAGCCTCGTCCTCTCCCTCGCCGGCGCGGGAGTCGAGGATCCCGGCACCGGGGACTGGACCCCGGTGAACAATCTGCTCAGCGGCGACGGCATCGCCATGGCCGTGAACACCGCGCTCGACGCCTATGAGACCTTCCCACCGCTCATCACGATCATGGTCGTCATCATGGGCGTGGCCCTGGCCGAACGCACCGGTCTGCTGTCAACGGCGATGAAAGTCTCGATCGCCCGCGTCCCGGCCGGACTCATCGTCTTCACGGTCGCGTTCATGGGCACGGTCTCCCACGTCGCCTCGGCGACGGCCTATGTCATCCTCGTCCCGCTCGGCGGAATGGTCTTCAAGGCCGTGGGCCGTTCCCCCGTCCTCGGCGTCATCGTCGCCTACACCTCGATCGCCTCCGGCTACGACGCCAGCCCGATCCCGACACCCAACGATGCGATCTTCGCGGGCATCACGACCGCCGCAGCGAACATCATCGACCCCGACTACATCGTCACTCCGATCGGCAACTGGTACTTCAACATCGCCAGCTCCATCCTGCTGGCCATCGTCATCACGATCGTCACCGAGCTCGTGCTCATGAAGCGCGACAACCTCGAAGCCGACGAAGATGCCGAACACGAAGACCTCGTCATCACCGACAAGGAGCACAAGGCCCTGCGCCTGGCCATGTTCGCCGTCATCGCTGCGATCATCGCCATCGTCGTCCTCGTCGTCCCAGACGGTGCGCCGCTGCGTGGTGACGGCCCCTTCGGCGAGTCCCCGTTCCTCACCGGAATCGCCTTCCTCATCGCCATGCTCTTCGGCATCGGCGGCATCGTCTACGGCTTCCGCGAGGGCACGATCGAGACCTGGTCGGACGTCCCGAAGCTCATGGGTCAGGGGCTCGCCTCGATCTCCGGTGTCCTCGTCCTCTTCTTCGCCATCGCCCAGTTCCTCGAGTACTTCGAGTGGACGAACATCGGCATGCTCGTCTCGGTCTCCGTGTCCGAACTCTTCACCGGCCTCGGCCTGCCGACGTGGGTGGTGTTCATCCTCGTCCTGCTCGTGCTCTCCATCGTCAACGTGCTCATCACCTCCGGTTCGGCGATGTGGGCGATCATGGCCCCGGTCATCGTGCCGCTGCTCATGCTCCTCGAGGTTCCGCCGGAGACCTCGCAGGCGATCTTCCGCATCGCCGACTCAGGGTCGACGGCCATCACCCCGATGAGCCCGTACTTCATCCTCGCGCTCGGCTTCATGCAGAAGTATCAGGAGAGTGCCGGCATCGGCACGCTCGCCTCTCACACCCTGCCCTTGGCCGTGTGCATGACGATCAGCTGGAGCATGCTGTTCTTCCTGTGGTGGGGTCTGGGCATTCCGCTCGGTCCCGATGCGCCGGTGCGCTGACCGCATCCGCCGGCGATCCGGCGCGGAAGTGCCCGGACTCCGCGGATCATCGCCCTGCGTGCGGCTCTCGCCGAAGAGTTTTGAAAGTTTTGTTCACGCACACCTCCCACGCGGATTCCACCGCCCGCGACGGATCCCCCGGGGCGCTTGGAGTGATTGAGCTCACACGGAAGACGGCTCCGAGTACGCAACCTGACCTGCAAGGATGATGAGCCTCAGGTGCCGACCGGGCCACCTTGGACCGGCCCGCTCAACCGCCTGGACGCTGTCCCGGGAAGGCGCCGTCGATTTAGGATGTTGACGCTCAAACTTCACCCGCGATACTGTCTGGTAACACCCCGTAGTAACTTACGTCACATGCCGATGCCGACCATGCCGTCGGTGGTCAAGGAGGATCAATGAAGTTCCGCAATCCCAGCCTCATCCGCAGGCTCGTCTCATCCCATGCCGGTCGCATCGCCATGGTCGCAATTCCCACGGGGGTCGTCTCAGCAATGCTCATGGGCGGGGTGGCCCAGGGCGCGGTGCCGGTGTCGTTCGCCATTTCCGGCACTCAGTTCAAGATCTCCTCGACGCAGCTCGAGGGAACCGGCTTCTCCCAGTACAGCGGAGTCGCCAAGGACGCCGAGGGCGGCAAGCACGCCGTCGTCACCGCGAACATCAAGGATGCGACCCTGGAGAACCTCTGCCAGTCGGCAGTCCAGGAAACCCCCCTTGGCAAGGTCGGCATCCTCATCAAGGCGGGCGGCAAGGGCACCCCCGCCTCGGCGAAGGATCTGCAGATCGGCATGACCGGGCTCAAGGGCGATGCGGAATTCAAGAACATCCGGATCGGCGTCGATGCCTCCGACGTCAACACGAAGGAAAAGGGCAGCAAGGGCGACTTCTCGCAGGACGCCGACACCGTCGACATCAAGGACCTCAAGCAGGATTCCTGGTCGACCACGGCCTCGGTCTTCACCCTCAAGGACATGTCGCTGAAGCTCACCGACGGATCTGAGCAGTGCGACTGATGAGGGACTCAGCAGCCAACGGGCAGCCGACCGATGAACGGGGGGCCGCCGAACAGGAGGACACCGTGCAGAAGACGAGCCTGCTTGCGCTGTCCCGGCGGAGTCGACGCGCCAACGAACAGAGCGACCTCTCCGAATCCGGCGTCGAGACGGCAGAATTCGCCGCCCCGACATCGGAGACGGGGGATGTTGACAACAGCGAGGGAGCCGAGATGACCGAAGGCGCCGAGACGAAGCGCCAGGGGTTCAAGCACTGGCGTCGGCAGCGTCCCTTCATCGGAGGCGTGCTTGCCGTCCTCGGCGGAATCGAGCTGTTCTTCTCCGGTCAGCTGGACCTCGGCAATATGCAGATCCAGTTCGGCATCGAGGGTCTGCAGGCGACGGTCGTTCCGATCGCCATCGTCGTCCTCGCTCTGCTGTCGATCTTCCGTCCGACGCATCATGTGTTCTACGGGATCATCGCTCTCGTCCTCGCAGTCTATTCACTCATCGGAGTGAACCTCGGCGGGTTCATCATCGGCATGCTGCTGTCCACCATCGGCGCGATCCTGATCGTCGCATGGATGGGACCGCGCGGGCCGAAGGAGTCCGAAGCTGCTGAGGGGGAGACTGCATGAGGGCACCCAGCCGCCGCACGGCCTCAATCCTCGCGGCAGCTGTCCTGATCCTCCCGACGACTCTCGGGGCAGGTTCGGTGGCAGCCGCCCATTCGTCACCGTTGTGCTCACTCGTGGGCACCTGCGATGACGAGGACTCCGCCAAGGCCAAGGACTCCTCGCCTGCGGGAAGCCTGTCGCCCGGAATGCCGGTGAAACCCAGTGATCCACCGACGTCGGACCCCTCGCTGCCCGCACCGGGCCCCACGGATGAACCGAGCGAGGACCCGACGGAGGAACCGTCCGACGAACCTACGGACCCGGGTGGTCTGGGACTCGATGAGCCCAGCGACGACCCGACCGAGGACGAGGATGAGGACTCGGAGGAAGAGGGCAACGGCGAGTTCCCGTCCGATGCACAGATGGATGAGAACGCGCCGGTCTTCACGGAGACTCCGGCCGCAATGGGCTCGGAGGCCCTTTCGTTCAAAGGGCTGAAGAGCATCTCCTTCGTCTCAGTGCCCACCGCTGACGGCGGGTCCATCGTGGTGCTGAAGATCCAGGCCGATGAGATCAAGATCACCGGCTTCTCACTCACGGTTCGACCCCCCGAAGAGCACGAAGGGCTGGTGACGAAGGCCGACACGATGACGCTCAGTGGCGATGTCACTACGTACATCGGGTCGATCACCGCCACGACGAAGGACGGAAAGTCGCTGACCATCGGGCCAGAGACCCCTCCGCCCATGGATGACGTCAAGCCCGGACTGCTGCGCGTGACGATGGGGCTCGTCGGATCCACCGCTGACTCGATCGCCTACTCGAACACCGATCAGAAACTCAAGGAAGTCGAAGACTGATCGTGCGATGAGACAGTGAGCCCGCCGAGGCGGAAAGACCCGAAGGCCGCGGACTCAGTCCGCGGCCTTCTCGCGTTCCCGCTTCTTCCGACGCAGGGTATCGCGCACTTCACGAAGCTTGTCGCGTTTGCGCCTGCGCCCCGCCTCGGCGGCCCTGATCTGCTCCGGGGTGGGCTCATGGTCGCCCATCCCGACCTGGAGCTCGACGGGACTGATCTCCCGCATGACGCCGACATCGATCTTCGTGCGCAGCCGCAGGATCTCGAGGCGGAGGATGCGGGCCAGGAAGTAGATGCCGAGCAGATTCGGGAATGCCATGAGGAAGAAGATCGCATCAGAGAAGGCGATGACCGAATCGAGCGACATCGAGGCGCCGACGATGACGGCGAGGATCCAGAACACCTGGTAGGCCTTGTCAGCGAACTTCGAGTTCTTCGTCAGATACCCCAGCGCCTGCTGACCGTAGTATCCGTAGGCGAGGATCGTCGAGAAGGCGAAGAGCACCACTGCGACGGTGAGCAGGATCGGGAACCAGCCCGACACTGTGGCGAACGCCTGCGCCGTCAGGCCGATACCGTCCTCGGTGCTCTCGGAATAGAGACCTGTGGTGATGATCGCCAGCGAGGTCAGGGTGCAGATGATGACGGAGTCGATGAGGGGCTCCCACATCGCCACGAATCCTTCCGTGGCAGGCTTCGTCGTCTTCGACGCGGCATGGGCCATACCGGCCGATCCGATGCCGGCCGCGTTGGAGAACAGCGCCCGCTGGATGCCGACGATCGCCACGCCCACGGCACCTCCGGCGACTCCGCTGGGGCTGAAGGCCCCGGTGAACATGAGGGCGAAGGCGTGAGGGATCTGCCCGGCGTTGAGGACGAGGATGATGACGATCGAGACGAAGTAGAGGATCGCCATGAGGGGAGTCAGCTTCGAGGTCCACTGTCCGATCTTCTTGATCCCGCCGAGGATGACCAGGGCGGTGAGCGCGGCGATGATCGCACCGATGAGCCATAGTTTGTCGGCGAAGAAGCTCGACTCGCTGCCCGTGGCGTCAACGATGATCGCGGCCGCCTGATTCGCCTGGAACAGGTTGCCGGCGCCGATGACACCGAGCACGGCGGTGAGGGCATAGAACCCGGCGAGGAACTTCCCGAGCTTGGGCCGACCGATCTCGGCGAGCCCCGCCCGCAGGTAGTACATGGGACCGCCGGAGACGCTGCCGTCGTCATTGATCTGTCGGTATTTCACTCCGAGGGTCGCCTCGGCCATCTTCACGGTCATGGCGAAGAAGCCGAAGATGATGATCCACAGGGCGGCACCAGGGCCGCCGATGGTGATCGCCACAGCCACGCCCGCGATATTGCCCAGCCCGACGGTGCCAGAGAGTTCGGTGGCGAGCGCCTGGAAGCTCGAGACCTGGCCCGGGTCGGTCTTACGGGTGAAGCGGCCGCGGATGATTCCGACGGAGTAGCGGAGTCCGGTGATCGGCTGGAAACGGAGGTAGAAAGTGAGGAAGACGGCTGCGGCCATGAGCCACACGACGATGAGCGGGATCCCGAGCGAGCCGATCTGCAGTTCGAAGAAGACGATGTTGCTGAAGGTCTGCGCCGCGGGTCCGAGGAAGGATTCGATGGCCTCGTCGACTCCGGCGGCGGCGAGGTCGGGCTCGACGGCGGTCTGGGTGAGATGTTCAGTTGTGAAAGTCATATCTGCGGGTGCGAGATTGCCGTTCGTCCGGAGGGTTGGTCCGGGACCGGCACCCGTGATCAACCTAACAATCGCCAAGCCTTTTTTCAGCTTTCGCTCAGATAAAGGTCTCTGTTCACAGGGTTCTCACATGGTCATCCGCGACACCGAGGATCGGTTCCGCACCGAGCGCCTGCTCTCCAGGAATTCCACGAAGGACCGAGCCAACCGCCGACCGTTGTCGACGAGGGCTGAGTCGTGAGCCTCGACCTCGGCGATGATCGAGTCCTCGGTCTTGCCGGCGGGCAGGGCGAGATCATTGCCGTCCAGCCAGCGAGCGATCTGCGTGGCATCGGTCTCCGGATGGAACTGGGTGCCCCACGCGAATTCTCCGAGGCGGAAGGCCTGGACCGGAGCATCGGAGCCGGTCACAAGCAGTTCTGCCCCGGTGGGCAGCGCCATCTCCTCCTGGTGGAACAGCACGGACGGCAGACTCCGACCGGCCAGTGATCCGAAGACGGGGTCGGAGTCCCCCGCCGAGGTGGCGCTGAGTTCGTAGGTCCCGATCTGCGGGTGCGCCCGGCGGGTGATCGGAGCATCGCCTGCGACGGCGAGCATCTCCCCGCCGAGGCAGATGTTGAGACTGGGGAATTCCCCGCCGATCGACCGGCGAAGCAGGTCTCTGACCTCGGGAAACCACGGATTGTCCAGATCCTCAGTGGGTCCGGCGGATCCGCCGAGGACGATCAGCGCATCGAACGAGTCGCGTTCCGGGATCGCCTCACCGAGGTACGGGCGGGTCACCACCACCTCGGCGCCGGCGTCGACCAGCCACTCACCGAACCGCTGCGGTCCGGTGCCACGTTCGTGTTCGATGGCGAGGATGCGCACTCGGCGCGGGGAATCACTGCTCATGCCACCATTGTCACCCACCAGTCGGAACTCCTGAGGCAGCGCGGCCCCTGTTCCGGCCGGCCGGTCCCGGCGTCCGCGCCGATCAGCGCGACAGCGAAGTCGCCTCGGCGGCACCGGTCTCAGCCTTATCTGCGACGACCTTCTTCCGCAGGGCGAGGAAGAACAGGACGAGGCCGAGCTGCGTGAACTCACCGGAGGGGAAATCGTTGGTCTTGGTGAACTCGCGGTAGAACAGTCCCGAGAGGACGCCGATGATCATGTACGTGAGAGCTGCATTGAATATCTTCTTCGTGCTTCCACTTCATCAGTGCGCGGGCGCGGTTTCCTGACCCCACAGGATTGAATTGCATCCCCAACTTTCGATTGATGTTCCATCACACAGGGGCCTGAGGTCCCGAATATCGGATCCGGAGCTCGTGATCCCGCTAGCCTGGAGGCATGGCCATGGAGATTCTGCTCGCGACGATCGAGCGTCTCGCCGGCGGCAGGAAAGCCGGAATCGTCGTGCCCTCGGACGGCCTCGAGCAGCCGAGGACGAAACGCGCCTTCACGTGGATCACCTGGCTGCTCGTGTTCGAACTCATACTCGGCTTCGGAGCCGTGGTCTACGCGGTGCTCATCGCCAGGGCCGGCGAACCGGTGCCGTTCGCCGTGTGGATGCGCACGATCGTCGTCCTCGGCATGACCGTGACCCTCTTCTACTTCTTCTGGCGCGCAACGAAGGGCTTCTACTGGGGATACCAGCGCCTGCGCCTGTTCACGCAGATCTTCCCCGTCATCACCCTCGTCATGGCCGCGATCCCCGGCCTCTACCCGGTCTGGATGATCACCGAGCAGATCGTGTTCAGCCTGGTCATGATCGGCGTCGGCGACTTCCTCACCGGCGACCACCTGCGCGAGGTGTTCCGCAAGCCCGAGGACTGAGCCGCCGGCTGCCTATATGTGCCCAAGGCGCGGACGGCTCCGATTCAGGATCGCCGAGGCGACCGCCGCCCCAGATCTCATCCCGCAACGAGGCGGCGCGCCTCCTCCTGATGCGCAGCGATGAGCGCTTCTTTGTCGAGCGCGTGCCCGTCCGCGCCGATGGCGTGGCCGTCGACGACCCGCCATTGACCGCCGACCATCACGCGATCGGCCTTCTCTGCACCGCAGAGGACGAGCGCGGGGATCGGGTCGTGCGATCCGGAGAAAGCGAGGCCGTCGAGGCGGAACATTGCGAGGTCGGCCTGTTTGCCGACCTCGATGGTGCCGAGATCGCCGCGCCCGAGTGCCGCCGCCGATCCCTTCGTCGCCCAGTCGAGGACGCGGCCGCAGGTGACCGCCTCGGCGCCGTAGCGCAGACGTTGGATGTAGAGCGCCTGCCGGACCTCGCGGATGAGGTTCGAGGCGTCATTCGACGCGGATCCGTCGACACCGAGTCCGACGTTTACTCCGGCGTCCTCGAGTTCGACGGCGCGGGCGATCCCCGAGGCCAGCCGCATGTTCGAAGTCGGGCAGTGCGCGACGGAAACACCGGCCGCGCCGAGGCGGCCGATCTCCGAATCGTCGAAGTGCACACCGTGCGCCAACCAGGTCCGTTCCCCCAGCCAGCCGACGGATTCGAGGTAGTCGACGGTGCGCAGGCCGAAGGTCTCGCGGCAGAAGTCCTCTTCATCGATGGTCTCGGCCAGGTGGGTGTGGAGGCGGACATCCAGTTCCGCAGCGAGTGCGGCGGATTCGCGCATGAGCTCGGTGGTCACAGAGAACGGGGAGCACGGGGCGAAGCCGATCTGGATCTGAGCGCCGGGCCCTCGCTGGTGGTAGGTCTCGACGAGGCGACGGGAATCGTCGAGGATGACCTCCGAGTCCTGGACGGTCTGCTGAGGGGGCAGTCCGCCGTCGTCCTCGCCCAGGGACATCGACCCGCGGGTGAGCATGGCGCGCATGCCGAGTCTCCGGACGACGTCGACCTGGATGTCGATGGCCTCGTCCATGCCGGTGGGGAACAGGTAGTGGTGGTCGGCGGCAGTCGTGCATCCGGATTCGAGGAGCTCGGCCATCGCCACGGTCGTGGCGAGTTCGAGCGCGTGCGGTGTCAGTCTGGCCCAGACCGGGTAGAGGTTCTGCAGCCACCCGAACAGCGGCAGGTCGGCGACGGGCGCCCATGCTCGGGTCAGTGTCTGGTAGAAGTGATGATGCGTATTGATCAGCCCGGGAGTGATGACATGCGCTGAGGCGTCGATGACTTCGAGGGCAGCCGTGTCACCGGCGGCTCCGCCGGCCCCGGATGAGGTGGGTTCGCCACCGGCGGGAACGAGTTCCACGATAGTTCCCGTGACTGGGTCGATGACGATTCCCCGCGCCGCCCGGTTCGGATCGACGCCGGCACCGAGGTGGACGGCCAGCGGATCGCGCAGCCACAGTCGCGCGGTCGATGTGTTCCCGGAAGCCGGGGAGTTCCTCGGCAGCGGGGAGTTCCTCGATGCGCGGTCTCCTGTAGTCAGTGAGCTTGCTGCAGCCGCGAAGCTTCCTGGTGCCGAGAAACTCTCTGCTGACGGTGTGCCGGTTCCATTGATGTCGGTCATCGTGTCGCCTTTCACTCTTGAACCGTGCGCGTCGAGCGCGCACTATTGGTCAGTGGCGACAGAACTGGGGCTGACGCCACCAGCTCAGGTTTTCCGGCGTCTGCTGCTCCGCCGGTCGGTATCCCATCCGGGATCCCCGACTGTACCCACCTATCGGCGAGACGGTACGATGATCCAAGACCATCGAACTGAGCGAACGTTCAGTAGATCGTCGAGGGATGAGTACGCGACTGCCGTGAACTCTAACATGTGCCACGGGTCACTAAAATGGCTTGCGGCGAAAATGGTATTCCTTTAGAGTTTTGCGATAAGGAAATTTCCTTTCGCATAACGGAATTATGCAACCGATCCCTCGGTCATCTGATGCCCGCTCGCACGCTACACCGGCCACTGAGGTCGGTCAGTCACAGTGAGGCCATCGCCCGAGGACGCACTCAACGGAGAGATAGATGTCGGTATCCCATCAGTCACCCAGCAACGACCGCAAGTCCGCGGTCGCGAGCAAGCCGGCCCGCCCGGAGGACGAACGGCTTCCCGTCGGCAGTTCCTTCGCCTACGGTCTGCAGCACGTGCTCACCATGTACGGCGGAATCATCGCCGTTCCCCTCATCATCGGCAATGCCGCCGGTCTCGACGGCAACGGCATCAGCCTCCTCATCGCCTCCTGTCTGTTCATGGGCGGTCTGGCCACGATCCTGCAGTCGGTCGGTGTGCCGTTCTTCGGCTCGCAGCTGCCGCTGGTCCAGGGTGTCTCGTTCGCCGGCGTTGCGACGATGACGTCCATTCTGGCCGGCGGCGACGGTCTGCCTGCGGTCTTCGGATCGGTGCTGGTCGCCTCGGTGATCGGCCTGATCGTCGCCCCGGCCTTCGCGCTCATCGTGAAGTTCTTCCCTCCGGTGGTCACCGGCACGGTCATCACCACGATCGGTCTGTCACTCATGCCCGTAGCTGCAGGCTGGGCCATGGGCGGGGACGCCGAGGCCGCCGATTACGGCAGCATGCGCAATATCCTGATCGCCGTGGTCACCTTGGCCATCGTGCTCATCCTCAGCCGGATTCCCGTCGCGGTGATCTCCCGCCTGTCGATTCTGCTGGCCATCGTCATCGGCACCATCGGCTGCCTCATCTTCGGTTGGGCCGATTTCTCCCATGTGCTCGATCGCGGTGTCTTCGCGTTCCCCGAGCCGTTCGCCTTCGGTATGCCGACATTCTCGGCCGCGGCGATCATCTCGATGTTCATCGTCATCATCGTCACCTTCGCCGAGACGACTGCGGACATCATCGCCGTCGGAGAGATCGTCGATACGAAGGTCGATTCCAAGCGCATCGCTTCAGGCCTGCGCGCTGACATGCTGTCGTCGGCGGTCTCGCCGATCTTCAACTCCTTCACCCAGTCGGCATTTGCGCAGAACGTCGGCCTGGTGGCGATCACCGGCGTGAAATCGCGCTTCGTCGTCACTGCCGGTGGTGCGATCCTCGTCGTCCTCGGCCTGCTGCCCGTGATGGGCGGGGTCATCGCAGCGGTGCCGACTCCGGTTCTCGGCGGTGCGGGCATCGTCCTGTTCGGCACGGTCGCCGCGTCGGGCATCCGCACGCTGTCGAAGGTCGAGTACGAGGGCAACCTCAATATGATCATCGTGGCGGTCTCGCTGGCCTTCGGCATCATCCCGGTCGTCGAGCCCGATTTCTACAACGCCTTCCCGGATTGGGTCGGCATCATCCTCCACTCAGGCATCTCCTCGGCCACTCTCATGGCCGTGCTGCTCAACCTCGTCTTCAACCACATCGGTGCGAAGTCGAAGGACCGTTCTGATCGGTCGGTCTTCGTGGCCGGCACCGGACGAGTCATCCGCAAGGAAGAGCTGCAGCGTCTCATCGACAACGAAGCCATCCTCTATGAAGGCGATACCGTCAAAGACGGCAAGATCGTCGATTGCAACGGAGAAGAGGTTCCGGTCGTCACCGAGGAGCAGCACGAGAAGGTCGTCGACGCCGCTCAGAAGGGCGAGGTGCGCACCCAGGAAGATGTCCGCCGCCTCCTCGCCGAGGACGGTAACTGAGGCCAGTTACGCCAACTGGACCCGGATACACCGAACGGGCCCCGGCCGCCGTCTGCGAAGGCACGCGACCGGGGCCTCGTGCGATTTCGGGCTGCAGTCAGATCGGACCCGCCGTGAGATCGAGCCCGCCGTCAGAACGGGGGCGGATCTCCGGAGTCCCAATAGTCGTTCCACGGCGGCTCCCGGCCAGCCGTCGGGGCACACTTGTCCCCTCGTTCCGGACTGGGCGATGGATCTGCGACCTCACGATGAGAGGCCGAGTTCAGCTGCCCGTCACACTCGTGACTGCCCGAGTCATCGACCGCAAAGCAGTCGGGAATGCTGTCGGAAGTCACTTCACCGTCGTCGGAGATCCGCTCGCCAAGCAGATTCGGCAGTTGGGCGCAGTTCTCCACCTGTCGAGCATGCTCGGCATTGATCGGGTTGTCCGGTGGATACATTGTTGCGACGACTCCGCGGGTGAAGGAGTACTCCACAGCCCCGTCCTCGGTCATTCGGACCGCGAACCTGCGGTCGGTCTTCGCCTGGTGGTCGGGTTTGCACAGCGGATGGAGGTTCTCGAAGGTCGTCTGACCGCCTCGGGCCGGATCGGCTTGGTCGAAGGGAATGATGTGATCGACTTCCGAGGTCTCCGCTCGTCGGGTGCACCCCGGAGCAGTGCAGGACTGCCATCTGCTGACCAGGGGAGCACGAACTTCTGCCGGGATGTAGTAGCTGCGCGAGCGGGCATCGATCGGCGTCCCGGTGGCGGGATCGGTGAGGATCCGGTGCCAAGTGGGGCTCCCGCCCGCCAGAGCCCGTGCCGCGTCGGGCGGCACCGGGGTGCCGTCGGAGAACGTCCCCGGGAGCTCCGACTTTCCCACCGCGGTGAGATACGGAACCGTCACCATCATCTTCGACTGCTCTCGCACCCACTGTCCGTGGGTGGGCATGACGAGCTTGATGGTGGTCTTCACGTCGATTCCGGTGCTGGCGGCCGCTTCCGCTTCACGCCGTGCAGTGTGCGCGGTGCGATCGACCGCGGCTGCAGTGATCGGAGCCGTGGGGTCGGATTCGTCGGCAGTCCCGAGAGCGATCTCGTTGGTGGTGGTCTCACCTGTCATGGTGTCGTGCGTCGTCACGGTGATGCTCATCTGCGGGGTCGCTCGAGTGGCGATGTCGAACATGAGGGCGGCGATGCTGTCCTGGTCGGCGACCTCGAGGCCAGCGGTGCTCTCTTCGGTGAGCGCCGAGATGTTGCCGTTGCGGATCGCTCGGGCGAATGCTTCGATGCGCAGGTAGAAGGCGTTGAGTTCCACTGCGGGTCCGGACAGGGTCACCGAAGCGGTGCCGTCAGGATAGGTCATGATGTCGACCCGGCGACGCTTCTCGGCCAGTTCGGTCCGGTCGTCGACAGGGACGAGTGCCGCGATCTTGAGGTTGAGCGACCTCTTGAAGGTCTCCATAGTGATATCGGCACGGCGGCCGCCCAGGTAGGCATCGAGACGGGGCAGATACTCGAAGGCGACGTCTTTGATGGCACGGGTCGCTGCAAGTACGTGTTCGATCGTGAACTCACCGGCGAGGCAGCGCTGCAGGAACTTCGGCAGTCCGAACGCCAGCGTGACTGCGTTCGTGATCTCGTTGTAGGCACCGTTGCTCGTCGAGCCGAGGACCGTGGTCAGCTCGGCGATCTCTTCGCGCGAGGAAAGGTCGTGGACCCAGCTGTTGAAGGATTTGTGCAATCCGAACTTGGGGAAGTTCGGAAGCGGGGCTGCCGGCTGATCCAGTGGTTGCTCGACGATGCTCTCCTCGGTTTCGCCGTCGTCGGTGGCAGCGCCGGTGGAGGAATCAGCGTCATCAGACCCGTCGACAGTGCAGTCTTCGAGAACGAAGCCGGTGGAGGTCCACGGGTCCACGAAGTCGTCCTCCTCGGGCTGCAGTCCGTCACGTGCCGTGATGAAGCGGCCAGCCGTTTCGGTGAACGTTGCGTGATAGTAGATCTTGTCGCCTTCGGCGTAACGGAGCTTCTCAATGACTTCGGTCAGAAACAGACCCGCGACGGCCTGGAATTCGGCGAGCCGAACTCCCGTGCTCAAATGAGCCAGACTGACGACCACGGCCATCGGCGAATCGGGGTCGACGTCGAGACGGCGGGGTGAGTCGGGGCCGATCAGAGGAACCTGTGGTGAAGAAGAGAGGTCCGCCGATGTCGCGGGTGAACCGGAGACTGATTCATTCGAGGCACGCTCGAGACCGCTGCTGCCCGGATCCTGAGGATCCTTCATCGGTCTCGCCGCCTATCACGTCGATGTGAATTCCTTGGCTCTATTTTACCCCCAAGGGGAAGAAGTGAATGTCACAATTCGATTAAGAAAGGAATTTCTACAAGTTTGGATGCTGTTTGATGTATTTTGATGATGCAATTGCGTCCCAGCCGAGGTTCGGCGAGCCAGGCACCTACTCAGTCAGCAGGCCGGGCAGCTGGTCCATCGCGCTGAAGGTCTCGGCCGCACCTGCTGCCAACAGTGTTTCCGCGCTCTGATGCACCGGAGAGTCCGGGCAGAATCCGAGCACACGGGATCCGGCCGCAGCGCCGGCGATCACCCCGGTGGGGGAATCTTCGATCACGGCCGCCTCGGCGGGGTCGATGCCCAAGGAATCAGTCGCAGCGAGGTAGACGTCTGGGGCGGGCTTCGAGTTCGGCTGTTCCATGCCGGAGAAGATCCGACCCTCGAAGGCATCGAACAGGCCGATCTTGCGCAGCTGCAGCTCGATCTTCGGACGATCCGCTCCCGAAGCACAGGCGATCCTGCCCGGGTAGATCTCGGCGATGCGGTGAACGGCGTCGACGACCCCTGGAATCGCTTGGAGGGAGGCTTCAAGCTGGGCATTGCGGCGCCGCCGGAACTCCTGCATCCAGTGCTCGTCGATGCGGAATCCGGTGTGCTCCTCGATGACATCGGCCTCGTCGCGGAGCATCTTGCCGACGAATCGCGCAATGCACTCCTCGGCGCTCAGCTGCCAGCCGAGTTCCTGCAGCATCTGGTGGAGGACGCCGTTCGTGATGCTTTCGGAGTCGACGAGGACTCCGTCACAGTCGAAGAGGACAGCGGAGAATTTCGGAAGTGGGGCCATGCTCCGATTCTGCCACCGGGCACTGACGCGGAATTACGGGCATCCACGCCGGCTCGTCCCTGAATCTCGCGGACCCGATACAGCCGCCGTCGCACTGTGCCGACCGACACCGCCCCTGCTGCTCCAGCTCAGGAAACTGAGAGAGCCCCAATCACACCGCACCGACCGCCACCGCCGTGTACAGCACCCGTGCGGTGGCGAGCGCGCAGACGATGATGACCAGCGCAAACAGCGTCAGCCAGGCACCGGCGGGCAAGGCCGAACCCTGCGCGAGGATATAGGCATCGGACTGCTGCACGTGGCGCCGGCGCGTATGGACGCGGATGACCTTGGCGAGGTCCTTGAGCGACCCGATCGTCAGTGCCGTGCCGAGTGCGGCGACGAAGACCGAGATCCACTCCAGCGGCAGGAACACGACGACGAGCTGCGCCGCGATCGCCGTGATCACGGCGATGACCGCGCCCGCGAGGTTCCGGATGAAGAGGAGAGTGACCAACAGGATCAGCGCACCCACCGACAGTGCCAAGGGGGCCCAACCGAAGACCGCCGAGGTGGCCAGGACGAGTCCGAGCACGCCCGGTGCCGGATATCCCCAGAAACCCGCCCAGGTGGCGGAGAAGCCGACTCGGCCGAAGGAGTTCATCTGCCCCGAATGGTCGAAGTTCAGTGAGATCCCTTTGACCACGCGTCCCGTCATCAGGGCGGCGAATGCGTGGCCGAGCTCGTGGATGAAGGTCACGAACAGTCCGAAGAACCTCCAGATCCCCGGAGTCAGAGTCACGACCAGGGGCACTCCGATGACGAGCACGAGCCCGAGGACGTCGAGCTCGAGCCCGTCCTGCCGCCCGAAGCCCGAGGTGATGGCATCCCACCACGTCGCCGTTGCCTGCTTGAAGTCCATAGCGGCCCAGTGTACGAACCGCTCCTGAGCGGGACCCTCAGGACCTCCTCAGCGATTCGGGAGGTCGCGTCGCCCATGGTTCCGGAGGTCGCGGCACCCATGGTTCCGGAGGTCGGGGTGCCTAGACGGCCAGCGCCTCGACATCGACCCAGGAACGTTCGTGTACCGACCGCAGCACGGCCTCCGTCACGAGCACGGCGCGCACCCCGTCTCGAAGCGTCGGCAGCCCCTCCGGTCGCTCGCCTGCGAAGAGCGCATAGGAGTCGGCGACGAAGGCATTGAACGCATCCTGGTACCCCTGCGGGTGCCCCGCCGGAACCATGCACAGACGCGCGGCATCGGCGGACAGGGAGTCAGGATCGCGGACGAGGAGGCGGCTGTCGGCGCGCCGACCGAACCACAGCTGCTCGGGCCGCTCCTGCTCGAAGCGCATGCTCGCCTCGGTGCCGGCGATCTCCACGGTAAGCCCGTTCTTGCGTCCCGGAGCCAGCTGGGACACCAGCAGCGAACCGATGGCACCGCCGGAGAACTCGACGGTCACGGCCACGGTGTCCTCCGTGGTCACCGCGGTGCCGCCTCGGCGTGGGTGAACTGTTCTCGTGGTCGCCACCAGGGACGATATCCGGTCGTCGACGATGAACTCGATGAGGTCGACGAGGTGGGAGCCGATATCGGCGAAGGCCCGCGAAGGGCCGCCGCGTTCGGAGTCGACCCGCCAGTTCTCATCTCCGGAGCCGAGCAGCCAGTCCTGGAGGTATCCGGCGTCGACAGTCAGCAGAGTTCCGGCCTGACCCTCGCGGAATCGGGCGCGGGCCTCGCGCACCATCGGGTGGTAGCGGTAGACGAACGGAACGGTCCCCTGCAGCCCCGCCTCGTCGGCGCGGGCCAGCACGGCACGCGCGGCTGCCGAATCAGTGGCCAAGGGCTTCTCGCAGATGATGTTCGATCCCGCGTCGAGCGCCTGCAGAGACTGTGCCGCGTGGACGTCATTGGGAGTGCAGATGTGGACGGCGTCGAAGGTGCGACCGAGCAGTTCGTCGGACGGAGTCGAATTCTCGAAGCCGAGCTCAGCCGCCGCTTGTGCCGATCTCTCCGGCCGCGACGATGCGACCGAGTCGAGCACGGCTCCGGCCGACCGTGCGGCCCGACTGTGGACGCGGCCCATGAACCCGCCGCCGAGCATTCCGATGCGGAGACCTCGGCCCCGCGCTGTGTCACCTGAGTGCATGCCTCATTATGCAATCACCATCCGCACCGAGTCGACCGAACCGCTGCTCTCCGCCGCTGACACCCCCGCGCCACCGGGGGCCAATCCACCGACGCTCCGGCCTGGGCCTTTACACTGTGAGAAGCGACCGCGCAATCCCCCGCTCGCAGCGTGGTCCGCATCTTGCGAAGGAGTGTCATTGTCACAGCACCGCCGATTCGCCCAGGTCGATGTCTTCTCTGCCGTGCCCTTCCAGGGCAACCCCGTCGCGGTCATCGTCGATGCCGATGGCCTCGAAGAGAAGCAGATGGCCCGCATCGCGAACTGGACGAACCTGTCCGAGACCACCTTCATCCTCCCGCCCGACGACCCCGCAGCCGACTACCGTCTGCGCATCTTCACTCCGCATCGAGAACTGCCCTTCGCCGGCCACCCCACGCTCGGTTCGGCCGCGGCCTGGCTCGACGCCGGCGGCGCCCCGAAGCACGAGGACCGCATCGTCCAGGAGTGCGGTGCCGGCCTCGTCGACATCCGCAGATCCCCTCGCCGAGGCGGCCCGAACGGCCCGACCGCCGATTCCCCGACCGCGGCGACCGACGCACCCTCCGAGACCCTCGCCTTCGCCGCTCCCGACCGACTGCGCTCAGGACCGCTCGACGATGCCTACGTCGACCAGATCGCAACCGCCCTCGGCGTCGATCGCGCCGAGATCCTCGGACACCAGTGGGTCGACAACGGCCCCGGCTGGGCCGCCGTGCGACTGGCCAGCGCCGACCAGGTGCTCGCGCTCACCCCCGACTTCGCGGCCATCCCCGATGCGAAGCTCGGTGTCCTCGGCGCCCACCCGGACGGGGCAGACCACGAGTACGAGATCCGCGCCTTCGTCCCCGGAGTCGGCGTCGCCGAGGATCCGGTGACCGGCAGCCTCAACGCCTCCGTCGCCCAATGGCTCATCGGTGAGAACCTGGCTCCGAACAGCTATACCGCGACCCAGGGAACCGCGCTCGGCCGCTCCGGAGTCATCTCCATCACCGCCGAGGACGACGAGATCTGGGTCGGCGGAGACACATCCATCTGCATCCGCGGGACGGTGCACACATGAATCGACATCTCACTGAAGTGAACAAACCGAAGAAACGACTGCGCATCTTCCACGGCCGCATGTACTTCGCCCTCCAGGCCCTCGCCGGAGCGGCATGGTGGCTGGGCACCGCGACGATTCCCGGAGTCGCGACCGCGACGCTCGGCAGCATCGACCCGCTGCTCATCGCGATCGTCGACATTCCGCTCTTCGTCATCGGTTCGGCCCTGGCCGCGCTCAACTTCCGCTGGGCGGTGTGGATCGCCACCGGCTGGACCGTGCTCGTGGCGCTGGGCATGGTCATCTACGCAACCGCCACCACCGAGGCGGGACTCGGCGCCGTCCTCATGATCCTTGCTGCGCTCGGCAGCCTCCTTGCCGGTGCGCTCATGATCGTCGGCCGCATCCCGTCCGAGAAGCTCCTGGTCGGACCCTTCGCGTTCCACAGTTCGCACACCCGCATCCGGTCCCGCCTGCTGCTGCACACCACCATCCAGATCGTCGTGTTCTGGGGCGTGTTCCTCATCATCATCCCGGTCATCATCAATGCCTTCGAAGACCGCTGGAACCTCGCCTACAAGTTCCCGATCCTCCTGGTCGTCGTCGGCTTCGCCCTGCTCGCCTTCTCCAGCGTCATCGGCGTGTGGTCGGCCCGAGCGATCGCGAACTTCGGCTCCGGCACCCCGCTGCCCTCGCAGATGGCCCACCACCTCGTCGCCCGCGGCCCCTACGCCTTCGTCCGCAATCCGATGGCCATCGCCGGCGTCGTCCAGGGCATGGCCATGGGTCTGCTCATCGGTTCTTGGCTCGTCATCGTGTACGCGCTCATCGGCTCACTGCTCTGGAACTGGCTCATCCGTCCCCACGAGGAGACCGACCTCCTGGAGCGCTTCGGCGACGAATACCGCGACTACGCCAAGCGCGTGCGCTGCTGGTGGCCGGCCCTCTCGACCGCCGAAACCGCTCCCGACCTTGTCGACGAGGACTGATCGGCCTACGCTCGGTCAAGACCATCCACTCACCGAGGAGGCCGCATGGTCACGTTCACCACTGAACTCCTGAAACTCGGCGACAACGTCGGCATCGAAGTTCCCGAGGACATCGTGCTCGGCTTCGGTGCGGGCAAGCGGGTCCCGGTCATCGTCACGATCGAAGGCTATTCCTATCCCTCGACGACCGCGGTGATGGGTGGGAAGTACCTGCTCCCGCTCGCCAAGGAACACCGGGAGAATATCGGTGTCGCCGGCGGCGAGACCCACGTGGTGACGCTGACTCACGACACCTCGAACCGAGAGACCCCGGTTCCCGATTCCCTCGCCGAGGCGCTCGCCGCCGCCGGTGTCCGCGCGGCTTTCGATGCACTCGCACCGTCGAAGCGCAAGGAGCATGTGCGGCAGGTGACCTCGGCGAAGGCCGAGGAGACCCGCGATCGCCGGATCAAGAAGATCGTCGACTCGCTCGGCTGATCACCCTGCATCGTGCAGGGTCACCGCATAGCCGTCGGTGTCGGCGAAGGCGAAGGTCAACCCGAAGGGACTGGGAGCGGGCGCCCGGAGGATCTCCACCCCCGCCTCGGCGAGGGAATCATGCAGCGCCTGCGCATCATCGCACTTCAGCCACAGTGCCACCCCGTTTCCCGGACGGTCGCCGGAGTCGAGGTCGACTCCGGGCAGCGGTTCGCGCACGGCGAAGGGGATCGGCGAAGTCATGAAGACGACCGCTCCGGGAGGAGCAGCCGGGGCACGGGTGAGTCCGAGTCGCGATTCGTAGAACTGTGCGGCCGCTTCCACGTCTCGGACCTGCAAGGCGATGAAGTCCGGACCGCTGACTGAGCCGACCTGCTGTGTGGTGCCTGAGGCATCCATGTTGCTCTCCTTCTCTTCCGGGATCCCGCCACCCGACGTGGATCCCATGATCATCTGATGTCAGTATCCTGACATCAATTACAGTATGTCAGAATACTTACATGGGTCAAGAGAAAGGTGCTGACGACTTCGCACGCGAAGACAGCCTCGAGTCGCTGCTCGGCTATCAGCTCAAGCATCTGCAGTCGGCGCTGCGGTCGAAGATGGACGAAACGCTGCGGCCGTTGGAGCTGACCACCCCGCAATACAACTGCCTCGAGCAGCTGCGCCGGAGACCGGGAGCGTCGAATTCCGAGCTCGCGCGCGGCGCCTTCGTCACCCGGCAGACGATGAATACGCTGCTGCGCGGACTCCAGGAACGGGGACTGATTGAGCGACCTGCCACGGCCGAATCCGGTCGCATCCTGCCCACACTTCTCACCTCGGCAGGCGTTGAGGTGCTCGACCAGGCCATCTCCCGCGTCGAGGCGGTCTCCGCCCGCATGGTCTCACCGCTCGACGATGAGACTCAGGCGATGGTCACCGAGGCGCTCGGCCTGTGCATCGCGGCCCTCGAAGAGCCTGAGAACCGCTGAGGACGGGGAGATCGGGCATAAGGGGAAGGACGACTGGAAGGCCGGCGGACAACCAGGGTTCTGGACTGTCGTGGTCGGACCTACACCGGCGCGAGTTCCTTTTCGGATTCCCGCCTCATCGACCGTTTCGGCCATGCGGCCAGACAGCACAGGCCGAGGAGCGCGCCGATACCGGCGCCGAGAGTGTTCGTGACGAGGTCGCTGAGCGTGGCGAAGCGGGACTGAGTGAGCACGGTGCCCTGGAAGATCTCGATGGCTGCGCTGAAACCCGCGCCGAAGAGGAATCCTGGCCACCAGCGTCGGCGCCCGTAGTGCAGTGCCGCGAGGAAGCCGAAGGGAATGAACATCGCCACATTGCCGAGCTTCTCGACCCGTTCATAGGTCAGCCAGGCGGTCTCCCGGTGAGCGGCGAAGAGGTCGAGTGCGTGCCCGATGAGAGTGTCCGAGCCGGTGCCCATCTGCTGCGGGGTCAGCGTGATGGCAGCGATGAAGAGTGTGTAGAGGACGAGAAGGGCCAGCGGGGCACCGACTGTGCGCTGATCACGATCGATCATCAGCGACCAACTTACGACCGAATCCTGGGCACATCCTCAGATGCGGATTTGACCCGGCTCTCACAGGGCCTCAGGAACTCTCACCGGACCTCATGCTCGACGGGAACGACGTCCATCCTCGGTGGCCAGATCTTCATGACGAGGAGTCCGACCACCGCTCCGATGCCGGCACCGAGGCTGTTCGTCACGAGATCACTGATCGTGGCGAAGCGCGTGGGTGAGAGCAGGGTCGCCTGAGTGCCCTCGATGAGGCACGTGAACGCGATGCCTGCGACCCAGCCGACCCACCAGCGTCTGCGGCCGCACTGGAGGGCCACAAACAGGCCGAAGGGAATGAACATTCCGACGTTCGCAAGCTTCTCGAGGATGTCAAAGCTGATCCATGCGGTCACCCGGTGAGAGGCGAGGAACTCGAGCAGTCCTGCGATGAACGACCCGGGGCCTGTGTCCATCTGGTTGGGTGTGAGCGTGACGAAGCCGATGAAGACCGTGTAGAGGATGAGCAGCGCCAGGGGCATCGTCCGCAGCTGTCGCCTCGTGCCCGTCATCGTTCCCCTGTCCCTCGGCCTCCAGTCGCTCGGCCCGGTCTCATTCTGCCCGTCTGCGGCATGAGGGTCGAGGGATTCCCGCATCGATTGCGGGAATCACCCCTACCATTGCGGTCTCACGACCGGGATTCAGACGAGGTGGATCCAGACGAGGTGAATCAGGCGATGGCCTCGACGTCATCGAAGCTCGCGGTGTCGATGACGACGCGGAACTGCACGTCTCCGGCCACGACTCGGTCGTAGGCGGCGTCCGCCTCGGTGACGGGGATCGTCTCGATCTTCGCGGCGATGCCGTGTTCGGCGCAGAAGTCGAGCATCTCCTGGGTCTCGGCGATGCCGCCGATGTTCGATCCGGCGATCGCCTTGGCCCCGCCGATGACGGCACCGAAGGAGAACTCCTGCTTCTCCGGCGGGAGGCCGACGACGGCCATGACCCCGCGCGGTTTGAGCAGTCGCAGGTAGCGGTTGACGGGGATATCGGCGCTGATCGTGTTGAGGATGAGGTCGAACTCGCCGGCGTGGTCGGAGAAGAAGTTCTCGTCGGTGGTGGCGAGCATCCGCTGCGCACCGAGTTCCAGTGCCGCTGCTTCTTTCTTCAGTGTGCGCGAGAGGACGGTGACTTGCGAGCCCATGGCCGCGGCGATCTGCACGCCCATGTGGCCGAGTCCGCCGAGTCCGAGCACGGCGACCTGCTTCGGAGCACCGTTCTTCTTCTCACCGGCGCCCCAGCGGTTCAGCGGTGCATAGGTGGTGATGCCTGCGCACAGCAGCGGGGCGGCGACGTCGAAGTCGAGCGCATCGGGAATCCGGCAGACGAAGCGTTCGTTGACGACGACCTTCTGCGCGTATCCGCCCTGGGTGATCGTGCCGTCGACGTCTTCGACGTTGTATGTGCCGACGTTGCCGTTCAGGCAGTTCTGCTCCTGACCGGCCTGGCATTCCTCGCACTCGCCGCACGAGTTGACCATGCAGCCCACGCCCACGCGGTCGCCGACCTTCCAATCAGTGACATCGGAACCGACGGCCTCGACGACGCCGGCGATCTCGTGTCCGACGGTGAGCGGGAAGTGCGCCTCGCCCCATTCGTTGCGGATGGTGTGGATGTCGCTGTGGCAGATGCCTGCGGCCTTGATGTCGATGACGACGTCATCGGGTCGGGGATCCCGGCGTTCGATGGTGGCCACGCGGAAAGGCTGATCCGTTCCCGTCTTCTGCAGTGCCTTGACGCTGATGCTCATGTGATCTCCTTGGACTTGCGTATCCGTTGCTGGGCCACATCGTCCAGCGCTTGCGGCTCGCAGTCTATTCCATGCACATGGACTTATACTTCGACTATCCGCCAGTCCTTCATTCGGCCCCATCGAACGGCTCAGTCCTTGATCGCGCGCTCACCGATGCTCAGATCGAGGGGGAAATCGACGGGGGCATCTCCGAACAGCAGTCGACCCGCCGAGGCGGCCGCCGCCCTGATCGCCTCTGCCGCCTCCTCGGCCTGCTCGGTCGGGGCATGGACGATGACCTCATCGTGGAGGAAGAACACGAGGTGAGCACGGCGGGAGAACACCGGCCCAGAGGCGGCCGCCGGGGAGGTGTCCTTCCCACCGTTCGGTGCCGCCGCCTCTGATGTCTCCTCGATCTCCGGCAGCCGCGCCAGGCGCAGTCGCAGGTCGGCCAGCCAGGCCAGCGCCCATTCGGCCGCTGTGCCCTGAACGACGAAGTTGCGGGTGAATCGTCCCTGGTCACCGGCGGCCCGCCGGGCCCTCTGCTCATCGGCTCCGGTGGCATCGAAGCGGTTCGCGGCCCTCTGCAGTCTCTGCCACCCTTCGCCAGGAGGTGGGGAGGTCCGGCCCAACCAGGTGGACACGACTCCTCCCTGTCGTCCCGCCTCGGCGGCGGAATCGACGAGGTGCATAGCGGCGGGGAAATTCTGCCGCAGACGCGGCACCAGGGCTCCGGCCTCCCCGGTCGTCGATCCGTACATTGCCCCGAGCACCGCGATCTTCGCTTCCTGCCGGGTGGCCACGACGCCGGCGTCGACGAGTCCGGAGTAGAGATCGCGACCGAATCCGGCCTCGGCCATCGCCCGGTCTCCGGACATGGCGGCGAGCGCACGGGGTTCGAGCTGGGCGACATCGGCGGAGACGAGCCGCCATCCCTCGTCGGCACGCAGGGCAGGACGCAGCTGTCGCGGGATCTGCAGGGCCCCTCCCCCGCTGGCCGCCCACCGTCCGGTGACGACTCCGCCGGGCACATAGACCGGACGGTAGCGGCCGTCATCGACCCATTCATCGAGCCAATGCCATCCGTTGGCACTCAGCAGCCGCGCCATCTTCTTGTACTCGAGCAGGGGTGCGACCGCCGGATGTTCGCTCGTCTGCAGCTCCCATTTCGAGGTCGAGGCGACGTTGATGCCGGCATTGCGCAGCGACGCGAGCAGCCGGTTCGGCGAATCGAGGTTGACCCGCGGATCCTCAAGGGCCGCGCGGACGTCCTCGGCCTTGGACAGCATCTTCTGAGGCTTCCCGTCCCGGATCGGCCGGGGACCGAGCAGTTCGGTCAGTATCCGATCGTGTTCGGCTTCGTCCCAGGGCACCCCTGCCGCACGCATCTCCGCGGCGACGAGTCCTCCCGCCGACTCAGCGGCCAGCAGCAGCCTCAGACGTCCCGGATCGCTCGCGGTCTCGATCGCCGCGGTCTGCCGGACATGTTCGGCCAGGGCCGCCACGAGGTCATGCGGAACCTGTGGGATGAATCCGCGCCCGGCATCGAGGTCGAAGAGAGCGGCGGCCTGTTCGGGTGCGGCGGCGTCGGCGGGCGCGGCGTCCCATTCGGAGGCGGCGCGCACCGCCTCCGGTGCGGTGACGAGTTCGGAGCGGGCCAGGATCGCGTGAGCCAGACGCAGATCATGGCAGCGCTCGAGGCTCACCCCGGCGGCGAGCAGCGGCGGGCACCATTTCGCGGTATCGCTGAGGACCCAGCGAGAGCGGGCCCCGCCCGGCCCACTCGAATCTCCCCCGGCCCTGTCCTCACGGTCACGGACGAACTCGGGCAGGTCCGCCTCGGCGAGGTCGATCCGACCGATCTCCTGACCTGCGCTGTCGAGGTCGACGATCCCGATACGCTGCCCCTCGAACTTGGTTCCGGGCACGGTTCCGAGCACGCAGGCGGCGGGCCGCTGAGCGGGGGCGGAGGTCATAGATCCAGCCTACGCCGCGGGCTCGCTCTGACAGTCGCTCGGACGATCTCCCACTCGCCTGTCCGCACCCTGACCCTGGCCGCCTGCGGCGAACGTGATCCTGGTAACGTCGAGAGCGAATTCCGGGTGCCGAACTCCGCTCGAAAGGTCAGACACACAACATGGACGTTGTCTCCTCTCTCACCTCCGCTCTGCCGGCCGAAGCCGTCATCACCGATCCCGATTCGATGGATGCCTACCGCTGGGACCGCGCGAACGACCCCGATGCCGGGGTGCCTGCCGCCGTTGTTCGGGTGAGAACCACCGAGGAGGTGCAGACGGTGGTGCGCATCGCCGCCGAGGCGAAGGTCCCGATCGTGCCCCGCGGCGCCGGATCCGGCCTGTCGGGCGGCAGCTCCGCGGTCGCCGGCGGAATCGTGCTGTCCCTGGACAAGATGCGCGAGATCAGCATCGACCCCGTCACCCGCATGGCCACGGTCCAGCCTGGCGCCTTCAACGCCGAGGTCAAGGCCGCCGCGGCCGAACACGGCCTGTGGTACCCGCCGGACCCCTCGTCCTTCGAGTTCTGCTCCATCGGCGGCAATATCGCCACCAACGCCGGTGGCCTGTGCTGCGTGAAATACGGTGTGACCACGGACTATGTCCTCGGGATGACCGTCGTCCTCGCCGACGGGCGGGCCGTGAAGCTCGGCGGACCCCGGCTCAAGGACGTCGCCGGTCTGCCGCTGACGAAGCTCTTCGTCGGTTCCGAGGGGACCTTGGGCGTGATCACCGAGGTGACCCTGCGCCTCATTCCCGCCCAGCTGCCTCCGACGACCGTCGTCGCGATGTTCCCGAAGCTCGCCGATGCCACGAACGCCGTGCTCGAGATCGCGAAGGCCATGCGCCCCTCGATGCTCGAGTTCATGGACAGACCGTCGATCAACGCCGTCGAGGATGAGCTGAAGATGGGCCTCGACCGTGAGGCCGAGGGCATGCTCGTCATCCAGTCCGACGAGCCCGGCGAGCACTGCACCGTGCAGGCGAAGATCATCGAGGAGATCTGCAACAGCAACTCAGCCTCCGAGTGCTATCTCACTGCCGACGCCGACGAGGGCGAAGCCTTCGTCACGGCCCGCCGGATCGCGATCCCGGCCGTGGAGAAGAAGGGTGCACTGCTGCTCGAGGATGTCGGGGTTCCGCTGCCGAAGCTCGGCGACCTGGTCCTCGGCATTGAGAAGATCGCGGCCGACCGCGGCGTGACGATCGCCGTCATCGCGCACGCCGGCGACGGCAACACGCATCCGCTGCTCGTCCTCGATCCCAAGGAC
Source organism: Brevibacterium permense (assembly GCF_025506275.1). Lineage (GTDB taxonomy): Bacteria > Actinomycetota > Actinomycetes > Actinomycetales > Brevibacteriaceae > Brevibacterium > Brevibacterium permense_A. Next base: position 96,779 of record NZ_QYCP01000081.1, read on the forward strand.
GAAGACCAGCAGAAGCGCGCGCAGATCGCCTACGGCGAGGTCATGGATCTGGCCACGGGGCTGGGCGGGACGATCACCGGTGAGCACGGCGTCGGTCGACTCAAGGCGCCGTGGCTCGCGCCCTACCTCGGCGAGGACGTCATGGAGCTCAACCACCGGATCAAACAGGCCCTCGATCCGGACAACATCTTCAACCCGGGATCGGTCTACACCGGACTCGTCTGAGGCTCCGGCCGTCGGGACCGGCTCGGTTGGTTCGGGACCGGCTCGGTTGGTTCGGGACCGCCTCGGCGGATGAGATTCGTGGAAGAATTCTGCACAGCTGTCGAATCGGCGTCGATTCGATCGTCTTCTCTGTGAGCGACCGAAATCCGGCCGCCGCACACAGAACGGAGCGAACCATGCGCTATTCACTGATCTTCCACGCACCCGAGCCCGGAGCCGACGGCCCCGCCCCCACCGAAGAGGACTTCCTGGAGATGATGCGCCTCATGGACGACTTCGGCCAGGCGCTGAACTCGGCCGGAGTCTTCGTCGCCTGGGAGATGCTCGCACCCCACACCGAGACGAAGACCGTGACCCGGAGGACCGGAGAGGTCGTCATCGAGGATGGGCCCTTCGCCGCGGCGAAAGAGGCCCTGGCCGGGGTCGTCGTCATCGACGTTCCCGACATCGAGGCGGCCCTGGCTTGGGCCGAGAAGTTCCCCGGCACGAGCTACGGCACCATCGAGGTCCGACCCGCGGCGACTTCGTTCGTCGACGGCACCTGGACCCGACCGGATGACGGGCCGACCCGATCCGGCGACTGCCCGTCCCGCGCGGACGGCTCCTCCTGATAGCTCGCCGATGACCGAATCCGCAGAGTCGGCCGATCCTGCCGAGCGCGCGATGATCCTGTCCCAGGACGGCTGGGGCAGGATCATCGCGCTCATCGCAGCCGCCGATGGTGATATCTCCGGCGCCGAGGATGCGCTGTCCACCGCGCTCGAACGTGCCGTGACCGCGTGGCGGGCCCAAGGACCGCCCGCCAACCCCGAAGGCTGGCTCTACCGGGTGGCGCTCAATGCCCGCCGGGACGTGTGGAGATCGGCGGCGGCACGGACCTCAACGGCCCTCGACGAGGAGACGATCGACCGCATCGACGGCGGCACCGACCCCGCCGATCACGCCCCTGACGCCCTGCCCGACCGCCGGCTCGAACTCCTCGCGGCCTGCGCTCACCCGGACATCGACCCTCCCGCCCGGCCGCTGCTCATGCTCTCTGCGGTGATGGGGATGACGGCAAAACAGATCGCCGCGGCCATGGCCCTGCCCGCCGCCACCGTCTCTGCCCGTCTGACCAGAGCGAAGAAACGCATTGCCGGTCTCGGCGTCGCCTTCGGCAGTCCCGACCGCCTCGACCTCGAGTCCCGTCTGCCCGATGTGCACGAAACGATCTACGGGGCCTTCGCCATCGAATGGGCCCAAGCGGCCGCGCAGCCACGGGAGGGCATGATCGGCGAGGCCCTGTACCTGTCCCGCCTCGTGGCCGAACTCTGCCCCGGCGACGGCGAATCCCACGGACTGGCCGCCCTCATCCACCTCTCCGCCGCCCGATTCCCCGCTCGTCGCAGCGGCGACGGACGATTCGTCCCCCTGTCCGACCAGGACCCGGACCGCTGGGACGGAACACTCACCGAGGCGGGTGAGCGCCACCTCGTCGAGGTCCACCGCTGCGGACACGTCGGCCGATTCGGGCTCGAGGCGGCCATCCAACTCCTCCATATGGCCGGAATCCGCACCGGATCCACGGATTGGCCGATGCTGCTGCGCCTCCACGACGACCTCGCGCTGGTAGCCCCGAGCCTCGGCGGATCGGTCTCCCGGGCGGCCATCCTCGCCGAAGTCGAGGGACCCGAGGCGGGACTGACGGCACTTGACGCGCTCGATGCCGACTCGCTGCGTCTCTCCGCCTTCCAACCTGCCTGGGTGCTGCGGGCTCACTTGCTCGCCCGCCTCGGCCGCACAGACGAGGCGGCCACCGCCCGTCGTCGGGCCCTCGACCTGACCACCGACCCGGCCGAACGCGACTACCTCTCGGTAGGACTCACCTGAGACGGACGTCACCTCGTCTTCGGGATGGGCGGGGGTACGGCATATGATGGTGAAATCAATCCACAGACTCCGAAACCATCCTGCATGCACAATTCCTCTCAGACCGAACCCGCCCAGGGCACGTCCCAGGGCTTCGCCCACGCAAAGGCGATCCTGTTCGGCGAACACGCGGTTGTCTTCGGCTCTCCGGCCGTCGCAGTGCCATTGCACGGGCTCGGAGTCCAGACCGACATCCGCCGCTCCCCGCATCAGGAGACCCGGATCGAGAGCCAGCTGTTCTCCGGAAATGCGCAGACCGCTCCCGAGCCGATGGGCCCCGTCGTCGCCGGTCTCAACGCCGCGCTGAAGGCCGTGGGAAATCCCGACGCCGAGGTGGAGCTGCTCATCCGTTCGGCGATCCCCCACAGCCGGGGCCTGGGTTCGAGTGCAGCCGTGGCCACCTCCGTGGCCCGCGCCGTCGCGAACCTGCATGCGACGGTCTTCGACGAGAACACCCTCCACGAGATCGTGCAGGCGGCCGAAACCGTCGCCCATGGCCGACCCAGCGGAATCGACGCCTGGGCCGTGGCCAAACCAGCCCCCATCCGCTTCCAGACGGGGTGCGCCCAGACCATCGACGTCGGTCAGCGCCTCGTCTTCGTCCTCGCGGACTCCGGTCATCACGGGTCCACCGCCGAGGCGGTCGGAGGGGTCCGTGCCCGCCGTGACGCCGATCCTGTGCGCATCGGGGGGATGATCGACCGTCTGGCCGAAATCACCGACTCCGCCGTCGACAACATCCGCTCCGGTGACCGTGGGGCGATCGGCACCCTGATGAACGAAGCCCATGGACTGCTCGGCAGCCTCGGTGTGTCGACCCCGACCCTCGATTCCCTCGTGGACGCCGCCACCGCGGCCGGAGCCTGGGGCGCCAAACTCACCGGCGGCGGACTCGGCGGCTGCGTGCTGGCCCTGGCCGATGACGATGATTCGGCCGAAGAGCTCGCCGAGGCCCTGCGCAAGGCGGGAGCACCCCGCACCTGGACGACGGAGGTCAGACCGACATGAGAACGACGACGGCGCGGGCCTACCCGAACATCGCCCTGGTCAAGTACTGGGGCAAGGCCGATGAGGAGCTCATCCTGCCCGCTGCGGGCAGTCTGTCGCTGACCCTCGACCATTTCGAGACCACGACCACCGTGGTGCCCGCCCCGGATGCCGAGACCGATGTCCTCGAACTCGACGGCGCACTCGCCGATGCCGGTCAGACCGACCGCATCTCGACTTTCCTCGACCATGTCCGCGCCCTGGCCGGACGGGATGACCGGGTCCTCGTCCGGTCCCGCAACTCCGTGCCCACGGGTGCCGGTCTGGCCTCCTCGGCGTCGGGCTTCGCCGCTCTGGCGACGGCCGCAGCCAGGGCCTTCGACCTCGACCTCGGCGCCGAAGATCTCAGCCGCCTGGCCCGCCGCGGTTCGGGGTCGGCGTGCCGCTCGATTCCCGACGGCATCGCCGTCTGGCACGCTGGCGACGACGCCTCCTCCTTCGCCGAGACCGTTCCCGCCCCGGATATGCGGATGATCATCGTCACCGTCAACCGAGCGAGGAAGGCAGTGTCCTCCCGCGAGGCGATGCGCCTGACCGCCGCCACCTCTCCCTTCTACTCCGGCTGGGTGTCCTCGACCGAGGACTACCTCGAGCAGATGGTCGCCGCGTGCGCGGCCGGGGACTTCACGCGCATCGGTGAGATCACCGAATCCCACGCCCTTCGCATGCACGGACTCATCCAGTCCACCGTGCCGCCGATCCGGTTCCTCAATCCGACCAGCCACGCGATCTTCGACGCCGTGGCCGAAGCCCGCGAGTCGGGAATCGAAGCCTATTCGACCGCCGATGCCGGCCCGAACGTCGCCGTCATCGTCCGTCCCCATGACGCCGAGGCGCTGGCCGAGAAGCTCTCCGGCTTCGGCGACGTCCGCGTCGTCGGACCGGGACCGGGAGCCCACCTGCTCACCGCCGCTGACGCAGTCCCGCCCGCAGACGCAGTGAACCAGGCTGCGGGTGAGGGCAGCCGGGCATGATCGAGACCCGGGCACCCGGCAAGCTGTTCATCGCCGGCGAGTACGCCGTCGTCGAGCCCGGACAGCCCGCCGTGCTCATCGCCGTCGACCGGTGCATCACCGTTCGGCTGACCGAGAGCGAAGGTGCCGGCCGCATCCATTCGAGCGAATACGGTCAGGCTCCCGTCGTGTGGCGGCGCGAAGACGATGGTGAGCACATCATCGTCGATGAGCGCCCCTTCGACTATGTGCTCTCGGCGATCTCCACCGTCGAAGAGCTGCGCTCCGGCCGGGGTGCCAGCCCCCGCTACTTCGATCTCGAGATCTCCAGCGAACTCAATGACTCAGACGGCCGGAAGTTCGGGCTCGGCTCCTCGGCGGCGGTGACTGTGGCGACGATCGCCGCTCTCGATGAGTTCTATCGCCTCGGGCTGACCCTGACCGAACGCTTCAAACTCGCCGTCCTGGCGACCATCGCGATCTCCACGAAGGCCTCCGGCGGCGATCTTGCCGCGAGCACCTTCGGCGGCTGGATCCGCTACTCCTCCCCCGACCGTGCGGCCCTGCACGCTCACCGCGAGGCCCACGGGGTCGTCTCCGCCATGAGCTGCTCGGAATGGGCGGGCTGCTCGGCCAGACGGGTCACCCCACCGAGCTCGCTCAACCTCCTCGTCGGCTGGACCGGATCACCGGCGTCGACCGAACACCTCGTCACACGCGTCCGCACCCCGCGTGAGCGGGCGGACGAATCCTCTGCCGAATCGACTTCGGCACCGCAGAAAGCGCGCCCGCTCGTGTCCTTCGCCGCAGAGTCCCACACCCTTGTCGACGACCTGGTGGCGGCCTTCGACGCCGACGATGCCGAGGCCAGCCTGACCACGATCCGCTCCGTGCGTACCCTGCTGCGGCGACTGAGCGACTCCACGGGCAGCCTCATCGAAACCGAGGCCCTGCACGATCTGTGCGAGATCGCCGAAACCCATGGTGCCGCCGCGAAGCCGTCTGGAGCCGGCGGCGGCGACTGCGGAATCGCCCTCGCCCACTCCCACACCGAAGCACAGACCATTCTCAGCGGCTGGGAAGCCGCCGGAATCCGACCACTGGACCTCGGTGCCCACCGAGAGGAAGGCGAGATCGATGAGTTCTGAGACCCCGGCATCAGTTGAGACACCGGAGACCAAGGCCTCACGGGCCTCCCGCAAGGACGACCACGTACGCCTCGCCTCGGCGCAGCAGACGGAAGGCCCCCGACGCACCGACTTCGACGACCTCGAATTCGTCCACCATGCGCTCTCGGGGACGAACCCCGAACTTGTCGACCTCAGCGTCGAACTAGGCGAGTGGACGTGGCCGACGCCCTTCTACGTCAACGGCATGACCGGCGGCACGGAGACCACGGCGAAGATCAACCGTGACCTGGCCATCGCCGCCGCCGAGACAGGCCTGCCCATGGCCTGCGGATCGATGAGCGTAGCGCTCGACGACGCCGAGGCAGCGAAGGGCTTCACCGTCATCCGCGAGGAGAACCCGGACGGCTTCGTCATGGGCAACCTCGGTGCCGGTCGCAGCGCCGATGATGCCAGGCGGGCCGTCGAGCTGCTGAACGCCGATGCCCTCCAGCTGCACATCAACCCGGTGCAGGAGACCGCGATGCCCGAAGGCACCCGCGACTTCTCCACCTGGCTGTCCGGCCTCGAAGACATCGTCGCCGCCTGCCCCGTTCCCGTCGTCGTCAAAGAGGTCGGATTCGGACTCAGCCGCCGGACCCTGCGACTGCTCGCCGATATCGGGGTCCAGTACGCCGATGTCTCCGGCGCCGGAGGCACGGACTTCCTGCGCATCGAGAACGATCGCTCACCGGCCGATGACTTCTCCATGCTCACCGGCTTCGGCCAGTCCGCCCTGGCCTGTCTGCTCGACGCCCCACCCGAGTGGACGACGGAGACAACGATGGACGACGGCGTCTCGAACCGTGTGCTCCTGGCCTCCGGCGGCGTGCGCAACCCCTATGATGTCGTGAAAGCACTGGCCTGCGGTGCTCGCGCCGTCGGCGTCGCCGGCACGTTCCTGCAGACCGTGCTCGACCACGGTCCGGACGGACTCGTCGATCTCGTGCGCACCTGGCAGACTCAGACCTCGGCTCTGTTCGCCCTGCTCGGGGCGCAGCGGTCCACGGACCTCATGGCCACGGACCTGCTCACGCGGGGCCGCCTCGGCGAGTTCGCCCGCCTGCGCGGAATCGACGTCACCGCGCTCTCGCAACGATCCGACGTCCTTTCGAGGAGGAATCAGCTGTGAATCAGCAGACCACGATCACCGGGATCCCCACCACGTGGGTCGGTCCCCTGCGGGTCAGCGGCGAAGCGCTGGCTCCGGAAGGCACCCCCCACACCGAGGTGGCAGTGCCCCTGGCAACGTACGAGACCCCGCTGTGGCCCTCCGTCGGCCGCGGCGCGTCGATCTCCCGTGAGATCGAGGGCGGGATCCGCACCGTCATCGTCGATGAGCGGATGACCCGATCCGTGCTGTTCGTGGCCGAATCCGCGATCGGCGCCGAGGCGGCCGCGCAGGCCATCCGTCACCGCACCCGCGAACTCGAATCCGTCGTCGAGGCCGGGTCCGGCCATTGCCGGCTCATCGAGATCCACCCCGAGATCGTCGGGAACCTGCTCTTCGTCCGCTTCGCCTTCCGCACCAACGACGCCTCGGGCCACAATATGGTCACCCAGGCCTCGGATTCGCTTATGGACACCATCCTGTCCTGGCAGCTGGGCCTCGACTACGGCTCGGTGTCCGGCAACTACTGCTCGGACAAGAAGGCCACCGCGGTCAACGGGATCCTCGGACGCGGACGCAATGTCGTCGCCGAGATCGTCCTGCCCCACGAGGTCGTCGAGCGTCGCCTGCGCACGAGCGCTGAGAAGATGGTCGAACTCGTCGTGCGCAAGAACCTCGTCGGATCGACGATCGCCGGAGCCCTGCGTTCGGCGAACGCCCACTACGCGAACATGCTGCTGGCCTTCTACCTGGCCACCGGTCAGGATGCGGCGAACATCGTCGAAGGCTCGCAGGGCATCACCTATGCGGAGAACCGCCCCGAGGGCCTGTACTTCTCGACGACGCTGCCGCACCTCATCGTCGGCACCGTGGGCAACGGCAAGGATCTGCCGCATGTCGATGAGGCGCTGGAGCGTCTGGGCTGCCGGGAGGATCGTGAGCCGGGAGCGAATTCGCGTCGTCTGGCCGCACTCATGGCCGCGACGGTGCTCTGCGGTGAGCTCTCACTGCTCGCCGCTCAGACGAACCCCGGTGAGCTGATGGACACTCACCGTCAGATGGAACGCAAGGCTGATGAGCAGCGAGCTGCCGAGACTCAGCGAGAGGACGGCGAGGCCGCATGACATCACACACTGCTGCAGGCACTGTGCCGATCGGCATCGACGACATCGAGCTGGCCACGAGCCATCATGTCGTCAGGCTCGATGACTTCGCAGAGGCGAACGGCACCGATCCGAACAAGTTCCGCCTCGGCCTCGGCCAGGACGAGTTCAGCTTCCCGGCGCCCGATGAGGATGTCGTGACCATGGCCGCCGCGGCCGCCGCGCCCATCATTCAGCGCAGCGGGACCGAGGGCATCCGGACCCTGCTGTTCGCCACCGAATCGGGAATCGACCAGTCGAAGGCCGCCGGTATGGCCGTGCACTCGCTGCTTGACCTGCCGTCGCAGATGCGCGTCGTCGAGGTCAAGGAAGCGTGCTATTCGGCGACTGCGGCTCTGCAGGCCGCCGTCGGCATCGTCACGCGCTCTCCTGGCCAGCGGGTGCTCGTCATCGCCTCGGATGTCGCCCGCTACGAGCTCGACACCCCCGGTGAGCCGACCCAGGGCGCCGGCGCCGTGGCGATGCTCGTCTCCGCGGATCCGAAGCTGCTCGAGATCGAACCGGTCTCGGGTCTGAACTCGGCCGATGTCGATGACTTCTGGCGCCCGAACGATTCGACGACCGCGATCGTCGACGGGGCCCTCTCGGTCACCGCCTACCTCGATGCGCTCACCGGCGCATGGACCGATCTGGCCGCGCAGGGCGGACCGGAGATCGCCGAGATCGACCGCGTGCTCTACCACCAGCCGTTCACGAAGATGGCGAAGAAGGCACAAGTCCATCTCGCAGGACTCACCGGTGCGGATCTCGACACGGAGATCGTCGCGAGTGCCGGCGCGGGCGCCGATGCTGTCAGTTCCGGCCCGGCCGCCGCCACGGACTCGGCCGCTGCCGGCGCTTCCGACAACTCCGTTGCCACAGGCCCGCGCGATACGGGGCTGGCCACGAGCACTCTGTACAACCGGCGCCTCGGCAACTCCTACACCGCTTCGCTCTATGCCGGATTGTGCTCACTGCTCGATCACGATGAGGATCTTGCCGGCAAGCGCATCGGACTGTTCAGCTATGGGTCGGGCAGCGTCGGCGAGTTCTTCACCGCCCGCGTCATCCCCGGCTACGAGCAGCATTCGCGCCGACAGGCCGTCACCGAGGCCCTCGACGCCCGGGTTCCGCTGTCCATCGACGCGTATCGCGCTCTCCACGCCGCCGAGCTCTCCAGCGCCGAGGACGTCACGACCTCGAAGGTGACCGCGGGACCGTTCCGCTTCGCCGGGATCAAGGGCCGCGCCCGCCTCTACGAGCGCGCCTATCTCCCGATCCCAGCTCCTGAAGCTGACTCCATGCCGGCTCTGCGCCGCAAATAGTACAGGTTTCTCTGAACTGCTCACGTTCTTCCGTGTGCATCTCAGAAAAACCAGTACCATATTCGCGTTCGGCCCAGTTTGGGGCGAACAGCCCCTCTTTGAAGCTGGGCTGCTCAACTCAAACTGGGCCTTTCGCGAGTTTTGGCACAGGTTTCTTCGAAGGGCTCGCTTTGCTCCCTGAGCCATCCGAAGAAACCTGTGCCATTTCGCGTTCGGCCGCCGAGCCCCTCTTCAACCGACCGCAGGCACGACGAAGCCCCTCACCCTGACCCTGGCGGGACCCGGTGAGGGGCTTCTCGTTCGCTGTGCGCGAGGGGGGACTTGAACCCCCACGACCTTGCGGCCACTGGCACCTGAAGCCAGCGCGTCTACCAATTCCGCCACTCGCGCGAACAAGGTAAAACTCTAGCATCGGAGACGGCGAAACTGAAAACCGAGGAAGCCGAATCGAGGCAAACGTGTCCACCTTCACATTTTCGCCCCGCGCGGTCACTCAACCTGTGCCGCCCGCTCGCACCACGTGCATCCCACGCGGCCAATCATCGTGCATCCCGCGCGGCCACTCATCTTCGCCCTTTGCAGCCCCACGCCCTCAGCTCTCCCGCCGCCTGTACTCACCCCACGCGACCGCCCGCGCTCACCCCGCGCAGCCACACACGCTCGCCCCGCACACGGGCCCACCTGCACCGCGTGCCCTGCCTCGGTCTTCCCTGGACGCGCGCAGGGAATCCCGGCACAGCTTCGCCCCGCGAACACGCGTGACGTGAGTTGAGAGCCTCACCGCGTTAGGATTGGGTGTTGATGTGCCCAGAGTGCACGTGATCAGGACCACCTGGTCAGAGCACTCAAAGACGCTAGGCGAAGAGTTCGTCCGGCAACGGCAACACCTGATGAGGAGGTGCCATGGGGTTACTCGATCGCTTCGAGAAGGGGCTGGAGAACGTCGTCAACGGCGCCTTCGCCAAGGCTTTCAGATCCCAGGTCGAACCCGTCGAGCTCGCCGGAGCCCTGCGCCGTGAGGCCGACAACAAGGCCGCCGTGGTCTCCCGCGGTCGCACCCTGACGGCCAACCACTACGTCATCGAGCTTTCGCAGACCGACCACGACCGACTCTCCGGACTCGAGTCCGAACTGCGCTCCGATCTGCGCCAGGTCGTCGGCGACCACGCCGTCGAACAGGCCTACAGCTTCGTCGGTCCCGTCTCCGTCGAGTTCGCTCTCGCCGACGACCTCGACACGGGAATGTACCGCGTCGTGTCCTCGACCCAGCGTCCCGACGGATCGCCCGCCGCTCAGCCGGCCAACCGCGGCGGCTACGACCCGATCTCACGGGCGAATCCGATCGTCGGCGAGTCCCCGAACTCCGGTTCCCGACCCGCGACCCCGCGC
>NZ_QYCP01000080.1 GCF_025506275.1 Brevibacterium permense
CCCCTATCCCCACCCCCTAATTGCTACCTGACGGCGGCCCAGCAACCTCGCGCGAGGTTGCTGGGCCGCCGTCAGGTAGTTCTGGGAGCGGATAGAGTTGGGGGAATGAAGAAGCGCGCTCTCCTCGTCGGTGCTCTTGCCGCCCCTACGGCCGCCGGAATCTGGGGTGCGGTCATCGAACCGCACCTCTTCGCCATCCGCCGCCACACCCTGCCGATCCTGCCTGCCGGAGCCGAATCCATCCGGATCCTCCACGTCGCCGACCTGCACCTGGCGCCCTGGCAGAAGCACCGTGCCTGCTGGGTCAAAGCGCTCACCCGGCTCGAACCGGACGTCGTCGTCAACACCGGTGACAACCTCTCGGCCGATATCGTTCCCGACGTCCTCGCCGTCTTCTCCGGTCTGCTCGACACACCCGGTGTCTTCGTCCTGGGGTCAAATGACTTCTTCTCGCCGCAGGCGAAGAATCCCGCAAAATATCTGCGCTCGCCGTCCCAGGTCAAACACCGAGTGAACCCCGATCTCGACGTCAAGGCCCTCGTCCGCGGATTCGAAGAACCGACATCCCCGTCGGGCTCGACGGCCGGCGGTCAGGGATGGCATTTCCTCGACAACACCGAGGCGACCCTGACGATCAAGGGCACCCGGATCCACTTCTCCGGGCTCGGCGACGCCCATATCGACCGCGACCGGATCCGTTGGAGTGGGGGAGCGCCCGGCAAGGGCGTGCTTGAGCATCCGCGGTTCGATTCCGAGGCCGGCCTCAAAGTGGGCGTGACACACGCCCCGTATTCGCGGACCTTGGAGGCGTTCGCCTCGGCGGGGGCGGACCTCATCATGGCCGGACACACTCACGGGGGACAGATCCGCGTACCCTTCTGGGGTGCGCCGGTGACGAACTGCGACCTCGATCGGACACGCGCGCGCGGAGTCTTTCCGTACCGGAAGAGCCTCGTCGCCATCTCCGCCGGTCTCGGATTCTCACCGTACTCACCAGTGCGTTTCGCCTGCCGACCCGAAGTCAGCGTCTTGGAACTCGTCGCAATGGCCTAACCCGTTCAGCGGTTTCTGAAGATTTGCACAAGGCAAATTCGTTAAACTTGCTACCATGGTGTCTCCTGAGTCAAACGCCCCACTCACAAAAATGGGCGCGTTCATGCAGTTCGTGGCCGTCAGCGCAGTGGCGGGAATCGTCGCTGCCGGTCTGGCCATTCCCGGAGTCGGTGTCGCAACAGCCAGTGCGAACAGCGCTGTCGAGATCTTCGATTCACTCCCCGCGACCTTGGAGATCAAGGATCTCGGTGAGAAGTCGACGATGCTTGCCTCCGACGGGTCCGAGCTTGCGGAGTTCTACTGGCAGAACCGCCAGGAGGTCCCGCTGGATAAGATCTCGAAGGATATGCAGAATGCGACGATCGCCGTCGAGGACTACCGGTACTTCGAACACGGCGGCGTCGACATCGAGGGCATCGCTCGTGCAGCGGTGCACAATATGGTGTCCTCGACGACTCAGGGCGGATCGACGCTGACCCAGCAGTACGTGAAGAACGTGCTGGCAGAGAACGCGCATGCCGAGGAGGACTCCGAAGGTGTGGCTGCGGCGAAGGAGTCCGAGGGCACCGCCGGCTATGCGCGTAAGCTGCGCGAAGCCAAACTCGCTGTCGCGGTTGAGAAGAAATACGACAAGAAGGAAATCCTCAACCGCTACATGAACATCAACAACTACTCGGGATCCCCGAACGTCTACGGCGTCGAAGCCGCCGCCTACCGGTACTGGGGCATCCACGCGAAGGATCTCAACATCCAGCAGTCGGCGATGCTCGCCGGAATCGTTCAGAACCCCTCGGCGTTCAACCCGCAGCGGTTCCCCGACCAGGTGCTCAAGCGTCGCAACACCGTGCTCGGGCAGATGCTCAAGTACGACCACATCACGCAGAAGGAATACGACAAGGCGGTCAAGACCGACCTCGACCTCGACCTGCATGAGACTCCGAACGGCTGTTCGGCAGCCAAGAGCAAGGCAGAATTCTTCTGCAACTATGTTCAGAACGTCATCATGAATGATGACACCTTCGGCGACACGGCTGACGAACGCCTGGCCTTCCTCCAACGTGGCGGTCTGAAGATCAAGACGAGCCTCAATCCCGATATCCAGAAGATCGCGGACAAAGAGATCAAGAAGCGTGTCCCCGTCGGCGACCCCTCCGGCGCCGGACACGCTCTGGTGACGATCGAACCTGGAACCGGTGAAGTCATCGCTATGGCCGAGAACCGCGAATACACCGCGGGAGAGGTCAAGAAGAAGGACAAGAACAAGAAGACCTCGATCAACTACACCGTCGACAAGAAACACAACGGCGGCGGTGGCTTCCAGGTCGGTTCGACGTGGAAGCCTTTCGTCCTGACGGCATGGCTGAAGGAAGGCAAGAGCCTCAACACCACCGTCAATGCGACGAAGCGTAACTTCCCTGCCAGCTCCTGGAAGTACGAGGGCTGTCCGAATATGGGCGGAGACTGGGACCCGAACAACGCCGGCGACGGTGAAGGCAAGGGTTCGATGACCGCGCTGGAGGCGACGAAGAAGTCCGTCAACACGGGCTACGCGGCGATGGGCAACCAACTGAACATGTGTGACGTCATGGACACCGCGATGGACCTCGGCATCCGCTATGGCAGCGGAGAGGCGCTCGACTTCAAGGACAAGTCCGGCTTCATCCAAGCCCTGTCACCGTCGTCGATTCTCGGTACGACGGAGACCACGCCGATCGCCATGGCTGCGGCGTTCGCTACCTTCGCGAACGAAGGCGAATTCTGCGGACCGAAGCCGATCACCGAGATCAAGGACCGCAAGGGCGAGAAGCTCGACCTGCCTGGCGAAGGCTGCAAGCGAGTGCTCGACAAGGAAGTGGCCAAGGGCGTCGCCTACGCGCTGACTCAGACGTTCAACGGCGGTACGACGAGCTCGCTGAAGATCGGAGTGCCGGCAGGCGCCAAGACCGGTACGACGAACTTCGAGGTCGGTCACACCTGGCTGCTCGGGTTCACCAAGACGCTGTCGACTGCGGTCTGGACCGGTGATCCGGGGGGCACTCGCGACTGGCGTACCAACGGCGCCGGCGCCGTCAGAGGCCACATCTACGGTGCGACCATCTCCGGTAAGACCTGGCAGGCATACATGAGCCAAGCGGTCAGGGAAACCAAGGGCAATACCGGGTTCCCGAAGCCCAGCAGCAAGTACTTCTCCGGCGGCGGCTCCGGCGGTGGCGGCGGTTCGTCCACCGGCGGCCGCGGTGGAGGCGGCGGTGGCGGCACTGGCGGCGGTGGCGGTGGCGGAAGCCACGGCAACGGCGGTGGTGGCACCGGTGGCGGCGGCAACGGCGGCGGTGGAGGCGGCAACTCCGGAAACAACGGAGGCGGCGGAAACGGCGGCAGCGACGGCGGCGAGGCTCCTGGCCTCGGCGGCAACTGAGCCGATGAGATGCCGGTCGTGACCGGCCGCTAGAACCCGCCGGAGAACGTCCCGGTGAAGGCGGGGAGGACCAGGTCCTCCCCGCCTTCGCTGTCTGACTTTCGCAGGTGTCGCCGCAGCGAAACAGCTGTGACCGCCGCCCACGGAACACGGGTGCCCAGCGTGCCCAGTCTGGGCTAGTGTGGGGAACGGACCAGCGTCGTCGACCGCACCAGGAAAGCCTGGTCATACCGGATCACCCGGACTGCCTCGGCGCCGCACCAACAACTGAGGAGAACCATGACCAAGTGGGAATACGTCACCGTGCCGCTCATCGTCCACGCGACTAAGCAGATCCTCGACCAGTGGGGCGAGGACGGATACGAACTCGTGCAGGTCGTCCCGGGTCCCGACAACAACGGACTCGTGGCCTACCTCAAACGCCCCAAAGAGTGAGCTGAACCGGCCGGACCGTTGACACCCCACCCTCACCGAAAGAAGAACAATGTCGAAAACCCTTGAGCGCCTTTCCGAACTCGGCCTCGAACTGCCCGAGATCGCCACTCCAGCCGGCGCCTACGTCCCCGCCCTGCGCACCGGGAACTACGTCTATACCTCGGGCCAGCTGCCCGTCGTCGACGGCAAGCTGCCAGCGACCGGTCACCTGGGCACGGACGTCGACCTCGACACCGGCTACCAGCTTGCACGCACCGCCGGGCTCAACGCTCTGGCCGCCATCGCCGGAGTCATCGGCGATCTCGACAAGATCGTGCGCGTCGTCAAGGTCACCGGCTTCGTCAACTCCGCCGACGACTTCACCCAGCAGCCGGCCGTCATCAACGGCGTGTCCGAGCTCTATGGCGAGATCTTCGGCGACCGTGGGCAGCACGCCCGCAGCGCGGTCGGCGTGAACACCCTGCCTCTGGGCACCCCCGTCGAGGTCGAAGTCATCGTCGAGGTCTCAGGCGATGCCGCTTAGCGGACGCACTCTTCCCGTCTCGTCGGAGCTGCGGTGGCTGCTTGACCACTGGCAGTCCGACGGACGGTGGCCCGTCCCGGAGGCCCCGCGCCCCACCTCGGCGATCGTGCTGATCCGGGACTCCGCGGACGGGCTGGAACTCTTCATCACCCGGCAACTCGACGCCCGCGGCGTCGAAGACCGCAACCGGTGGGCATTTCCCACCAGCAGCCTGCGCCCGGGTGATGTGCGGAAGCTGCCTCTTGCCGGATGGAATTCTGCCCGGTGCGCCCGTGCGCTGAGCATCGAGAACAAATCCCGCGCCCTCCACCACTTCTCCGCGGCCGCCCGCATCACCTTCGCCGCCACCGGAATCCTGCTCGCCGAGGATGTCGACCGGGAGATCGTGGCCACACCGCAGACGGACTGGAACACCACCCGATCGAGGCTGTTCTCGAACGAAGTGTCCTGGTCACAGGTCCTACGCGACCGAGACCTGCGGTTGCGTCCCGACCTGTGCAAACCGTGGCTGCGCTGGATCAACACCCCCACCCAGCTGCACCGGTTCGACACCACCTACTTCATTGCCACCGTGCCCTTCGGCCAGGACGTCGACTTCCTGTCACCGAACGAGACCTCCGCCGGATGGAAACGCCCCGACCAGATCATCGCCGAGGTGGGAGGAGACCCTGACCGCATCGGCGCGGCCGCCCGCATCATCGTCGAGAGCCTCGCCGAGGTCCCGACCGTGGGCGCGGCCATGGCGCAGATCCGCAACGTCCACCCGCTGCGTCCGGAGATCGTCGATGACGACGGCGACTGGAAGGTCGTCATCCACACTGGCAAGGACCCCCACAGCAAGGGCAGCCTGCGCGACCGGGCCGTGGCCGTCGGCGAGACCGACAACGACCAGAGTCCCGGCTTCCTGACATTCAGCGGTGACGATGACGAAACGACAGACGAGGAGAACGACGACTCATGAGAATCCGTGCGAACAACCCCGGCCCGATGACCCTGACGGGTACGAACACCTACGTGCTCACCAGCCAGGATGACACGTCCGCGGTTGTCATCGATCCGGGCCCGGAGATGGCCGATCATCGTGAAGCCTTCCTCGCCGAGGTGGCCGACCGTGATCTGGCGGCGATCGTTCTCACCCACCAGCACGCCGACCATTCCGAGATGCTCGGAAGCATCGAGCAGTGGGCCCCCGAGGTTCCCGTCTATGCTGTGCTCGAGCGATTCGCCCGTCACACGGATCCGGTCAGCGACGGCGACGAGATTGCCTTCGGTGGCACTCCGGCCGACGTGCTGCGCGTCGTAGCCACCCCCGGACACACGAGCGACAGCATCAGCCTCATCCACTCGGGAGCCCTCTACAGCGGCGATACGATCCTGGGGGAGGGGACGACGATCGTCACCCACCCGGAAGGCTCCCTGGGCGACTATCTGAACTCCCTCGACCGATTGAAGGAGCTGCTCGACGCAGGGGAGTTTGCCATCATCGAGCCGGCCCACGGTGAGCGCATCGACGCCCCCGCCGAGGTGATCGACTACTACCGTTCCCACCGACTCGAACGCATCGAGCAGGTCAAAGCGGCATTGGAGCAGGGGGCGAAGACGGCCTCAGAGGTATGCGACATCGTCTATCACGACGTCGACTCCAGCGTGCGGACGGCGGCCGAGCAGATCGTCAAGGCTCAGCTGGCCTACCTCGACGCCTTGCCCGCCGCCGACGCCTGAGTCCCGTTGCTGACGCCGGAGCTGCAGGCGCCTTGAGCGCCCTGCGGCGGCGCCTGGTGCGCGACGTCTTCGCTCTAGCTGGATGACACACCACTCACGACTCGGATTCTGATCCAGTCATCGAGTTTGAACTCGATGACTGGATCAGAACCCGAGTACGAAGGCTCCCACACCTGACGCGACAGCCCCTGAGACGGCGAGCACTGGCCGCGTCGCACACCTGCCCCGGCCAGGACGAACGCCCCAGCCGAATCGGCTGGGGCGTTCGTGCGCTGTGGCGGTTTGGAAGCCGCGAGGAGGATCAGCGGGCGCGGTTGCGCATGCGGTCCATGTCGAGGATGACGACGGAGCGGGCCTCGAGACGGATGAAGCCGCGGGCGGCGAAGTCGGCTAGTGCCTTGTTCACGGTCTCACGAGAGGCACCGACGAGCTGAGCCAG
Organism: Brevibacterium permense; assembly: GCF_025506275.1. Taxonomy (GTDB): domain Bacteria; phylum Actinomycetota; class Actinomycetes; order Actinomycetales; family Brevibacteriaceae; genus Brevibacterium; species Brevibacterium permense_A. The sequence continues at coordinate 6,589 of NZ_QYCP01000080.1, forward strand.
CTCTTCCTGAGTGAGGTCGTGAGCGACGAGCACACCGTCGGGAGCCGGCTTCGAGAAACGGGCGGCGAGGTCGAGCAGAGCTTTGGCGACACGGCCGGGCACATCGGAGAAGACGAGGTCGCCGACGGTCTCGTTGGTGCGACGCAGACGCTGGGCGAGAGCCTTGAGCAGGTTCATCGCGGCCTGCGGGCGCTCGTGGAGCCAAGTGGTGAGGTCCTCGTGCTTGAGGCTGAGCAGCTCCGACTGGGAGACGGCGGTGACAGAGGTCGAACGTGGGCCCGGATCGAAGAGGCTGAGCTCACCGATGATCTCGCCGGGACCGACCACGGACAGCAGGTTCTCACGGCCGTCGGAGGACTCACGGCCGATCTTGAGCTTGCCCGAGGAGACGATGTAGAGCTCGTCACCGGCATCGCCCTCATGGAAGAGCACGGTTCCCCGACGGAGACTCCGCGGGTTCATGAACTTCATCAATGCACTGGTGGCTTCATCGTCCAGACCTGCGAAGAGCGTCGCGCCCCGCACCACTTCAATATCCACTGGTTCCTCCTTGTCGTGATAATCACACACAAATCTACCTGGTCATCTGCATCGATACCAGCAAAGACGCGGGAGTGTGGCCCATCAGTATGAAAACCTCTCCCGCACCGCCCAACACGACTCCCGTCCACACCATTCCCGCAGACGGCCATCTCAGGGCGCGCAGATCCGGCGCACGGACATGATTTGCGGGTGTGACCGGCATGACTGCGGAATGACAGGGCACGGATTAGGATGGTGAGTCGTGTTGACTGTGGCAGAGAAGAGCGCGCGGAAGTTCGCGAAGGAGACCCCGCTGGGCCGGACCCGCCGGGCGCGGAAGATCCATCGCATCCTCGCCGAGGTGTATCCGAACGCGAAGTGCGAACTCGACTTCGAGACTCCGTTCCAACTGCTCATCGCCACCGTCCTCTCTGCTCAGACCACCGATATCCGCGTCAACTCGGTCACCCCGGGCCTCTTCGCCGCTTTCCCCGACGCCCACGCCCTGGCCGTGGCCAATCTCATCGAGGTCGAGGAGCACATCCGCTCCACAGGGTTCTACCGGGCCAAGGCCCGCAACATCGTCAAGCTCGCGAACGAACTCGTCGATGAATACGACGGCGCGGTGCCGAATAAGCTGGACAAGCTCGTCAAGCTCGCCGGAGTCGGACGAAAGACCGCGAACGTCGTCCTCGGAAACGCCTTCGACACCCCCGGGCTGACCGTCGACACACATATGGGTCGGCTGGCCCGCCGCTTCGGCTGGACCGAGGAGACCGATCCGGTCAAAGCCGAACACGAGATCGCGGCGCTGTTCCCGAAGAAGGACCTCACCATGCTTTCGCATCGGGTGATCTTCCACGGCCGCCGCATCTGCCATTCCCGAAAACCCGCATGTGGAGCCTGCCCCCTGACCGCGCTGTGCCCATCGTTCGGGATCGGGGAACTCGACCCGGACAAGGCACGTGCCATGCTCCGGTTCGAAATGGCGCCCTTGGCCACTCCCGCCGCGGAGGCTGTCCCTGAGGACGGACAGTGAGCGCCCGAATCCCCGACCTTCCACCCGAATCGGCGACGATCGCCGATGGGGCCCTGCGCGGGCAGCTCGAAGGTCTCGCCGCCTCGCACGGGTCCCCACTGTGGCTGCGCCGACAGAAGGAAGCCGCCGAGCAGTCCGCCCGTGACGCCGCCGTGCTCATGCTCTTCGGGCGCGGGGGAGAGCCTCGCACCGAGGCGGGAGGAGCAGAAGCATCGCGCCTGGCCGAACTCGGCGTCGCCGATGTCGACATCGTTCTTCTCCAGCGGGCCGCGACCCTGCGCCATCATCCCGGACAGGTCGCCTTCCCCGGAGGCGGTCGTGACCCCGAAGACGATTCCATGGCGGCCGCCGCACTGCGTGAAGCGGAGGAAGAAGCCGGAATCTCCCCGGACACCGTCGAAGTGTTGGGAGAGATGGACCCGCTCTATATCCCCGTCTCGAAGTTCGAGGTCACTCCGGTGATCGGATATTGGCGTCAGCCGGGCCAAGTCCAGGTGATGGATCAGAGGGAGTCCTACTCCGTCTATCGGGTGGCCATCGCCGACCTCGTCGCCCCCGCCAACCGCGGAACCTTCGCCCGTCCCGATCTGAAGATCTCGACCCCGGCCTTCGACGTCGGAGTCCTCAAGGTGTGGGGCTTCACCGCCGGCATCCTCGACTTCGCCCTCGACCATCTCGGCTGGGCCGGCGATTGGGACAAGAAGGCTCCCATCGCCATCGACTTCTGAATTCGGACACTGCGGATTCCGGCGCCGGTCAGCGCTGCCCGGCCTTCGCTCTGAACAGCACCGCGGCCCACATCGCCGCCACAGCGAGGATGAGCAGACACCAGCCGACAGCGAGATAGCCGGAAGCGCCCATCTCGGTGCCGATGAGCAGTGCGCGCAGAGCGTCGATGATCGGGGTGATCGGCTGATTGTCGGCGAACACCTCCAACCACCTCGGCATGGTCTCGACCGGTACGAATGCGCTGGAGACGTGCGGGAGGAAGAGCAGGATGAAGCCGTACCCGTTGGCGGATTCGGTAGACTTCGCGGCGAGGCCGATAGCGGCGAAGAGATACGTGATCGCCAGAATGTAGAGAGCGACGAGTCCGACTGTCGCCAGCCATTCGCCCACTCCGGCGGAGGGACGGAATCCGATGGCGACGGCGACGAGGAGGACGATGGAAGTGGCGAACAGATTCCGTGCGAGACTCGCCGCCACGTGCCCGGTGATGACGGCAGACGCTCGCACCGGCATCGTCCGCAGTCGGTCGACGAACCCGGAGGTCATGTCCGAAGACCGACAGCGAGGTCGAGGCGGCACCGAATCCGGCGCAGGTGAGGATGATTCCGGGGACGACGTAGTCGACGTAGCCGCCGTCGGGATCGAGGGCGCCGCCGAAGACGAACGTGAACATGAGCATGAGCATCACCGGCAGAGCGACGGCCATGAGCAGCGATTCGACGTCGCGAACAGCGTGACGCAGGCTCCTGCCGATGAGGACGACCTCTGTGGAGAGCCCGGGAGGGCGTGTACGGGAGACCTCGCGGGGGAGGGCAGAGGCGGTGGTCGCTGATGTCGTCGGGGTATCGGTGATCGGGTGACTGTGTGACATTGGTTTGTCCTCTCTGGACGGTGTGGAGATCGGAGACGTGGGATCGGATATCGAGCGCTCAGTGAGGTGAGCCGGCCGCGGTGAAGGCGAGGAAGACGTCGTCGAGGCTGGGACTGTGCAGGGAAACCGAGGCCCGAGGCGATCGGGAAGTCCACGGTTCGAGCGCCGCGGCGAGGCCGGCGACAGTGCCGTCGGTGGCGATCTCATCCAGTTGAGTTCCGTCTGTTCTGCGGATCGACACGGTGTCCTCGCCGATGCGTGCCTTGAGTTCTGCCGGTGTGCCCAGACCCGCCATTCGGCCGCTGTCGAGCAGGCCGATCCGGTCGGCCAATGCATCGGCCTCGTCGAGGTACTGGGTGGTGAGGAACACCGTCGCGCCGCCTCGGGAGAGCTCGCTGACTTCGGTCCACAGCTCCTGCCGGGAGCGGGTGTCCAGCCCGGTGGTGGGTTCGTCGAGAATGAGCACCTCGACGGGGACGACGAGGCTGAGAGCCAGGTCGAGGCGGCGACGCATACCGCCGGAGAGCGCGGCGACCCGGGTGGACATGAAGGTTGTGAGGCTGAGCTTCTCGGCAAGGTCGCGGCTTCTCGCTTTCGCGGCACTCCGACTCAGCCCGGAGAGCCGACCGAGGAGGACGAGGTTCTCTTCGGTCGAGAGATGGGCATCGACGGCAGCTGACTGGCCGGTGACGGAGAATCGCCGCTTCGCCTCGGCGGGTGACTCATGCACATCGACGTCCATGACGCGAACTGATCCGGCATCAGGGCGGACGAGGGTGGTGAGGATACTGATGCACGTGGTTTTGCCTGCGCCGTTGGAGCCGAGAAGTGCGAAGACCTCGCCTCTGTGCACGTGGAAGTTGAGTCCGTCGAGGACGGTCTTCGTTCCGAAGCGCTTGCCCACCTTCCTCAGGAAGGCGATCGATGCGGGGGTCTTCGCCTCGGAATTCGATCCCTTCGACTTCGGGTTCGAACGAGGTTTAGACGGGGTGGAGGCCTTCATCGAGGCGATCGTGAACGCGCGGGCAGGTGCCGGGTCCGACGTGGCGAACGACGGCTCGAGCGCAGCGACCTCAGTCGACGCGCCCGATGATGCGACGGAGGCAGCGGCTCCAGAGCAGGCCGCGATCGCCGATGATGACCCTGCGGTAGCGGCCGATAAGAAGCTTCGAGAGGCGCAGAAAGCGGACCGGCAGGCGCAGAAGGTGCTGGCCGAGGCACGGAAACGGGAACGTCAGGTTCTGCGGGAAGCCAAGGAGCGAGTCGCGAAGCGACGCTGAGCGTGAATGCGAGAAGCGGCGCCGGACGAAATGTCCGGCGCCGCTTCTCGCATCTGCCGCGGTTCTCAGATTGGGAGAGGTGTCAGTACCTGGGTCCCGAGGGATTCTTCAATGCGCGCTTGACGGAGGCCACCAGCGACTTGGCCGAACCGATCGCGGTGCCCGGAACCGGATTGCCCTTCTTGAACAGCGGGAGGGCCACAAGGACGAGGATGATCGCAATGACGGCGAGGATGCCGAAGACGATGAGGAAGCTGCCCCACCATGGCCAGCCCAGACCCTCATGGAATGCTGCCGCACCGGCGAAGATCACCATGAACGAGGACAGGAAGAGCAGGAAGAGAGCGACGATGGCCAGTCCGGCCCCGATGCCCAGGTTCTTCGCACCGGCAGTGGCCTCGGCCTTGGCGAGGGCAATCTCTTCTTCGGCGATCGCTTTGGAATCGTCGCTGATGCCTTTGATCAGTTCGCTGATGGACCGTTCGGCCATGAGAGCTCCTAAATCGAGAACGAGGACAATCTAAATTAAGAGTAGTCTGAACGGGCTCTGCGGCCAAAGGCGAATCGGCGGGGAACCGGGAAAACCCGTCGGATCCGGACGACGGCCGTTATGCGGCAGGGTCGTCTGTCACCGACGGGTCATCAGATCTCGGCCTCAGAGCGAGAGGTTCAGGCTCCTGTGATGGACTTTTCGATCTGATCCATCACCGAAGCATCGGCGAGGGTCGACGTATTGCCGACCTCGCGGTTCTCGGCAACGTCCTTGAGCAGGCGACGCATGATCTTGCCCGAGCGGGTCTTGGGCAGGTCCGTGACGATGTGGACTTTCTTCGGCTTCGCGATGGGGCCGATGTCCTTGCCCACATGCTGACGCAGCTCCTCAGAGGTCTCGGGGGAGTCCTCGACGCCGTTGGAGACGATGACGAACGCGACGACGGCCTGACCGGAAGTGTCGTCGGCGGCGCCGACCACAGCCGCCTCGGCGACCTTGGGATGCGCGACGAGCGAGGACTCGATCTCCGCGGTGGACAGGCGGTGACCGGACACATTCATCACGTCGTCGACACGCCCGAGGAACCAGATGTCCCCGTCCTCATCACGGCGGGCGCCGTCGCCGGCGAAGTACGTGTCCTCGAACCGCGACCAGTAGGTCTCCTTGAAGCGCTCCGGGTCTTTCCAGATTCCGCGCAGCATCGACGGCCATGGGCGGCGGATGACGAGCAGCCCGCCTTCGGGACCGGCCGGATTCTCACCCGAATCATCGACAACATCGACGGAGATGCCGGGAATCGGACGCTGTGAGGAGCCTGGTTTGGTTGAGAGCACGCCGGGCAGAGGCGCGATCATGTGGGCCCCGGTCTCGGTCTGCCACCATGTGTCCACGATCGGGCAGCGCTCACCGCCGATGACGCGGTGGTACCAGCGCCAGGCTTCGGGGTTGATCGGTTCGCCGACGCTGCCGAGCAGGCGCAGACTGGACAGATCGTACTTCGCGGGGATCTCCTCGCCCCACTTCATGCAGGTGCGAATCGCCGTCGGAGCGGCGTAGAGGATCGTGGCTTTGTACTTCTCGATGATCTCCCACCAGCGACCCTGATGCGGGGTGTCCGGAGTGCCTTCGTAGATGATCTGAGTGGTGCCGGCGGCCAGTGGGCCGTAGGTGACATAGGAATGACCGGTGATCCAGCCGACGTCGGCGGTGCACCAGAAGACATCGGATTCGGGCTTGATGTCGAAGACGGCCTTCATCGAGTAGAGCACCTGAGTGAGGTAGCCGCCGGTGGTGTGGAGGATGCCCTTGGGCTTTCCTGTCGTACCGGAGGTGTAGAGGATGAACAGCGGGTGCTCCGAGTCGAAGAATTCGCACTCGTGTGTGTCGCTGGCCTGGCCGACGGAGTCCTCCCACCACTGGTCACGGCCTTCGACCCAGTCGACGTCCTGACCGGTGCGCTTGACGACGAGGACGTGCTCGACGGGAGTGTCGCCCTGGGCGATCGCTTCGTCGACGGCCGGCTTGAGGCTTGTGGGTTTGGCGCGCCGGTAGCTGCCGTCGGCGGTGATGACGACGCGGGCTTCGGCGTCGATGATGCGTGAGTGCAGAGCATCGGCGGAGAATCCGCCGAAGACGACGGAATGCGCCGCACCGAGGCGGGCACAGGCGAGCATCGAGATCACCGCTTCGGGGATCATCGGCAGATAGATGGCCACCCGGTCGCCGGTCTTCACGCCGAGGTCGGTCAGCGTGTTCGCCGCCTTCGACACCTCGGCGAGGAGTTCGGCATAGGTGAAGGTGCGGGAGTCGCCCGGTTCGCCTTCGAAGTTGATGGCCACCCGGTCGCCGTTGCCTGCGAGGACGTGACGGTCGAGGCAGTTATAGGCGACGTTGAGCTTTCCGCCGACGAACCACTTCGCGAACGGCGGGTTCGTCCAATCGAGGATCTCGCCGAAGTCTTCGTGCCAATCGACGAGCTCACGGGACTGTTCGGCCCAGAAGCCCAGGTAGTCCGCCTCGGCGCGTTCGTATTCATCGGCCTTGACATTGGCTGCGGCCGCGAATTGCTCAGGTGGGGCAAACGTCTCGGTCTGCTCGGCAGCGGTTTCGGTCATGCTTTCCTCCGACTTCCTTGGTGGATCGAAAATTCTAGTTGCACTGTATACCTGTGGTCGGGGGCTGGGGAGAGCAGTTTCACTCGATGAACGGGGAAATCGGGGGTAGCCACCGCGCATTTGTCGTGGTATGGCTCACATGATTTCGATGGTTGCGCGGCGATGGAAGGGCCGCCTCGGCGGGGGACTGAGGAGTTTTCGACGTGCCTGAGAATGAGCATATGAGTGCACAGGTGGCCTGTGTTCTGCAAGGATGGGGTCAGAGTCTGTCGGGATCCGTCCCGCGCGGACACGGAAACACTGTTAGCTTTTCCCCGAGATCGACTGGAGTCAGCGATGAGTTCGCCGCAGCATCCAACCGGGTCCGGGCCACAACCGTGGCAGGATCAGCCCCCGCAGTACCCGGGCCAGAACCCGCAGCGGCCTGGTGGTCAGCCGCCGGCCTATGGTTCGGGACCGGGACAGTTCGGTTCGGCTCCCGGGCCGGGCTATGGTTCCGTACCGGGACCCTACGGTTCGGCACCGGGACAGCCCGCCGCACAAGGACCCTATGATTCGGCCCCGGCCCAGTACGGTTCGGGACCTGGCCCGTACGGTTCTGCTCCCGGTCAGTACGGATCTGCGCCGGGACCCTATGGTTCGACTCCGGGACAGGGCCAGTTCGGTCAGGCGCCTGCGCCGAAGCAGAAGACCGGCCCGGGAATCCTCGGACCGCTGACTCTGCGCGATCTCTTCCTCCTGTTCGCCGGACTGCTCGCCTTCATCGCATTGTTCGTGCCTTACCGGGGTTACGATTACGGCCTCGGCAGTGAGACGACCACTCTGTGGCACTGGAATGTCGCCGATATGGGCGCGCTCGTATTCGGAGTGCTCACAATTCTGCTCATCGTGGCGGCCGTGCTCGTCAACAAGCTCGGCAACGGCCGACTGCGAGTCGGATCGCTCAGCCTCGACCAGTTCATCTCCGTGCTCTCGGCGATCGCTTTCACCTATGTGTTCGTCGACCTGCTCACCTCGGCGGTCTACTGGCATGTGGGTTCGTACCTGACGTTCTTCGCCGGCCTCATCGCATTCTTCGCCGGAGTATTCACGATGCTGCCGTTCTTCGCCAAGGAATTCGCCGGCCGCGAGGACATCGAAACCCATCCGAAGGCTCGCCCTGTCGCCAAGCACACCCAGCATCCGGCACCAGTGGCCAACGTGCCCGGTGCTGCCGGCCCGGGCACCGGTGCACCCGGATTCGCGCCGTACGGAGCGGCTCCGGCCGGTGCGGGACTGGCGCGGCCCGGTCAGCCGGATCAGTTCGGTCAGCCGGGCGGCCCGGGACAGTCCGGCCAGCCGACTCAGTTCGGTGCGTCCGGACAGCAGGACCGGTTCGGCGGACCAGGACAGTCGGGCCAGCCTGCACAGCAGGGTCAGCAGGACCAGTTCGGTCAGTCTGGTCAGTTCGGCGGTCCGGAACAGCAGAACCAGTTCGCCGCTCCCGACCAGCAGAACCAGCCCAGCCCCTACGCTCCGCTGGAAGAGCAGGACTCCGATCGTTCGGCCGGCTCCTTCGCCGCCCCCGCCGCTGCCGGCACCTCGGGCGCGGGCGCTGCGCCCGAATCCGCGGACGCGGCATTGGACCAGACATCTGCAGACGGACCAGTGCACAGCACCGGTGACGGACAGACCTACCTGGGTGGTCACGGTTCGGACGTCCCACAGCATTCGCAGAGCGAACCGACTCAGGCATTCGGCGTCGGAGCCGGTCAGTCGCAGACTGATGCGACCGGAGACCAGACCGCCGCTGCGGGAAGCCAAGCTGCTGAGTCGAGCAGCCAGCCTGCAGCGTCTGACGCCCAGTCCACGCAGTCAGACGACAAGTCACATTCGGGCGCCGCGGCCGCTGCCGCAGGTGCCGGAGTGATCGGTGCCGGTGCTGCCGGCGTCGCCGCCGCGCATTCGGATTCCGAACGTCGTCGTGGCCGCCACTCTGCTCCCGAAACGGAGTCCTACGCTGAATCGACGCTCGGTGCGGAACCGGCCGACACCGGGCCGGCGACTCAGAAAGACGAGACGAACGACGACACGTCCGCGGACCGGTCCACGGCCACCTCGGCGACGTCAGACGAGACCCCCGCGGTGGTGTCACCGGCCGAGAGCAGCGACCTGGTATCCAAGGTCAACGCCAAATCGTCGGATACGAACGTCGCCGGCGCGAACTCGGCTGCACAGTCCTCGACCGATGCCGATCAGACCTCGACAGGTAACGCATCGGAAGACGCGGCCTCGGCAGATGCGGCGTCGAACGATTCGCCATCGGATTCCCCGGCGTCGACCGAGGGAACCGAGGCGCATGGCCCGGACGACGACGAACAGGCGACCGCTGTGATGGAGCCGGCAGTCAGCTCGGAGCGGACCACCGCTCCCGAAAGCGAAGAGCCGACTCAGTACGTTCCCGTGGCCGACTACGCCAACCGGCCGGAGACCGATGCGGGGCAGAACCGGTCCGGTGATGCGCCGAACCACGGACGGAACGCCGATCAGGACAATGGTCAGGCCGAGAACCAGGACGGTGGACGCCCCATCATCCAGGCCTTCTGGTTCGCCGTTCCCGAACCGCGTGAAGCTGTGGACGAGACCACCGGAATGCCGGTGTTCACGATCTACCCCGGCGACTGGTACCTCAGTCTCGAAGACAACGGATCCTGGTTCAAGGTCCGCGACTCCGACGGCAGCACCACTGGCATTCTGCGCAATATCGAAGGAATCCAGCGCGGCTGATCCGACTGGAACCCACTCGCACGTCAACGCTGTGGACAGACCTCGGTCGAATCGGTGCCCACCAGCACCGCATGATGTGACCGGCTGGTCGGCCCACCACAGCTGACGTGGACGGAGGCCGCCGACTGCCGCTAGGGGCGCCTCCTGTGACTCAACCTCACAGGAGGCGCCCCCTCGTCGTTCCATCCACAGGGCAGCACTCCGGTCTGGCCGGTGACAGCCGGGCGGATACAAGCTCGATACATGCAGGTAGCCCTCATCACCGACCTCGGTGCGATCACCGAAGAATGCGCCCGAGTGGCCGAAAGCATCGGCATCTCGCTGACCGTCCTGCCTCCCGACTCCGGAGGCTGGCAGTCCGCGTCGCTCATCCTCCTCGGCGAAGACGTCCGCGAAGCCCCCGCCACCGACCGGGCAGACACGATCCTCGTCGTCCTCGACGATGACGAACCCTCCTCGACCTGGGCGAGGGCCGCTCACCTCGGCGTCGACCAGCTCGCCGTACTGCCTGCTGCTGCGGAATGGCTGAGCGGGCGGATGATCGCCGCTGTCGAACCGCCGACGGCACCCGGGACCACGGTCGGCGTCGTCGCCGGATGCGGGGGAGCCGGAGCCTCCGTGCTCGCCTGCGCACTCGCCCGTCGGGCCGGAGCCGATCACAGCACCGTCCTCGTCGACGCCGACCCGCTCGGCGGGGGACTCGACCTCGTTCTCGGTGCCGAACAGGCGCCCGGTCCCCGATGGACCGACCTCAGTGCCTCCCGCGGACAGCTGCGCCCCTCTACCTTGGCCGAAGCGCTGCCTCGCCACGACGGGCTCGCCCTTCTGTCCTGGGGGCGAGACGACACCGTCGACCTCGACCCGGACGTCTTCGACGACTTCCTCGCCGCGGCCGGCCAGGCCTTCGACCTCGTCATCGTCGATCTGCCCCGCCACGCCCCACCGCAGTGGACCCGGCGCTGCCATCATGTCCTCCTCGTCTCCCCGGCCCGGGTCAGATCAGCCGTCGCCTCCTCCCAAGTGGCCAAGCGACTCTCCCAAGCCCACCCGGATGTGCGACTCGTCGTCCGTGAAACCGGGGGCGGCGGTCTCGACGCCGACCTCCTCGCCGATTCCATCGGGCTGAGCCTGGCCGGAAGCATCCGCGACGATCGGGGCCTGTCCGCCGCCGTCGACCGCGGAGAGGGAATCCCAGGTGGTGCGCACCTCGGCCGGCTCGTCGACCGATTGCTGGGGGAGTGGGCGGAATGAGCGAATGGCTCGACGCCTCGCTCGTCGCCGATGTCCGCAAAACGCTGCTCGACAATCCGGTACCGGTGACCACGGCCGCCGTCGCCGAGGCGGTCCAGCGCACCGGACGCGTGCTCGGTTCCTCCGCCCTGCTCGAACTCGTCACCCGGCTGTCCGCGCAGCTGTCCGGGGCCGGACCCCTGCAGTCCGTGCTCGAGGTGCCCGGCACCACGGACGTGTTCGTCAACGGGCCGCGGGAGGTCTTCGCCGACACCGGTGACGGTCCCCAGCTGCTCGACCTGACCCTGGGATCCGAAGAAGACGTGCGGTCCTTGGCGGTGCGTTTGGCCGCCCTCGGCGGGCGCCGCCTCGACGATTCTTCACCCTATGTCGACGTTCGTCTGCCCGACGGGGTGCGGATGAACGCGATCGTCCCACCGATCTCCGGGGAGACGACGACGATCAGCTTCCGCGTACCCAAACGGGCCGGATTCCCCTATTCTCAGCTCTGCGCCGAAGGGTTCGTCCCCGATGAGATCAGCCCCCTCGTCGCCGAGGCGGTCACCTCACGGGCGAACATCCTCGTCTCCGGCGGAACGGGCACGGGAAAGACCGTCCTCCTCGGCGCTCTGCTGTCGCTGGTCGAACCGATCCAACGCATCGTCATCGTCGAGGACTCTCGCGAGCTCATCGTCACCCACCCGCACACCGTGCAGCTCGCCGCGCGTCAGGCCAACGTCGAAGGCGGCGGCGAAGTGACCCTGACCGACCTCGTGCGCAATGCACTGCGGATGCGACCTGATCGCCTCGTCGTCGGGGAATGCCGCGGTGCCGAGGTCCGGGACATGCTCACTGCCCTCAACACCGGGCACGAGGGTGGGTGTGCGACGATCCACGCGAACACCGCCGAGGCCGTGCCCAGCCGGGTGGCCGCGCTCGGTGCGCTGGCGCAGATGAGTCCGGACGCCGTGTATTCGCAGTTCTCCACCGCCATCGACCTGGTCATCCATCTGCGTCGCACGGGTTCCGAGCGGGGAGTCACTGAGCTGGCGATCCCGACGAGGACCGGACCCGAGGGAGTGGTGATGGAACCGGTGTGGGGTCGCCCCTCGCCGTCGACGGCCGGCACTGTCAATCGGCGTGCCCTGGCCCGGTTCGAAGCCGTGCTCGAACAGAAGTCCGCGCAATGATCGTCGTCACCGCCGTCCTCATCGCGGCCGGGATCATCCTCGCCGCGCCCCCGGACCCGGGCTTCAGGCTGCGCGAGCTCTTGCCCCGTGGCGAGGGCGGCGAATCGGTGCGGAAAGGGGTGCGGGCCTTCTTTCGCCGAGGCGGTCATACCGCCGATGATCAGGCCGAGCGTCTGTGGGCGATCGCCGCCGTGGAGAACTGCGCCCACCTGCTCAAGGTGGGGATGACCCCGCAGGCGGTGATGAGCACGCTGAGCCGCCGCAACGACGCCCTGACCCCGATCTCACGAGCCATCTCCCTGGGTGAGGAACCCGGGCGCGCCATCGCCACCCGCAGCTCCGGACTGTCGGAGACCGCCGCTCACGTGCTGTCGGGAATGGCCGCCGTGTGGACGGTGTCCGAACGCTCCGGAGCACCGGCAGCGGAGATGATCCTCAGGTATGCGGCAGCGCAGAGAGACGCCCTCGACGCCGAACGCGAACGCCGCATCGCCATGGCCGGGCCGAAGTCGACGGTGCGGGTGCTCAGCTGGCTGCCGCTCATCGGCGTCGGTCTCGGCCTGCTCATCGGCGTCCGCCCTCTGGAACTCATCAGCGGACTGCCGGGACAACTGAGCATCGGTGCCGGCCTCCTCCTGTACGGGGCCGGCCGGTGGTGGATGCGGACGATGATGCTCAGGGCACAGAGATGACCATGCTGATTGTGCTCATCGGTGTCTGCGTCGGACTCGGCGTGCTCCTGTGGTCCGGTCCGACCCGCGGGAGACTGCAGAGCCTCCTCGGCGAGGGCCGATCCGTTCCCACCGACACCGAGGCGGCTGATGGGGAGGCGGGAACGCCGGAGTCGGGGACGGCAGGAGCAGTGGCCGATGATCAGCTGGCGTTCGACCTCGACCTTGTGGCGATCTGCCTGACCTCCGGTCTGCCGATTCCCGTGGCGCTGACCCTGACCGCCGAGGCGACCGATGACCGGTCGGGCCTGCAGAGGATCGCCCGTGCGATGACGATCGGAGGGCGCAGGCTCGCCGACGACGATCGTCTGCTGCCGGTGCTCGAGGTCTTCGAGTTCTCCGAACACACCGGAGTCGGCCCGGCACCTCTCATCGAGTCAGTGGCCGAGGAGCTGCGGGCTTCGTCCCGTCGGCGTCGGCAGGAGGCTGCCGCCTCGCTGGGTGTGCAGCTGGTGCTGCCCTTGGGCGTGTGCATTCTGCCGGCGTTCCTGCTGCTGTCTGTCGTTCCGGTCGTCATCTCACTGCTGACCGACCTCACGACCGCGTTCTTCTGAAGTGGTGACCTAATTTTCAGACTCGACCGATAGGCTCGGGACATGGCACCGGTCACACCTTTCAATCAGCTGTCCAATGTCGAACAAGCCGAGGACTACGCCGAGAATCTCTTCGTCGGTCGATCCGTGCGTCTGCGGCCGCTGAGGGAGGAGGATCTGCCGTACCTCGAGCAGTGGTGGTTCGATCCCTCGATCGTCGTCCTGCAGAATCACACAGTTCTGCCGCGGCCCGAAGGGGGTGTGTCCGAGCAGTTCTCGCAGTGGAGCGCGAACACCACGAGCGAGGCAGTCGGCTTCAGCATCGAGCTGACCGAAACCGAGGAGTTCGTCGGCCATGTCACCCTCTACGGACGCAATCCCATCAACCAGTCCGCCACTCTGGCGATCGTCCTCGGCCCTGAATTCCACGGCCGCGGATACGGCTCGGATGCCGTGCGACTGGCCGTGAAATACGGGTTCCTCCAATTAGGACTCAACCGCATCGAGCTGCAGACCTGGGCGTTCAACACCCGTGGAATCGCCTCCTATACGAAAGCCGGATTCGTCGAAGAAGGCCGTCGACGAGAAGCAGTGTTCTTCAACGGCCGGCGCCACGACGAAGTCATCATGGCCATCCTCAGAGACGACTGGGCCGGTAACAGCTGAGGCGCCGCCACCACTGACTCGCACGCCGTTTCCTGTGGACGGCGCCTCCACTCACACAACTTGATCCTGTGGATGCAGAACCCGTTTCCACAGGCGCGAATCCGGCCCTGGACACGGCAGCATGCCGACTCCCAGGCTGAAGGTCCGCTCGCAGAGTGCGAACGGGGTTTCAGCCAAGGAGGAGAGCATGGCCACCACATCACCGTTCCCGGAGATCGAGGATCCGCCGACCGGGCACGTCGAATCGGTCGAGGACCGAAGCGAGATCGAACAGTTCTGGGAACCCGACGCCGGAGCGACCACAGCCGAATATGCGATCACCACTCTGGCTGCGTGCGGATTCGCCGCACTGCTCGTCGTGGTCCTCAAATCCGAACCGATCAAGGAACTCATCACAGGGGTCATCTCCTCGGCGCTCGGTCTGGGAAGCTGAACCGTCATGGTACGCGGACGCTCCCGTCAGCGGCAGCGAGGATGGAATCGCGATGCGGGAACCGCGACGGCGGAATTCGCCGTCGTCATGCCGGCCGTCGTTCTTCTCATCGTGCTGCTCGCGGGAGCCGCCGCTGTCGGGTTCTCCCAGCTGCGAGCCTTCGACGCGGCACGGTCTGCGGCCCGTGAGATCGCCCGCGGCGAACCACAGGCCGCCGTAGTGTCCGAGGCGAAGAAGCACGCCGGCGACTCCTCCTCGGTCCGTGTCCGAGCCGACGGCGGATACTCGGTCGTCACAGTCACGATCGAGCTGCCGGCCGCGATCTTCTTCCTCGACACCGTCGACGCGGATGCCACCGCTCGATTCGAAGGGGACAGAGAAGGACCGCCATGACGAACATCGTCGTGGGTCTCTGCTCGATCGTGCTCGTCCTCGTCACCGCCATCGGCAGCCTCGGCCAGGCGTTCGTCGCCCACAGTCGGGCACAGAGCGCCGCGGATCTGGCAGCGCTCGCCGCCGCGGACGCAGTGCGCGGGCTGGCCACCGGGGAACCGTGTGAGACGGCGAAGGAGGTCGCGATTCGCAACGGCGGACACATCAAGGACTGCCGAGCCTCATTGAGTGAGCAATCCGCCTATGTCGTCGTCGAAGTCGACATCCCGGGGCCTCTGCCGAAGGTCAGAGAGGAGGCGGTCGCCGGGAAATGAGGGGGATCGCTACCTGAGCACGGTGCGCAGCAGCCGCAGCGCAGCGTCCTTCTCCAACGGTTCGTTGCCGTTGCCGCACTTCGGCGACTGCACACACGACGGGCAGCCGTCGATGCACTCACATGCGGCGATGGCATCCCTTGTCGCACCCAACCATTCTTCGATGACCTCGCTGCCGCGTTCGGCGAAACCGGCACCACCGGCCAAACCGTCATAGACGAACACTGTCGCCAGTCCGGTGTCGGCATGCAGTGCCGTCGACACCCCGCCGATATCCCAGCGATCGCAGCCGGCGAAGAGCGGCAGTAGACCGATCGAGGCATGCTCGGCGGCATGGACGGCTCCGGGCAGGTCTCCGGAGACGACTTCGGCCTCGTCGAGGACGCTCTGCGGAATCGTCCACCACACGGCCTTCGTCCGCAGCGTGCGCTCCGGCAGGTCGAGCTCATGTTCGGCGATGATCGCTCCACCGCGCTTGGCCCGCATCCGGTAGGCGACGACCTGATCCTTGACGTCGACGGTGCCGCTGCACACAGCCACCCCGGAGGGCAGAACCCGCTGCGCATCGGCGTCGACGATCGAGATCTCCGTCTGCGAGCGCGGCTGAGTCGTGTAGTCGACCTGGGCACGTTCGACGGCGACGATCCGGTCCTCGAGGTCGAGATCGAGGACCGTGAAGTCGATCCCCTGATGCGTGTACACCGCGCCCGGATGGGCTCCCGTATGTGCTCCCGATTCGTCGACCGTGCCCAGCAGAGTGCCGGTGCTCGCTTCGACCAGGCTGAACTGTCCGCCGCCGGAACCGCGGATATCGGACAGGTCGGTCGCCGGTTGGTCTTTTGCCCAGAACCATCCGGTCGGCCGTACCCGCAGCATCTTCCGCTCCACGAGGTCGTCGACGACCGCAGACGAATTGTCCGGGAAGTGCACGAGATCGGCCGCCTTCAGTGGCACCTCGGCGGCGGCCGCACACAGGTGACCGGAGAGCACGTGCGGATTGCCCGGATGGATGACGCCGGCGTCGACGGGGGAGTCGAAGATGACTTCGGGATGGTGGACGACGAAGGTATCGAGCGGATCATCGCGGGCGATGAACACAGCCATCCACCGTTGCCCGGCTCGGCCCGCGCGTCCCGCCTGCTGCCATAGGGACGCCAACGTCCCCGGCCACCCGGAGATGATGACCAGGTCGAGTCCGGAGATGTCGATGCCCAACTCCAGAGCATTCGTCGACGCCACGGCCAGCAGCTGACCCGAACGCAGAGCCGCCTCGAGCATCCTGCGCTCTTCGGCCAGATACCCGCCCCGGTATGCCGCGACCTTGCCGGTCAGGGTCTCATCCACCTCACCCACCTGGTCACGGACCGTCTGCGCCAGGGCTTCGGTGCCTCGGCGGGAGGCGATGAACGTGATCGACCGAAAACCCGCGCACATCGAATCGGTGATGACATCGGCGGCCTCGACGAGGCCGCTGCGCCGATCCCCGCCCGGTGACACAGGAGGCTCCCACAGTGCGAAGCTGCCGGCTGCCCGCGGTGAAGAATCCTCGGCCACCGCGTGTGCGGGCCGCCCGGTCAGCTTCGCAAAGGCTGCGTCCGGGTTCGCCATCGTCGCCGAGGCTCCGATGACGACCGGGGCAGCCCCGTAGTGGGCGGCGATGCGCAGCAGGCGGCGAAGGATGAGTGCGACGTGGGACCCGAACACTCCACGGTAGCGGTGGGCTTCATCGATGACGATGAAGCGCAGGCTCTTGAACATCCGGGCGAAGCGCTCGTGCTGGGGCAGAATGCTGCGGTGGAGCATGTCCGGGTTGGTGAAGATGATGTTCGCATGCCGTCTCGCCCAGTCCTTCGAGACCTGCGAGGTGTCCCCGTCATAGCTGGCGGGACGCATGCCCTGGATGACGAATCGTTCGAGTTTGGCCAGCTGATCGGCGGCCAGAGCCTTTGTCGGAGCGATGTAGATCGCCGAGGCGGTGCGCAGCTTTCCGCGAGTCGATTGGATCGCTTCGAGCACCGGCAGCCAGAATCCCAACGACTTGCCCGACGCGGTGGGGGTGGCGATGACGACGTCTGAACCGTCCCTGGCCGTCTGCGCCGCCTCGAGCTGGTGCTGCCACAGAGCGTCGACGCCGATGGAATGACATGCGTGCTTGAGTTCCTCGTCGATCCAGTCCGGCCACTCGGCGTCCCGTTCGAAACGCTGCGGGATATCGCGGACATGGACGATCCGCTCATCCCGGGCACCGAAACCGGTGACGATGTCGAGAAGAGCAGAGGAGGCCATGAGTCAATTATGGCGCAGTCGCTAGGATTCTTCTGTGACTGATCTGCCGTTGGCCCACCTGGGCGAGACCCTCTACCGTTCCGGATACACCGAACCACGGCTGCGCCAGTTCTGGGGTGGCCCGACCACGGAGGCGCTGCTGCGCAACAACGCCGCACCCGCCATCCACCACTGCGCCCGGACGCTGGCGGACCAGTCGTCGACGGCCGCCGACCGGGCCATGGCCAGCGCCGCGCTGCTCTTCCACTTCCACCGCACAGTCCCGGTCGCTGAGGTCCGAGCCCTGCTGGGGGAGTCCTTCGACACCGCCGCCGAGGCAGGGCTGATCACCGTGGACGACGAGGAGGTGACCGCCCCCTTCGCCCTGACCCCCTATGATCTTCCCGTCGGTGTCCCCCGCGGCTTCCGTCCCGGGGACGAGAACCTCTATCTCGTGGCCGACCACGGCACCCTGACCACACCGGATGTCCTCGACGGAGAATTCGTGCTCGGACTCGGCGGAGCCGGCCGGACACTGGTGTCGATCACCCCGCGCGACCACGTCGGGGTGGCCGCCGACATCGGCACCGGCTGCGGAATCCAAGCTCTGCTGCTGACCCGACACAGCGACCGAGTCATCGCCACCGACATCTCCCAACGTGCCCTGCGTCTGGCCGAACTCTCGGCCGGACTCAACGGTGTGACGACGATCGAATTCCGGCACGGCTCTCTTCTCGAACCATTGCAGGAACCCGTGGATCTGCTCGTGTCGAATCCGCCATTCGTCATCACCCCGCGCAGCACGGACACCACCTTCGAATACCGGGACGGCGGAATGACCGGGGACCGACTTGTTCGGGAGCTCTTCACCCGGATCCCTGAGAACCTCACCTCGGGTGGACGCAGCGTCTGCCTCGGAAACTGGGAAGCCGCCTCCGGGAAGAACGAAGGACCGGAGACCTGGGTCGGTGATGACTACACGTCCGTGTTCGTCATCGAACGTGAGGCCCTCGACCCCGTCGCCTATGCCGAGACGTGGATCCGCGACGGCGGGGTCCCTCGCGCCAGCACCGCCTGGAACGACGCAGTCGCCGCATGGCTCGACGACTTCGCCACCAGAGCTGTGGACGAAGTCGTCTTCGGGTACGTGCTGATGGCGAAGTCCGATAACGATGTGCCAACGATTGGTACCGAAGATCCCGTGATCGGCGGCGCCGACTCGGACGTCGACCGCGGACCGTCGGGGACGGCCGAGGGAGTGTTCAAGACCCGGGTCAGAGTCACCTCGGCGCCAGCGAACAATCCGCATGGACTCGCAGAGTTCCTCACCACGGTCATCGCGATCCGGTCGTGGCTGGCAGCGGCCGGACCTGAGGAGATCGCCGCGACCGCTTTCACCCGCTCACCCGACCTCGTCGAACATCGCCATTTCGTTCCCGGAGCGCCGGAACCCAACTCGATCACCTTGGAACAGGGGATCGGCTTCGGGCAGGTCTTCGATCTCGACACGGCCCTGGCCGGATTCGTGTCCGTCGCGGATGGGACGCTGACCCTGCGACAGACGGCCGGGGCCTTGGCCCAGCTTCTCGAGGTCGATCCCACGGCTCTGGAAGATCAGCTCGTCGCGCAGGTCAGAGCCCTGTGCGCGGCGGGTGCGCTGCTGCCCGACAGCGGTGATATCGGGAGCTCGGCGACTGGGACGTCGGCGGAATAGGGATAGGATCGGAAACCGTTGACCCCGTGTCCGAGCCGAGATCGGGCGAGGTCCGGGCAGCATCCGGGCCGCAAGGGCCGATGAGGAACGTGTCCGTTCAACAGTGTTACATTGGGCCGGATCGTCCGTTGCAGCGGGCAGCTGATGCCGTGAGAGGAATGTGAAAGCGTGACCACAACCGAGAAGAAGCCCCGTCGCCTCGTCATCGTCGAGTCTCCGACGAAGGCGCGAACGATTGTGGGATACCTCGGCGACGGTTATGACGTCGAGGCCTCCGTCGGTCATATCCGCGACCTGCCCACCCCTTCGGAGCTGCCCGCCGATATGAAGAAGGGGCCGTACGGAAAGTTCGCTGTCGACGTCGACAACAACTTCGATCCCTATTATCGGATCGATCCGGGCAAGAAGAAGAAGGTCACCGAACTCAAGCGTCTGCTCAAGGACGCCGACGAACTCTATCTGGCAACGGATGAGGACCGCGAGGGAGAGGCCATCGCCTGGCATCTGCTCGAAGTCCTCAAACCGAAGATTCCGGTCAAGCGCATGGTCTTCCACGAGATCACGCCTGAGGCGATCGAACGGGCTCTGGAGAACACCCGCGATATCGATTCCTCGCTCGTCGACGCGCAGGAGACACGCCGCATCCTCGACCGTCTCTACGGCTACGAGGTCTCACCCGTGCTGTGGCGCAAGATCCGTGCCGGACTCTCGGCCGGACGTGTGCAGTCCGTGGCCACCCGCCTCGTCGTCGAACGCGAACGCGAACGCATGGCTTTCGTGCCCGCTGACTACTGGGACCTCGATATCGATCTCGGTCTGCCGGACGGGACGAACCCGTTCGCCGCGAATCTCACCAGCCTCGATGGATCGCGGGTGGCCAGCGGCCGTGACTTCAACGACAAGGGCGAGCTGAAGAACACCTCGGCGACGATCGTCGACCAGGCGCGAGCGGAGTCGTTGGCCACAGAGCTGAACGGCAGCGCCAAGGATGCGCTGACGGTGACCGCGGTGGAGTCGAAGCCGTACTCCCGGCGCCCGGCCGCCCCCTTCACTACCTCGACCCTGCAGCAGGAAGCCGGACGCAAACTGCGCATGAGCGCTCGTCAGGCCATGCGCACCGCCCAGTCGCTGTACGAGCACGGCTACATCACCTATATGCGTACCGACTCCTCGGCGCTGTCGGGTCAGGCCATCGCTGCCGCCCGCAAGCAGGTGACCGAACTCTATGGTCCCGAATTCGTTCCGCAGTCGCCGCGCCAGTACGCGAGCAAGCAGAAATCGGCGCAGGAGGCCCACGAGGCGATCCGCCCCGCCGGTGACTCCTTCCGCACCCCGGCACAGGTGTCCAAGCAGCTGAACGGCGACGAGTTCCGTCTCTACGACCTCATCTGGAAGCGCACCGTCGCCAGCCAGATGGCCGACGCGAAGGGCAAGACCGCGACGATCAAGGTCAGCGCCGCCCTCGCCGACGGCCACGAGGCCGGTTTCAGCGCCAGCGGCACCGTCATCACCTTCCGCGGGTTCCTTGCCGCCTATGAAGAGGGTCAGGACGCGTCCCGCTACGACACGAAGTCCGGAGAGTCGCGGCTGCCGCAGGTCGAAGAGGGCCAATCGCTGTCGGTCGTCAAGGCCGAAGCCGACGGCCACACCACCGCTCCGCCGCCGCGCTTCACCGAAGCCAGCCTGGTCAAGCAGCTCGAAGAGCTCGGCATCGGCCGACCCTCGACCTATGCTGCGACGATCTCCGTCATCCAGGACCGCGGCTATGTGACGACTCGCGGCAACGCATTGGTGCCCAGCTGGTTGGCGTTCTCCGTCGTCCGCCTGCTCGAAGAGCACTTCACCGGTCTGGTCGACTACGCGTTCACCGCTGACCTCGAATCCGAACTCGACCGGATCGCGATGGGCGAGGAGGATCGCAACGACTGGTTGGCCGGATTCTACTTCGGTGACAAGACCCAGGACCGTGAAGGACTCAAAGCCATCGTCGACGACCTCGGCGATATCGATGCCCGCGAGGTCAACACCGTCGCCATCAGCGAGGGCGTGAACCTGCGCGTGGGCCGCTACGGTCCCTACCTCGAGGTGGCTTCGGAGAAAGACGGAGAGGACCCGAAGCGGGTCTCCGTCCCCGACGATCTGGCACCCGATGAGCTGACAGCGGCGAAGGCAGCCGAACTCATCGAATCCCAAGGCGACGGCGACCGCGAGCTCGGTGTCGATCCGGAGACCGGACACACCATCGTGGCGAAGAACGGTCGTTTCGGACCCTATGTCTCCGAGGTGCTGCCCGAACCCGAGGAGAAGCCGAAGCGGGGCGCGAAGAAGCCGAAGCCGCGCACAGGTTCCCTGTTCAAGTCGATGGATCTGAACTCGATAGACCTCGAAACCGCGCTCAAGCTGCTCAGCCTGCCGCGCGTGGTCGGTCAGGACGAAGAGGGAACGGACATCACCGCGCAGAACGGCCGCTACGGACCGTACCTGAAGAAGGGAACCGACTCCCGCTCCCTGACCGATGAGGAGCAGATCTTCAACATCACCCTCGAAGAGGCGCTGAAGATCTACTCCGAGCCGAAGCAGCGCGGCGGTCGTCGGGCCGCGGCACCGCTGAAGGAACTCGGGGAGGACCCGGAGACGAAGAAGCCCGTCGTCGTCAAGGACGGTCGCTTCGGACCGTATGTCACCGATGGTGAGACGAATGCGACCCTGCGCAAGGACGACTCCGTCGAAGCCGTGACGCTCGAACGTGCCGCGACTCTGCTCGCTGAGAAGCGCGCGAAGGGACCGGCGAAGAAGAAGGCTCCGGCGAAGAAGGCCCCCGCCAAAAAGCCGGCTGCGAAGAAGACGACGGCAGCCAAGACGACAGCCGCGAAGAAGACCACCGCGTCGAAATCAACAGCGTCGAAGACCACCGCCGCGAAGAAGACGACGGCTTCCAAGTCGACTGCGTCGAAGTCCACGGCTGCGAGAACTACGGCTGCGAAGAAGACGAGCACGGCCAAGCCGAAGACTCCCTGAGCCGACGTCCGCCGAGCCCGCGGCGGTCACCTGTCACTGCTTTCGCCACCTGCCTGATGGTCCAGGCAGGTGGCGAAAGACGTTTCTTCTCCTGTGGCCAGTGATACCCCGTGGACTGTGATTGTTGGCACCGGCCACGTACTCCAGTGCTTCTGGGACGAGGTCATCAGTGCCTCAGGGACGAGGTCAGCCGCGCGACGAATCTGCGAAGTCGGTGAGCGCCTGACCGTCGAGGCGGTAAGTCTCCCACTCGTCCTGCGGCTTCGCACCCAGCGATTCGTAGAACCCGATCGACGGTGTATTCCATTTGAGCACGCACCATTCGAGCCGCGTCAGTCCGCGCGCCCGGCAGATCTGCGCCAGCCGGCCGAGGAGCGCCTTTCCGGCTCCCGAGCCGCGATGTTCCGGCAAGACGAAGAGGTCCTCGAGCCAGATGCCGTTCCTGCCCGTCCAGGTCGAGAACGAATGGAACCAGATCGCGATGCCGATGACCTCGCCGCCCGCCTCGGCTACGAGACCGAACGTATTCGCATGACCATCGTCGGGGAACATCACTGCCGCGAAATCCGCCTCGGTGGCCTCCACCGCATCCGGTTCCTTCTCATAGACAGCCAGCGCGCGGACAAGCCGCAGGATGTCGGGCAGATCAGAGCGTTCTGCTTCACGAATGGTGACGGTCATGTTGTGTGCTCCCAAAGTCGTTCGGTCAAAGGAATTCAGTCTCCGTGGTTCGTGCGCTGTCCCGGCCTGTGCCGTCCACTGCTTTCGCCGACCTCACAGCCTGTGCTTGTCCGCGTGGGCGGCTACTTCGGCCAGCTCCTCGGCGGTGGGGGACAGGGGCGAATCCGGATTCGCGTCGGCATAGTAGGAGGCGAACGCCTCGGCGACGGAATCGATCGTCACCTCCGGATGGACCTCGCTGATCGATCCGCCCGTGGACGGATCCCAGTCGATTCCGAGAGCGGCTTCGACATCGGTGAGTACCGCGCGGATCGGATCCGGGTCCTCGACGACGACCGACGACGAGAACAGCCAGGCACCGGAGACCACGCGCTGAGCGGTGCCGATCGCCTTGATCCGCCCGGCCACGTTGACACTGTGCTCACCGGGACAGTATTCGCCGGGAATCTCGCCGAGGCGGGCATCGATACCCAGCCCGCGCAGCACCTCGACATAGTCCTGGCCGAAACCGGTGAACCGTGCGTTGGTGTTCGTGATGAATGAATCACTCGGTTCGATGTGATCGACGACCAGCGACCCCGGATGGTATGCGGCCGCGCGCCCGCCGAGGCTGCGCAGGGCAGGCGTGAAACCGTGATCCCGGGCCGCTGCGATGGCGGCGGCGAACCCGGGCAGGAAACGATCCCTGGCACCGAACGCCAGGGTCGGGGCCGGTCGGTACATCCGCAGGGTCGCCCCGCGGCGTCCGGCCTTGACCGAATCGAGGAGGACGCGGGCGAATGCGAGTTCCTCCACAGGGCCCAAGCCTTCCGCCGCCACCGTGGTCATCGCCAGTGAGTCTGTGTGCACGAGTTCAAGGGTAGAGGATCGGCAGGCCCCGGTCGGGTCCGGGTTGTCGCAGATCGCACTCGTTTCCAAGAGATATGTCAGTTCGGCCAGATAGTGTAGGGCTGTGAGCATGTTGACGACTACAGGACACCGCCTGCCCGGAGCCCCCGGCCGCCTGGTCACCGAGACCGCCGCCTGGGGTGCCCTGATCGTTCTTGTCGCGATCAGCTATGTCGTGGCAGGAACCAGCGGACTCGTCGCGACGGTGGGCGGACGCGCCTTCACCGCCATGGGAGAGTCTCTCAGCTCCGGAGGATTCGACAATCAGATGGGCAGTCTGTCGCTGCTCATCGTCTTCGCCCTCTCCTGCGCAGGTCTCTTCATTCCCGCAAAGGTCTTCGCCTCCCGACCGCCGGCGGTGCGCAAGACAGCTCTGAGCATCTCAGCGATCGTCGAAGCCGCACTTCTCGTCGTCCTCAGCTTGGCTCCCAGTGCCTGGCTGACCTGGGTCGCGGCCCTGTTCCTCGGCGCCGTGGTCGGTCTGCTCATGAGCATCAACCCCTTCAGACACGAGAAGCCGTGGCGCCGCGTCGGCATTCCCGCGGCCGTCCTCGTCTTCGTCTCCTGTGCCTTCCAGATCCTCGGCGGCTCTGCAGCGGGAACTCAAGCGCTCGGCTGGGTGTCCCTGCTGGTGGGCATCGGCATGGCCGCCGGTTCCGTCATCATCTTCCTCACCCCCGAACGTGCCCTGCACGCGGAGTCTGCGACGACCGGGCAGTTCCCTGAACTCAAGGCCCGGGTCGCCCGCCCCGCCGAGGCGATCGCGAATCCGTGGGTGTGCATCGGCCTCTTCGCCGTCCTCGGCGCGACCTTCATGCTGGCCCAGCCGACGGCTATCGGCCACGGCTATGGTCAGGCCGGTTTCGCGCTCATCATCGCCTGCTGCCTCGTCGGGTGGGCCGTCGGATTCGAGATGGGGCCGACCTTCGCCCCCGGAATGTCCCGTCCACGTGTGTCCACTTTCGCTCTGCTCGTCTCCGGTGTGCTGCTGCTCGCCACCGGCGCCATCAACGAACTCTCCGGCAAGGTTGTGCTCTCGGCCGCGATCGCGTTCCTCGTCGGCATCGGCGTGCGCGCTCAGCCCTATGACTTCTCCCGCCGATACGGTGCCGTCGCGGGCGCCGGTCTGGCCTTGGTGATCAACGCCCTCGACCTCGGCGGCACGGTCGAAGTCGGTTCAAGCCCTGACTGGATCCTGGCTCCCAGCGACGTCGCGTTCCTCATCTTCGGCATCGCCGCCCTGGTCGCCGGAGTCATCGGACTCTTCACCTTCGACCCGCACAGACTGCAGGGGCTGTCCGTCGACATCGTCCACGGATTCCGCCCGCCCAGCCAGCCGGAGACTGCGGCCGGTGGACTCGGGAACTCGGCCGAACGCCTCGGCGCCGGATTCTTCATCGCCATCGAAGGCGGAGATGGTTCCGGCAAGTCCACACAGATCAAACGCATCTCCGCGGCTCTGGCCGATGACGGTTATCACGTGGAGGCCACTCGCGAACCCGGAGGCACCGAACTGGGCACGAAGATCCGTTCTGTTCTCTTCGACTCCGACCCGCCGAGCTCGCGCACCGAAGCCCTTCTCTTCGCTGCTGACCGTGCCCACCATGTGGCATCCCTGGTCGACCCCAGCCTCGACGCCGGAAACATCGTCATCACCGATCGGTACATCGATTCGACGATCGCCTACCAGGCAGCCGGTCGCAGCTTCGACGAGAAGACGATCCTCGCGCTGAGTCGGTGGGCCACCAAGGGGCTCGTACCGAATCTGACGATCGTCCTCGACATCGAACCCGAGGTCGCGGCCGAGCGGATGGGCAAGCGCGGCGACAGCAACTACCTCGACGACGAGAACCAGCAGTTCCACCAGCGTGTGCGCCAGACCTACCTGTCCCGCGCACACAAGGAACTCGACCGGTATGTCGTCCTCGACGCCTCGGTCGACGCCGATGATCTCACCGAGCAGATCCTTGCGGCCATCCGCGCTCGGCTTCCGCAGACCCTGGTCAGACGCGACACCGGCACCGAGGCGGCCCCCGCCTCGACGTCGAATGCTGAGTCCGGCGGCGGTCCGGAACGCGGCTCCGTGCCGGTCGCTGCCGTGGCCGCCGGGTCCGTGCCCGATGACGGCGCGGTCGAGTCAGACGACGACAACCAGGACGACGAACACTCTGCGGACAGTTCTGCCGATGCGATCGGTCACCGCGATGCCGACAGCGATGCCGTCGACGGCGGCGATGCGACAGAGGAAGCTGCCGCAGACGACGCCGACCCAAGCGGTATCAGCGGCGATGACTCAGTTCACGAACGTGGACCGCGGTTCGTTCCCGCCTCCGGAGACCGCTTCGTCCCCGCTGCTATCACCGACGCCGAGGCCGAGATGTCCGGCGCAGTTCCCACCGAGCGCGTCGACCTCGGTGCCGATCTGCGGGAGGACCCGGCCGCCTCGGCGAAGGAGGAGCAGTTCGGTGCTTCCGGTTCACCGGCATCTGCAGGCGAAACGGCGGACCGGGACACGGAGCATGACGAGGAGGAACTCCCGTCTTTCCTGGAGAGGAAGGACGAGCGCCGTTCCGGCGAGGACGACGCCACCACGGTGCTGCCGGCCAGTGCGAACGCCTCAGAAGCACTCATCGATGACAGCGACGAGGCCGATGGGGTGCCGACGGACCGCATCGCCGCGGACGAAGACGCCGAGACCCGGATCGTCAACCGCGTCGATCCCGAAGAAGCCGAGACCCGGGTGGTCCACCGGGCCGAGCCGGCTGTCAACGCCAGCGCAGATGGCGAGACCTCCGACTCGGTCGACGACGAGGACGCAGAGACCACGGTTCTCCCGGCCCGCAGTGCACGGGAGATGAGCCGTGAACGCCTGCATGCCCAGGCCGAGATCGAACGTCAGGCACGGGAGCGTCTGCGCAGGCAGCGTGAACGCAGCAACCGTCGCTTCACCAACCCGGAGGATTCCTGAAGTGAGCGTCTTCGACGAACTCGTCGGCCAGGATGACGTCATCACGCAGCTCGGCTATGCCCTGAACAACCCGACGGCCATGACCCACGCGTGGCTGTTCACCGGTCCTCCGGGGTCGGGTCGGTCGAACGCGGCACGCGCCTTCGCTGCGGCCCTCATCTCCGGGGGCACGGAATCGAACGATGTGACCGCCCGGGTTCTGTCGGGTCATCACGAGTCCCTGACGATCATGTCGACCCAGAAATCGGTCATCTCGATCGAAGAGGTCCGCGAACTCGTGTCCAAGGCGCAGGCGTCGCCGGTGAACTCGAAATGGCGCGTCGTCATCATCGAAGATGCCGATCGGATGATGGAGCGAACGGCGAACGTGCTGCTCAAGGCCATCGAAGAACCGCCTCCGGGGACCGTGTGGCTGCTGTGTGCGCCGAGTCCGATCGATGTGCTCACCACCATCCGATCGCGTTGTCGTCCCGTGCGTCTGCGGATCCCCTCTCGGGATGCGGTGGCGCAGCTGCTGATGCAGCGTGACAACGTCTCGGCGGACCGGGCCCATTGGGCTGCCGCCGTGGCCCAGAACCACATCGGGCGCGCGAAATACCTGGCGCTCAACGAGTCGGCCGATGCCGAACGCAAGCAGATCCTTGCGATCCCCGGCAAACTCACCTCGGTGGGGGCGACGATCCGCCTGGCCGGGCGCATCGTTGACGCCGCCGCTGAGACCGCGAAATCACGCGTCGAAGAGCGCAATGCCGCCGAACGGACTCAGCTTCTCACGACGTTGGGCGTCGAAGGGGAGAAGACGATTCCGCCCTCGGCAAGAGCACAGATCAGAAAACTCGAGGAGGAGCAGAAGCGCCGTTCGGTGCGAGCCCGTAACGATGAGCTCGACCGGATCTTCCTCGAACTAATGAGCCTCTACCGCGACATCCTCATGTACCAGCTGGGGATCCGAGACGGGTGGATCAACGCCGGCGAAGTCGACCTCATCGCCGAACAGGCGAACCGGGACGGCCCCGACACCACTTTGCTGCGCATCGATGCGATCACCGAGGCCCGGCAGCGCCTGCAGACGAACATGTCGCCCGTGCTCATTGTTGAAGCAGCCTTCGTGCTGCTGTCGAACCCCTGGCTGCAAGAGGACCGCACGGGCGCACTCTGATCGCCGACGGTTGAGCGCGCCGGGGGAGTGGCCGAATGTTCAGACGTCGCCGAGGAGCTCTGCGACGAGTGCCGCGGTGAGTTCGATGCGGCGGGGAATCCAGATCTGCAGAGCGTGTTCGGTCCGGGCGTGGGAACCTCCGCCGACGGTGCCGAGGCCGTCGAGGGTCGGCGTCCCGACTCCGGCGGTGAAGTTGCCGTCCGACCCGCCGCCGACTGCGACTGACCGCAGCGGGGGATGCCCGAGTCGCCCTGCCAGTCGTTGGGCACGAGCATAGAGGCCCATCGCCATGTCCTCTTCGAGCGGGGCGCGGTTGATTCCGCCCTTGAGCTCGATCTTCGCACCGGCCACGCTGGGCGTCAGGGCGCGCAGAGCATCATCGATGCGCACCTGTTCATCCACCGAGGCTGCTCTGGAGTCGATGCCGACGACGGCTTTGGCCGGCACGGTGTTCGTGGTCGATCCGCTGGTCATCACGGTCGGGACGACGGAGGTGCCGACCGCGGGCTTGTGCAGTGCGGCGATTTCGATGACCTGGTTTGCCACTTCGATGGTGGCGTTGATGCCCTTCTCCGGTTCGACTCCGGCATGCGATGCCAGACCGTTGACTTCAAGCTGGTAGATCGCTACGCCTTTGCGTGCGATCTTGACGGCACCGTCGGCGGCACCACTTTCGAACACGAGGGCGGCCTCTGCCCCACGCGCTTCGTCTTCGATGATCTGCCGGGAACCAGGGGAGCCGAGTTCTTCATCGGCGGTGATGAGGAGGCTGACACCATCGAGGTTGCCGAGTTCGGCACGGACCTTCGCCAAGGCGTAGATCGCGATGAGCAGTCCGCCCTTCATATCATCGGCGCCGGGTCCGCGGACTACCCCGTCCTTGACCGAGTACGGGAAGTCTGCGAGCGTGCCGGTGGGCCAGACGGTGTCGTGATGGCCGATGAGCACGACCTTGCGCGGGCCGGTGCCGAAGCGCCACAGGACATGCGGGTGGCCGTCGGTTTCGATGATCTGAGGTGCGGCACCGAGCATTCCGGTGCCGATGCGCGAGACGAGTCGGGCGCTGCGGGCCAATGAAGAGAGGTCGTTGGAGAACGACTCGCATTCGATGAGCGCTTGGAAGTCGCTCATGAAGTCGTCGGAGTCGAACTCTGCCATGGATGTCTCTCCCTCGTGTCTGTGCCAACTGTCCTTTCAAGGTTAGCGGGTGCGTGACTGTTGCTGTGCGGCCCCCGTTCGACTGCGGGCCAGACGCCCGGTTGTCGCCTGTCAGCGAGGGGGTGACAAAGGTCTTGGTCGGAACCGCTCAGGAGAGCATCCGTCGTTTTGACCGCTGGCAGAGAGATTGGCTAAAGTTGGTTCGGTTGCCGCCTTAGCTCAGTCGGCAGAGCGATTCACTCGTAATGAATAGGTCGCGGGTTCGATTCCCGCAGGCGGCTCGGCAACAGCCCCTCTGATCAGCAGAAATGATGATCAGAGGGGCTTCTTCTCGCCGTTAGATCGTAAAACTACGCGCTAAACTACGCGCTAGGGGACCAGTTTCACCTAACGGGCGGCGTAGCCGCCCCGGGCGTCATAGTGAAGATGATCACCGACGTCGGAGGAGACAGACATGTCCGCCGAGTCCAACGCCCGATCCCACGCCGAAGCTTTTCGCTGGTGGCGCGGAGCCCCTAACCTCGATGCGACGGAGGCCAAGCGCCGAGATCTAGAAGCTCTTCGCGACGCCTGCACTGAGTTGTTACACGATCTCAACTGACTGAACGATGATGCCCTGCACCAGCTGGTACGGGGCATCCAAGTTCGACGACCACTGCCAAGGCTGGCAGGAGTGCGCCATCGAAGGGAAAACTCACAAATCGAAGTTGCGAATCAGAATTCTCTGATCCGCCGGAACTGTCGATCACGGTCGAGACTCAGCTCGGTGCGTTGAGACAAACGATCGTTGAATGGATTTGCCAGAACATGGACCAAGGTAGAGGTGCCCCGAGCGCGGACCCTTCGAGGAATGTTAAGTGCACAGGCCAGCCATCGCGATAAGAGCTGACGAGGTCTGCGAGGCCGGAGTGGGTCAACGTGAGTAACGTGCCGTCGCCATGAGGGGCCATGCTCCACGCCACATCGGTGCCAGTCTCATCGGGGAACTTCCACGAATAGGTCAACGCACTCAAGACTTCAAACTTCTCAACCGTCGACTCGCATAGATAGCCGTCGCCATGGTCTATCGCGAATGACGACCCCGAAGAAATCGAGCCAGAGACAACCGTCCCAAGCCACTCTCCAATGTGAGACGACGTGGTCAGGGCCTCCCATGCTCGGACGACTGGGGCGTTGATGACCCACCCGACATGCAACTCTGATTCGTCGGACTCTACCGAAACTAACGGCATCTGATTACCCTTTCGCATCGGTGTGTATCGCCGTCACTGTATGCCATCGACAGTCACTCTCTCGTCGCCTGAGTTCCCGAACCCGATGCTCGGGATGTCTTCTGAGCACATCGACAAATCGAGGTACCGGAGAACAGTTCCGTCACAATCTACTGCGCCATACTTGCCGACCGGCACGTTCATCGGCGGTATAACCCAAGAGCTAGTTCCTCCGAGGCCGGTTTTCGACACGTCGTCGACCAGCAGTACTGGACCAGCCCCAAGGGCTCGCTCTGAAGAGTCGTCTTCAATCA
This sequence comes from Brevibacterium permense, assembly GCF_025506275.1. Classification (GTDB taxonomy): domain Bacteria; phylum Actinomycetota; class Actinomycetes; order Actinomycetales; family Brevibacteriaceae; genus Brevibacterium; species Brevibacterium permense_A. Next base: position 37,269 of record NZ_QYCP01000080.1, read on the forward strand.
TCACAAAAGCGCGCTCATTCGCTCCGACAATCGCCGTCTGCGGATCCGGCCTCCACAGGAACTCAAGACCTCCCCCAACGTAAGGGGCGGCTGTCCTCGCGAGATCATTCGTGGGAATCATGGTGAAAGCGTGCGCGAGGATCTTCATAACCCGGCCCTCATTTTGCTGAACTGGGACTCGACGTCGTCATCGAAGTCCTCAAAGCTCACTGTAGCGCGTTTCGCTGTTGCGACGCTGGTACCTCCAGTCTGCCGCCTGCGATCACCCCGCGGTGCTACTTCTGGTGCGATCCCTCATACTCGATGAACTGCGCATCGTCGTTGACCGAAGTTCCCCGGTATTCCACCTGCTGTCCACTGGGCACAAGATCTTGGTAGTAGCCAAGCCAATTACCCCACGGGTCGGAGAAGTCGACAAACGAAACAACTCCAGGCAGCTGCGAGGGCTCGGAATGCTCAATCCCTGACGAGTCGAGAAAGTCCAGCGCAGCACGGAGATCGAGCACACGGAATCGCATTCTCTTGTGCATAGGCGCTGCGTCTGCTTTGCCTCCGACCTGAACCCAGCATTCTTGGCCAGAGATCGGAGACCACTCGAAGAAATCATCATGCGGCTCGAACTCCGGTTCGCGGCCGAATAGCGCGCTGTAGAACGAACGAGCTTTTTCAGTCTCGTCGGTCGGCACGTACACCTGCACGGTGACACCCGCTGTAAAGGGAGCAGAGTTCGTGGAACCGTTACTCATAGCTGTATCTCCCATATCGGTAGAAGTGGAATTGATCGTCGTGGTAACACCGTGACCCCTCCCGCAGGCGGCTCGGCAACAGCCCCTCCCACCAGAGCAAAATCTGGCTCGGGAGGGGCTTTTTCGTAGCTGCAGCGCCTTTCAGGCATGGCCCGTCTCAGCAAGGCGGCGGAGCGAAAACGGTTTCGACCGCTTGGCAAGCCGATTGTAGACTGTGGCTGAGGTCGTCAGTGGTGCTCGTTCGGCTGACCATCAGACACATCACTTCACCGTCGACGGACGTCGTCGTATGAAAGCTACCCGGGGACATAACGATTCCCTGCCCCGGGCGGACCAGGAACCGTTTGACCGTTCCATTGTCGACATCGTTGCGGAAAAGGTGCTGGACGATCGTGCCGGAGATGGGAATGAGCGCCTGCTCGGTGAGCAGGTGCGACTCGAACTCTTCTGGCGGCGCACTGCGGTCGTACGACACCCACAGGAGATCAGTGCTTCCGGCGTCGCCCGGGTCGAAGAGCGAGGCGCGGAAGAACGAGGTTGCCTCTGACATGAATGCTGACGAACCTTGCATTCGCTGGGCGTGGAAATCCATCACCCTGCCGAATTGTGCGAAGGCTTCCGGTGTCAGCTCGAGCATTCCGTCCCGCGCGAGATCTGAGTGTTTGGGCCGGTCCGAGCTCTCATGAAAGCGAGAAGGTGACTTCAAGGTCCACTTCATCCAACCGGCTCCGGCATTTTTTCCACGGTGTATGTCATCTCGATGCTGTCCTCGGTGCGCGGGTCGAACAGGCGCACTCGCCAGCGCGGGGCGAACTGGTCAACACTCTCGGCCATGGGAATGGTGCCGGAGATGAGGACGGTGCCCGGATTCGCGACCTCCTTGGCCTTGAGCTCGTTCAGCCAGTAGCTCGGAGGCAACAGATCGGCGAAGCTTCCATCCTGAAGCTGCGATTCGACGCCATCCGCATTGGTCACGAAGGACTCGATGCGGATCTCGTCGATGTGATCAGCAATTTCCTCATAGGACCATGCCCGCTTGGCCAGAATGTTCGGTGCGGCGTTCTTGCTCCATGCCACTCCATACACTTCGAGGTCGCGATCGGTCTGATCGCTGGCCGCTGTGATGAGAACGCCGCGGTCCGATACGACCAGCGCCCATTCGGCCTCCCCGGAAGACTTTCCGTGCTGGACCGTCACGGTTTCGGTCTGCTGAGCAAGATAAGGAGACACGGGGTATAGGGCGGGCACCTGGCTGGGGCCGGGGACTCCAAGCGCGGCCAGTTCGTCAATATGATGCTGAACGGCCTCTTGGTTTCGGCCGGCATAGCCGGCGTTGAGGAGCCTGTCGACGTGTACGTCGACGGTGGTCTTGTCTGGGAGTTCGAAGGTCAGCATGGTGTCTTCTTCCTTGTAACTGATGAGCTTTCGTTTGGTGTTGTCTCATTGTATACAGCCTGTATACTGTAAGCGCAATCACAGTTCCCGCCGCAGAGTCGCAGGCGAGGATTGCCCAGACAGATGAAAGGGATTGCTATGCAGAGTGCATCAACAACCCATCCGCCGGTGGCGCGGAAGGACCTCATCAAGGCTTTCTCCGCCAGCCTGAGCGGCACCACGCTCGAGTGGTACGACTTCGCCATCTATTCGGCTGCCGCGGCCATCGTCTTCCCCGTGCTCTTCTTCCCTTCAGGTGATCCGATGGTCGGCGTGCTGCTGGCCTTTTCGACCTACGCAGTCGGTTACGTCTCCCGGCCGTTGGGCGGAATCGTCTTCGGCCGCCTTGGCGACAAGGTCGGCCGGAAGAAGGTCCTGGTCTGGACTCTTGTGCTCATCGGAGTCTCGACATGTCTCATCGGTGTCCTCCCGACCTACCAGAGCATCTCTCTGTGGGCTCCACTCTTCCTGGTGCTGCTGCGCTTTGCCCAGGGAATCGGTGTCGGTGGTGAATGGGGCGGCGCTGTCCTCCTGTCGAGCGAATATGGCGATCCGCGCTACCGCGGCTTCTGGTCGTCGGCTGCTCAGATCGGACCTCCAGCCGGCAATCTCATGGCGAACGGCGCCTTCGCAGGTCTGACTCTCGCCCTCAGTGAAGAGCAGTTCTTCGCTTGGGGTTGGCGCGTTGCGTTCCTCGTGTCGGCGTTGCTCGTGCTCTTCGGCCTGTGGATCCGCCTCAAGCTCGAAGATACCCCGGTCTTCAAAGCAGTCGAACAGTCGGGCGAGCGTCCCGAGAAGCCGATCACCGAACTACTGCAGTCCGAGTCCCGCCCGCTGCTCTCGGCGATCCTCGCCCGCATCGGGCCTGACGTCACCTACGCACTCTTCACGGTCTTCACTCTCGCTTACGGCACGATTGTGCTCGACCTCGAACGGACCACGGTGCTGGGTGCAGTCATGCTCGGCTCGGCCTTTCAGGTCGTCTGTATTCCGTTGGCCGGCTACCTTTCGGACATTATCAACCGCCGTCTTATCTATGGCGTCGCCGCGGTGGGCGCAGTGGCATGGACCTTCGTGTTCTTCAGCAAGCTCGAATCAGGAGACGCAACCTGGATGTACGTCGGCATTCCAGTCGGGCTGTTCTTCCACTCGCTCATGTATGGGCCGCAGGCGGCGTTCGTCGTTGAGCAGTTCACGCCTCGACTGAGGTACACCGGCTCGTCACTGGCCTACACGATCGCCGGCGTGCTCGGCGGAGCGATTGCGCCGATGATGTTCACGCTGCTGCTCGACAACACCGGAACCTGGGTGTGGGTGGCCGTGTATCTGGCCGGAGCTGTGACTCTCACTCTGATCGGTCTGATCATGGGACGAAACAATAACGTCCAGGAAGACATCGACCACCTTGAGAAGCTTGCAGCCGCACAACTCTCGGCGGACTCAGCCGACGAGGTGGCTGCGAGTCATTGAGTTCGACGAGCCATGTGTTCCGGCGGCCCACGGTCGCCGGAACACTGCGCGCTTCGAGGGGCTCCAGAGTCATCGGTGAATGCGAAGCAAGAAGTCGAGAACGAAACCCGAGGGGAGAGCATGCTCGTCGTGGGCTGAGGGTCTCAGCGGGAGAGCAAGAGATTCTGAGTTTGTGCGATGTGTTCGCAGATCGCCGCGGCGGTGGCGTCGTAGTCGCCTAACTTCAGTGCCTCGAGTATCCGAGAATGCTCATCGAGTACCTGCGCTGGTCGGTCGGCGCTGGTCCACGTCGCAGAGATTCCGAAGCGAACGTGCTTGACCCGCAGGCGGGTATAGATGTCGCTGAGTACACGGTTTCCTGCTGCGTCGACCATAGATGCATGAAAGCGCTGATCGAGATTGATGAAATCGGGAATCGTATCGGGGGAGACGGGAAGCTCCACCTGCTGGCGATAGAGATCGTCCATGGTCGCAACCGGAGCTTCACCGGAATTTAGGATCTGTCGAGCCGTCTCGAGTTCGATCATCTGCCGGACTTCCATCGTCTCGCGGACCTCACGATCGTCACTGGGGCGAATATAGGCTCCGCGGTGCGGAATGAGATCGACGAGCCCGTCTGAAGCGAGCATGATGAGCGCTTCGCGGATCGGAGTGCGGGACAGGCCGAACCGTTTGACCAGATCCCCTTCGGTCAGGAAGGTTCCTTGAATCGCAGGATCCGTCAGAACGAGGTCCCGCAGGCGCTCATAGGCGGTCCGGCGTGCGGCGGGACCTGACGAAGTCTGCATGCAACCCACCTTAGTCGTTTGCTGGACAACCAGCATTCGCCGCACGAGAGTCGTTCGATTCAAAGAAAGAAGAGGAGAGAGATATGAAGATCGCGTTGGTTCAGATGAACTCGACGGGAGACCTGCAGGCCAACCTCGACAAGGTCGCGGGCTACACGGAGGCGGCAGCGGGTGAAGGTGCGCGGCTCGTGGTCTTCCCTGAGGCCACGCAGATCGCTTTCGGGCACGACTTGGCGCGTACGGCGGCGGATGACGAAGGCAAGTGGATTCAGTCAATCACCGAGATCGCACGGGAGAACGACATTGTGATCGCCGTGGGCGTCTTCCGCCCCGGCATCAACGGGACTGTAACCAACAGTCTCGTGGTCCGCGGTGTCGATGACGGTCGCGAGGTCAGTGCCGACTACGACAAGATCCATCTCTACGATGCCTTCGGCCACCGAGAATCGGATTCGGTGACCGCAGGGGAGTCGGTGCGCACGTTCCGCCTCGGCGATGTGACCTTCGGTCTGGCGATCTGCTACGACGTGCGATTCCCCGCGTTGTTCACGGCCCAAGCGCGAGCGGGAGCCGATGCGATCATCCTTGCGACGTCGTGGGGCGCAGGTCCAGGCAAGGCCGACCAGTGGAAGCTCTTGGGACCGGCCAGGGCGTTGGACTCAACAGCTTATGTGCTCGCGTGTGACCAGGCAGATCCCGCGGTTACAGGGGTGCCGGCGAAGGGTGGCAGCCCGACGGGGATCGGCCATTCGTATGTTGCTGCTCCGAACGGTGAACTGCTCGCCGAGGCGGGGCGTGGTGAAGAGATCATCTTCGCTGACATCGACCCGGACAGAATTGCGGACATCCGCGCCTCGCTGCCCGTTCTCGATAACTCTCGTCTGGAGAAAGGCATTCGTGTCGAATGCATCTGAATCAAGATAGTCAGCTGGCTGACTAATGGAGCACCCGGCACGGGCATATTAGCGAGAGCCCCTTCCGATCCAGCATGCATGCTGGATCGGAAGGGGCGGATTACGTCGTGTCGTGCGTTCTCGGCCGGTAGCCGATTCTTCAGACGCTCAGCGCTTCTTCACAGGCTTGAACGACGTCGAGCACTTCCACGTCGTCTTGCCCTTCTTTGCGGTGACGGTCACAGAAACCTTCTTGCCCGGTGTCGCCCCGGAAATGTAGTACTTCAGAGAGGCCTTGCCCTTCTTCGATGCGGTGGCCTTCTTCATCGTCTTCGTCGTCTTGTAGTGAGCGATGGTCTCAACCTTGGCATTCGGCCCGACCTTCGAGACGTTGACCCAGGTGTTCGAGTACTGGCGGGGCTTCGAGTTCGACATCTTCACTGCGCATTTCTTCGTCGCAGCTTCGGCAGGTGCCGCGTCGACGGCGAGGGAGCCGGCGAGCAGGCCGGCCGCAAGGGCCAGCGCCATCAGCTTCGAGCCCATCCTCGTGCGGGCAGGGGTGGTCACGGACATGATTCTCCAGGGGGCCAGAAATGATGAGTGGAGCCATCTTAACCACACCCGCTGTCTTCCGCGCCGCCGAAATGACTCGGTCGGAGAACTGTTATCAGTTCGAGAGATCGGAAGAGACTGTCGTCTCAATCCGCCCCTCTCCGATCCGCGGTCGCGCCATGCTCCTAGCAGGACTAGCGTGTGTTGCTCGTCACCCGAAATCGGGGCACAATGGGACGTGCGAATGTTACTGAACGATCGATCAGATCTCAGGGTCGATCTTCCATCCAGTCTGTGAGGAATTCATGAGCGAAGCGTTCATCTACGACGCGGTGCGCACCCCACGCGGCAAGAACCGCGGCGGCGCGTTGCACAGCGTCAAACCCATCGATCTCGTGACCGGGCTCATCGACGCCCTCCGCGAGCGCAATCCCGATCTCGACGACAAGGCCATCGACGACATCGTGCTCGGCGTCGTATCGCCAGTCGGCGAGCAGGGGTCGGATATCGCCCGCGTCGCCGCCATCGTCGCAGGACTCGACGAGTCCGTCGCCGGCGTCCAGGTCAACCGGTTCTGCGCCTCCGGGCTCGAAGCCGTCAACCTCGCCGCCCAGAAGGTCGGCTCCGGATTCGAGAATCTTGTCCTCGCCGGAGGCGTCGAGTCGATGTCGCGTGTGCCGCTGGGATCCGACGGCGGAGCGTGGGCGCAGGACCCGACGACGAACTACGACACCTACTTCGTCCCGCAGGGAATCGGTGCCGACCTCATCGCCACCACAGAGGGCTTCACTCGTGCAGACGTGGATGCCTTCGCCGCCGAATCGCAGAAGCGAGCCGCCGCGGCCTGGGAGAACAGCCTCTTCGAGAACTCGATTATCCCAGTCAAAGACATCAACGGCATCACCGTGCTCGACCGTGACGAGCACATGCGTCCCGGCTCGACCGTCGAATCGCTGTCGCAGCTGCCCCCGGCCTTTGCCAAGCTCGCCGCTCAGACCGGATTCGATGAGGTGGCTCTGCAGAAGTACCACTGGATCGAAGCCATCGACCACGTCCACACCGCCGCGAACTCCTCCGGAATCGTCGACGGAGCTTCGCTGGTCATCCTCGGCGACGAGGAAGTCGGTCAGAAGATGGGGATGAAGCCCCGCGCCCGGATCGTGTCCACCGCAGTCACCGGGTCCGAACCCACCATCATGCTCACCGGTCCGACTCCGGCGACGAAGAAGGCACTCGATAAAGCCGGCATGACCGTCGACGACATCGATCTGTTCGAACTCAACGAGGCATTCGCCGCCGTCGTGCTCAAGTGGATGAAGGATCTCAACATCCCCCACGAGAAGGTCAACGTCAACGGCGGAGCCATCGCCATGGGCCACCCGTTGGGAGCCACCGGCGCCATGATTCTGGGCACTGTCCTCGACGAACTCGAGCGCCGCGACCTCAAGCGTGGACTCGTCACCCTGTGCATCGGCGCAGGCATGGGCATCGCGACGATCATCGAAAGGGTCTGACATGACGAACACTGAAACCACAGCTGCCGACTACCAGCGCAACACCGATGCCGAAGGCATCGTCACCGTCGTCATCGACGAACCCGGTGCCAAGGTCAACACCATGAACGACTACTTCGCAGCCGCCCTCGAGGCGACCGTGGAGTGGCTTGAAGCCAATGTCGATGACATCACCGGCGTCGTCCTCACTTCCCCGAAGAAGACCTTCTTCGCCGGCGGAAACCTCAACAAGCTGCGTGCGGCCGATCCGGCCAATGCCGAAGAGGAATTCGCGACCGTCGAACACCTCAAGAAGGTGCTGCGTCGCCTCGAGACCTTCGGCAAGCCGGTCGTCGCCGCCCTCGGCGGTGCGGCACTGGGCGGCGGTCTCGAACTCGCCCTGGCCGCTCACCACCGGATCGCCGCCGATGACAACCCGAGCGCCCGCTTCGGCTTCCCCGAGGTCTCACTCGGCCTGCTGCCCGGCGGCGGCGGAGTCGCCCGGTCGGTGCGCATGCTCGGCATCCAGACCGCACTGCAGAAGGCCATCCTGCCGTCGACGAAGTTCAAAGCCGCCGACGCCCAGGCGCTCGGCCTCATCGACGAACTCGCCCCCGCAGCCGAACTCGAGTCCAAGGCCAAGGCATGGATCAAGGCCAACCCCGAGGCTGTGCAGCCGTGGGACGTCAAGGGCTTCAAGATCCCCGGCGGCTCCCCGTCCTCGCCGAAGATCGGCGCGATGCTTCCCGCGCTGCCGTCCTTGCTGCGCAAGCAGGGCAAGGGTGCGCCGATGCCGGCTCCGCGAGCCGTGGTCGCCGCTGCGGTCGAAGGCGCGCTGGTCGACATCGACACCGCGCTGACGGTCGAGTCTCGCTACTTCGTCAACGTCACCCATACTCCGGTGGCGAAGAACATGATCAAGGCGTTCTTCTTCGACCTCGGCCACATCAACTCCGGCGGCTCGCGCCCTGACGGCTTCGAACCTCGTCAGGTGAAGAAGCTCGGCGTGATCGGTGCCGGGATGATGGGTGCCGCTATCGCCTATAGCGCTGCGAAGTCCGGTATCGAGGTCGTCCTCAAGGACGTCGAGCTCGCCAATGCGGAGAAGGGCAAGGCCTACGCCGCCAAGCGTGAGGAATTGGCCATGGCCAAGGGCAAGACCACCGAGGTGAAGTCGCAGGCCGTCCTCGACCGGATCACACCGAGCGCCTCGGCCGAGGACTTCGCCGGTGTCGACTTCGTCATCGAGGCGGTCTTCGAATCCGTCGATCTCAAGCAGAAGGTGTTCCAGGAGATCCAGGACATCGTCGAGCCTGATGCGGTCCTCGGTTCGAACACCTCGACCCTGCCGATCACCGACCTGGCCAAGGGCGTCACCCGGGACAAGGACTTCATCGGCGTCCACTTCTTCTCGCCGGCCGACAAGATGCCGCTGGTCGAGATCATCTGCGGTGAGAATACCTCCGACGAGGTCCTCGCCCGCACCTTCGACCTCGTGCAGCAGATCCGGAAGACTCCGATCGTCGTCAACGACTCGCGCGGATTCTTCACCTCCCGCGTCATCGGCACCTTCATCGCCGAGGCGGTCGCTGCCGTCGGCGAAGGCGTGGAGCCGGCCAGCGTGGAACAGGCTGCACTGCAGGCCGGATACCCCACCGGTGCCTTGCAGCTGCTCGACGAACTGACGCTGACCCTGTCGCAGAAGATCAACAAGGAGACCCGCGACGCGGTCGAGGCCGCAGGCGGCACCTGGATCTCCCACCCCTCCGAAGCCGTCTTCGACTGGATGGTCGAGCAGGGACGGACCGGACGCAAGGACGGTGCCGGCTTCTACGACTACGACGAGAACGGCAAGCGCACCACCCTGTGGCAGGGTGTGCGCGAGAAGTACACGTCCGGGGCGAATGATCAGCCCTTCGCCGATCTGCAGGAGCGGATGCTCTTCGCCGAGGCGATCGAGACGATCAAATGCCTCGACGAGGGTGTGCTCACCTCGGTGCCGGATGCGAACATCGGTTCGATTTTCGGCATCGGATTCCCCGCGTGGACCGGCGGCGTGCTCCAGTACGTCAACCAGTACGAAGGCGGACTGGCCGGCTTCGTCGACCGGGCGAATGATCTGGCTGCGAAGTACGGCGAGCACTTCACACCGCCGGCCTCGCTGGTCGAGCGCGCGAACACCGGGGAAACCTACGAGTAAGAGGTGACCCCTGGAATAGCCTGATGGCCTTCCGGTGTTGTCCAGTCACACTGAGACTTCAGTGTCTCTGACATCTACCGGAAGGCCATTGCTATGCGCGCCGCCGTCTACGACGCCTACACCGAAAACTTCGACGACATCACCGTCCGCGAGCTGCCCGATCCGAAGCTGCCGCCCGCCTCGGTGCTCATCGATGTCAAGGCCGCAGGGGTCAACCCGGTCGATTGGAAGCTCGTCGGCGGGCACCTCGATCCGGTCATGCCCACGCAGTTCCCCGTCACCCCGGGCTGGGACGTCGCCGGTGTCGTCATCGGACTCGGCTTCGACACCCCGGAATTCTCCATCGGCGATGAAGTCGTCGCCTATGCACGCAAGGACGTGCTGGGCGGCGGAACCTTCGCCGAGAAGGTCGCCGTCCCCGTGCGTGCGGTCGCCCCGAAGCCGAAGAGTCTGAGCTGGGAACAGGCGGGCGGACTGCCGTTGGCCGGAGGCACCGCTCTGCGGACCCTTGAGTCCCTCGGCGGCCTGGAGGGCAAGACCGTGCTCGTCCACGGTGCCTCCGGGGGAGTGGGCAGCTTCGCCGTGCAGATCGCCCGGGCCGCCGGAGCACGCGTCATCGGCACCGCGTCGGAAGCCAATCATGAATACCTGCGCGGACTCGGTGCCGAACCCGTGACCTACGGCGACGGTCTGGTCGAGCGCGTTCTCGAGGCCGCCGGCGGCAAGGTCGACGGGGTCGCGGACTTCGTCGGGGGAGTCCTCGACGACACCCTGGCCGTGCTCGCCGAGGGCGGGGCGCACGCCTCGGTGGCCGATCCCAGCGTCGCCGAGCACGGCGGACGCTACATCTGGGTGCGTCCCGACGGCTCCGAGACTGCTCGCCTCGGTCTCCTCGTCGACGAAGGAAAACTCACCGTCGACGTCGCCGGCACCTACGGCCTCGACGATGTTCCCCGGGCCTTCAAGGACAGCGCCACCGGACACGTCCGCGGCAAGCTCGTCATCGTGCCCTGAATATCAGCTATACCGTCCTCGGCGATCGAAATATCGCCGAGGCGGGACTCGGCTGATCCGGTGATCAGCTGAGTCCCAGCGCAGCGGCAGCAGCGGCGCGCAATTCGACCCCGACCACCTCGGCGCTGGAGCGACGGGCCTGGTGCGGGGTCGAATTCATCATCCCGAACGCCGAATGCACGCGCACAGTGGCCGACTCCAGCGTCCACGCCGGGTGGGCGGCCTCGACGACCTCCGCCCACCGACTGACATAGGCACGCTGGAGACGGCGCACGGTCCGTCGCGATTCGTCCGGCAGCGCCTCGAGGTCACGGTCCTGGATGCGGATGAGCTCGGGCTCGCTCATGGCGAAGTCGACATGGAAGTCGATGAGACGCCGCAGGGTCGGGGCCGCCTCGGTGGGGGAGATCCCCGACGCGGTGTCCCACGCCTCGGAGACGATCTCCTCGCCTCCGGACTGCAGATAGGCGGAGATGCCGACGAGGAGCTCCTCGAGCACAGCCTCCTTCGACGAGAAATGCCGGTAGACCGCCGGTGCCGAGATCCCCGCGCCCTTGCCCAGGTCGTCGAGGCGCACCCCATGGAAGCCGTGCCGGGCATAGAGTGTCTTCGCGACCTCGAGCAGCTGCTCGCGCCTGGCTGCCTTCGCCGCTGCTCGCGCCGTCGGCTTGGCCTCGTCCGAGATCGACATCCAGCCTCCTTCCCTGAGCCTGATGCCCACCGTCGCGGACGACGTCGGTGCGGTCTGGCTCGTGCGTTGTCAGTTCTGCCTGTGAGCAGTATCATAGCAGTCAGTTAAGAATCATTAACTGAAATGAGGATGGAATGAGAGCAGTGGGAACTGCGGTCAGTCCGGCGACGGGGCAGGTCAACTCCGAGGCCCACGCCGAACTCATCGCTGAACTCCGGGAGCGCATTGCGGCCACAGCCCGCGGCGGTTCCGAGAAGTCCAGGCAGCGCCATATCGATCGCGGAAAGCTGCTGCCGCGTGAGCGCGTCGAACATCTCCTCGACCCCGGCACGCCCTTCCTCGAACTCTCTCCGCTGGCCGCCAACGGCATGTACGACGACGCCAGCCCGGGCGCCGGAATCATCACCGGAATCGGGCGGGTCTCCGGTCGCGAATGCGTGATCGTGGCCAATGACGCCACCGTCAAGGGCGGAACATACTACCCGGTGACCGTGAAGAAGCACCTCCGGGCTCAGGAAGTCGCCAAAGAGAACAGCCTTCCGTGCATCTACCTCGTCGACTCCGGTGGCGCGAACCTGCCGAATCAGGACGACGTCTTCCCCGACCGTGAGCACTTCGGCCGCATCTTCTTCAACCAGGCCACACTCTCCGCTGCCGGCATCCCGCAGCTGGCCGCCGTCATGGGCTCCTGCACCGCCGGCGGCGCCTACGTCCCGGCCATGGCCGACGAATCGATCATCGTCTCCGAGCAGGGCACGATCTTCCTCGGAGGCCCGCCCCTGGTCAAGGCCGCCACCGGTGAGGAAGTCACCGCTGAAGAACTCGGCGGCGGAGCGCTGCACTCCCGGGTCTCCGGCGTCACCGACCACCTCGCCGCCAATGATCCCCATGCGCTGGAGATCATGCGGGACATCGTCTCGACTCTCGGGCCGAAGAGCACCCCGAACTGGGACGTCATCGAGTCCCGCCTGCCGGCACACTCGCCGGAGGAGCTGACCTCCGTCGTACCCGTGGACTCGCGCACACCGTATGACGTCCGCGAGGTCATCGCCCGCCTCGTCGACGGATCCGAATTCCATGAGTTCAAAGCCGAATACGGCACGAGCCTCGTCACCGGATTCGCTCACCTCGACGGACACCCCATCGGCATCATCGCCAACAACGGAATCCTCTTCGGCGAATCCGCGCAGAAGGGTGCCCACTTCATCGAACTCTGCGACCAGCGCAGCGTGCCCTTGGTGTTCCTGCAGAACATCTCCGGATTCATGGTCGGCCGCGACTACGAAGCCGGAGGCATCGCCAAACACGGCGCGAAGATGGTCAACGCCGTCGCCACCGCCCGCGTCCCGAAGTTCACCGTCGTCATCGGCGGCTCCTTCGGCGCCGGCAACTACTCGATGTGCGGCCGCGCCTACTCCCCGCGCTTCCTGTGGATGTGGCCCAATGCCCGAATCTCCGTGATGGGCGGCGAGCAGGCCGCCAGCGTGCTCTCGACCGTCAGACGCGACCAGCTCGAGGCCCGCGGCGAGGAGTGGAGCGCTGCAGACGAAGACACCTTCAAACAGCCCATCCGCGACCAGTACGAAGACCAGGGCAACCCGTACTACTCGACGGCTCGCTTGTGGGATGACGGAATCATCGAACCCGGTGACACCCGCCAGGTGCTGGCGCTGGCCCTCGAACTCGCCCGCTTCGGACCGATGGAACGCCCGCTGAGTGCCAGCGGCTACGGCGTCTTCAGAATGTGAGCCCCACCATGACGAAAATGTTCACAACAGTCCTCATCGCCAACCGCGGCGAGATCGCCCTGCGCGTCATCCGCACCTGCCGCCGTCTCGGCATCCGCACCGTCGCCGTCTACTCCGACGCCGACGCCCATGCGGCCCACGTCAGGGCCGCCGACACCGCGGTCCACCTGGGGCCCGCCGCCGCCTCCGAGTCCTACCTGCGCATCGACAAGGTCATCGCCGCAGCACAGGCCACGGGAGCCGAAGCCATCCACCCCGGTTACGGATTCCTGTCGGAGAACGCCGAATTCTCCGCCGCCTGCGCCGACGCCGGAATCGTCTTCCTCGGCCCCGGAGCCGACGCGATCCGGACGATGGGCGACAAGATCACCGCGAAGCAGGCAGTCTCCTCCCGCGGGGTGCCGCTCGTGCCCGGCACGAAGGATGCCGCGATGAGCGACGAGGCCCTCATCGCGGCCTCGACGGACATCGGCTTCCCCGTGCTCATCAAGCCTTCTGCCGGCGGCGGAGGAAAAGGCATGCACGCAGTGTTCGAAGCCGGCAAGCTCGCCGAGGCGCTGCGGACCGCCCGCCGCGAAGCCGCGAGCTCCTTCGGCGACGACACCCTGTTCCTCGAACGCCTCGTCGCCACCCCGCGCCATATCGAAGTCCAGATCATGGCCGACTCCCACGGCAATGTCATCCACCTCGGCGAACGCGAATGCTCCCTGCAGCGCCGTCACCAGAAGGTCATCGAGGAAGCACCCTCGGCGCTGCTCGACGAAGAGACCCGCGCCCGAATCGGCCAGGCCGCCTGCGAGACCGCGAAGTCCGTCGGCTACGTCGGTGCCGGCACAGTCGAATTCATCGTCGGGGCCGACCGTCCCGATGAGTTCTTCTTCATGGAGATGAACACTCGACTGCAGGTCGAACACCCCGTCACCGAGGAGGTCACCGGAGTCGACCTCGTCGAACTCCAGCTGCGCGTCGGCGCGGGCGAAGAGCTGCCGCTGACGCAGGATGACATCACGCTGACCGGGCACTCGATCGAAGCGAGAATCTACGCCGAGGACCCCTCGCGCGGATTCCTGCCCACCGGCGGTCGCGCCCTCGACGTCGTCTTCCCGGAAGGGGAAGGCATCCGCGTCGACGCCGGGCTCGAAGCCGGGCAGACCATCGCCTCGGACTACGACCCGATGATCGCCAAGCTCATCGTCCGCGCCGATGACCGCGCCCAGGCCATCGCCCGCCTCGATTCCGCTCTCGCCGCCTCGGCGGTTCCGGGAATCGTGACGAACATCGACTTCCTGCGCACCCTCATGAGCCTGCCCGAAGTCGTGTCCGGTGATCTCGACACCTCACTCATCGACAATCTCGGCGAGGATCAGCTGGCGCACAGCGCCGGTGAGATCCACGCGCAGCTGGCGGCCGCTGCTGTCACGGTCACCGGGGGAGCGGCAGGAACGACCCTGACCGGACCAGTCACGGACGCCGAGCTGACCGCGAATCGGTCGGCCGCCTCGGCGTGGGCAGGACCGAGCGCCTGGCGCACCTCACGTCCGGACTTCCACCCCACGGTCACCCTGACCACGGGCGGAGAGACGGTCGAAGTCGAGACTCGAGCGGGGGCCGTCGAGGTCGATGCCGACGGACTGTGGCATGTCACCCTCGACGGGATTCAGCACACGGCGCGAATCTTCTCCGATGCCCGTGACCGCAGCATCTGGGTGAGCACCGACACCGGAATCCACGTCTTCACCCGGCCTTTGGCAGATTCGTCGCTGACGCCTGGGCTGGAAGGCGCCGAGGTGCTCGCACCGATGCCCGGCTCCGTCGTCGATATCAGGGTCGAGACCGGGGACGCAGTGGAGCAGGGAGATCCGATCGTCGTCGTCGAGGCGATGAAGATGGAGCACGTGCTCACCGCACCCGCTGCCGGAATCGTCACCGTCACCGCCGTCGAAGGCGCCCAAGTCGCCCTCGACGAAGTGCTCGCCACGGTCGTCGACGAAGCCGCAGCCGAGGCGGTCGCAGACACCGCCGAATAGTCACCAGCCACTCACACCACAACCACGCCACAAGCGGGGAGGAAACAATGGAAACCTTTGTTCCGGGAATGCTGCCCGAAGAATACGAAGACCTGCGCCAGGGTGTCGCGAAATTCGCCGACGAAGAGGTCGCACCCGTCTCAGCCGAACTCGACGCCAAGCACGAGTTCCCCTACGACCTCGTTGCGAAGATGGGCGAGATGGGGCTGTTCGGTCTGCCCTTCGACGAAGAGTACGGCGGAATGGGCGGCGACTACTTCGCCCTGTGCCTGGCCATCGAAGAACTCGGCCGGGTCAACCAGTCCCTGGCCATCACGCTCGAGGCCGGGGTCTCGCTCGGAGCGATGCCGATCTACCGCTTCGGCACCGAAGAGCAGAAGAAGGAATGGCTGCCGAAGCTCACCGATGCCTCGGGCCTGGCCGCCTTCGGACTGACAGAACCCGAGGCCGGTTCAGATGCCGGCGGCACCCGGACCAAGGCCACTCTGGAGGGCGGCATCTGGACGATCAACGGCAGCAAGTGCTTCATCACGAACTCCGGCACCGACATCACCCGCCTGGTCACCGCCACCGCCGTGACCGGAGTCCGAACGTCGAAGTCGGGCCGCGAAGTGCCTGAGATCTCGACGATCATGATCCCGACCGGCACCCCCGGCTTCACCGCCGAACCGGCCTATGACAAGGTCGGCTGGAACTCCTCCGACACGCACCCGCTCACCTTCGACAATGTGCAGGTGCCCGAAGAGAACCTGCTCGGCGAACGCGGACGCGGCTACGCGAACTTCCTGCGCATCCTCGACGAGGGCCGCATCGCCGTGGGCGCCCTGTCCGTCGGCGCCGCCCAGGGCTGCGTCGACGAATCAGTGAAGTACGCGAAGGAACGCCAGGCCTTCGGCAAGCCGATCGCCGACTTCCAGGGCATCTCCTTCAAGATCGCCCGCATGGAAGCCCGCGTCGTCGCAGCCCGGTCGGCGTACTACCTCGCGGCTTCGCGGATGCTCGCCGGACTCCCGTTCAAGAAGGAAGCTGCTATTGCGAAGATGATCGCCGGCGAAGCAGCCATGGACAATGCGCGCGACGCCACCCAGATCCACGGCGGCTACGGCTTCATGAACGAATACCTCGTGGCTCGCCACTATCGCGACTCGAAGATCCTCGAAGTCGGCGAAGGCACCACCGAGGTCCAGCTCATGCTCATCGCCCGCGAACTCGGACTCTGAGCTCCCGCTCCTGATCTGAGAGCCGGTGCCGACCTTCCGTCGGTCAATCGCCCGCCGAGGCGGCGCCGCACATCCGTACGGATGTGCAGGTCCGCCTCGGCGGGCGATATTCTTATCCGATAACACCGTGAGGTGAGACGGCGGCCGAAAGGGAAGTGGGAGCAGATGGATCTCAGCATGGTGGCATCGGTGGCGACGACGACGTGGATCGTCATCGAATACATCGTGAAGATCATCGCGGTCGGTGTGGTGCCGGAGAACCGTCGCCCGTCATCGTCATCGGCATGGCTGCTGCTCATCCTGTTCGTGCCGATCGTCGGAATTCCCGCTTTCCTGCTGCTCGGCAGTCCTTATATCAACCAGCGCCGGGCGCGGATCCAGGCCGAAGCGAACGAACTCATGCACGAAGGCGCCGACGACCTGCCCGACGTGCCGCCGTCTCTGGTCGCTGAGCCCGAATTCGTCTCCGTCGCCCAGCTGGGGCGGGCGCTGACCGCACTGCCGATGGTCACCGGCGACAGCCATGGGGTGATCTCCGACTACGAAGAGTCGATCGCACGGATGGCCGAACTCGTCGACGGGGCGACTGACTACGTCCACGTCGAGATCTACATCATGGCGTGGGATTCGACGACCGAAGTCTTCTTCCAGGCTCTGGAGCGAGCATCTGCGCGCGGGGTCGAGGTCCGTGTCCTCTTCGACCACATCGGATCTCGGAAGTATCCGGGATTCCACCGGCTCGGCAAACGACTGAACGCCGCCGGCATCGAATGGCACCTGATGCTGCCGTTCATTCCATGGCGCGGCAAGGCTCGGCGCATCGATCTGCGCAACCACCGCAAGCTGCTCGTCATCGATGGCAAGAGGGCGATGATGGGTTCGCAGAACATGATCGATTCGAGCTACCTCAAAAGGAAGAACTCTCAGATCGGCCGGAACTGGCACGACATCATGGTCGAGCTCTCCGGGCCCATCGTCGCCGGAATCGAGGCGGTGTTCTCCACCGACTGGTATTCCGAATCGGGACAGGCTCTGGGCATCCGCCCGTACGAGCGCGACGGCAACGAGCCCGAAGTCGGCGGGGCGACGAGTGCGATGCAGCTGGTTCCTTCGGGGCCCGGGTTCACGACCGCTCCGAACCTCAAGGTCTTCACCTCGATGATGTATCTGGCGCAGAAGCGTCTGGCCATAGTCAGCCCCTATTTCGTGCCCGACGAATCGCTGCTGGCCGCCGTGGAGACCGCGGCCAGGCGTGGGGTCGACGTCGAGCTCTACGTCAGCGAGCAGGCGGACCAGTACATGGTCGACCGGGCGCAGTCGTCCTACTACCGGTCGCTGCTCGAAGCGGGGGTGCGGATCTTCCTGTATCCGAAACCCGCCGTGCTGCACACGAAGTGCTTCATCGTCGACGACGTCTATGCCGTGATGGGCTCATCGAACATGGACATGCGCTCGTTCGGTCTCAACTACGAGATCAGCCTGCTGACCACCGGCGGCGATCTGGTCGATGACATCGTCGACGTCGTCGCCGACTACCAGGGCGTCAGCCGAGAACTCACCCTGGAGGAATGGGGGAAGCGGCCATGGCCCCGCCGCTATATGGAGTCCGTCATGCGCCTGACCTCATCGCTGCAGTAGCCGGGAGTCCGGAGCCTCTTGTGCAGCAGGTGCGATGCTGTGCAGGTGCGGGGCGATCGCATCGCGTGCCGTGGTGCAGAATTGTGGTCATCTTCGGATAGCTGCGCCCAAACCCAGGTCACTATCGGATACTTTTCGCGGCCAGAAGTATCCGTTAGTGACCTAAGTTTTCGGGGGAGTCGAGTTCATCGCCGGGAAGTGCGGCTGGCCGGTCTGTTTCAGGCGGAACCCGTGGGGTCGGGGCCGAGGTCGCCGCGGCTCTCCAGCGGCACGTCCAACAGATTGTGGACGCCGTCGACGATCTCGTTGGGTCGGAACGGGAAGCGGCGGACATCCTCGGCGGTGGAGATCCCCGACATCACGAGCACCGTGTGCATGCCCGCTTCCATGCCCGCGATGATGTCGGTGTCCATGCGGTCGCCGATCATTGCGGTGCTCATCGAATGGGCGCCGATCCTGTTCAGGGCCGAGCGGAACATCATCGGGTTGGGCTTGCCCACGACGTAGGGCTCGCGGTTCGTCGCCTTGGTGATGAGAGCGGCGATGGCGCCGGTGGCAGGCAGGACGCCCTCGGGGGAGGGGCCGGTGGCGTCGGGGTTCGTGACGATGAAGCGGGAGCCGGCATCGATGAGGCGGATCGCCTTCGTGATCGCCTCGAACGAATAAGAATGGGTCTCGCCGACGACGACGAAGTCCGGGTCGTGCTCGGTCATGACGAACCCGGCCTCGTGGATCGCCGTGGTCAGCCCCGCCTCGCCGACGACATAGGCCGTGCCGTGCTCGACCTGATTGGACAGGAAGTCCGCGGTGGCCATCGCCGAGGTCCAGATGTTCGACTCGGGGACGTCGAGCCCGTTCGAGCGCAGCCGGGCGGAGAGATCGCGAGCGGTGTAGATGGAGTTGTTCGTCAGCACCAGGTAGGGGATATCGGCCTGACGCCACTGGGCGAGCAGCTCCGCGGCTCCCGGCAGAGGGTTGTTCTCCTTGACCAGGACGCCGTCCATATCGGTCAGCCAGCAGTCGATCGAATCGCGATCCATGTCTCTCCTCGAGCTCGGGGTGGGCCGAAGCGGCTGCTTCCAGCCTAGTCGGGTTGGGCGCAAGTGTGCTGAGAAGTTCGATCCGATGGCGCCGTACCCCCTGTTGAGATCGTCCCAGAGCCCCCTTGACGGGGCGGTCGAAGAGTGTATTGTAGTAATCACTTAATTAAGGGGATGCTTAAATGAGTATGGATCACGTCTTCGCGGCGCTTGCCGATCCGACGCGTCGGGAGATCATCGATCGTCTGCGCGGAGGAGACAAGACCGCCGGTGAGCTCGCGGAGCCGCTGCCGATCAGTCGTTCCGCGGTCTCCCAGCACCTCAAGGTGCTCGAGGCGGCGGGGCTGATCACCCGATCGAAATCCGCGCAGCAGCGCATCGTCGCACTCAATGCGGACGCCCTCACCGAGGCGACCGACTGGCTGCAGGCGGCGCACGACGAATGGCAGCAGCGCTTCGACAACCTCGACCGCATCCTCGCCGAGGAGGTGCCCGCCGATACATCGACGACCGATCCGTCGACCGCAGATCGAACTGCGGACTGACCATTGCCCGCAATGACGTACCGCGCGACGCAGGCATCACGTACGACGCAGACATCACGTACGACGCAGACATCATGCACGACTCAAGGAGGAGAACAGCGATGAACGCAGAGAACACAGACACCACAGACAACACAGTGACCGATCCGAACAGCGCACAGGCGGGAGAACCCGGATTCACCATCGTCCGCGAATTCACCGCCCCGCGCGCCCGCGTCTGGGAAGCGTGGACGAACCCCGACGTCATGGCCCGCTGGTTCCACCCCGAGACGCTGGTCACCCCACGCGAATCCGTATCCGTCGACCTGCGGGTCGGCGGCGAATACACCTATACTATGCGCATACCAGACACGGGACAGGAGTTCCCGACCGCCGGGAAGTACCTTCACATCGACGAGCCCGTCCGCCTCGACTTCACTTGGGGGAGTCCCGGCGAGATCGACAATGCCCCGCGCGTCAGCGTCGCACTTGAGGAGATCGACGCCGACCGCACCCGCATGACGTTCACGCTGACCGGCCTGCCCGACGACTCGGGTGAAGACGCCAGTGTCTACGACGGCTGGTCCTCGGCCTTCGTCGAACTCCGCGCAGAGGTCTCGGCCTGATTGCGCCCGCGACGTCCGGCACTTGGGCCCGGCGTCGATGTCACGGCTGCGGGCCGCAGTCGCTGCCCCGCGGCGGTGGACCACTTCAGGAATCGCCGAGGTGGTCCACCGCAGCGAGCGACCGCAGGGTCCGATTGCCGAACCGATCGTCCTCGGTCAGTTCGGTGATGCACCCGGACTGCGCGGCGAACGTCGCCCGCCCCATCGCCTCAAGAGGCAGTTCGAGCCACCGACCGATGACGAACGTGTGGGCGAAGCCGTGGGTGACGACCACCTGGTGCGAGGCTCGCTGCGCGAGGATCTCGCCGACCGCGGCGTAGATCCGAGCGCCGGCCTCGCGCCGCGTCTCCGCACCGTCGATGCCTTCGGCATGATCGAGGCGCATCGTGTGGTCGAAGGCGCCATCGGGCACGGGTGGGAAGATGAAGCGCTCGTCCAGCCAGGACTGCTCCCGTCCCTCCGCGACCCCATACGACTTCTCGCGCAGACCCGGGTGGTCGACTGCGCGCGTGCCGAGTCGATCGGCGATCACTTTGGCGGTCCTCCGCGTCCGCTTGAGATCGGAGGTGAACACCGGCGCCGAGGCGGCCGTCGGGATCCGCGACCGCAGTTCGGAGGCGATGCGATCGGCTTGGAGTTCGCCGCGGGCGGTGAGCTCGGAATCGTGCCACCCGCCGACCCGGGCCTCGAGATGGTGTCGGGCCTCCGGGTGGGTGACGACGAAGAGGGATCGTGTGATGGCCATGGTGGACTCGATCCTACCGACCCCCGAGTCGCAGGGGTCCGGTGAATGGCGATAAACTCAAATCACGACGAGTGAGGAGCGTTACATGAGTGACAAGGTCATTGCACAACGAGGTCTGTGGCTGGACGAGATGGAAGTCGGAGCCACCTATAAGCACGCACCTGGCCGTACAGTCACCGAGGCGGACAACACCCTGTTCACGGCCGTGACCATGAACACCCAGGCCCTGCACCTCGACGCGGCATGGTCGGCCACCGAACCCTTCGGCGAGCGCCTCGTCAACTCGATGTTCACCCTGGCCACCCTCATCGGTCTGTCCGTGTCCCAGCTGACGCAGGGAACGACAGTCGGAAACCTCGGCTTCTCCGAGGTCAGCTTCCCGGCACCGATGTTCCACGGCGACACCCTCTACGCAGAGACGACGATCCTCGACAAACGCAATTCGAAGTCCCGTCCGGGCCAGGGAATCGTCACCTTCGAACATCGCGGCTACAACCAGGACGGCAAGCTCGTCGCGAAGGCCGTGCGCCAGGCGATGATGTTCGACTCCAGTCACGAATCTGCGGCGGCAAAGTCCACCGCCGACACCGCCGATCAGACCAACACCGGAAAGTGAGCGCCCATATGTCTCTCGAGTTCAAACCCGCCTGGCTCTTCGTCCCCGGCGATCGTCCCGACCGGTACACGAAAGCAGCCGAACGCTCGGATATCGTCATCCTCGACCTCGAAGACGCCGTCAATGAGGCCGACAAAGCTGCCGCACGGGAGTCCATCGTCGACTTCCCGCTCGACCCGACCCGCACGGTCGTGCGGGTGAACTCCCACGATTCGGGCCACCTCGGCGAGGATCTGAAGATGCTTGCGCGCACCGAGTACACGGCCGTGATGCTGCCGAAGGCCGAGCTTGCATCCGATGTGTCGATCGTTTCCGGATTCCAGGTCATCGCGCTCATCGAAACAGCGCTCGGAGCCGTCAACGTCGCCGAGATCGCCGCCGCGTCGAACGTCTATGCGCTGATGTGGGGTTCGGAGGATCTCATCGCCGACCTCGGCGGAGGCTCCTCTCGCAAGGCCGATGGTGGCTACCGGGACGTGGCCAAGCATGTGCGCAGTCAGACCCTCCTCGCCGCTCGGGCCCACCGCAAGTTCGCACTCGACTCGATCTGGGCAGACATCCCGAACCTCGAAGGACTGGCAGCCGAGGCCGAAGACGCCGTGCAGTCGGGGTTCTCCGGCAAGGTCTCCATCCACCCCAACCACGTGCCCGTCGTCCGCGACGCCTTCCGCCCCAGCGACGAACAGCTGACCTGGGCACGGTCGGTGCTCGACCTGGCGAAGACGGAGAAGGGCGCATTCTCCTTCGAGGGCAAGATGATCGACGCCCCGCTGCTCAAGCACGCCGAACTCATCGTCGCCCGCGCGAACTGAGAGACATCACCTCGTGAACGCCGCCGATGCGCTCATCGCCGACCAGATCCGTGCCGTTCTCACCGCCGCTGAGGCGGGGGACGGGACCGCGCCCATCGTCGAGGCCGGAGACCCGATCCTGCGCACTGACACCCGCCCCTTCGACGGGCAGGTCGACGATGCCGAGCTCGAGCAGCTCGCCGAGGTGATGCGAGCGACCATGCTCGCCGCCCCGGGAGTCGGCCTCGCCGCCCCGCAGGTGGGCATCGGTCTGTCGATGTTCGTCGCCGAAGATCCCGGTGCCCGCGATCCCGAGGTCGCGAAGGTCCGGCAGCGGGAGCCGATGCCGCTGCGGGTGGTCCTCGACGCGGAGTACGAACGCGCCGGGGCCGACGACGTCGCCTTCTATGAAGGGTGTCTGTCGATCCCCGGCTACCAGGCCGTCGTCGCCCGCTCGCGCTCGATCGCATTGACGGGCGTCGATCTGCAGGGCAACCCCATTGCCGAGGAGGTCTCCGGGTGGTCGGCGCGCATCGTCGCCCACGAGACCGATCACCTGTCCGGGGTCCTCTTCCTCGACAGAGCCGAGATGCGATCCTTGGCGACGAACGAATCCGTGGCGAATTTCTGGCACCAGCCCTCGACACAGAAGGCCGCCGCCGAACTCGGCTTCTCCTTGCCTTCGGGCATGGTGATGTGAGCTCTCGCTGCTGCCGTCGGCGGGAACCAGGGCGGCAATCATCGTGACCTCAGGCCCGTGACCATTCTCACCGGCAATTCAGGCGAGCATGATTCGATGAAGCCATGCGACTTCCCGACATCCCCCACCGCCATCACCGTTTCGTGCGGACCACTGCTGCTCTCGGCGCCGGTGCTCTCGCGCTCGTCCGCCGCCGCGACGTCTCCGCCGAATATCAGGGCAGCCTGCGGGGCGCCACGGCGCTCGCCAACGCGGGCCTGACCTGGCTCACCGGGTCCCGGGCCTTCCTCGGCAAGGTGGGCGGATCGAGCGGCATCGACGAATTCTTCGGAGCCTTATCCACCAGAGGGAGCGGCCCCGTCCGATATGCTTCCTCTCCTGCGCACATCTCTGACGTCGGAGCACTCGACGGCGATGCCGACGCGGATACTTGGTGGGACGAACAGGCGAACGTGACGTCCCCGGCGTTCCTCAATCTGGTCACCGCAGCTGGAGCAGGAGCGGCTGCCTGGGCGCTCTGGCCGCTGACGGAGCGGTTGGCGGAGAAGGTCGATGAGAAGCTTCCGAGCGGCGTCGGCCGTGGTCTCAATGCTGTCGTCAACGGCGGACTAGTCGCGGCGACAGCGGTCCTTATCGACAAGGTCGAGAAATGGGCCGACGACGTCGAGGAACTCAATTATGCTCCGCTCGAGATCGAACTTCCCGCCCATATCCGCGAATCGGTCGATACGCTGTTGTCTCTGCCGCACCCGAACTCGGAGGCCAGCGCCGAGGCGGTCCGAGAGCAGTTCGCCTCCGCGAAGTTCTTCGTGTGGGTCACCTATCCCGATTCCTTGTATTCAGGCGATGAACCCGTCGTCCTAAACCCTGAACAGATCGAACAGCTGCTCAAGGACGAGGACATCACTTCGATCGACGTCCGACCCGACGAATCGACCCCGAGCGCGGCACCGGCTCGGCATATCTACCCGGTCACCGGAATCACCGGCGGCGGCGACGGCGGCACCGTCAGATCGGGCGACCACGCCGGCCTATCGAGCGGACGTTTGGAACTCACCCTCGACATCGTCGACGGACGTCTCACCAGTGTGGATCTCAACGAGGTCGACGACGAACCATTCGCAGACCTGCTCTCCGCCGAGGCCCTGCGCGAATCCGTACCCGGCACCCTGCACCCGGGAAGTCTCGACGACGAAGACGGCGGATACTCCTCGAGCTTCGAGATCGCCGATGGCGATGTCGAGGATGCCGTCCGCACACTGGAGCGATGGCCGCGCCCGGACGAATACACCTTCCGCCCCGACCGAGGGCGGCCGTGACCGCTGACCGGGGGAAGCTCGGGAATAACCTGCGCGCGTCATCGTTATACGTTGCATGAGCGATCTTCGTACCCTCACCCTCGGCGCTGGCTGCTTCTGGTGCCTCGACGCCGTCTACCAGCGGACCACCGGCGTGAGAGAAGTGATCTCCGGTTACACCGGCGGACACACCGATAACCCCGGATACCGTGAGGTCTGCTCCGGGATGACCGGCCACGCCGAAGCCCTGCAGGTGACCTTCGACGCCGACATCGTCCCCGAAGACGTCATTCTCGGCCTGTTCTTCACCGGCCACGACCCCACGAGCCTCAACCGCCAGGGCTACGACGTCGGCACCCAGTACCGGTCGGCCATGTTCTACCGCGACGAGACCGAGAAGCAGCACTTCGCCGAAGCCATCGAATCCGCGCAGACACTGTTCGACGACCCGATCGTCACCACCCTCGAACCCCTCGGCACCTTCTATCCCGCCGAGGCGGTCCACCAGGACTTCTACACCGCGAACCCGGACAACGGCTACTGCCGTGTCATCATCGACCCGAAACTGCACAAGGCCCGCACCGCTTTCGCCGAATGGGTGAGCTGATGGGCAGCCGCAAAAAGGACAAATGCAAGAAGTCCAAACACAAGGACCGCAAACGGTCCAAAGACGCGGGCGACGCCTGTGAGGTGACGAAAGGCCGTGTCCGTGCCCACTTCCTCGACGGCAACACCGGGCCATGGGCGAAGAGCCTGGCCGCGCAGGAATCACAGAACATCCAGGGTGCACGAGCCGAACCGTCGCCGCGGGATAGGGCAGAGACGAACTCCACCGAGGCAACCGCCGCCTCAGCGACGGACCGCACCGCAACCGTGACGCCCACTCGCCGCGGACCCGACTACTCAGCGCCGTCATCGATCGACATCGTCGCCGATCCCGTCCTCCACGCCCTGAGCACCCGACGGTCGATCTCAAAGGTCGACCCGGAGACCCCGAACGACTCCGATCTGCTCGAGATCATCCGATCGATCTCCTCGGTCGCCGACCACAAGTCACTGCACCCCTGGCGTTTCCTCATCATCCGCGGCAACGACAGGAACCGCCTCGGCGACGCCCTCGACGAAGCCGCCGGCGTCGTCCGCAAACCCGGCGAGACCAATACGAAGCCGCTGCGGGCCGAACTTCTGCTCGCCCTCGTCTCCTCACCGGTCGAACATGACAAGGTTCCCGAATGGGAGCAGCACGTCACCGCCGCCGGTGCCGGCCACCTGCTCGAACTCGCCCTGTGGCAAGCCGGCTGGGGAGTCATGTGGCGCTCGGGAACCCTGACGAACACCGAACCGGTGCGCCGCCTCCACCGCCTGACCGATCACGAGCTGCTCATGGGCTGGTTCTACATCGGAGCCGTCCCCGAACGCTACCGACAGCGCCTGACCACGAGCACCCGCCCCCTGCCGAAACCCGAACAGTTCCTCGATACCCTGTGAGCACACCCGACACCGACACTCCGGAAACGCGCCGCCTGCCCAAGGAGATCTATGTCCTCGTGGCAGCGGCCTTCATCGTTGCCCTGGGCTACGGAATCATCGCACCCGTCCTGCCGCAGTTCGCGGCGAGCTTCGACTTCGGGGTCACCGCCGCAACCATCGTCGTCTCCTCGTTCGCGTTCTTCCGGTTCGTGTTCTCACCCTCATCCGGGCGCCTCGTCGATGCCTTCGGCGAACGCCGCATCTACATCACCGGTCTCCTCATCGTCGCCGCCTCCACCGCGGCCGTCGCCTTCGCACAGAACTACTGGCAGCTGCTGATCTTCCGCGGACTCGGCGGAATCGGCTCGACCATGTTCAGCGTCTCCGCGATGGCGCTCATCGTCCGCCTCGCCCCGATCGACGCCCGCGCGAAGGCATCGTCGACGTATGCGACCGCGTTCCTCGTCGGCAATATCGCCGGACCCGTCCTCGGCGGTGCCATGGCCGGATGGGGAATGCGCATCCCGTTCGTCATCTACGCCGTCGGTCTGCTCATCGCCGCCGTCGTCGTCCGCGTCTTCCTCGCCTCCACCGCATCCTTCGGCTCCTCGACGAAGTCCGGACGTGCCCGGCTGGAAGCGGAGAAGGACATGGAGCAGCAGGAAGTCATGTCCTTCCGGGAAGCCTGGAAGGATTCGGCCTACCGGTCGGCGCTCATCTCCGCCTTCGTCCAAGGCTGGTCAGCGATGGGCATCCGCGTGGCCATCTACCCGCTCTTCGCCATCCAGGCCCTCAAGGCCGATACCGCCGTGGCCGGACTGGCGCTGACCATGTTCGCCATCGGCAATGCCTCTGCCGTGACTGTGGTCGGACGCTTCGCCGACACCGTCGGGCGCAAACCCTTCATCCAATGGGGTCTGTTCGTCCTCGGCGTGACCACCGCGGCGCTGGCCTTCATCGATTCGATCTGGCTGTTCTTCGCCTTCTCCATCATCGCCGGGATCGGTTCCGGCCTGGCCAACCCCGCTCAGCAGGCCACCGTCGCCGACGTCATCGGCCGCGACCGCAAGGGCGGCCGAGTGCTCGCCCGCTACCAGATGGCCCTCGACGGCGGAGCCATCCTCGGCCCGATCATCGCCGGAGCCGTCGTCGACCACTTCGACTACTCGTGGGCGTTCATGCTCACCGGCGTCCTCGGCATCATCGCCGCGGGCCTGTGGTTCTTCGGCCGCGAGACCCGTCCCCGCCAACCTGCCTCGGCGGGGTGACACATCAGCAGCTGCCAGTGGCCTAAGCTCCTGATTCCGAGAAGTCAGGTTTTCCTCATGTGCGGTTCAGGGGACACTCACTAGGATGGTTGGTTGAGTCGGCGTTCTGCGTCGTCGCCCTGCCTACGACAAAGAAAGTCCCCTCGTGAGTTTCCTGACCCGGCTGAGCCTGAAGAACCGGGCGCTCATCGCGCTCATCTCCGTCGTCGCCATCATCTTCGGCGTCATCGGTGCCGGTTCTCTCAAGCAAGAGCTCTTCCCGTCCCTCGATAACCCACAGGCCACGGTCACCGCCTCCTATGAGGGAGCCACCCCCGAGGCCGTCGAATCCGAAGTCACCGACCCACTCGAAGGGGCGCTGACCGCACTGCCCGAGGTCGAGGACATGACCTCGACCTCCTCGGCGGGCAGTTCGCAGATCACCGTGAGCACGAAGTACGGCGACGACTCCGATGACGTCGTCCGCGCCCTGCAGCGCGCCGTCTCCCAGGTGCAGCCGACCCTGCCCGACGGGGTCGAACCGAACGTCATGATGATGGGCACCGACGATATTCCGGTGCTCGCCCTGTCCGTGACCTCGGATGCCGATGAAGACCAGCTGGCGGCGAATCTCGAAGACATCGTCGAACCTGAGCTGAAGAAGGTCGACGGCGTCTCCCAGGTCCAGATCGCCGGAGCGAAGACCAAACAGGTCGAGATCAGCATCCGCCGCGACGACCTCGAGGACGAAGGAGCCAACCTCGACGAGGTGGCCGGAATCCTCCAGTCCAACGGTGTGCCCACCTCGGCGGGTGAGCTCAAGGGCGACGACGGCACGGCCCCGGTCGAGGTCGGCACCCGCATCCGCTCGATCGATGCGATCAAGGACCTCGTCATCTCCGGCAACGACGGACCGATCCAGGTCTCCGACGTCGCCGACGTCAAACTCGTCGATGAGCCGATCGAGTCGATCTCGCGCACCAACGGCGAACCCTCGCTGTCCGTGTCGGTGATGAAGGAGTCCGACGCGAACACCGTCGACGTCTCTCACGCGGTGGCCGACAAGCTGCCCGAACTCGAGAAGATGATGGGTGACAACACGGAGTTCGTCTCCGCGTTCGACCAGGCCCCGTTCATCGAACAGTCCATCCACGACCTGCTCAACGAGGGTGGGTTGGGCCTGATCTTCGCGGTCCTCGTCATCCTCGTCTTCCTGCTGTCGGTGCGGGCGACGATCATCACCGCCATCTCCATTCCGCTCTCCCTCCTCATCGCCATGATCGGGCTGTGGATGGGCGGGGAGACCCTCAACATGCTCACCCTCGGTGCGCTGACGATCTCCGTCGGCCGCGTCGTCGACGACTCCATCGTCGTCATCGAGGCGATCCGCAGACGCCACGCCTCCGGCGGCGACAAGTTCTCGAACATCCTCGCCGCCGTCTCCGAGGTGGCCGGTGCCATCACCGCATCGACCCTGACCACGGTGGCCGTGTTCCTGCCGCTGGCGTTCGTGACCGGGCAGACCGGTGAGATGTTCCGGCCCTTCGCCCTGACCGCGACCATCGCCCTGCTCTCGTCCCTGTTCGTGGCACTGACGATCGTGCCCGTCCTCGCGTAC
This sequence comes from Brevibacterium permense, assembly GCF_025506275.1. Classification (GTDB taxonomy): domain Bacteria; phylum Actinomycetota; class Actinomycetes; order Actinomycetales; family Brevibacteriaceae; genus Brevibacterium; species Brevibacterium permense_A. Next base: position 65,858 of record NZ_QYCP01000080.1, read on the forward strand.
TGGTTCCTGCGTCAGCGTGAGGCGAAGGTCAAGCTCACCCGTGCGGAGAAGGCGGAGATCCGTCGCAGCCGGAAGTCGATGCTGTCGCAGTGGCGGGCAGAGAAGAAGGAAGCGAAGAAAGCCGACAGGAAGCGCGACCTCGTCGCCGCCGGTGCCGAAGCCGAGGACACCGGTCCTCGTGACAGCGTCGAATCGTCCCTGCGGGCCGATGCTCCCGTGCAGGCCGGTGCCGCGACTCGAACCGATGCGACCGGAGTGGCCGCGGACGGACCGCGCTACGGCGATTCCGAAGACGGAACGGAAGCGGTCGACGAGCTCGCCGGAATGCATTCTCCGGTGACGCGACTGCAGAAGACCTATATGCCGGCCATCGGGTTCTCGACGAAGCACCCGATCATCATGATCCTCATCGCCGTGCTCGTGCTCGCAGGCACCGGAGCGATGATCCCACAGCTGAAGACCGAGCTCTTCGGCGACACCGGGCAGGACTCCCTGCAGATCTCGCAGACCTTCGACCCGGGCACCGACCTCGATGAGGCCTCGGAGCAGGCGAAGAAGGTCGAGGACATCCTCGCCGATGAATCCGATGTCGACTACTACCAGCTGTCGCTCGGCGGCACGTCGTTCGGCTTCACCGACGATTCGTCGCTGACGGGCACCTATATCGTCAACACGAAGTCCGGAGTCTCGGCGCAGTCGATCTCCGCGAATCTGCAGAAGCAGTTCGACGGCCTCAAGGGTGCCGGCGACGTCGAGGTGGCAAGCCAGAGCTCGACCCCGGGTGCGCAGACCATCGACGTCACACTCACGGCCACCGATCCCGAGGAACTCGAGGACGCAACGAACAAGGTCAGCGACAAGCTCGAGGGCGTATCCTCGGCACAGTCGGTGACGAGCGATACCGCTGCGGTCCAGCCCGTGATCGAAGTCAAGGTCGATCATGAGAAGGCCGCGAAGGAGAACCTCACTGAGGCGGCCATCGGCCAGTATGTGCAGCGTGCCATGCACGGTCAGCAGATCGGTGAGGTCGTCATCGACGATGTCTCCCATACGGTGCTGCTCTTCGATCGCAATGCCGACACCGTGGAGAAGCTGCGTGAACTCAAGATCCCGGGCAAGCCGGAAGAGACCGCGCCTGCCGGAGGAGCCGGCGCAGGTGCGGCAGGCGGAACGGCCGGCGCTGCCGGTGGAGCTGGCGGCGGTGCCGGGGGGTCGGGTGACGCCGGTGCAGCCGGAGGCGCTGGTGGTGCCGGCGGCGCAGGTGGTGCCGGTACGACGGGCGGCGATCCGAATGCGGGTGCTCCTGTGACCTCGGAGCCGCGATTCATCGAACTCGATGAGGTCGCCGACGTCAAGGAGGTCAAGACCGCACCGACGATCCGCCACACTGATTCGCAGCGTTCGACCACCGTGTCCGTGACCCCGGAAGGCGATGACCTCGGGGCCGTGTCGACCGAGGTCCAGTCCGCCCTCGACGAGGTGGACCTGCCCGATACGGTGTCCGTCGACACCGGCGGTGCCACCCAGGAGCAGAACGAAGCGTTCTCGCAGCTGGGACTGGCGATGCTCGCGGCGATCCTCATCGTGTTCGTCATCATGGTCGCCACGTTCAAGTCACTGCTGCAGCCGCTGATCCTGCTGGTCTCGATTCCGTTCGCGGCCACGGGTTCGGTTGCGCTCTCGCTCATCACCGACACTCCGCTGGGGCTGACGTCGATGATCGGTCTGCTCATGCTCATCGGCATCGTGGTGACGAATGCGATCGTGCTCATCGACCTCATCAACCACTTCCGAGTGCGCGGGGTCGACCTTCGTACGGCCATCGTCCATGGCGCCCGACTGCGTTACCGTCCGATCCTCATGACCGCGGCCGCCACGATCTTCGCTCTGCTGCCGATGGCCCTCGGGCTCACCGGCGGGGGAGTGTTCATCTCGAAGCCGCTGGCGATCGTCGTCATCGGCGGACTGGTCAGCTCAACGCTGCTCACGCTCATCCTCGTGCCCGTGCTCTACCTGCTGCTCGAAGGGGTCAAGGAACGCCGGGCCGAGAAGAAGTACGTGAAGAACATGGCCCGCGGTGAGGTCCTCGACGCCGCCGAGGCACGGGCGCATGAGCGGGAGACCGCGACTGTGACTGCCGATGCCGGGGCCCCTGCCGCAGATTCCGTTGACACTCGGTCACGGAGATCGGGGGAGGCCCCCACCGAGGCGACCGCACCGACCGCGGACTCGACATCCGCGGATACGGGCACGACCGCCTCGGCGGCGGATGGATCGACGGACGCCGACCGCCTCGATGACCGCCGCGACGACGAACCGACCGGCGCCAGACAGGACACCGACGTGGAGCGAGGCGACGGGCCGGGAACGGACTTCACCCTGCGCAGCCAGCATCCGCGTCGTGATGACGGGGACGGCGAACCCAAACACTGAGCCGTCCCGGCTAGAGTTGAGTCCATGACGACCGAGCTCGAACCACAGGAGAGGAAGCGCCTGTGGTTCGAGCTCGGTCTCATTGCTGCCCTGTCCCTGGGGCAGGCATCCGTCTATGCGATCGTCCGCCTGGCAGACGTCGCCACGCGCGGACCGATCAGCGACGCCCAGGCCAAGCTCAACACCTCGATCTCGCCCCGGCCGGGCTTCGACCTGATCTACCAGCTTCTCGACATCGGCTTCACCCTCGTGCCCGTCGCCCTCGCGATCTACCTGCTCAGTCGAGACCGACCGGCCCGGCCGCTGCCGATCGGGCTCGGAGTCGACGGGCACCGACTGCGCGACCTGGGCCACGGTGCCCTCATCTTCCTCGTGATCGGCATCGGCACCCTCGGGGTGTACGCGGGCGGCAGGGCACTGGGGATCACTGCCGAGATCCAGCCGTCCAACCTCGGCGATCATTGGTGGACGATTCCCGTGCTGCTGCTCTCGGCCGCGAAGAACGGAATCCTCGAAGAGGTGCTCATCTTCGGCTTCGGGGCGCTGCGTCTGCGGCAGCTGGGCTTCGGACCCTGGCCGATCATCATCTCCCTGGCGATCTTCCGCGCCAGCTACCACCTCTACCAGGGCATCGGCCCGTTCATCGGCAACGTCGCCATGGGCATCATCTTCGGCTGGTACTTCGTGCGCAAGGGCAGGCTCATGCCGCTGGTGTGGGCGCATGTCATCATCGACGCCGTGGGATTCCTCGCCCCGGGAATGCTCACCCTCGTCGACTTCGGCTGAGTGGAGCAGGCGAGGTCGGGACAGGCGAACGGGACACTCATTCCTCCCTCCGGGTTCACCTCTGGTTCACCGACGGGTAGTTCCAGTGCCGCTTGCCGGTGACAGTCTTGATCGGGTGAGTCCTTCCGGCTCCGCCCTCTGTACCGGGTGGGCCCCGGACTGGGAAGATACCCGATACAAGGAGAGAATCGATGCGAACCTTTCTGCCGATGGCCGACCATGTGCGTGGCAAGCGCAGCCCAGTCACGTGCGCGCTGAAGTGCGACAACGCCTGTCTCAAGGCCACCTGCAACACATCGGCAAATGGGTATTTCCGCGATATCGTCAATGCGAAGCTCAGCCGTCGCGCGGTTCTCGGTGCCTCGGCTGCCGGCGCCCTGGCCATCGCAGTGACCACCGCACCGAGTCCGACCGCACGCTCTGCCGCCGCAGCCACCGCAGGCAGTCTGGCCTTCACCGCCATCGACCCGGTCCAGCACGAGGTCGACGAATTCATCGTCCCCGAAGGCTACTCCTGGCATCCGATCGTCCGCTGGGGAGACCCCCTGTTCCCCGACTCTCCGAAATTCGACCCGGAGAATCAGAGCCCAGAGGCGCAGCGCCGCCAATTCGGCTATAACAACGACTTCCTGTCCATCCAGATCGACCCCGACGACTCCAACCGGGCTGTGCTCTTCGCCAACCAGGAATACACGAACGACGCCATCATGTACCCCGAGGACATGGACGGAGCCGATCAGCGGGCGATCAGCCGCGAAGCCCACGGACTGACCGTTGCCGAACTCATCCGCACAGATGAGAAGTCGACGTGGACGATCGATGTCAACGGAAAGAAGAACCGCCGGTTCCTCATCGACACCGAGTACGAGTTCACCGGTCCCGCCGCCGGTTCCGATCTGCTGCGGACGAAGGACTACCCGAACGGTGACAAGGCGCAGGGCACTCTCGGCAATTGCTCGGGCGGGCTCACCCCCTGGGGCACTCTGGTGTCCGGTGAGGAGAACTTCAACTCGTACTTCAAGGCGCAGGGCACCTCGGCGGCCGATAAGCGCTACGGTCTCGACAGCGAAGATTCGGCCAACGGCTGGGAAGCCGATGTCGACCGATTCGATACGAACAACCCGGGCTACGCGAACGAAGCGAATCGGTTCGGCTGGATCGTCGAAGTCGACCCTTGGGACCCGAACTCCACTCCTCATAAGCACACGAACATGGGCCGCTTCAAACACGAAGGGGCGAACATCACGATCTCCGATTCGGGCCACGCCGTGGCCTATATGGGAGACGATGAGAAGTTCGACTACCTCTACAAGTTCGTCTCGAAGGACACCTACGTCGAGGGCGATCGCGAACACAACAAGACGCTGCTGACCGACGGCGACCTCTACGTCGCGAAGTTCACCGGCAACTCACCGAAGTCCGAGATCGACGGCAGCGGTGAGGTGCCCGCCGACGGCGAGTTCGACGGCAGCGGACAGTGGCTTCCGCTGGTCAAGAACGGCAAGTCGCAGGTGGCAGGATTCTCCGTCGAAGAGGTCCTCGTCAACACCCGTCTGGCCGCCGACAAGGTCGGACCGACGAAGATGGACCGCTGCGAAGACGTCGAACCGAACCCGGTCAACGGCCGCATCTACGTCGCCTGCACGAACAACTCCGACCGTGGCACCGACGGGAAGGCCGCCGCAGATGAGGCCAATCCGCGCACGGAGAACCGCGACGGGCACATCGTCGAGATCACCGAGCGCTCTGGTGATCATACGGGCACCGAATTCGACTGGACGCTGCTGTTGGTCTGCGGAGACCCGAAGCAGGGCGACGCCACTTACTTCTCCGGCTTCCCCGTTGATCAGGTCTCACCGATCTCCTGTCCGGACAATGTCGCCTTCGACACCGCCGGAAACCTGTGGATCTCCACCGACGGTGCTCCCGACGGCATCGGCTACTGCGACGGGCTGTTCAAGGTCACCATCGACGGCGACCAGCGCGGCCGGGTCGAACAGTTCCTGTCCGTGCCTCGCGAAGCCGAGGTCTGCGGACCGCTCGTCCACGATGAGTATGAGTCAGCTTTCGTTGCGGTCCAGCACCCAGGTGAGGACGGCTCCTATGCCGATCAGCACTCGCAGTTCCCCGATTATGTCGACGCGACCGATGTCGACAAGGGAGTGGCCGCGATGCCACGGCCCACGGTCGTGCAGGTCATCAAGGGCGACGGCGGATCGACACCGGACCCGACTGAACCGCCGAAGGACCAGGACTCCGCCGCCGACGGCACAGATGAAGGGGCGAAGGACTCGGATGAGAACGGCAACTCAGATGGTGCCGGAACGGGTGAGGACACCGATGCCAAGGGCGACAGGACCGGAACGGACGCCGACAGCTCCGGATCGACTGCCGGGTCGCAGGACGGCGCGAAGGATGCCGCGGCAGCTGGTGCGGCAGCGAGTGCCGGAAGCGACGGCGGATCCGGTTCGGGCGGTTCCGGCGGATCCGGTTCGGGCGGCGGTTCTTCGAACGGCGGCTCGGGTTCAGGCGGCTCGGGTTCAGGTGGGTCCGGCTCGGACGGCGGTGAGCTGCCGTGGACCGGTTCGGACAGCACTCTGCCGCTGCTCGGCGGCGGAGCAGGTCTCCTCGCCGTCGGCGGTGCGATGGCAACAGCCGCTCATCTGCGTCGGAAGAACGCAGACGGGACGGAAAGCGAGCAGGGCTTGCCGACGGAGACTCCGGGCGACTGATGACTCCAGGACCATAAGCTGAAGAAGGCCAGAGGCGACACTGCCTCTGGCCTTCTTCGACTCCGCAGTGCGTGCGGACTCTGATGTGCTCAGATGGTGACGGGGCCGTTCTCCGTGTTGAAGCTCACCGACATGATGCCCGGCGTCCCGTGGGGTGCGGACCAGTCGATGTTGATCTCAGAGATCGGCTTGGCATCCTGAGTGCCCAGCCAATCGCGCAGACGATCGCGGTCCCCGGCGATCTGCAGGGTGTCGATGTCGACGCCCTCATTCGTCTTGTACGTCGACGGGTGCTGCGAAGAGTCGGCGGACCACTTGATGAAGAACGGCAGCTGGGGATCGGCGATGAGGCCCTTGACACCGATCTGCAGCCACCGAAGTTCCAAACCGGACTCCGGCGTGCGGTTTCCATCGACAGCCTTGCGCTCGAGGCGGGTTTCGACTGCGGTGAGATCGTCGACCGAGACGCACCAGCCCATCCAGCCGCCGCCGAGCTCGGAACGAGCTCGGACAGCCTGACCGAAGGGGGTCGAGAGAGCGGCCGGATGCTCCAAGGCTTCCACGACTTCGAGGTAGTGGCCGTTCGCTAGGGGGAAGATGAGGTTTCTGGTGCCGAATCGAGGATGCACACCGCCGTCGTAGGGAGCCACTCCGAGCTTCTCCGCGATCCGCTCGGCGGTCGCACGATAGCCGTCAGGTTCACTGGCGTATGACACATGATCGAGTTTCATGACTCGACAATCGCATAACCTGGCTCACACTGCCCCTTAGGCTTACCTAAGAAATCGTGATGGTCATCACGCTGCGGCCCCGGTCGGGGGCCAAAACGAAACCGCCCGGATGTCATCATCCGGGCGGTCGCACACCAGCGCTGAGTTCACAGCACGGTGAGAGAGGAGGGGCTCAGTGGCCCTCGGCCTTGAACCGCTCGATCGAGGCGTTGATCTCGGCCTCGGCGGCTTCGCGGCCGGCCCAGCTCGAACCCTTGACGTACTTGCCGGGCTCGAGGTCCTTGTACCGGGAGAAGAAGTGTTCGATCGAGTCGAGCATGAACTTGTCCACATCCGAGATGTCGGTGTAGGAGTCCCAGCGAGGATCTCCGGCGGGCACGGCGAGGACCTTGTCGTCGCCTCCGGCCTCGTCTTCCATCTGGAACATGCCGATGGGGCGGATGTCGATGAGCACACCGGGGAACAGCGGCTCGGGCAGCAGCACGAGCACATCGAGAGGGTCGCCGTCGTTTCCGAGCGTGTCCTCGATATAGCCGTAATCGGCGGGGTACTGCATCGAGGTGTAGAGGTAGCGATCGAGCTTGACCCGACCGGTCTCGTGGTCGACTTCGTACTTGTTGCGGGACCCCTGGGGGATCTCGATTGTGGCCAGCAGTTCCATAGTGCTCCTTCACGTTAGGGGTGCATCACTAGAATAGATGGTACAAGTCCCCGTCACCGCCCACCGACGGCGACCGCCTCACGGTCGTCGAGGAATGAGATCCTGCGTTTGAACGACACCGATGCGCCGCAGAACCCGTCGGACTCCGGCTCCCCGCGTCGCGACCGCAGAGAGGCGACCTCCCGGCGGAAGAAGGGCGGTGCGATCACCGCCGGGATCATCGTCCTCGCTCTCGGTGCCTATGCCGTCGTCGACGCTTACGACCTCGTGCCCGGCCTGCCCAGCGTGCTGACCACCGAACCCCAGGTCGAGGTCCAGACCGTGCCCACTCCGCAGGCCCACGCCCAGCAGGTGCCCGCCCCCGCCTCGGCGGTCGGCGATTCCGCTCCTGTGCCCACACAGATCCCGAAGACGATCGACGCTGTGCTCAAGGATTCGAAGGTCAAGGGCTTCGGCCTCGAGGTCCGCGACGGGATCAGCGATGACGTCCTCTACGCGAAGGACGAGACGAAGCCGCGCACTCCCGCCTCCGTGACGAAGGTGCTCACAGCGGCCGCCTCCCTGTCCGCGATCGGCGGGGAGACACGCCTGGCGACGACGACGGACTTCGACGCGGAAACGAACACCCTGACGCTCACCGGCGGCGGCGATGTGCTCCTTTCGGACGGAGATTCGGACCCCGGTTCGGTCAACGGGCACGGGGGACTGCGGACCCTGGCCGAAGACACCGCGGCCGCACTCGAAGAGCAGAACATCACCGAGGTGGCCCTCAACCTGGACACGAGCCGCTACGTGGGCGAGGACTTCGACTCCGGCTGGTCCCGGTCCGATATCGCCAAGGGCGTGATCACCCCGATCCAGCCGATCATGGTCGACACCGCCTACGTCGGGTCGAAGAACGCCGAATGGCGGGGCCGCAGTGAACACCCGGCCGAGGACGCGTTCTCGATCTTCGAAAAAGAGCTGAAGAAGGCCGGGATCACCGTCACCGGGGCGACCGAGCGGTCCGAATCCGAGACTCCGTCCGAGCCCGAGAACCCGAAGGAACTCGCCCGGGTGGAATCGGCGACGATCTCCGAGATCGTCGAATACGCGCTCGTGCACAGCGACAACGTCGTCGCCGAGATGCTCGGCAACGAGGTCGCCATCGCCCAGGGGCAGGACGGCAGCCTCGAGAACGGTCCCAAGGCGGTCCTGGAGGCCCTCGGCGAATCCGTCGATCTCGGGCGCACCCACCTCGTCGACACCTCGGGGCTGTCCTATGACAACCGGATAGCCCCGCACGATCTCACGACTGTCCTGCAGGCCTCGGTCGTCGCCGATGACTCGCTGGCCGGGCTCGTCAGCTACTTCCCCGTCGGCGGACTGACCGGCACCCTGCACGACCGATTCCTCGACGAGAGGAACGCCTCAGGGGTGGTGCACGCGAAGACCGGAACGCTGTCGACTGTGACCTCCCTGGCCGGGGGAGTGCTCGACGCGGAAGGCCGCTACCTCGTATTCTCCATCCAGATCGACGACGTGGATAAGGACAAGATCTTGGAAGCCAGAAAGACCGTGGACGATATCGTCACAGCCCTCGCGAACTGCGGCTGCCGATGATCATCGACGAGAACTTCGCCGCCCGCACCGCCCGTGAGCTCGTCTCCGCGGCAAAGGTCCCCGAACCGGGTGTGCTCGACGGACTCGTCGAGGGGATGAAGGACAATGCGCTGACGGCTCAGGACCTCGTGCTCGACTCGTTTCTGCTGCCGCAGGAGCACGCCGATGATGTGCGCGGCCGGCTCGCCGCCGGTTCCGTGCTCGTCCTCGACCAGGTCAGCTGGGTCAAAGCCAACGCACAGTCCGTCAATGGAATGCTCGACGAGGCGGCCCTGCCCGCCCCGGTCAGTCCCGCCACCGCGAAGGCCGGCGCCGTCGAGGTCGCCGGGGTGCTCTCACTCCTGTCGACTCGCGTGCTCGGCCAGTTCGACCCCTTCGCCGTGGAGACGGGACGGCTGATGTTCGTCGCCCCCGCCGTGCTCATCGCCGAGAGGGCCATGGACGTCGATCCGCGTGACTTCCGCATGTGGGTCGCCCTCCACGAAGCCACCCACCAAGTGCAGTTCGCGACCGCGCCCTGGCTGCGCGAACATATGCGCACCCTGCTCTCCGGAGCCGTGTCGACCCGACTGACGATGCCGGGAGTCGGCGGGATCGTCGACCTGTTCGCCACCCTCGGCCGCATCGTCAAGGGCGAGGCCAGCATCATCGACCTCATCCGTGACGAGAATATGCGCACTGCACTCGACGAGGCCACCGCGATCCTGTCCCTGCTCGAAGGCCACGCCGATGTCGTCATGGACGAAGTGGGCGCCGGTGCCATCCCGAGCGTGCGCCAGCTGCGCCGCAAATTCGAGGCTCGCCGCGATGCCGCCCAAGGCGGGTTCCTGACGAATCTGCTCGGAATGGACCTCAAACTCGCCCAGTATCGCGACGGAGCGAAGTTCGTCCGTGCCGTCCGCCGCGAGGTCGGACAGAAGGGCTTCTCCCGCATCTATGCCGAACCCGCGAACCTGCCGCGCACGGCTGAAATCCACGAACCGCAGCTCTGGCTCGACCGTGTCCACGGCTGAGGGGCCGCGCAGCGCATCTTCGCCGAGGCGGCCGACTCTCGACCCGGCCAGCGCAGCCATCCGCAATGCCGTGCGCGCAGCGCTCGCCGTCGCAGGAGCGTCTGTCCCGGGCCTCATCGTGGCAGTGTCCGGGGGAGCGGATTCGATGGCGCTGCTCCACGCGACCGCATTTCTCCATCGTCGCGGTGAGATCCGGGCCCGCGCCGTCACCGTCGACCACGGCCTGCAGACCGTCACCGCCGAGGTGGCCGACCGGGTTGCTGTCACCGCCGAATCCTGGGGCGTGCCGGCCGAGGTGATGAGGGTGAGCATCGATGCCGGCGAGGAGGGCCTCGAGGCGGCGGCGCGCACCGCCCGCTACGCGGCCCTCGAAACCACTCGGGCCGCGGCCGGAGCCGACTGGATTCTCACCGCCCATACCCGCAGCGACCAGGCAGAGACCGTTCTGCTCGGCCTCATGCGCGGATCGGGCACCCGGTCCCTGGCCGGGATGAGCCCGCTGGCCGGTCGCCTCATGCGTCCCCTGCTCGGCCTCGACCGAGACCAGACCGAAGCGTCCTGTCAGGCACAGGGCATCGAGATCTGGAACGATCCGATGAACGCCGACACCGCGTTCACCCGAGTCCGGGCCCGGCAGCTGCTGGCCGGACTCGAAGCCGATCTCGGCCAACCGATCACCGCGAACCTTGCCCGCACCGCCGACCTCTGCCGAGCCGACGCCGATTTCATCGATGCCCACGCCGAGGCGGCAGGGCAGATGATCCGCGGAGCTGCCTCGGTGCCGGTGGAGGTCTTCACTGCACTCGACGATGCCGTGCTCAGCCGAGTCGTGCGCGACTGGGTGATCTCACTCGGCGTGCCCGGACAGAACCTCGGAGCGGTGCGGGTCGCCGAACTCTGCGCGCTCATCCGCGACCGCAGTCGCGGTCGACTGTCCCTGCCCGGGGACACGGAAGTCGTCGTCTCCGACGGTCGGGCCGTGTTCCAGCCCGCCGCGAAGGCCCGCTGAGACTCAGCTCAGCCGCGGCCCGCCTGCCATTTCGCCGCCGGAGGCGATGAGTCGACCGCTCTTGAACACATCTCTGTCCCGTGGGCAGTCCATGATCGCCGAGGTGACCGTGTCGGCGTCGACGAGCACGAAGTCGGCGGGAGCGCCCACCGCCAGACCGAACCGGGAATCGTCGACCAGAGCCGAACCGTCGGGACGAGCACCGGCCATGACCTGCGCTCCTCCGCGTGAGGCGATGTCGAGACAGCCTTCGATATCTGCGTCTGCACGGAACCCGTTCGTGAACGCCAGCTGCCAGGTCCGGCGCAGCAGATCGCCGTCACCATAGGGACTCCAGTAGTCCCGCTGACCGTCCTCGCCGAGCCCCAGAGCCATTCGGCGCTCACGGACGAGTCCCTGCGGCAGCGCACCCTTGGCCGGGGCAACGGTCGTCAGGGCCACTCCCACCTCGGCGAGGACATCGAGGATCCGAGCGACCTCGGGTTCCGGGTTCGTGTTGAGCGCGAAGGCATGGGAGACCGTGACCTGCCCGGCCATGCCCGCGGCTCGAGTACGCGCAGCGATCTCCTCGAGCGTGAAGAGTCCCGCGGTGCCCGCCTCGTGGAGGTGGACGTCGATGCCCTTGCCGTGCTTCTCAGCCAGGCCGAAGACGACATCGAGGTGGGAGACCGGATCCCGGTCGTAGAGCAGCGGATCGAGTCCGCCGACGAGGTCCGCGCCCTCGCTTAGAGCCGCATCGAGCAGCTCTTCGGCGCCCTGCTCGTGCACGATTCCGGCCTGCGGGAACGCGACGATCTGGAAGTCGAGGACATCGGCATGAGCCTCGAGCGCGGCCCTGACCCCGTGGAAGCGCTCGAGACCGCAGTCGGCATCGACCTGTGCGTGTGAGCGGATGCGCGTGCCTCCGGAAGCGATGATTTTCGCAATTGCGTACGCGGCCTGATCGGCGACGCTGCGCTCGCCCTGCCGCCAGTTCTCGCGGTCGTTCATGATGTACCCGTGCAGAGTGCCGTCGGCGGTGTGCGGACGGAACGTCTGGCCCATCCGATTCGAATCCAGATGAGCGTGGACATCGCCGAGGCCAGGCAGCAGGATCCGCCCCGCCCCGTCGATGACCTCGGCCCCGGTCGATGTCGTCCCGGCCGCCGGCGGCGCGGAATCGGGGGTGGCATCCTCGGTGGGGGAGAATCGAGAGAACCGTCCCTCGGTGATCTCGACGTCGACGGCGGGAGCATCGGGGGTGCGTGGGAACAGGCGCACATTCTTCACAACGATCATGTGCTCAGCCTACGACCCTCAAACGGTATACCATCGGAAGCTGTGCCCGTCTGCGTGCCTCTATGGGCTCGCGGCCCGCGCGCACGACGACTACAGCGATCTGAAAGGATGAGGCCATGACGACATCGCCCGTGCAGGGATTCCGACGCAACCGCGGCCTCGATGTTCTGGCCCTGGCCTGCCTCGTCCTCATCGCCGCGTCGCTGCGCCCAGCCGCCTCCTCCCTGGGGCCCGTGCTCTCCGAAGTCAGCGACGGATTCTCCCTGGCCGAATGGCAGACCGGTCTGCTCACGGCTCTCCCGGGACTCGTGTTCGCCATCTGCGGCATCATCGCCGTACCCCTGCTCAAGCGCCTCGGTCTGTTCTCCGCTCTGGCCCTGAGCGCCGCCCTCATCGTGGCAGGCATCGGTCTGCGCGCCATCGTCACCGAATGGGTGGCCTTCGCTCTGCTCACGGCCCTCGCCCTGGCCGGAATGTCGATCGGCAACGTCATCCTGCCGGTCTACGTCAAGTCCCGCTTCCCGCACCGGCCCACCCTGGGCGCGACGACATTCACGGTCTCGCTCGGCCTCGGATCGATGCTGCCCTCGCTGCTGACTGCGCCCCTGGCCGAACAGTTCGGCGGGTGGCGCTTCGGTCTCGGCTTCTGGCTGGTTCTGCCCTTGTCTGCGCTCATCACCTGGACGGTGCTGCGGTCACTGAAGTCAGTGCCCGTCCTCTCCGGACAGGCCGCAGAGCCCGGAGGGCAGCAGGAGGAGGCGTCGCGTCGGCGAGCGGTCTTCACCTCACCCAAGGCGCGGTATATGGCCATGTTCTTCGGCCTCCAATCGGCCAATGCCTATCTCCAGTTCGGATGGCTGCCGCAGATCTACCGCGACGCCGGACTCGACCCCTTCCTCGCCGGGATCATGCTCACGATCGTCACCTTCGGCGGTCTGCCCGGCGGATTCCTCGCCCCGCAGATCATCGTCCGGGGCATCGCGCCGCGCGCCTTCCTCGTCTCCTTCGGGGCCAGCGCCGTCGCCGGCTATACCGGATTGCTGCTCAGCCCGGTCAGCCTCCCCTGGCTGTGGGCAGCTCTGCTCGGATACGGCGGATTCGCGTTCCCCGCCGCGCTGGCGCTCATCACCTCCCGCACTCGCGAGGTCTCCGTCACCGCTTCGACTTCGGCGTTCGTCCAGTCCTCGGGCTATGTGCTCGCCGCACTGTGCCCCCTGGCCGTGGGCGGACTGCTCGGCGTCAGCGGCGGCTGGCCGGTGCCGCTGTGGTTCATGGTCATCATCTCCGCGCTCATGGCGATCACCGGTTGGCTGTCGGCCGGTCCGGGGACCGTCGACGACGAACTGGCACCGACATCCGGGCCCACTGGCACCGGTGAGGCAAAGTGACCCATAATGGAATCTCCAGGACCCGCATCTGAGGAGAATCGACACTCGTGGACATCAACGATCTCGGCAATGACATCGAAAAAGTACTCGTCTCGGAAGAGCAGATAGCCGCACGACTCGTTGAACTGGCCGCCGCCATCGATGCAGACTACAAAGGCAAGGACATCCTCCTCGTCGGCGTCCTCAAAGGCGCCGTCATGGTCATGGCCGACCTCGCCCGCGCCCTGCACTCACCGGTGACGATGGACTGGATGGCCGTGTCCTCCTACGGTTCGGGCACCAAGTCCTCCGGCGTCGTGCGGATCCTCAAGGACCTCGACACCGACCTCACCGATCGTCACGTCCTCATCGTCGAAGACATCATCGACTCCGGCCTCACCCTGTCCTGGCTGGTCCAGAACCTGCGCACCCGCGGAGCTGCCACCGTCGAGATCTGCACCATGCTGCGCAAACCCGAAGCCGTCAAGGTCGACATCGACGTCAAGTACGTCGGCTTCGACGTGCCCAACGAATTCGTCATCGGCTACGGCCTCGACTATGCGGAGAAGTACCGCAATGTGCCGTTCGTGGCGACCCTGGCTCAGCACGTCTACAGCTGAGTCCACTGGCACCGCTTTTTACGCCCGCGGCGAACCCGGGCTGAGTCCGGGGCGTGTGACGGAATAGATTCGGCACGCATTCGGGCTATAGGGGTGCGAAGTACTAGGCTGTGGGGGATGTTCCCAGGCAGCCTCGGTAGCCTGAAACGGTTGCCCACATCTTTTTCCTGAGAGGACTTATGGCCGAGTCGAACAAACGTCGCCCCCTGCTGAACAAGGCGACGAAGGGCCCATTGGTCTGGATCGTCCTAGCGCTGCTCGTCGTATCGATCGGTGCTCTGCTGTTCAGCCAGTCCGGGTTCAGCCAGATCGACACCGAACAGGGTCTGCAGTTGCTGGGGGACGACAAGGTCGAACAGGCCAAGATCGTCGACAAGGACCAGCGTGTCGACCTCACTCTCAAGGACGACTTCAAGGTCGACGGCAAGGACTTCGGCAAGAAGGTCCAGTTCTTCTACGTCGAACAGCGCGGAGAGCAGGTCGTCAAGGCCGTCGACTCCGCCGGCCCGGACAAGGGCTTCACCGACGAGGTTCCCAAACAGAGCTGGCTGATGTCGCTGCTGGGCACGCTCATCCCGTTCGTCATCATCTTCGTCGTCTTCTGGTTCCTCATCTCGCAGATGTCGGGCGGGAAGATGATGAACTTCGGCAAGTCGAAGGCGAAGCTCGTCAACAAGGAGAACCCGGACGTCACCTTCAAGGACGTCGCCGGAGTCGACGAGGCCCTCGAGGAGCTCGAAGAGATCAAGGAGTTCCTCGCCGAGCCGGAGAAGTTCAAGGCCGTGGGAGCGAAGATCCCCAAGGGCGTGCTCCTGTACGGTCAGCCCGGTACGGGCAAGACCCTGCTGGCGAAAGCCGTCGCCGGTGAGGCCGGAGTCCCGTTCTACTCGATCTCCGGTTCCGACTTCGTCGAAATGTATGTCGGCGTCGGTGCCTCCCGAGTTCGTGACCTGTTCGAACAGGCGAAGTCGAACGCCCCCTGCATCATCTTCATCGACGAGATCGACGCCGTCGGCCGCCAGCGCGGCGCCGGAATGGGCGGCGGACACGACGAGCGCGAACAGACGCTCAACCAGCTGCTCGTCGAGATGGACGGATTCGACGTCAAGACGAACGTCATCCTCATCGCCGCGACCAACCGTCCCGACGTCCTCGATCCGGCGCTGCTGCGTCCCGGCCGCTTCGACCGGCAGATCCCCGTCGAAGCACCTGATATGAAAGGCCGCAAGCACATCCTCGAGGTCCACGCCGCCGACAAGCCGCTGGCCGACGAGGTCGACCTCGGGCAGGTGGCGAAGCGGACTCCCGGATTCTCCGGTGCGGACCTGGCCAATGTCCTCAACGAGGCGGCCCTGCTCACCGCACGTGAGAATGCGAAGGTCATCGACAACCGGATCCTGGATGAGGCCATCGACCGTGTCATCGCCGGCCCGCAGAAGCGGACCCGACTGATGAACGACAAGGAACGCCTCGTCACCGCCTACCACGAGGGCGGGCACGCACTGGTCGCCGCGGCCATGAACCAGACCGACCCGGTGACGAAGGTGACGATCCTCCCGCGCGGACGCGCACTGGGCTACACGATGGTGCTGCCAAGCGAGGACAAATACTCGACGACCCGCAACGAGCTGCTCGACCAGCTCGCCTACGCCATGGGCGGGCGTGTGGCCGAGGAGATCGTCTTCCACGACCCGACCACAGGTGCCAGCAATGACATCGAGAAGGCGACGAACATCGCCCGGAAGATGGTCACCCAGTACGGAATGAGCGAGAAACTGGGCATGGTCAAGATCGGCGACGACCAGTCCGAACCCTTCGCCGGCCGCGGTTACGGCGGTGGCGACGAATACGGGGATTCGACCCTGTCCTCGATCGATCGCGAGGTCCGCGGTCTCATCGACTCCGCGCACGCAGACGCCTACTGGGCGCTGACGCACAATCGCGATGTGCTCGACAACCTCGCCTACCAGCTGCTCGAACGCGAAACACTGGACCAGGCCGCCCTCGAAGAGATCTTCGCCCCCGTCGTCAAACGCACCACCCGCGAAGTGTGGCTGGCCCACGACGATCGTCCCGTGTCCGAACGCGGCCCCATCGTTCCGCCCGCACCGCAGAGCGAACGCAGCGACGGTGAAGGAACGACCGGCGCCGAGGTGGACACCACCGACATCCCCGGAGCCGGACCCACGGGCGTCAGCGGACCTCACGTCCCGCACAACCCGCCGGGACCCGAGAACCCGAACGGACCGACCGGCCCGACGGGCGGCCCCACCGGGGGACCGACCGGAGGACCAGGCACAAGCGGTCCGGGAACCGGGGGACCGGCGGCGAATGACACGAACGAAGACAGAGGGAACAACGACTGATGGCCGATATCGAAGAGGTCTCCGCCGGTCTCGGCCCCGCCCCCGCAGGGCAGGACAACAAGGTCGACCAGGAGCGCATCGCCGCTGCCGTCCGTGAGATCCTCATCGCAGTCGGCGAAGACCCCGACCGGGAAGGTCTCGTCGAGACTCCCGGCCGAGTGGCTCGAGCCTATGAGGAGATCTTCGCGGGACTCCACCGCGACCCGGCCGAAGTCCTCGGCGTCACCTTCGACATCAGCCACGAGGAACTCGTCCTCGTCCGCGATATCGACCTCTACTCGACCTGCGAACACCACCTCGTGCCCTTCCACGGAGTCGCCCACATCGGCTACATCCCGAGCAAGAACGGCAAGGTCACGGGACTGTCGAAACTGGCCCGCCTCGTCGAGATCTACGCACGGCGCCCCCAGGTGCAGGAACGCCTGACCTCACAGATCGCCGACGCGCTCGTCGATCATCTGGAACCGCAGGGCGTCATCGTCGTCGTGGAAGCCGAGCACCTGTGCATGACCATGCGCGGAGTGCGCAAGCCCGGAGCCTCGACGATCACCTCGGCCGTGCGCGGGCAGCTGCGCGAAAGCGCCTCCCGAGCAGAAGCGATGAGTCTCATCCTCGGTCGCTGAGGCAGAACACGGACCACACAGCGATGGACGATTCAGCAGCGAAGACGACGCAGATCATGGGCGTCCTCAACGTCACCCCCGACTCCTTCTCCGACGGCGGGCTGTGGTTCGACCATGACCGGGCCGTCGCCCACGGACTCGAACTCATGGCAGCCGGTGCCGACATCATCGACGTCGGTGGCGAATCGACGCGTCCGGGATCGGCCCGCGTCGACGAAGCCGAAGAGCTGCGCCGAGTCGTCCCGGTCGTCCGTGAGCTCGCCGCAGCTGGAGCCGTCATCAGCGTCGACACGATGCGTGCCTGCGTCGCCGCAGAATCCCTGGCAGCCGGAGCTCATATCATCAACGACGTCTCTGCCGGACAGTCGGACCCCGGCATGCTCAGCGTCGCCGCCGAGTCCGGAGCTCCCATCGTGCTCATGCACTGGCGCGGCTACCTCGATCAGGCTTCCGCGACGTTCCACTACGACGATGTCGTCGCCGAGGTGATCTCCGAGCTGCGCACCCGCATCGACGAAGCCATCGCCGTCGGCGTCGAACCTGCGAACATCATCGTCGACCCCGGCCTCGGGTTCTCGAAGAACGCCGAACACAATTGGCAGCTGCTCTCCGCGCTCGACGAATTCGCCGCCCTCGACCACCGACTCCTCGTCGCCGCCAGCCGGAAGCGCTTCATCGCCTCCCTGCTCAGCCCCGACGACCCGAAACAGGCCGAACAGGCGGCGAAGGATCAGGCCACGGCCACGATCTCCGCGATCTCCGCGCAGGCCGGTGCCTGGGCGGTTCGCGTCCACGATCCGGCCACCTCGGCGGTCGCCTGCAAGGTCATCGCCGCGGTCAGGGAACACTCCGCAGCAGGCGCACACCCGGCAGCGGACTCCGGGATTGAGGGAGCCGGGCGATGACCGGCGCAGAGGCGGCACCCGACCGCATCGAACTTCGCGGACTGACGGTGCGCGGCAACCACGGCGTCTTCGACTTCGAGAAACGCGAGGGCCAGGACTTCGTCATCGACGTGACCCTCCACACCTCCGTCGCACGCGCCGCGGCCACCGACGACCTCGCCGAGACGATCCACTACGGCGAACTCGCCGAAGACGTCGCCGGAATCGTCGAGAACAACACCTTCGACCTCATCGAAACGCTGGCCGAACGCATTGCCGACCACTGCCTGAGCCTGTGCGAACACGTCGAGGTCGTCGTCCACAAACCCTCGGCACCGATCCAACGGACCTTCGACGATGTGCGCATCCGAGTCGAACGCAGACGCGCTGACTCTGCTGCCTTCTCGGTGGGGGAGCCTGAAATGGTCGCGGACGCCACGCCCGGTTCGGGCGGCGAGGACGAGGGCGAAACCGAAGCGTATCTCAATCTCGGGGCGAACCTCGGCGATGCCGCGGACACCCTCGACCAAGCGGTTGCCGCCCTCGACCGGCATCCGGACATCACCGTCACCCGCCGGTCCTCAGTCTTCCGCACCGCACCGTGGGGCGGAGTCGACCAAGCCGACTTCCTCAACCTCGGAGTGCTCGTGACGACCACATTGTCGGCCCTCGAACTGCTCTCGGTGGCACAGGGCATCGAAGTCGCCTGCGGGCGGACGCGCGAACTCAGGTGGGGACCCCGCACCCTCGACATCGACCTCATCCGCTTCGGAGACGAGGACGCCGAGCTGCGCAGTCGGACCCCGCGACTGACGCTGCCGCACCCGCGCACCCACGAACGCGCCTTCGTCCTCGCGCCATGGACCGAGCTCGTCGGAGACACACTCATCGACACCCCACAGGGGCGCCGCCCCATCAGCGTGGTCCTGGCCGAACTCGACGATCAGGACATCGCCCGGATCACCTCTGGATAACCGCCCGCGATCTGAGAGACTGGGAACCATGCAGAGAACCTCCTCGTCCACCCTCGCCGTCTGGGCCGTGATCGGCACGGTTCTCGCGATCGTGGTCGACGTGGTGCTCGAAAGCCAGGGGTTCTCACTGCCGGGACTGCCGTGGTTCGCCGTCATCGGCATGCTCGTCCTCTCAGCCATCCTGTTCCTACTCGGCTGGCCCATCAAGAAATGGAATGACGGGGACCGGACGAAGGAGATCGACCCGATCCAAGCGGCGAGAGTGGCGATCATGGCCAAGGCCAGCGCCCTGACCGGGGCAGGACTCTCCGGCTGGTATCTCGGCAACGCAGGGTACTACTTCCTGTCGGCGCCCGGGATCCGCAATGATCTGGCCGCAGGTATGCTTGTCGCAATGATCTCTGCCGCAGTGCTCATGATCGTCGGCATGATCGTCGAGGGATTCTGCGAGATCCCACCCCAAGACCCGCCGGGAGCTGAAACAGCATGAACCGCGACCTCTCCTTCTCCATCGGAGCCGATGTTCCCTTCAACAGGGTGAGTCCGAAGTACGGGCTGAAAGAGGTTCTGGCCTCACTGACGCTGCTCGTCCCGCTGCTCATCGCCGGGCTGGTCTTCGCGATCATCTTCAACTCCGAGGTGCCCTGGCTGCACCTCATCTGGATCGCCGTCATCGTCTACGGCATCATCTCGACGATCATCATCCTCCGTCAGGCACGCGCCATCGGCTATGCCGAACGGGAGGACGACCTGCTCGTCCGTCGCGGCATCATGTTCCACCGTGCCACCGTCGTGCCCTACGGCCGACTCCAGTTCGTCGACGTCGACGCCGGCCCCATCGACCGGATGTTCGGTCTGGCCACCGTCAAACTGCACACCGCGTCGGCAGCCACCGACGCGACGATCCCCGGACTGCCCCGTGCCGAAGCCGATCGCCTGCGCGACAGCCTCGCCGGACTCGGCCAGGCCAATCTCGCCGGGCTGTGACCATGAGCGACGCATCTTCTCCCGAAACCCCGAACCCCGGCACCGAGGCGGCCGCACCGGAGGTCTGGCACCGCGTCCATCCGCTGACGCCGATCCTCGAGAGCCTCGGTGTCCTCGTCGGTATCTTCATCGCCGCAGCCTACGGTCTGCAGAACTTCTTCCAGAGCGCCGTCGAAGACCTGGCCTCCGGCCGTTCCGTCAACCTCACCTTCGCCGAATGGCTGGGCGCCCACCCGCTGGTGATCCTCGCCGTCGTCGGCGGAATCATTCTGATCATGGTCCTCACCGCCTTCTTCAGTTGGCTGGCGTGGCGAGTCATGGGGTATCGGGTCGATGCCGAAGCGATCTACTACCGTCGGGGACTGCTGTCGAAGAAGCTGCGCAAGGCCCGTCTGGACCGCGTCCAGTCGATCAATCTGCAGCAGAAGCTGCTGCCGCGCATGCTCGGCATGGCCGAACTCGTCTTCGATGTCGCCGGCGGCACTGACTCGAACATCTCCCTGAAGTACTTGTCTAAGAAACGTGCCGAAGAGCTGCGCGATGAACTTCTCGCCGCGGTGAAAGCGAAGAAGAACGCATCTGCGACGTCAGCCGATGCAGCGCCCGGAGCCGCAGCCGACCACGGTGGGACCGAGGCCCATGCAGGGGCAGGCAGCGGCGCAGGAGCCGGTGCAGCACGTTTCAGGGCCGGAGACCACGGCAGCCCGGGCCCAGGTCCGGATGGAGAACAGCCGGGCATCGACCGTTCAGTGCCCGAACGCAGCGCCGACAGCATCGGAGTGCGACTGAGCAAGCGCCTGGGCGTCCTGGCCGACGATGTCTCGCACGAAGCGGAACGAAGCCTCAATGATCTGCTGGCTCCGTACAACCTCTCGGCCGATGTCGGCGAAGAGGGAGAGATCATCCGAGTGCCCGCCCACCGGGTCATCGTGTCCTCCCTGCTCAGCACGGGAACGCTGATCTCCGTCGGAGTGATCATCGCCGTCGTCGTCATTGCCGTCGTGTTCCTCCTCGTCGGGATCGAGGAGGCCTTCCTCCCGATCCTCATCGGTGGACTGCCCGGCATCTTCGCCGCGTTCGCCGGGTTCAAGAAGAACCTCGACAATGCCAACTTCGTCGTCCGCATCAGCGAAGACGGGCTGGCCGTCAGCCATGGACTCTTCTCCACGTCCCGCAAAGTCATCCCGCTCGACCGGCTCCAGGCCGTCTGCCTCCACCAGCCGCTGCTATGGCGCTGGGCCGGCTGGTGGAGAGCCGAATACAACATCGCCAGCGACGGCGGAAAGAATGACGAGAATCTGCTCCTGCCGGTCGGCGATATCGACCAGGCACTGCTCATGGTGGGTCTCGCTCTGCCTGACCCGCAGCTGCCCGAAGGCATCTCGGCCGACGGCCTCGTCAGGTCGGCCATGTACGACAGGAAATCCACCCACCCCGACGCCGCCGCGGCCGAGGAGATGTTCCGCGCGCAGCCGCGCTCCTCACGGATCCTCGACCCCCTCGTCTGGAAACGACGGGCCTATGCCCTCACCGAATCTCTGCTCGTGCTGCGCCTGGGAGTCCTCGACCGCCGGGTCGACTTCGTGCCCCACGTCAGGGTCCAGTCCCTGCGCTACTACCAAGGGCCGCTGATGAGGGCGCTGAAACTGGGCAGCGTGGCCGTGCACTCGACCGCCGGACCCATCGCCCCGCTCGTGAAGCATCAGGACGCCGAAGCTGCCAAACGCTTCTTCACCGAACATGCCGAACGTACTCGGATCGCCCGCCAACGCTTCGACGACGCCGCGAAATCGGCACACACCGGCCCCATCGAGACCTACGAGGAAGACAACAGATGAGCCAGGACGACGCACCACGACTGGGCATCGGAATCATCGGCTGCGGCCGAGTCGGAGCCAGCATCGGAGCCGCCTGGCGGCAGGCCGGTCACGCGATCATCGGAGTCAGCGCCACCTCGACGGCCAGCCTCGAACGCGCCGAGGACATGCTGCCCGGAGTGCCGGTCCTCGACCCCGATGCGATCGCCGAACGCGCCGAACTCGTGCTCATCGCCGTTCCCGATGACGAGATCGCTCCCTTGGTCACGGGCCTGGCCGGCCTCGGCCGCATCCACGCCGGGCAGATCCTCGTACACTGCTCCGGCCGGTACGGAACGGACGTCCTCGAGCCCGGGACCCGCCTCGGCGCTCTGCCCATCGCTCTGCACCCGTCCCTGACATTCACCGGCACCGAGGTCGATCTCAGCCGTCTGCGGCAGGCGACGATCGCGGTCACCGCGCCCGCCCCGATCCGTCCGGTGGGCGAGGCCCTAGTCGTCGAACTCGGCGCCGAACCGATCGACATCGCCGAGGCGGACCGTCCCCTCTACCACGCGGCCATCACCCACGCGTCGAACCATTCGATCACGATCCTCGCCGAGGCCATGGAGCTGCTCGCCGAAGCAGGGGTCGCCGATCCGTCGGCCATCCTCCACGCCCTCGTCGACGCCAGCGTCGCCAACACCATGCAGAACGGACCGAAGGCACTGACCGGTCCGATCAGCCGCGGTGACGTCGGAACAATCGAAGCGCACCTGGCGGCACTGAGCGAGTTCAGCCTCAGCCGATCGAACCCGGCCGTGCGCAACAGCTACATCGCGCTCGCCCGATCGACGGCCGCGAAAGCACTGGCGATGGGACGGATCACGGAAGCCCAGGCACAGCAGATCCTGAGCGCTCTGGACTGACCGCCGAATTCCCCCGTACGGCCCGTCCACGGTAGCCTTGAAGCATGGCGAATACCGACTCGAAGACACCTGAGAACGCAGACCTTTCACCCGAACACCTCGATCCGGAACAGATCCGGATTCGAAAGGACAAGCGCCAGCGTCTCCTCGACGACGGAACCGATGCCTACCCGGTGACGGTGCCCCGCACCCACAGCCTCGCCGAGGTCCACGCCGCCCACGACGGACTCGAGGCGGGGGAGGAGACCGAAGCTGTCGTCGGCGTCATCGGCCGAGTCGTCTTCGTCCGCACCACCGGCAAACTCTGCTTCGTCACACTGCAGTCCGGTGACGGAACCCGTCTGCAGGGCATGCTCTCGCTGCGCGAAGTCGGCCAGGAGCGCCTGGATGACTTCAAGACCGACGTCGACCTCGGCGACTTCCTGTTCCTGCACGGAAAGGTCATCAAGTCCAAGCGCGGTGAGCTCTCCGTGCTCGCGGACTCCTGGACCATGGCGTCGAAGGCCCTGCGTCCGCTGCCCGGACTGCACACCGAACTCGCCGAGGACACCCGCGTCCGCCAGCGCTACCTCGACCTCATCACCCGCGAGCAGGCTCGGGAGACGATGCTCACCCGCGCGAAGGTGATGTCGTCGCTGCGGAAGACCTTCGCGGACCAGGACTTCGTGGAGATCGAGACGCCGATGCTGCAGACCATGCACGGCGGTGCCTCGGCGCGCCCGTTCAAGACGCATATGAACGCCTACGACATCGACATGTACCTGCGCATCGCCCCGGAGCTGTTCCTCAAGCGGGCGATCGTCGGCGGAATCGAGAACGTCTTCGAGATCAACCGCAACTTCCGCAACGAGGGTGCCGACTCCACTCACTCCCCGGAATTCGCGATGCTCGAGGCCTACCAGTCCTTCGGCGATTACCATTCGATCGCCGATCTCACGAAGACCCTCATCCAGAATGCCGCCCAGGACGCCACCGGATCGCTCGTCGTCACGCTCGACGACGGCACAGACTACGACTTCGGCGGAGATTGGCCGGTCGTGAGCATGTACGACTCCCTGTCCGAGCTGTCCGGCGTCGAAGTGACACCGGAGACCGGGCTGGACGTCCTCGACACGATCGCCGCCGACAACGGCGTCGACATGGGCGGAGTCTTCCGCTCACACGGAAAGTACGTCGAAGAGCTGTGGGAGCACTTCTACCAGGACAAGCTCTGGGCTCCGACCTTCGTCACCGACTTCCCGGTCGACACCTCACCTCTGGTGCGTGAGCACCGGACGAAGAAGGGCGTCGTGGAGAAGTGGGATCTGTACGTGCGCGGCTTCGAGCTGGCCACCGGCTATTCGGAGCTCGTCGACCCGATCATCCAGCGTCAGCGTTTCGAGGCTCAGGCCGCGGACGCCGCTCGCGGTGACGATGAGGCGATGGGCCTCGACGAGGACTTCCTCATGGCGATGGAGCACGGAATGCCGCCGACCGGCGGAATGGGCATGGGACTCGACCGTCTGCTCATGGCGCTGACCGGTTTGGGAATTCGTGAAACCATTCTGTTCCCATTCACCAAGCCTTTGGCTTCTTCGCAGGAGGACTCGGCTCAGGAGGGCTGACCTAATATGTTGGATATCCTCAAAGCTCTGCTCCCGTCGATCTGTGTGGGATTGCTGTTCTGGTATGTGTTCCGGAATATCGTCCGCGCAGATCGCAATGAACGCGAACAGGTAGACAAATACTATTCAGAGATTGAAGTTAGCGAAGTCGACGATAATCCCCGAGCGGATGTTAAGATGACAGCGACAAAATCCTCTGATTACGAAAAGAGTGAACATGGCAAGGGAAATGCGCCTCGTTCTCACGGATGATTTCGACGGAAGCGAAGCGGCGGAAACCGTTCGTTTCAGCCTCGACCAGGCAACGTACGAACTCGAGCTCTCAACCGAGAATGCCGACAAGCTCCGTGAGACGTTCGCCCCATTCATCGCCAAAGCACGTCGTGTAGCCAACACCGGCGGCCGTGGCCGCCGTGCGGGTTCGTCGGGCCCCAAGCGGGACACGGCGAAGATCCGCGAGTGGGCACAGAACAACGGGTACCAGCTCGGTGATCGTGGACGGATCCCGCTGGAGATCGTCGAAGCATACGAAGCAGCGGAGAAGTAAGAGGCTCATTCGAAAGCCGATAACTTCCGATTAGGCCGGAGGGGCCAGCGAATTGAGTCGCTGGCCCCTCCGGCATTATGTGCTCGGCCTCGGTATTGTCAATTGCCCTCTTCCGGCGATGCGGCAACACAGCAGTGATGAAACATCACAGACAATTGCCAGGTGGAGAGCAGTTGAAAATCATATCGATTGATGGCGCAGCCAAATCATTCGATGAAGTTGCAGTTGAATCAAGGGAGCATGCACTGCGGCTGAGGAAAGACCTCTGCTCACCGTACGGCTATTGAGGTCGGTTCAGCTCTCCGGGTTCAATTGAGCTCGTGCCGCACTCATATGCTCCGGGTCTTCGGTCTGCAGAGCGAACAGCCCCAATTCGACGGGCGACGTCGAGTAGAGCTCGCCGCAGTGCTCTGCGAACCTGGGCCAGATCAGACCGCCGGCTTCCACATATCGCGCGCTCATGTTCTCGAACGCTGAGGCCGAGACACTGGCGTGATGGAACATGAAATCCCTTGCCGGATCGCCGATTGCAGCGGTCGTCCAGTCGAGGATGCTCAGATTGACGGATCCGTCCATGAGCTGATGCGCCGGGTACACTTCGCCATGAGTCACGGTTGAGAACGACGGCCAATAGCTGTCATCGTCGAGCCACGCGGTCCACCGCCGGAGCAGGTTCGGCGCCACCTCGAACTCAGCGGCGACGTTCTCGATGTCTTCGCGCTTGCGCTGTCGGATCTCAGTGGGGGAGAACTCCGGAATGCCTGTGTCCCGAACGGCAGCCGGGTCGACGGTGTGAAGTTCGGCGAGGACTTCCCCGAGCGATGCGGCATACTCGGGGGATTCGGCATCGAAATGCCACTGCGGCTGTCCACTGTCATCGATCGTCAGTCCGGGTGTTCCCGGCAGCAGCGGATAGGCGATGAGGTTCGTCGAGTGGATCTGCCAATTCGGGACCGCGACGCTCAGGCGCGGTGCGATGGCCTTGAGGAAGCGGCCCTCGACGGCGGCGCGGGCGGAGACATCCGGACGCCGAGGTATCCGGAGCACCCAGGATCGACCGTCGACCGCCTCGGCGATGGCGACCTGGAAGTCGAGGCCGAGCTCGTTGATGACGATGGAATCGGTGATGATGTCGAGACCGTGGGCCCGGGCCAGGTCCCGGATGGTCGTGGGATCTGTGGGCATGTCTGCATCCTCACTGACGTTGCTGTGTGGGTCTCGAGTCTAGAGAATTTCGCCCACAGCCGAACGGTTTCGGCTGATGGCGAAACCTGCAATAGATCCGCGGTCGTGGTGGTTAGGCTCAGAAGAATCAGAAGACCGAGGAGGATGAATATGTTCGAGCGGTTCACCGACCGAGCACGACGCGTCGTGGTGCTCGCGCAGGAAGAAGCGAAACTTCTCAAACACAACTACATCGGCACCGAGCACATTCTGCTCGGCCTCATCCATGAGGGTGAAGGTCTGGCAGCGAAGGCACTCGAGGGTATGGACATCTCCCTCGAACAGGTGCGCGACCAGGTCCAGGAGATCATCGGTCAGGGACAGCAGGCTCCGAGCGGACATATCCCCTTCACCCCGCGGGCGAAGAAGGTCCTCGAGCTCAGCCTCCGTGAAGCACTGCAGCTGGGTCACAGCTACATCGGCACCGAGCACATTCTGCTCGGCCTCATCCGTGAGGGCGAAGGCGTTGCCGCGCAGGTGCTCGTCAAGCTCGGCGCTGACCTCGGACGCGTCCGCCAGGAAGTCATCAAGCTGCTGTCGGGCTACCAGGGCAAAGAACCCGTGTCCGCCGGCGGCCGCGAAGAGGGAACGCCCTCGGGATCGCTCGTGCTCGACCAGTTCGGCACCAACCTCACCGCTGCGGCCCGCGAGGCCAAGCTCGACCCGGTCATCGGCCGGCACGAGCAGATGCAGCGCGTGATGCAGATCCTCTCGCGCCGGACGAAGAACAATCCGGTCCTCATCGGTGAACCCGGTGTCGGCAAGACGGCTGTCGTCGAAGGGCTCGCCCAGGCCATCGTCAACGGCGATGTCCCCGAGATCCTCGCCGACAAGCAGCTCTACACACTCGACCTCGGTTCGCTGGTCGCAGGCTCCCGCTACCGCGGTGACTTCGAGGAACGTCTGAAGAAGGTGCTCAAGGAGATCCGCACTCGCGGCGACATCATCCTCTTCATCGACGAGATCCACACCCTCGTGGGTGCCGGAGCCGCCGAAGGTGCGATCGATGCCGCTTCGATCCTCAAGCCCATGCTGGCGCGCGGAGAGCTGCAGACCATCGGTGCGACCACGCTGGATGAGTACCGCAAACACATCGAGAAAGACGCCGCTCTCGAACGCCGGTTCCAGCCGATCCAGGTTCCCGAACCGTCGCTGGCGCATTCGATCGAGATCCTCAAGGGTCTGCGTGACAAGTACGAAGCGCACCACAAGGTCACCGTCACCGACGGAGCCCTGGCAGCCGCTGTCAACATGTCCGATCGCTACATCAACGACCGGTACCTGCCGGATAAGGCGATCGACCTCATCGACGAAGCCGGTGCCAAACTGCGCATCTCGCGTCTGTCGGTTCCCCAGGAGGTGCGTGACCTGGAGGAGAAGATCCTCGAGGCCCGCCACCGCAAGGAAGCCGCCATCGATGCTCAGGACTTCGAACTCGCAGCCTCGGAGCGCGATTCCGAGATGAAGCTGCAGAAGGAGAAGGAAGAGCAGACCGAGGCGTGGCGCAAGTCCGGCACCGACACCTCGAAGGTCGTCGATGCCGATCTCATCGCCGAAGTGCTCGCCTCTGCCACCGGCATTCCGATCTTCAAGCTCACCGAGGAAGAGTCCTCACGTCTGCTGCGGATGGAAGACGAGCTGCACAAGCGCGTCATCGGTCAGGACGATGCGGTCAAGGCGATCTCACGGGCGATCCGTCGTACCCGCGCCGGGCTGAAGGATCCGAAGCGCCCCTCAGGCTCGTTCATCTTCGCCGGCCCCACCGGCGTCGGCAAGACCGAGCTGGCCAAGGCTCTCTCGGAGTTCCTCTTCGGCGATGAGGATTCGCTCATCAGCCTCGACATGTCCGAATACTCGGAGAAGCACACAGTTTCGCGACTGTTCGGCTCACCTCCGGGATATGTCGGATACGAAGAGGGCGGTCAGCTCACGGAGAAGGTCCGCCGGAAGCCGTTCTCGGTCGTCCTGTTCGACGAGGTGGAGAAGGCTCACTCGGACATCTTCAACTCGCTGCTGCAGATCCTCGAGGATGGTCGCCTGACCGACTCGCAGGGTCGTGAGGTGGACTTCAAGAACACCATCATCATCATGACGACCAACCTCGGTACGCGTGATGTCTCGAGCGGACTCCAGCTCGGGTTCCAGGTCGAGGGTGACACGAAGACCAACTACGACCGGATGAAGCAGCGGGTCAACGAAGAGCTCAAGCAGCACTTCCGTCCCGAGTTCCTCAACCGTGTCGATGACACGATCGTGTTCCCGCAGCTGAGCATGGTCGAGATCATCAAGATCGTCGATCTCTTCCTCGAGCGTCTCGACGTCCGCCTGGCCGATCAGGGCATGAAGGTCGACGTCACGGCCAAGGCGAAGGATCTGCTCGCCGAGCGCGGCTACGATCCCGTCCTGGGCGCCCGTCCGCTGCGTCGGACCATCCAGCTCGAGATCGAGGACACTCTGTCGGAGAAGATCCTGTTCAAGGAGATCGGACGCGGTCAGACCATCAAGGTCGACGTCAAGGGTGAAGGAAAGGACGCTGAGTTCACCTTCGAAGGCATCGAGACCGAGAGCCTGAAGCCCGCTGAGGATGACGATGGCGAACTCGCAGGTCTGGGGTCGTCGAGTTCGAGCGGATCCTCGGAGTCCTCGGCCTGATCGTTCATCACCTTCTCGGATAACGCATAAGAGTCCGGGGAGTCGGCAGCAGCCGGCTCCCCGGACTCTTTCGTGTTCGCCTCCGGCGATGGTGTTGAATGTCGGTATGAGCTCACACGCAGGCGACTTCGATCACGGACGGATCTCCGAGGACCACCATTCCAAGCACGAACTCCCCGGAGGTCTGTACCTGCGACGGGCGAGGACCGGCGATGTCAAAGGGATCGAAGCACTGGTCGCCCCGCTGGCCGGTGAGCGGATCCTGCTCGCCAAGGACACGGTGACCTACTTCGAGTCGCTGCAGGAGTTCTGGCTGGTCGTCGATCCACAGCCCGATGGTTCCGAGATCCTCGCCGGCTGCGGTGCCCTGCACGTCATCTGGGCGGATCTCGCCGAGGCGCGCACGGTGGCCACGTCACCGGACTATCGGGGCAGGGGAGTGGGCAAGGCGATCATCAAGCAGCTGCTCGCCGATGCTCGTGAGATCGGAGTCGACCGGGTGTTCTGCCTGACCTTCGAGACCGGATTCTTCGGTTCGCTCGGCTTCGAACCGATCAAGGGCATCCCCGTCTCACCCGAGGTCTACGTCGAGCTGCTCCACTCCACCGATGAGGGCGTCGCAGAGTTTCTCGATCTGGCCAGGGTCAAACCGAATACCCTGGGAAACTCACGGATGATCAAATACCTCTGAGACAGACCCTGATCCTGCCCGTCGTCGGCGGGCGTCGGTTTTGGCCACGCTCTCACTGACCGGTGTAGGCGACTGCCGTACCGTCCAGTGGAGGCGTCTGCCACGTTCGGGTCCTGCTTCAGCTGTTCGGCAGTGCCAATCGCCCGTCGACCTGTTGTGCCAGACCGTCGTCAACGAGGTCGGTGATGAGCCGAGTGATCCTGTCCTGGTCAGCACTGAGTTCACGCACTCGCGCCACCGCAGTGGCCGTCGATTCGGCCAGTGTGTCGAGAAGCGCCGGGTCGAAGTCGGTCACCGAGGCGGTGAAGACGTCGAGCCGGACACCGGGGCGGTCATCCCCGGCGACGTGCGCTGCCTTGAGCACATCCATGATGGCACCGCGCAGCTGTCGATCGGTGCCCGCCCACTTCTGAGTCTTCGGTTTCGTCGCCGAGGCGGGTCTGCCCAATCGGTTCCATGTGCAGATGTCCTGGAGCGGGCAGGCAGGGCAGTCGGGATTGCGTGCCGTGCAGACGAGAGCTCCGAACTCCATGACTCCGGCGTTCCACTCAACGTGCCTATCCTCGGGTACGAGGGCCGCCGCCCAGGCGGTCTCCTTCCGGCCGGGTGAGGTGGTGGGGCGTTCTCGGCCCGCGAAGAGGCGGATGAGGACCCGACGCACGTTCGTGTCGAGCACGGTCGTCTTTCTGCCGAAAGCGAAGGAGGAGACCGCGGCGGCGGTATAGGACCCGATGCCCGGCAGTCGTTCGAGCTCTTCGGTCGATTCGGGAACCCGGTTCTCCAGGTCCGCGGCGATGACTTCGGCGGCTTCCTGCAGTCGCAGCGCTCTGCGCGGATAGCCCAAGCGGTCCCAGGCGTGGAGGACTTCGGCGGTCGGGGCGGCGGCGAGGTCGGCCGGCGTCGGCCACTTGTCCATCCACTCACGCCATCGCGGTTCGACTCGGGCGACAGGGGTCTGTTGGGACATGATCTCACTGACGAGGATTGCCCAGGCACTCGTCTTCGGGTGCCTCCACGGCAGGTCCCGGGCAGTGTCCTCGAACCAGGCGATGATCGTGTCCTGGACTCGTTTGAGCACAGGTTCGGATACCTCGGGGAAGGCGGAGGTCGACCCGGAGGGATTCGATTCGGGACCGGCTCGGTGTGTCATTTGGATGCTCATTCGCAATTGCCTAGGCTCAAAGCGATGACTCCTTCCAATCGTGGTTCGCAGCCGAACAGAGCTGCCGGGCAGCCTCGCCAGTCTAGCGGGAAGCTGCCTGCTCACGTGTACCGCCGGCGCCGCATCACACTTGCTGTGGCCAGCCTCCTCGTCCTGGGGCTTCTCGTGCTCGGAATCGTCGGAATCGTCAGAGCCATCGGCGGCCGCAGCGACGGACCGGACAAGGTCGCTGCCGAGGAGACTACTCCGGCCGAATCGACGACGGCGGCACCCGTGCCGGATAAGAAGGCAGCGAGCGGAAAATGCCCGGAGGACAAGGTCTCGCTGAAGGCGAAGGTCGATCCGAAATCCGTGAAGGAGGGGAAAGAACCCGAATTCGGCATGGTCATCGAGAACGGCCACACCGCCACGTGCCTCATTGAGGTCGGTACCGATAAGCAGGAATTCATCGTCGAGAAGAACGGTGATGTCGTGTGGTCGTCGGAGTACTGCGCGGCGGTGAAAGACGAGAATGCCGAAGCTTCCACGGAGTTCGCACCGCAGTCGGAGAAGACCGCGAAGCTCAAGTGGAACCGGATCAAGGTCGACAAGAACTGCAACCGCGAAGACGATGACTTCGCCCCCGGTGACTATGAGCTCATCGTGAAGCTCGATGACAAGAAGAGCGAACCGACGCCGTTCGAGCTCGAGAAGAGCGCCGCCGAAAAGGCCGAGGAGAAGAAGGCCGCGGAGGAGAAGAAGAAAGCCGACGAGGAGAAGAAGTCGGAAAAGGAATCCGGCGAGAAGGACTCCTCGGATGAGAAGCAGTCAGAGGAACCGCAGGACTGAGTCCTCACGCCCCGCGGTAGGAGCCGACTCCCCAAGAGTTCCCGTCGTGGTCGCGGAAGGCGAATTCGCGGCCGCCGTGAACCTGAGTCGCCACGGGTCGCACGATCGCATGCCCCATATCGACGATCTCCTGGTATAGCCGGTCGACTTCGCGTTCGGTGTCGACGACGACGTACATCGAGCTGCCGCCCACCGAATCGAGGGCCGACCCGTCGTTGCGAACCGAACCGAACATGATCCCGCCGTTGTCACCGAGCGCGAATTCGGCATGCTCGACGAGCGCCGGATCGTGTTCATTGCGCACGATCAGTCTTTCGGTGAACCCGAGCGTGACCAGCAGGTCGATCGTCGCTGCGGCATCGGTGGTGCGGAAGGCTGGAAAAACTGTCGTGGTCATGACACCAGGATGCTCCAAAACCGTGCGAAAGTCCCGGATTTTCTCACTTCTGCTCCCGAAGTGCCTTCTTCGTCAGCATCAGTTCGACCGCTCCGGCGATGTGTTCGCACTCCTCGACCTCCATCTTGTCCGGCGCCGCCACATTGGTCATCGCGCCCTTGGCGACGACAGCGTGAGTGATGCCCAGCCGTTTGGCTTCATTGAGTCGTTGGCCGAGATTGGGGACATTGCGGATCTCCCCTGACAAGCTGACCTCGCCGATCGCGACGAGGTGGCGAGCCAGCGGCTTGCCGAGCAGCGCGGAGGCCAGGGACATGCAGATCGCGAGGTCGCTGGCCGGCTCGGAGAGCTTCGCTCCGCCGACGGTGGCGGTGAAGACATCGCTCTTGGCGAGGTTCGCCTGCGCGACGTTCTGGCTGAGCACAGCCAGCATCATCGCCACCCGGGAGGAATCGACTCCGGAGACCGAACGACGGGACTGACCGCCAGCGGATTCTGTGATGAGCGATTGGACTTCGACGAGCAGCGGACGCTTGCCCTCCTGCGTCACTGTCAAGCAAGTGCCGGGCGGGTTCGCACCGCTGCGCGAGAGGAACAGCCCCGAAGGGTCCTCGAGACTCTTGATCCCGTTCTCCTCCATATCGAAGCAGCCCACGTCGTCGGTCGGACCGAAGCGATTCTTCACCGCTCGCAGCATGCGCAGACGCGAATGCCTCTCACCTTCGAAGGTGCACACGACATCGACGAGATGCTCGAGAAGGCGAGGACCGGCGATCGTACCGTCCTTCGTGATGTGGCCGACGAGCACAGTCGGCAGAGACCGGGCCTTGGCTTCCCTGATGAGGGCGGACGCGACTTCACGGACCTGGGTGACCCCGCCGGGGATGCCTTCGACCTCGGATGATGCCAGAGTTTGGATCGAGTCGACGACGAGCAGCTCCGGCTGTTCGGACTCGATCATTCCCAGGACCGAACCCAGATCGGTCTCAGCAGCGAGGAGAAGTGAGTCGGCCAGGGCATTGATCCGTTCGGCGCGCAGTCGCACCTGACCGGCGGATTCCTCACCGGTGACATAGAGGACCTTGACCCCGAACATGGCGATCTTCGCGGCGACGTCGAGCAGCAGCGTCGACTTGCCGACCCCCGGCTCACCGGAAAGCAGGACAACGGCGCCGGGCACTATGCCACCGCCGAGCACCCGATCGAACTCAGGGACGAACGTCGATCTCGCCTGCGCGAGCGTCGAGTCGATCTCGCTGATCGGCTTCGCCGCATTGGATTTCTTGACCTTCGTCTTCACCTTCGACGAGTTCGCGCCCTTTTCCTCAAGGGTGCCCCAAGCCTGGCATTCGGGGCAGCGTCCCAACCATTTGACCGTCGAATAGCCGCATTCCGAGCATGTGAAAGACATACCGCAATTCTGGCACGGGCCGCTGACACGAGATTCCTTGCTCGAGAGTCCGGCCGCAGTGACAAGGAGAGCTGGC
Organism: Brevibacterium permense; assembly: GCF_025506275.1. GTDB lineage: Bacteria > Actinomycetota > Actinomycetes > Actinomycetales > Brevibacteriaceae > Brevibacterium > Brevibacterium permense_A. The sequence goes on from NZ_QYCP01000080.1 coordinate 99,241, forward strand.
CGGAGCGCACTGCAGCGGGGGAGTCCGGCGAACGCAGAGGGGCGCCCGACGATGAGTTCGTCGGACGCCCCTTGGCGGCAGAGTGCGGCAGCCAGGTCAGTCGAGCGTGGTGAGGATTCGGGGACCATCCTCGGTGATGGCGATCGTGTTCTCCGAATGGGCACCATTCGAACCGTCGGTCAGACGCAGGGTCCAACCGTCCTTGTCGACGGACAGCTTCTTCGAGGTGAAAGACCACCAGGGTTCGATCGCCAGGGTCAGTCCTGGTTTGAGGACCAGCCCGCGACCGCCCTTGCCGCGGTTGGGCACGTGCGGATCCTCGTGCATCGTGTGGCCGAGACCGTGGCCGCCGAAGTCGAGGTTGACGGGGATGCGGTGGGCATCGGCGACGTCACCGATGGCCTTTGAGATATCGCCAAGACGGTTGCCAGCTTGGGCGGCACCGATTCCGGCTTCGAGACCGGCCCAGGTGGTGTCGATGAGGCGCTGGTCCTCGTCGCTGCCGTTGCCGACGACGACGGAGCGGGCGGCGTCGGCGACCCAGCCGTCGATGGAGACGGCGAAGTCGAGGGTGAGCAGGTCGCCGTCCTTGAGGACATAGCTGTGCGGTTTACCGTGGAGGACGCCGTCATTGACGGACAGGCAGATGACGTTGCGGAAGGGGCCGGAGCCGAAAGAGGGGGCGTAGTCCCAGTAGCAGGACTTCGCTCCGGCATCCGCAATGAGCTTCCGCGCGGTCTTCTCCAGGTGCATGATGTCCATGCCCGGTTCTGCGATCGAGGTCAGCTCGGCCAAGGTCTTCGCGATGAAACGGCCGGTCACCGCCATCTTGTCGATCTCGGCGGGCGTCTTCAGCTCAATCACAGGTGGTCTCCTTCAGCGGGGTGCAGGGGTCAACGGCGTTCACAGGTCCAGAGTCGATTTTAGTCCTCGGCGGTCCCGAAGTCGCGGCCGCACCCGGATCTGTGGGCAAGGAGACAGAGAGGCCGAGCGGAAGATCCGATTGCGCGCAAGGAGGCTTGTGCCGTTGTTCCTTGGATTCTTTCGCTCATCGTCTTCCCCGTCTGTGCGTTGATCTGCCTCGCTTGCATCCTCCGCGACTACCGGCGGCGGGCTTCAACGGCGGGGCGTTCGGATTCAGCAGATCGTGCGACTGAGGACGACGTGCACTCAAGCGCCTTCAGCTGAGGCTGGAATCCGAATTCTGCGGTCGCGCGACGAACCAGCAGATCGGCCCGACGACGGGCAACAGCAGGACGATGATCGCCCAGACGAGTCTCACCTGAGGGTCGAGTCCTGATCGGGCGATGCTCACCATTGCCCAGATGAGCAGAACGACGAGCAGCAGGACGATGCCGGACCAGATCACGTCATAGGCGGCGGGCAGCAGCGGATTTTCGCTCATGGCATCAATCTACCTTGGTTTTTGCGCGAGAGTCGCTCGTTCAAGGGGCAGCGCGGAAATCGCGTCGTGTACCACGTGATATCGGCGCTGGCCCTTGAGCGATATGAAGAGGCGCCGGTGGCCAGTCTGCGCTTCGACCACAGCCTACCGACCCACCGGACGAGCACCTCACCTCGACCGGAGGACACAGCTCTCTCAGAGGAACTCGACTCCCTGCGCCAGCGGCAGCTCACCGGAGTAGTTGATCGTGTTCGTGGCCGGGCGCATATAGGCCTTCCACGAATCCGAACCCGACTCCCGTCCGCCGCCGGTCTCCTTCTCACCACCGAAGGCACCGCCGATCTCCGCACCGGAGGTGCCGATGTTGACGTTGGCGATTCCGCAGTCGGAGCGGGACAGGAACTTCTCGGATTCGGCGAGTTCGGCAGTGAAGATCGCCGAGGACAGTCCCTGCGGCACATCGTTGTGGATCTCCAGCGCCTCATCGAGATCCGAATACGTGACGACGTAGAGGATCGGGGCGAACGTCTCCTCCTTGACCACTGCGCTCTGGCTGGGCATCCGCACCACGGCAGGTTCGACGTAGTGAGCTTCCGGGCGTTCATCGGCGAGCACTCGGCCGCCTCCGCAGAGGATCTCGCCGCCCTCTGCCTCTGCCTGCTTGAGGGCCGCCTGCATCGCATCGAACGAAGCTGAATTGATGAGCGGTCCCACGAGCACTCCGTCATCGGTCGGCGATCCGATGCTCAGCGTCTTGTACGCGGCGACGACCTTGTCGACGAACTCGTCCGCGATGGACTCGTGCACGATGAGCCGCCGCAGCGTCGTGCACCTCTGACCGGCGGTTCCAGCGGCCGCGAAGACCACTCCGCGCAGTGCCAGGTCGATGTCGGCGCTCGGGGCGACGATGGCGGCATTGTTGCCGCCGAGCTCGAGCAGGATCTTGCCGAAGCGCTCGGCCACGACGGGACCGACCTCGCGACCCATTCGCACCGATCCCGTCGCCGAGACCAAGGCCACGCGTTCATCCCGGACCATCACATCACCGATGTCCCGGCCACCGACGAGGACAGGCGCGAGGTTCTCCGGTGCCCCCACTTCGGCGGCGGCCCTGGCCAGCAGAGACTGTGCCCCGAGAGCTGCTAGCACGGCGTTTTCCGAGGGCTTCCACACGACCGCGTCACCGGCGACCAAGGCCAGGGCGGTGTTCCAGGAATACACGGCCACGGGGAAGTTGAACGCGGAGATGACACCGACGACGCCGAGGGGATGCCACGTCTCCATGAGTCGGTGACCCGGCCGTTCGCTGGGCATGGTCTTGCCCCACAGCTGCCGGGACTGACCGAGCGCGAACTCGCAGATGTCGATCATCTCCTGGACTTCACCGGCCGCCTCGGAGGGGGTCTTGCCGGCTTCGACGGTGATGATCTTGGCCAGATCCTCCTTGTGCTCGCCGAGCAGCTGTCCCCACCGCTGCACCAGCTGACCGCGGACCGGAGCGGGCACGTCCCGCCAGGTTTCGAAAGCGGTCTGGGCTGCGGCGATCTTGTCCGCCGCCGTCCGCGCGGTGTCCGCGGCGATCGTGCCGAGGTCCTGTCCCGTGATGGGGGAGCGGGCCGGAAGGCTTGCCGAGGCGGCCGATCCCTTGCGGGCGAATGCGTCCACTCCGCAGGCGCTCAGTCCTGAGGTGAGGAGGTCGGTGATGGTCTGATCGGTGGGCAGTGCGGTCATTGCTGTCCTTTCGTCTGCTGCTGTGTCGATCGGCCGCTTGGCCGGTCGTTGCTGATCTGTCGTTGTGGGGGCGGGAAG